>NZ_FSRA01000001.1:640943-1281887 GCF_900129465.1 Chitinophaga niabensis | reverse complement strand
TTCCTGCTCACCATTATGGACCATATAGAGCAGTATGTATCTGTAGGAGCTATTATACCGGACCCGGAAACCCCGGCGGCATTCCACCGCCTCGAAGAAAGGCTGGAGGAATTGTTACGCCTGAGACAGCAACAGATCAATGATGGTCAGGGGCATACTGTTGAAAGGGAAGAAATGCTGGAAATAAAACATGTACGGGACCAGTTCCAGGCATTGTTCACGGTGCTAAAGGATATGAAGAAGGCGGCGGTACATGGTGCGGTGATAGTAGAAGGCTGAGGTTGGGCCGCGCATAAAAGGGCGGTTTTTATTTTTTTTAATGAAGAGGGAATCTTTTCTATCTAAAAACACATTACCTCTGCAATAGAGGGTGTTTTTAATGAAGAAGAAATATTCTATCTATACTATAAACACACCGCCCTCTGCTGCGCGGCAAACCTTAAGGCTGCAATAAAGGGTGTTTTTTAAAACATTCATTCCTCCGAAATCACCCCAAACTGGTCCGTAACCGGCTTCACCGCCTTCAGCATCATATCAAACCAGGCCGGCCCATATTGCGCATAGTAAGGCATAAAGTTCTCCTTCCTCTCCTGCAAAGAATTCCCGGGGAACAACCGCTCTTTCAAAGCACGGATCTGTTCCGTCTGCCAGGCAAACTTCTTCTTCTCTGCTCTCAGGAATTTATGCTCCAGCTTACCAATGGATTTCAAAGCACGGGTGCGCTCTCCATTCACGGTAGCGATCAAAGTAACATCAATGGTTTTTGCTTTCTCTTCCAGTTCATTGAACAACTTCTCTACGGCCGCATATTCTTCCCGCAACACCAGGGCAGCATTTGTATGTTCATGCACAAAACGGTTCACCAGCAGCTCTGTATCCTCAAACAACGCATCCGTGCTGATACCCAGTTTCCGCTGGCGGTCATGCAGGTCCTTTTTGATCCAAAGGAAAGAGTTGCGCAGCAGGATAACAGGATAAGGCACCTTATAATGCTGGAAGAGTTCTTTTAGCTCCAGCCAGTACGCCACTTCTCCTCCACCGCCAATAAAAGCAATGTTCGGCAGGATGGTTTCCTGCAGGATGCCCCGAAGGATCACATTCGGACTAAACCGTTCAGGATGGGTGTATAATTCCTCTTTCAACTGCTCCCCGGAAAACGACAACGATGTGTGTAGTATCTTCCACAATTCCCCATCTTTAACAATCCTTTCACGTTTATCCTCAATGAGATAAAAAAGATTTATTTCCCTTGGGGTTGCCTGAACTTTATAATGTTCTGCTAATTTTTCGATGGTTTTGCCCACGATGGAAGCGGAACGCTGCTGCCATAATTCGTCCTCCATTACCGGGATCAGCTGTTGCTTGAATGCCGGATTGTCAGGTATCAGCACAACAAGCCCGTAACATCCGAAAAGGTCGTTTACAAGGCTCAGGGTAGCCTCCTGGATGGTTTTATGCCCCAGGTAAGCCCTTTCCAGCATTTCCACCAAAGCAGGCCCATGCGGCTCAAAACCCACTGCATCTGCCACTTTTTTGATCATTTCATCCAGCCCGGTAGTGTTCATCCGGCCTACCGCGCCCTTCTGATCCGTGTCCCAGGTAAGGGTTTTACCATTCAGCTGTATGGAACCCAGTTCGTCCAGATCTGCATCCTCGCTGCCCATGTAATACACCGGAACAAAATGGTTCTTAGGGTATTTTACCGCCAGGTCCCGGGAAAGCTTGATTGTTTGTAGTATCTTGTAGACGAAATAGAGATACCCTGTAAATATATTCGGCTGATGAGCCGTGCAGACTGTAAAAGTATTGGTGGCCTGCAACAGGCCTATATTAGCCCTTACTTCTTCCCTGATTTCTATCCCCTGGTATTGTTTATATAAGGCTTCCGCCAGTAAGTCCCTGCGCAGTGGCTGCGTTGATTTGACATGCATGGCTTTATCGAAATCAGGATTTACCTGGATATACTCATAAAAAGAGCGCAGGGGTGTACGGCCTGTCAAAAAATCCGCTATGATCGGACTACAGAACCCCGTTTCCGTAAATGGCAGGTAATGGTGGCACATTACCGGTTGTATATGATTGATCACTCTTCGAAATTTGGATGCACGAATTTAGGGAATTTGAAGCAGCCCCTTTTAGAATTTGTTGTTGAGGTTACTATAACGGATAGCTGGTAAATCTGGCAGCGAATTTGTAAAATGATCTATGTCCTGCAAAGCACTGAGCTTTCCTGCCCTGTACCCTTCAATTAAAATGTAAATAATATTATCTCAATATGAAGATAGCCTATATAGCCTCGTATTTTCCGCGGGAATGCGGAATAGCAACGTTCACAGAGCATCTCATTCGTGCGATCTCTAATGAACAGGATCCAACAGCTCCGGAAGTATCTGTGATTGCGATGAACGACGAAGGGCAAACGTACGAATACCCACCTGAAGTTACCTTCACTATCCGCCAGCATCATATGCAGGATTACCTCAACGCGGCGGACCATGTGAATGAAAGCGGGGTGGACTTCGTAATGGTACAGCACGAGTTTGGTATTTTCGGTGGAGAGTCTGGCGTGTATCTCTTACCGTTCCTTCACCGTTTGAAAGTACCTTACCTGGTTACCTTCCATACTGTGCTGAAAGAATCCTCTTTTATGCAGCGGATGGTGGTGAAAGAAATTGCCCAACATGCGGCGAAGGTGATCGTAATGAGTAACCTTGCTATCAATTTCCTCGTGAACCTCTACGACATAGAGCAGGATAAAATACTGATGATACCGCATGGTGTACCGGATTTTGAAAAGCTGAGCATTGATGCTGCCATAATTCCGAAGGTATTACGTGAACGCAAAGTTCTCTTCACCTTCGGGCTGCTGAGCAGGAATAAAGGAATAGAAACCGTTATACAGGCACTCCCCGCCATCATCAGCAAACACCCGGACGTATTATATGTGGTGGCAGGCAAAACCCATCCCGGCGTGCTGCGCCATGCAGGAGAAGAATACCGGGACTACCTGCGGAACCTGATCACAGAACTGGGAGTGGAAGATCATGTAATGTTCATTGATAAGTTCCTCACGGAAAACGACCTGTTCGCTTACCTGATGCACAGCAGTATCTATATCACACCTTACCTGAACGAAGCGCAGATCACCAGCGGCACATTAACGTATGCCATGGGTGCAGGAGCTGCTGTGATATCCACACCTTACTGGTATGCAAAAGAATTACTGGCAGAAGGCCGTGGCCGCCTCTTTGGTTTTGCACAACACGAAGAGCTGAGCAATATCATTACAGAATTACTGGACGACCCCGCTATGCTGGAAGGCCTGCGGGAACGTTCGCTGAACTTCGGAAAGGAATTGCAATGGAGCAGGATGGGTGCCCGTTACCGCCAGGTAGCCCGCAGAAGGCTGCAGAACCCTCCTCCAACGCCAATGCTTACACGTAATCTGCCGGAGCCATCCATGCTGCCGCATCTGAACCTTAGTCATATCCGCCGTTTAACAGACGATACGGGCATCATACAACACGCAAAGTTCGGCATACCTAACCTGAAAGAAGGGTATTGTGTAGATGATAATGCGCGTGCGCTGATGATGACGCTCATGGTAGTACCGCACCGCCCATCCAAGGAGATCCTGGACCTCTTGCCCATCTATCTCAGCTTCCTGCATTACATGCAATTGCCGGATGGCAACTTCAGGAACTTCCTCAGCTTTAACCGGCAGTACCTGGATGAAGTAGGCTCCGAAGATTCCTTTGGCCGTACTATCTGGGCCCTGGGTTACCTGATCCGTCATGCACCTAATAATTCTTACCGGGAATTTGCGCAGGAGATGTTCCATGCCGCCATTCCTCACTTTAAAGACCTGCAGCACCTCCGCGGACGCGCCAATGCAGCCATCGGTGTTTGCCATTACCTTCACTATCATCCTTCTGATGAGCGGTTGTTCGTGGCATTGCGAACGCTCATTGAACCTTTAACGGATGGATGGGAAAGGAACAGCAACGATGCATGGCAATGGTTTGAAAAAGATATGACCTACGATAACGGCATCCTGCCGCTGGCATTACTGCATGCGGCAGAGATCACTGGTAATGAAAGCTGGAAAGAGATCGGGTTGCAAAGCCTCTCCTTCCTGGAAAACCTCACCATGAGCCAGGGTTACTTTACACCTGTAGGCAACGAAGGCTGGCATTGCGAAGGCGGTGACTGTCCTTTATTCGACCAGCAGGCCATTGAAACAATGGCCATGGTGTTACTGTATCAGCAGGCACATACCATTACCGGTAACAAAGTATACCTGCAACGCATGTATACCTGCTATAACTGGTTCCTGGGAGACAATGCATTACGCCTCTCTTTATATGATCAGGAAACACATGGCTGCTGCGACGGGCTGGAAACAAGAGGGCTCAACCGTAACCAGGGCGCTGAAAGCACATTGGCCTACTTCATTTCACATCTTAGTGTATTGAACGCCTGCGCTGCTGTGCCCAAACCGGAAAAGATCCTCAAAACGGCCGTTATTTCAGGAGGCATTGTGAGCAAGATCATTTAGACAGTAAGCAGATATGAAGATTGCAATACTCTCGCCCGTAGCCTGGCGTACACCGCCGGAACACTACGGGCCCTGGGAGCAGATGGCCTCAAATGTAGCGGAGGGGCTGGTACAGCATGGTTGGGATGTAACACTTTTTGCCACGGGCAATTCGCACACCGCCGGTACATTGAAGGCCATTTGCGCAACAGGGTATGAAGAAGACAAAACCCGGGACGCTAAAGTAATGGAGTGTATGCATATCAGTTACCTGATGGAACAGGCCGCTGATTATGCCATCATTCACAATCACTTTGATTTTCTACCCCTCACTTATTCCCGGCTGATCAATACCCCCATGGTCACTACCATTCATGGGTTTTCGTCTGAGAAGATCATCCCGGTGTACAAGCGGTACAACGATATCAATCACTACGTGTCCATCAGTAATTCCGACCGGCATCCGGAGTTGGATTATGCCGGCACCGTTTACAACGGCATCGATCCGGCAGGTTTTGATTATTGCGAAACACCGGAAGATTACCTTCTGTTCTTTGGCAGGCTGCATCCGCATAAAGGTGCGCATGATGCCATTACGCTGGCTAAGAAAACAGGGCATCGTTTGATCATTGCCGGTATCATACAGGATGAAGGGTATTACAATGAGAAGATAAAACCATATGTGGATGGTGAACAGATCCGGTACATCGGCCCTGCTGGCCCGAAGGAACGGAATACCTTACTGGGAAAAGCAAAAGCATTATTACACCCTATCTATTTTGAAGAACCTTTTGGTTTAAGCGTGGCGGAAGCCATGATGTGCGGAACACCCGTGATCGCTTACCGAAGGGGGTCTATGCCGGAACTGATCATCAACGGAGAAACCGGTTACCTGGTGAACGATCTCCATGAAGCGGCCGAAAAAATAAACACGCTGCCCGAAATAAGCCGGGCAGCGTGCAGAATGTGGGCAATAGAACAATTCAGTATGCAAAAGATGGTGAAAGATTATGTGCGTATCTACGAATCACTTAACCTTCTTTGATCTTCTCTAATAGTTTATCCAGTTTCACCGTTGCAAAGGAAGAAGCGTAGTCGGACAGGCCATAAGGGATGATCAGCTCATCATTATGGATCAGTGAACCACAGGAGTACAGCACATTAGGCACATATCCTTCCCTTTCATCCTTATTGGGAATGATCAGGGGTTCTTTCAGCCGCCCCAGCTCAACAGTGGGATCTTCCAGGTCCAGCAACGTCAGGCCCAGGCAATAGGTACGCATAGGTCCCACGCCATGGGTGAGCAGCAGCCAGCCTTCGGGTGTTTCTATCGGGGAACCGCAATTCCCTATCTGCACAAACTCCCAGGGATACTTGGGTGTTTGCAGGATCTGCGGGTTCTCCCATACATTGATCTTATCGGAATACATGATGTAATTGTTGATCCCGTCTATGCGGGACAACATGGCGTATTTGCCATTGATCTTCCGCGGGAACAACGCCAGGTTCTTATTCTGGGCACCCTCTCCATACAGCGGCATGATCTTGAAACTGTAGAAATCCCGCGTTTGCAGGAGTTTGGGCTGAATGGTGATACCATCAAATGCAGTATACGTAGCATAATAGGTAACACCGCTTGTATCGCCGGTGTATTTCACAAACCGCGCATCTTCTATCCCCCTGCTTTCTGCTTCGGAATAAGGGAAGATCACCCTGTCTGAAATATCTGTATCCAGCGAAAAGTTAATGTCGTAATAGGAATCTCCCAGCCATAAGAGGCGCTCCAGGTTCCTTTTCAGCAGATGGTCCACCTGGTACCGCTGCTGCATTTCCCTTATTGCCTGTTTCAGGGCTACATATTCAAATGTATCCGGCAGCATGCCTTTGACCTCGTTCATCACGGAGTCCGGCAACTTAATGGAAACGGCATTCTGAAAGAAGGTCTCTTTATGGTAAACAGCATTACGGATGATCTCCGGTTCATCCACATAATTACCGGCCGGTACAAAACTTACTTCATTGTCCTTCCCTATCAGGCCACGGCGGAAAACGATGGAAGAAACGTGGCCTTCCCCTACTGCGCGGAAGCTCATGATCACTCTCTTTTCCCCATCTTCCAATCCGCTCTGGTCCACATCCTCCACAATGGAAGGATTAAAGAAAGCCGCAGATTCAATAGAAAATTCGTTGGTGAAAAAAGAACCGATCAGGAGTTTCCTTTTGTACTCTACCCCGCTGTAATCAATGTTCATGGCCACGAACAGATTGCGCAGCTTTTCTGCATGGCGTTCAAAGATACGGGTGATGTTACGGTGACGTTTGGAGAAATCCCTTAGTATAGGCGTAATGGTGATATCCACTTCTACTTCAGACATTTCCAGCACTTTCAGTATTATTCCTTTGGCTCTCGCATCCCCGTTAAAGAAAAAACGTGCTACCACACGTTTAAGGTCCGGGGTGATCTTTGTTGCCTGTCTTTCAATAGATAATCGCATATACCTGATTTAATCAATAATAAACCTCCCGTCAACCATGTCTATGCAAGGCATTGAAAGCCATCGGGGAGTATTGCTCCTTTCTTCACAACTACAATGCCATCTTTCACGGTATATTTTTCAAAATCCCCGTCTTCCATATGTTTACCGCCATTAATCCTTACATCATTGCCTATACAGGCATTCTTATCGATAATGGTATTATTAATATAACAGCGGTCTCCGATACCAATGGGAGGCCTGCCATGACTCCGGGCGTTGTTGATCTCGTCCAGGGTCTGGTAGGTATCGTTCCCCATCAGGTAACTGTTGCTGATGGTAGTACCTTTACCGATGCGGGTACGGATGCCCACTACGCAGCGTTCCAAACGGCTGGCGTTAATGATGCAGCCATCCGCGATCACGGTTTTTTCCAGGGTGGTGCCGGAGATCTTTGCCGGCGGCAGCATGCGGGCACGGGAAAAGATGGTCTGGTGGTTATCGAACAGGTTGAACTGCGGAATATCGTCTGTAAGGCCCAGGTTGGCTTCAAAGAAAGATGAGATGTTCCCGATATCCGTCCAGTACCCTTCATATTGAAAACTGAGCACCTTGTGCTGGTCGATGGAATTAGGGATGATCTCCTTACCAAAGTCCGTTGCTTCCGGCGAGCCGCTCAGCAGGTCGAACAGTAATTGTTTATTGAAGATGTAAATACCCATGGAAGCCAGGTAATTCCTTCCCTCCCGCTGCATATCGGGGCTAACTTCGGAAGTCCAGTCCGGCAGCAGGTCTTTCTTCGGCTTCTCTATAAAAGAAGTGATAAAGCTTTCCTCATTTGTTTTGAGGATCCCAAAATCTGTAGCATCCTTTGCATTCACCGGGATGGTGGCAATGGAAATGTCTGCCCCCTTTTCTATATGATGCTGGATCATTTCGCGGAAGTCCATCTGGTACAACTGGTCCCCGGAAAGAATCAGCGCATATTCAAACTCAAAGTTCTCCAGGTGCCGCAGGGTCTGGCGCACTGCATCCGCCGTACCCTGGAACCACGTGGGGTTATCGGGCGTCTGTTCTGCAGCCAGTATATCCACAAAGGCTTTGCTGAAATGAGAAAAGTGATACGTGTTCTTGATATGCTTATTGAGCGAAGCAGAGTTGAACTGCGTCAGTACAAATATGCGATGCAGATCGGCATTAAGGCAATTGGAAATGGGGATATCCACGAGGCGGTACTTGCCTGCAACCGGTACGGCAGGTTTGGAGCGGCTACGGGTCAGCGGGTACAGCCGCGTACCGGCTCCTCCCCCAAGGATGATTGAGATCACTGCGTTAGACATAACGTTATTTTTATTTTAGGCTGGTGTATAGATCTAAATATTGCTGCGCTGCTTTATCCCAGGAATGATCCAGCTGCATGATCGTTTTCCTGATCTTTGAAAATTTGGTTTTGGTGTGGAATAATTCCAACGCCCTGCCGATGGCATGACACACATCCCCAACGCTGGCATGATAAAAACGGATCCCAAACCCGCCCTCATCACCAAAGTCGGTAACGGTATCTTTCAGGCCGCCTGTTGTACGTACAATGGGCACTGTACCGTAACGCATGGCATACATCTGGTTCAGGCCGCAGGGTTCCACGCGGGAAGGCATCAGCAAAAAGTCGGCCCCGGCATATAGTTGATGGGAAAGGGCCTCGTTATAACCAATATAAACATTAAAGTGCTCTCCTGCATACTGCCTTGTTTGCTGCAACATCCATTCCGTATGTGCATCTCCGCTCCCTAATATAAGGAAATTCAGCGCACCCGGGTTTTCAAACAAGGAACGCCCGATGATCTCCGGCAGCAGGTCTGCTCCTTTATCGCCTACCAGCCTGCCGATGAACACAAACAACGGCAATTCAGGGTCCAGCCTGAAAGTTTCGCAGAGATGCTGTTTATTGGCCTTCTTTCCTTTCAGCTGGCTGCTCATGGTATACTTTGCTGCAATCATGCCGTCTTTGCCAGGGTTCCAGACTTTGTCGTCAATGCCGTTGAGGATGCCGGTGGCTTTCCCCCTTTCTGCATTCAGCAGCGCTTCCAGGCCATTTGCACTGGTGAAAAGTTCCTCCATGTAACTGGGCGACACCGTGTTGATGCGCCATGCGCATTTGATGGCAGCCGCCAGTGGGTTGATACTGCCTCCCCAATCCAGCATACCACTCTTCCACAGGTCAAAGGAAGGGATCAGGTATAACTTATCCCATCCAAACTGGCCCTGGTACTGTGCATTGTGAATGGTGAGCACCGTGGCAATATCCTGCAGCCGGCTGTATTTGTAACCGAAGCGGACGAGGAAAGGGATCAGGCCGGTATGATGATCGTGGCAATGGATCACATCCGGCTGGTGCTGCCATTCATTCAGCCAGTCCAGCACTGCCACCTGGAATCCGAGGAAACGCTCTGTGTCGTTCATGTATCCATATACGCCGGGGGTATCCAGTAAACCCGGGATATCCACCTGGTAAAGATCAAAGCCCAATTCATTGGAGTCTTCTTTCCATACATTGAAATGGAACCATGCATGCCCCACCCATAAACCGCCCTGGTGAACCAGTTCATAGGTATGCGATTCCCGGAATTTTGTGTGATATGCGGGCATCACTACTTTGGCAATTGTTCCTGCCTCCTGCTGATATTTGGGCAGGGCGCCCACTACATCGCCCAAACCACCTACTTTTGCCACCGGATAACACTCCGCGCTAACGTGTAAGATCTCCATGCTTTTTGTATTCGTTTATAAATTAAACCGGAAAAGCCAGAAAACAAAGGGCTTGCTAAAATATTGATAAACAAAGATGAAATGCTATGGTTGTCCACACCTTGTCAGTTGATTAAAAATTAATATTTTAACAGCATGCAATTCGGACGTACAGACCTTGACCTGTTAAACGACATCGACTTCAAACTCCCTGCGGAACCGGTTTTCAACCAGGGCGTACTGCCCGGCAGGCCGGCACCGAAGCCTTCCTTTTATCTCGGTGCCACCAGCTGGAACCGAAAAGACTGGGTGGGCAGCGTATTTCCAAAGGGCACCAAAGAAAAGGATTTCCTGGAGCAATATGCCAGACATTATAACTGCGTTGAGCTGAATGCCACGCATTACAAGATCTATCCGCCGGAAACTATCCGTAAATGGGCAGAGAAAGTAAAGGGCCGGGATTTTCGTTTCTGCCCAAAGGTGCCTCAGAGCATCAGTCACTACAGCAACCTGGTGAATGCCAAAGAGCCCACCACCGCTTTCCTGGAAGGTGTGATGGCTTTTGAGGAACACCTGGGCCCTATCTTTTTACAGGTGGGCGAACAGTTTTCCCCTGCCCGCAAAGATCAGTTGTATAATTACCTGGCCTCCCTTCCCACAGACCTTACCTTTTTCCTGGAACTGCGTCACCCGGAATGGTTCATTCAGCCACAGGAGCTGTACACTACGCTCCGGCAACTGGGCATCGGGCTTGTCATAACAGATGCTGCCGGGCGGCGGGATTGTGCACACATGCACCTGCCTCTTCCCAAAGCCTTTATCCGGTATGTAGGCAATGGCCTGCATCCAACAGATTATGTACGGGCAGACGATTGGGTGAACCGCCTGCATTATTGGCTGGAGAACGGACTGGAAGAAATATATTTCTTCCTGCATATGCATGACGATGTGGCGGTTCCGGAAATGAGCATTTACCTGGCAAGCAAGCTGGAAGCGGCTTCCGGCCTTAAACTTATCAAACCTCACATTCACCGCGATAATACCCTCTTTTAAGTCACGCGTTTAAATGTTAATTTCGCACCATTATGATCAAGCGTGAAAAGCTGGTACAACTCAGCCGGGAATTACGGGGAGAGCTGTACCTGGATGATACAATGCGGACCCTTTACGCCACAGACGCTTCAGCCTACCGTGAAATGCCTTTGGCCGTAGCCATTCCGGAGAACACAGACGATATTAAGACACTGATCCGGTTTGCCCGGGAGAACAAAACCTCCCTGATCCCGAGGACCGCAGGCACTTCCCTGGCGGGGCAGGTAGTAGGGAACGGCATCATTGTGGACGTTTCGAGGAAATTCACTTCCATCCTGGAGATAAATACTGAAGAACATTGGGTACGGGTACAACCCGGCGTGATCCGCGACGAGCTCAATTACTTCCTGAAACCTTACGGCTTTTATTTCGGCCCGGAAACATCCACCGCCAACCGCGCTATGATCGGCGGCATGGTGGGTAACAACTCCTGCGGCTCCAACTCCGTTGTATACGGCAGTACCCGGGAACACCTCCTGTCAGTAAACGCCATCCTCAGCGATGGGTCTGAAGCCACGTTCTCTGCTCTTTCGCCTGATGAGTTCCATGCAAAATGTGAAGCTACGGACGATAGCCTGGAAACCAGTGTATACCGCCAGATCAGGAAGATATTGGGCAATGCGGATAATCAAAGTGAGATCCGCAGGCAATTCCCCAAACCTTCCATCCTCCGCCGTAATACAGGTTATGCTGTAGATATGCTGCTGGAAAGCGCACCTTTCACTGCAGGTAAAGAAGACTTCAATTTCTGTAAACTGATAGCCGGTTCAGAAGGTACCCTTGCCTTTCTCACGGAGATCAAGCTCAATATATCACCGCTGCCGCCAAAGGAAACCGGCCTGATGTGTGTACACTTTCCCACCATCAACGATTCCCTTCGCGCCAACATCATTGCCATGCGCTATAAACCCAGCGCCAGCGAGTTGATAGATCATTATATACTGGAATGCACAAAAGATAATATCGAGCAAAGCAAAAACCGCTTCTTTGTATTGGGCGATCCCGGTGCCATCCTGGTGGTGGAGTTCTGCAGGGATACCCGCGAAGAGATAACGGCTATTGCCAACCAGATGAAAGCAGAAATGGAAGCCGCCGGTTTAGGTTACCACTTCCCCCTGCTGTTTGGAGACGATACCAAAAAGATCTGGACGCTGCGTAAAGCAGGATTAGGATTGCTCAGCAACCTACCCGGTGATGAAAAGGCCGTACCCGTGATCGAAGACACCGCAGTTGCCGTGGAAGACCTGCCCGATTTTATCGCGGACTTCAACGAAGTGCTGAAGAAACACAGCCTGTATGCTGTGCATTATGCACACGCAGGCAGCGGGGAGATCCACCTCCGCCCCATCATCAACCTGAAAACCGTAGAAGGTAACCAGTTATTCAGGACCATCGCTGAAGAAATTGCCATCCTTGTAAAGAAATACAACGGCTCTCTCAGTGGTGAACATGGAGACGGCCGACTGCGCGGTGAGTTCATCCAGCAGATGATCGGTCCAAAGAACTACCAGTTATTAAGAGAAGTTAAATACACCTGGGACCCGGAAAACATCTTCAATCCGCACAAGATCGTAGATACGCCTTCCATGAACAGCTTCCTGCGTTACGAGCCGGGAAAGAAAGCGCCGGACCTGAAAACCGTGTTCCACTTCCCGGAGCAGACCATCCTCCAGCACGCAGAGCAATGTAATGGTTCCGGGGACTGCCGTAAAACAGAACTGAGCGGCGGCACTATGTGCCCCAGTTACATGGCCACCCGCAACGAAAAGGATACTACCCGCGCGCGGGCCAATATCCTCCGTGAATTCCTCACGCATTCCACCAAAGAAAATAAGTTCGATCATAAAGAGATCTACGAAGTACTGGACCTCTGCCTTGCCTGTAAAGGCTGCAAATCAGAATGCCCTTCCAACGTGGATGTGGCTAAACTGAAAATGGAATTCCTGCAGCACTACCTCGATGCCAATGGCGTACCCATGCGCACCTGGCTGATCGGTAACTTCCGCATGATGACCAGCCTGGCGGCTATTGCACCCGGCATTTACAACTGGCTTGTTAAAACACGCTTCACTTCCCGGCTGATCAAAAAGATCTGCGGCTTTGCGCCTGACCGTTCCATGCCTACACTGGAAAAGAAAACACTGCGGAAGTGGCTGCGTGAGAATCCGCAAAAAGGTGTGGAAAGCCGAAAAGTATATCTCTTCGTAGATGAATTCACCAATTACAACGATACCTATGTAGGGATCAAAGCGGTGAACCTCTTGCGTAAATTAGGATATGAAGTGATACCGGTGGAACATCCGGAGAGTGCAAGAGCATTACTGTCCAAAGGTTTCTTAAGGAAAGCGAAAGTGATCGCGGAAAAGAATGTGCGCCTGTTCAGTACCCTCATCACCGCAGAAACGCCGCTGATAGGTATAGAACCTTCTGCCATCTTAGGTTTCAGGGATGAATATCCTGATCTTGTGGGAGACAACCTGCGGAACACCGCTAAGATGCTGGCAAAGAATGTGCTGCTGATAGATGAATTTATTTCCAAAGAAATAGACCTGGGGCATATCAAAGCAGATCAGTTCAAAGGTGCTAAACAGCACATTAAACTGCATGGGCACTGCCAGCAAAAAGCATTGTCCAGTGTACTGCACAGCAAAAAAATGCTAAGCCTGCCGGAAGGTTATACGGTAGAAGTGATCCCATCCGGTTGCTGTGGTATGGCAGGATCTTTTGGGTATGAGAAAGAACATTTCGACATCTCTTCCCAGATCGGAGAACTGGTATTATTCCCTGCTGTGCGGAATGCTGCTCAGGGAACCATCATCGCGGCGCCGGGCACCAGTTGCAGGCACCAGATCAAAGATGGCACCGGGGCCCTGGCCAAACACCCTGTTGAGATATTGTATGAAGCATTGGTTTAACCAATGCTTCATTTTTTTAAGAAGAACTTACCTCCTGTAGGACCCCAGGAGCCTATACGCCAGGTCCCGGCC
Source organism: Chitinophaga niabensis (assembly GCF_900129465.1). Classification (NCBI taxonomy): domain Bacteria; kingdom Pseudomonadati; phylum Bacteroidota; class Chitinophagia; order Chitinophagales; family Chitinophagaceae; genus Chitinophaga; species Chitinophaga niabensis. The sequence goes on along the minus strand of NZ_FSRA01000001.1, from coordinate 1,268,052 downwards.
AGGCTGTCTGGTTTGTGCAGGATGGCTTGTATGGAAAAGGTACTGCTGGAACCACGCACATAAGTATATTCCCCAAACAGTTTTCCATTTTGAAGGCTATAGACCCCCTCCGCCATTAAGGCCGCATCTTCCTTACGGCCATCATAAACGGTCATGGTACCATTATCTTTAAAATCGATCGTGTAAACGGCGGTGAGTGGGCCGAATGCGGTATCACCGGGTTCGGGTGAACTGATATTTCCATATCTGCCTTGCCAGGTGCCGTTGAGTAATTTGGGAACAGGTTTGACGGGGTCTTTTTTGCAGGCAGTGCATACCAAAAAGAGCAGGCATAGTTTCCTAAACATAGAAATGGGGTTTAATTCGCAAAGTTACGCTTGCCAGTGATCACCGGCATCCACATAAATATGTGAACAATTCTTTCAGCGGGGATGTTAATAATCCTGAATATGAACCCAAAAGCAAGTATCAACATCCTGCTGATCTGTTTAACAGCCTGTACCCCGGCTGCAGCGCAATCCGGAGAACTTAGCCTGGCAGATTGTTTCCGGATAGCCAGGCATAAGAACCTCGCGGTGGAGCAGGTACGCCGCTCCCTGCAGGCCAGGCAATACCAGCTGAAAGCAGAACAAAGCACCTACTTCCCCAAAGTGGACCTGCTGGCAGGTTATAACTATCTCAGTCAACCGCTCGAGGTAAACCTGCAACAGGTAAAGAATGGTATTGTGGAAGGTTCTTCGCAGCAGAGTGTATCCACCGCCAATTCCGTGTACCAGCAGATCACAGGCAATCCTCTTCCCCAACCTGTGCAGGACGGCATTTATAATACTACCAAAGGCATCATCAACACAGTATATCCCAATTATAATCCGGCCCTCAGCAAGCAGCAATACTTCACTGCCGCACTGGGTCTGCGCCAGCCTATTTACCTTGGTGGTAAACTTGCCACTGCGAGAGACATTGCAAGAGCAGAATATGAATCAGGTATCGTGAATGTGGAACTCGTGGAAAAACAGATGGATTTTTTACTGGCTGCTGCATATATCCGCATCCTGTATTTCAATGCCGTATTGCTTTCCCAGGAAAGGATCGTAGCATCCATGGAACGTAATGAACGTTTTGCCATCTCCCTCGTCAATAACGAGATCATTCCACCTTATCAAAGGAACTGGGCTACTGTGGCGCTGACCTTCGCACGCTCGCGCCATGAGAACATGGCATTGGAAAAGATCAATGCCATGGTGGAACTGAAACGCCTCATGCAATTGCCACAGGATACCTTACTCACTATCACGGATACACTGCATTACAAACAACTGGAAGCCATCCTGCCCCCGGAAGGATTTTATAAAGGCAATCCCACGTATAAAGCAGTAGCCAGTAAAACGGCACTCGCGGAAAGTACCGTGAAAGCCAGCAGGTCCCTTTCACTGCCCAATATCTTTGGTATTGCCAGCCTGAACCTCTATCAGCGTGACCTCCCCATTACCACTCCCCCCTGGCTGGTAGGTGTGGAAATGCAATGGAACCTGTTCAGCGGATTCTCTCATCAGAAAAAAGTAAAGGCCACTAAGTTATGGGTAGATGAAGCGAAGATCGCCGCAGACAATACGCAAGCCTTACTGGAAGCAGGCGCTGCCGTGGTAAGGAATAAAGTAACGGTGCTGCAAAGGGATATGCAATCCCTTTCACAGGCAAGGGCACAGGCGCAACTGACCACTGCGCAGGTGCAGGAAAGATTAGCCAACCAGCTTTCTTCCGTGAAAGATGTAAACGATGCACTGCTGATGGAAGAAGAAATAGGTAAAGCCTATTATACCGCGCTGTTCGGCTACCTGCTGGCAGCTGCAGAATATTATAACATTCTTGGAACACCACAACAAATCACTACGCTGCTACAATGAAAAAATTCTTCTCACAATACTGGGCACTGCTCATTCCCGTCATCATCCTGCTGATTGCATTACTGTTCCTTGTGCGTAATCCTGCCGGCAACGAAAACACATTCCTTGGCATGGTGGATGCCTCCTACGTGGATGTAGCGGCAGAATTTCCCGGCAGGCTGGATACCCTGCTGGTGGAGAGCGGCGATACCGTAAAACAGGGCCAACTCCTCGGCGTATTGAAGACCACGGAGATCAACGCCATCCGCCGCCAGGCAGAAGCTGCTATTGAAGCTGCTTCCTCCCAGGTGAAACTACTGCAAAAAGGCGCACGGCCGGAGATCATTAAAAATGCCGGCAACCTCTACAACATTGCACAGGAACAGTATAACCTCGCACAGAAAACATACCAGCGCATGGAGCGCCTGTATAACGACAGCGTAATCTCCGGCACAGAAAAAGACCTTATTCATTTCAAATACCAGGCAGCAAAAAAAGAAATGGAAATTGCACGCCTCAACCAGGAGATGCTGGAAAAGGGCACACAACCGGAGATCATCCAAACAGCGGCCGCTATTTTAAAACAGGCAGAAGAAGGATACGAACTCACCAAAGCACTTACAGACAATACACGCATCTATGCCCCGGCAGATGGCATCATTTCTTCCCTGGTGATCCACGAAGGTGAGATCGTCAGCATCGGTTACCCGATGATGACCCTGCAGAAGAATTTATCTTATTTCATCCGTTTCAATATCCGGCAGGATAAGGCCGGCACATTACCTCTGGGAGCCAAGGCCCGCGTGAAAGTACCGGGCTGCCAGCCGGAAGAATTTGAGGTATACGTTTCCGCCGTAGCCCCTTCCCTGGAATTTGCCAACTGGGTGCCTGTAAAAGAAAAAGGAAAATTTGAACTGCGCACTTTTACAGTAGAATGTAAACCTGTTGATGTAAACACTATAAAAGGTCTCCGGCCGGGTATGACCGCAGCCCTGCTAATCCCATGATCAAGGCCCTGCTACAGATCACCCTGCGGGAATGGAAACGCATTCTCACCCGCCCGGAGCATAATCTTGTGCTGCTGGTGATCCCGCCCCTGCTTTTTTTCTTCTATGCATTTATCTATAACAAACAACAGGCAGAAGACCTGCCGGTTGCCATCTGGGATGAAGACCACTCCCCCGTTTCCCGGCAGATCACTTTCCTGCTGGAACAAACGGCCAGCATTCATATTACGGAACAGGTGAACAGCCAGGCAGAACTGGAGCAACGCATGCAGGAACAAAAGATCATCGGCGCTATCCATTTCCCGAAAGGTATGGAAAGGGATATCAAAAGCCGTCACCCTGTAAGCGTTACTATTTATACCAATGCTGCATCCCTGGTACCGGGGAAATTAATTTATAAAGATGCCTCTACGGTGATCATTACTGCAGGCTCCGGCGTGAACCTGCAAAAGTTCATGAAAACAGGCATGCCGGAGGAAAAGGCCATGGCACTGATCATGCCGGTGAGCCTCACGGTATATCCATTATACAATCCAACCTATAACTACCAGCATTACCTCGTGCCCGGCCTGATCACGGTAGCCTTACAGATGATGATCATCATGGTAGCAGTGCTGATCATCAACCAGGAATGGAAAGAAGGCACGATGGAAACATTACGTATTACAGCACACAATAGTGCAGGCCTGATCATCACCGGCAAAGCCATTGCACACCTCACCACCTCCTGGGTGAACTTTGTGCTGATGACCGGCGTGATCTTTCCTATCTTTTCTTTAAGCCATCCCGGCACACTCTGGCAGTTGTTCCTGTTGTTTAACTTATTGGCGCTGGCCTGCATCGGCATTGGCATGATGGCCTCTGTAATTGCCAGCGATGTAATGCTGGCACTGGATGCAGGTTTGTTCTATACTTCGCCGGCATTTGTGTTCAGCGGTTTTACATTTCCCCGCTGGGGCATGCCCTGGTATGATCAGTACTACGCCAGCCTGATGCCTTATACGCCTTTCCTGGATGGCTTCTTCAAATTGTATTTCATGGAACTGCCTTTGCGGTATGCTATGCCGGAGATCATCCGGCTGCTGCTGTTCATTGGTTTTACCTTTTTTATAGCGGTATTCTTTTTACAGGTACGGTTGAATAAATCAGTGAGATATGTTATTACTCCGTGAAGTAAAACTGGTGGCTAAAGACCACAGCCTGCTGCTTACATTGCTCATTGCACCATTGCTGTATGCTTTCTTTTACGGTAGCATCTACTCCTACAAAACAGAGGAAGAAGTACCTATTGCTGTAGTGGATGAAGACCATACCGGCTTATCCCGTTTAATGATACAGCAGATAGACAATACCCAGATGGTGCATGTAGCTGCCGTTACCCACCTCGCTGCCGCAAAGGAAAGCATGTTGCAGGGGAAGGTACAGGGCTTCCTGTACATCCGTGAAGGCATGGAGAAAAAAGTGCTTTCCCTGCAACAGACCAATATGGTATTAGCCGTGAACGCTGCACGTTTCCTGCCTTCCAGCGATGTGATGGGCACCATCACACAGGTAGGCTTAACGGTTGGCGCCGGTGTGCGTTTACAATATCTTCAGAAGAAAGGCATGAATACGGAAGCATCTTTACAGGAAGTGATGCCTGTAAAACCTGATTTCCGACCGCTCTTTAATAACAGAACGGATTATGGTACTTTCCTCCTGCCCGGCCTGCTGGCGATGATATTACAGCAAACGTTACTGTTAGGCCTGGCTGGAGGTATTGCGGCGGAAAGGCAAAGGGGCACCGTTATGCTGCAAACCTCCGGCACCGGGGAAAGCGCAGCATCTTTCAGTGCCTGGATGAACCCCGGCGCCAGTCTCTCTTCGGCCCTCTGGGGCAAGGGCCTCTTTTACTTCATCCTCTTCAGTTGCTATGCATTCTTTTTCCTCACGGTGAACTTTGGTGTGCTGGACCTCCGGCTGCTCGGCAATCCATGGGAACTGGGCATCGTTACAGCACTGTTCCTGTTATCGCTTATCCCGATGGGCATCTTCATTGGACTATTATTCCGCAGCCAGTTACTGTGTACGCAGCTGATGGCATTTTCCACTTATCCTATTTTCCTCATTACCGGCTACACCTGGCCCATCCAGCAATTACCGGATGCCCTGAAAATAGTGTCCGGCATTCTGCCGATCACACCATTCCTTTCCTTATACCAGGGCATTGTGCAACAGGGTGCGCATATCAGTGACCGTATGCCTGAACTATTTCACCTTTGCGCGCTCTGGCTTTTTTATACCTTTATCTGCCTGATGAAAATGAGAAAGCTGTCATGAGATCAAAAGCAGGAATACTCGTCACCCTCATGCTGGGCACCATTATGGCCTCGCTTGATTCCAGCATTGTAAATATATCCCTTCCCGTTATGCAGGACCAGTTCAACTGCCGCCTTGATGAAGTGCAGTGGGTAGTTACTGCCTACATGATGGCCTTCTCTGTATTCATGCCACTTACCAACTGGCTGAAAGACCGCATAGGGTTCTTTGCTTTGTATGTTGCCAGCCTCAGTATTTTTACATTCGGTTCCCTTCTATGCAGCTTGTCCAACAGCCTGGAATGGCTGGTGATCAGCCGCGTGATCCAGGCCATCGGCGGGGGTGCGCTTACGCCAACGGTAATGGCTATACTTTCTTTTGTATTTCCTGCCAATGAAAGAGGAAAGATGCTGGGATGGTGGGGATTGGGTGTTGTGTTAGGGCCTGCATTAGGCCCTACGCTGGGTGGTATCCTTACACAACACCTGGGCTGGCCTTCTATCTTTTATATCAATGTACCCATTGGCCTTATTGCCATCAGCATGAGCTTCCGGTACATGGGTTTCCTGCGCAAACAGGAGAAAGTACGGCTGCCTTTTGATACACCCGGTTTTATCCTGCTTACCATCTTCCTCGTTACCCTGCAACTGGGTATTTCCAGGCTGCAGAAAGACAGTGATACGCTCTGGGGTTTTATCTCCTACTTTGCTGTTGCGCTAATTGCCCTTACAGGGTTTATTACCTGGGAAAGAAAACGCAGCAACGGCATCTTCGATATCCGGCTTTTTGCCAATGTACAATTGGTTTCGGCGCTGCTGGTTACTTCCGCCCGCTCCGCTGCTTTGTTCGGTGGTGTATTCCTTTTACCCTTCCTCCTGCAGCGCCATATGGGGTTTGCAGAAATGCAGGCGGGTTTATTGCTGCTGCCCGCCTCTTTAACACTGGCTATTATGATGCCGCTCTCCGGCAGATGGGTAGACCGGCATAACCCGCGTGCCATTGTAGTAACGGGCCTCATTTTACTGATCGTTACCATGATACTTTTCGGCAGGCTGGATGTGGGCAGCAGTGTTGCTGTTATTACCGGCGCCATGCTGATCCGGGGCATTGGCCTGGGCTGCCTCGTAACACCTCTCACCGTAGCAGTGGTGAATTCCGTAAAACCAACAGAAGTTACACAGGCTGCCAGCCTGAACAGTCTTACTTTACAGGTAAGCGGTGCAGTGGGTGTAGCTATATTATCCGTGGTACATCAGCGTGTGCATGAACATTTTGCCGGGAAAGGTTACCTGGAAGCTATCGCGGAACACCAGGCATTGCAATGGGGATTTTATACAGCAGGCGGATTACTGGCACTCGCCATGTTGCCCGCCTTCTTCCTTTCTCCACGGAAAGCTGCTAAAGTGGGCATGCCCGTAGCATAAAAAATACTTACTTTGTAGCATGGATAAAAAGAAAGGACCAATAGGCGTATTTGATTCAGGATATGGCGGTTTAACGGTACTGAAAGAGATCGTGAAGGAATTACCGCAATACGATTACATCTACCTTGGGGATAATGGCCGCGCACCATACGGTGGCCGTTCTTTTGAAACCGTATATCATTATACATTGGAGTGTGTACAGCATCTGTTCAATATGGGTTGCCACCTTGTGATCCTGGCCTGTAATACCGCTTCCGCAAAAGCATTGCGCACCATCCAGCAGAACGACCTGCCGAAGATAGATCCGGAACGCCGCGTGCTGGGCATTATACGCCCTACTACAGAGATCGTGGGCAACTATACAAAGAGTAAACAGGTAGGGATCTTTGGCACCAATGGTACCGTTACTTCCCAAAGTTACCCTATTGAAATAGAAAAATTCTACCCGGATATCACCGTTTACCAGCAGGCATGCCCCATGTGGGTGCCCCTGGTGGAGAACAATGAATACAACAGCGAGGGCGCGGATTTTTTCATTCATAAATACATCCGGCAACTGATGGTGCAATCGTCAGACATAGATACCATCGTACTCGGCTGTACACATTACCCGCTCTTAGCAGATAAGATACAGCAGCACCTCCCGCCAGATGTAACACTGCTTTCCCAGGGCCCTATCCTTTCCCACAGCCTCAAAGATTACCTGGAAAGGCATCCGGAAATGGCTGCAAAATGCAGCACCGGCGGCAGCCGTATTTTTTATACCACAGACGATACCGAAACCTTCGACAGGCAGGCTGGCATCTTCTTCGAAGAAACAGTTAAAAGCCGTCACCTATCCTTATAATTCGTATATTTAAATCAACTAGAACGATCTCTATATGTTAAGTAAAACTATTCAAGAAGCGCTGAACGCACAGGTGGCGCTTGAAGCAGCCTCCTCACAGGCATACCTGGCTATGGCATCCTGGGCAGATATTCAACCCGGCCTTCCCGGCGTATCCGAATTCTTCTACAAACAATCAGATGAAGAACGTGTGCATATGCTGAAACTGATCAAGTTCATCAACGAACGTGGCGGTTTTGGTGTAGTACCTCACCTGGGGCAACCCATTATCACCTTCCTCTCCATCAAACGTGTGTTCGAAGAATTCCTTTCACATGAGATCAAGGTATCAGAAAGCATTAATGAACTTGTTCATATGTCTCTCCAGGAGAAAGATTATGCTACCCATAACTTCCTTCAGTGGTATGTTTCGGAACAGATAGAAGAAGAAAGACTGGCCCGTACCCTCAACGAAAAGCTGGAAATGATCGGTGAAGACAAGAGCGGTCTTTACCTGTTTGACCGGGACATCCTCAACTTCCGCCTGCAGCAAAGCGGTGGCGGTGGCGGCAGAGGCCATTAAAAATACCGGGAGAGCGGCCAGGCCACTCTCCCTTTTTATTAACATTATTAATGTTGTCAACCCCTTCCTCATTAACAATTCCCTTTCCCCTTATTCCCTATATTTGACCACATACCCCTGGTTAACCAAACATTCAAACACCTGCGAATGGAACCCAAGCAGTTTCAAACTCCCGGTATGAAGCGAAGGGAGGGCCAACGTTTAGCATATGGATATATACTGTTGGCTTTTTTAGTGATCTTACTTGTAAGCGTGGTGCTTTTCGGGTTCTTTAAACAGCAGCGGATCAAACAACTGAATTCTTCCGTTCATGAACTGGCCCACACTGAAGTGAATATGGAGCGCATAGAACATGCCGTTCAAACCATGTACGAAGCGGAAAACTATTTCCGCCTCTTCACCCTCACCTATCAGAACATTCACTTTGCCCGGTACAGTAAAGCCCTGGCAATAGTAGCCGCAGACCTGGACACACTGGAGAACAAGGAACTAAAAGGTATGCTGCGGGACAAAGAGAACAAGAGCAGCATTTTCCTGAAAGTAAAAGCCGCTACAGACTCCCTGCTGAATATGAACCAGGACTGGGACACTACAAAGGAAAGAGAAATATTTGAGCCGGTCACCAGCGCACATTTCAAACAATACATACAGGTAGATACCGTATACCCCAACGCCGTAAACACGGGTAAAAAAAGGAAACTTTTCGGACGTGTGGCCGATGCCATTACCAATAAGAAGCGGAATGAACCCGGCCCGGCAGCGGCTCCGACAGTAGTAAGGACCACCATTACAGCAGATCCGAAAAGTACCCGCTACAACAGGCAGCAGCTGGAAAACATACATGCGTATTATAGCCATCTTTTTAAAAATATCGCCGCCGGTAATGCTAATCTCAACAAGAAAGAGCTGGAGATGATAAACGCCAACGATCAGCTGCTGAAAACACTGCTGGCTGATCTGCAGATATTCAAACAGGAAAGGCTTAAAGCTGCCCATCAATTAAAGACCGCGCTTAAAGATGATATCAGCATACTGTTGAGTAAACTAAACTGGGAAACGCGTTTTGGCGCATTACTGATCGTATTGCTCGCCATCGCCATACTGGTGCTGATCTGGTTCAGTTACCGCAACGGCTTGCAACTGGACCATGCCCGCAACAAAGCCATCCGTTTCTCTAAACTGAAAAGCGATTTTGTGGCCAGCATGAGCCACGAGATCAGAACACCGCTTGGTTCCGTGATAGGATTTTCCGAACAACTCGGTAAAACAAATCTTAACCAGGAACAGGAAGAGATCCTGGATGCCATCAACCTCTCCGCGAACATGCTGCTCTCCGTTGTGAATAACGTACTGGATTTTTCAAAACTGGAAGAGAAAAAGCTCACGCTTGAATACAGTACCTTTTCCCCGAAGAAAGTAATTGAAGACATTGCCAAAGGCATGTACATACAGGCTTACAGGAAGAACCTGAAATTGCATACACAATGCAGTTTCAGTGAGAACATGCTGGTAGAAGGAGATGAATTCCGCCTGAAACAGATCCTGTTCAACCTTACAGGCAATGCTATTAAATTCACGAGTGAAGGAAGTGTAACCATCAAAGCAAACCTGCAACCACAGGCAGGTAAACAGGTACTATCCGTTGCCATCACAGATACAGGTACCGGCATTGACCGGAAGCACATCCGCCACATCTTCGATGAATTCACGCAGGTATCTTCCGCACAGGACAGTCATGCCCGGGAAGACGGGTCAGGCCTTGGCCTCACCATTGTAAAAAGTATTGTAGACCTCCATAGCGGGAAGCTGGATGTAGACAGTGTTCCCGGCCAGGGCTCTACTTTCAGTTTTACCATTCCCTATATGCCTGCTGCCGTTGTTGATCAAACGCCTGCCCTGCCTGCTGATCATCCTTTACCCAAAATGATGCATGTGCTGGTGGTGGATGATAACAACATGAACAGGCGCGTACTGGAAATGATCCTGCTGAAGATCAATACCACCTTCCACTCCGCCACCAATGGTATTGAAGCACTGCACCTGATGGAGCAGCATGATTTTGATATGGTGTTTACGGACATCCAGATGCCTGAAATGGATGGGCTCACGCTTGCCCGCAACATCCGGCAGCTGAAAGACAGGGATAAAGCCGGTTTACCCATTATTGCCATTACCGGCAATGCAGTGAAGGAAGACCTTGACAGATACCTGGATGCAGGTATCAATAGTTATATCCTTAAACCTTTCCGGGAAAAAGAGATCCTGGAAACACTGCGCAACGAAGTCAGCCAAAAATAAAACCACGCGCGAAGCGTGGTTTCTGCAATTTTAGCCCTGACGGTAGCAATCATATCTTTGGGGTTGTCAGGGTTATAAAATTTCGCTAACGTTAATGCGTTGAGGCAGGCAAGTATAATGCCAAGCACTAACCAATTCATTATCAGCACCATACTTCTTCTTTTCCTGTGCGATCCCGCACAATTTTGTTCGAAGACGGACAGTTGTTATTCCAGGTAATCGAGGTCCTTTTCAAATGTTTCATCCATCCACCATAGTGCAATCACTGCCAGCAAAACAGTAAGCAGTCCCACCACACCTGCACTGTTCAGGATCCCCCAATACTGCTTCAGCCATAGGAATAAGATCGTTAAAGGAATAGTGGCGCCCCGCACAAAATTAGGAACGGTAGTAGCTACCGTTGCGCGGAGATTGGTACCAAATAATTCTGCCGCTACTGTTACAAACAAAGCCCAGTAACCATTGGCAAAGCCCAGCAGCACACATACAATATAGAAAGTGTTCGCTTCTTTAAAGGGCAGCAAAAGATAAATGCCTACCATAATGGCAGACATACCAATGAACAAAGCAATGATCTTTTTCCTGCTGTGAAAGAACTGGCTGAACAGGCCGCTGGCAATATCTCCCACCACCTGCCCCGCAAAAGCCAGCATTACTGCTTTACCTGCCACTATAGGCATATTAAGCCCCATGGCCCTGCCGAATTCCGGCGAGAAGGTGATCAGTATGCCTACCACAAACCAGATCGGCAAACCAATTGCAATGCACTGCAGGTATTTCAATAGTTTCTTTTTGTGTGTAAAGAGCGAAAGAAAATTTCCCCTGGATACTTGCATGGCCTTTGTGCGCAGGTAGATGCCCGACTCAAAAACACGCATCCGCAGCACAAGCAATAATAAGCCCAATCCTCCGCCAATAAAATAAGAGATGCGCCACTGGAACAGATCGGCCATAAAGTACGCCAGGATAGCCCCAATGACCCCAAGGGTGGCAACCAGGGTGGTGCCATATCCCCTGATGCGTTTAGGCAGTACTTCGGTAACAAGTGTTACCCCTGCCCCCAGTTCTCCCGCCAGCCCTATGCCTGCAATGAAGCGCATCAGGGCATATTGCGGAACGGACTGCACAAGACCATTCGCAATATTAGCCAGTGAATAAATGAGGATGGAGCCGAACAACACAGAAAGGCGGCCTCTTTTATCACCCAGCACCCCCCAGATGATCCCGCCGATGAGCAGACCGGCCATTTGCATATTCAGGAGCAAAGCTCCTTTACCCAACATTTCTTCTTCAGGTAAACCTAATGACTGTAAACTGGGAACACGTACCACACTGAACAGGAAGAGGTCATACATATCAACAAGGTAGCCCAATGCAGCTACGATAACAGGCAGGCGGAACAGTTCTTTTCTCGTGGAGTTCTTTTCTTCGGGCATAACAAAGATTTATAAACGTGGTAAGGTCAATCCGCCATCTATCATTATCACCTGGCCTGTTGAATAAGGCAGGTCTCCGGCAGCCAGCATGGCCACTGCTTTCCCCACATCATCCGGCAATCCCCAGCGGGGTTGTACCAGCAGGCCGTTGCCGATCAGCTGATCGTATCTTTCTTTTACGCCGGCTGTCATATCCGTGGCTATGATGCCCGGCCTTATTTCATACACAGGTATCTGATGTGCGCCTAAACGTACGGCGAACAGCTGCGTCATCATACTGAGGCCGGCCTTTGAGATGCAATACTCAGGCCTTGTTACAGAGGCTACTGTAGCAGAAATGGAAGATACATTGATGATGCATCCCTCCTGCTGATTTATCATCCTGTTCGCAACAGCCTGTGTGAGAAAGAAGGCACCTTTGAGGTTCATATTCATCAGGCGGTCGAAACTTTCTTCTGTTGTTTCCAGGATATCTTTTCTTTCTTTGGGCGCAACACCTGCGTTGTTCACCAGTACATGCAGGGTGCCGTAGTGATCTGATACCTGCTGCAACATCTCCGCGCGCTGCCCTGCATTTCCAACATCCGCACGGCAGTAGATCACCTCTCCGCCATACGACTTCAACTGCGTAATGGTATCTGCTACAGCATCCTGTTCTCTCACACCATTGATCGCAAGGTTAAAACCACGTTGGGCAAGATGGATAGCAATGCCTAATCCTATGCCCCGGCTTCCGCCGGTAATGAGTGCTGTTTTTCTCATAAGGGGTCAATATTTATCCAACAACGTTTTGCCCAGCTTTCCATCCCTTTCTCTGCCAGCTGTACTCCTTTGGCACCTTCCTTCAGGTCCCAGGGGAAAGGGGTATTTATCACCACATGTTTCAGGAAGAGTTCCCATTGTACTTTGAATGCATTTTCAAACACTTCCTGTTCCGGTACTTTTGCCCAGCCATCAAAGAACTTTACAGGCTGTTCAATATCAGGGTTCCATACCGGTTTGGGCGTATGCCCGTAGTGCTGTACATAACATTCCCGCAAACCGGCTACGGCAGAACCATGTGTACCATCTACCTGGATGGTGAGCAGATCATCGCGGCGTACGCGGGTTGTCCAGGAAGAATTGAACTGTGCGATGATGCCGCCTTCCAGTTCAAAGGTGGCATATGCAGCATCGTCTGCCGTGCATACATAAGGTTTACCCTGTTCATCTATCCTTTCAGGAATATGTGTGGCGCCGAGGCAGGATACTGCTTTCACTTTACCAAAGAGATGGTCCAGTACGTAACGCCAATGGCAAAGCATGTCCAGTATAATACCGCCTTCATCTTCTTTGCGGTAATTCCAGGAAGGGCGTTGCGCGGGAATGGAATGGCCTTCAAACACCCAGTAGCCGAATTCTCCTTTCACGGATAATATGCGTCCAAAGAAACCCTTCTGCATTAAGCGCTTTAATTTCAACATGCCCGGCAGCCACAATTTGTCCTGTACCACGCCATGTTTAACGCCCGCGTTTTTGCATAGTTCGTATAATGATAAGGCCGTAGCGGTATCCGCAGCTACCGGTTTTTCACAATAGATATGTTTGCCTGCGGCTACCGCTTTGCGGATACTTTCCGCGCGGCGACCTGTAGTTTGTGCATCGAAATAGATACTGTGCCTGGGATCACTGAGCAGGCTGTCCAGGTCCGTTGTGTAAGCAAGCGGAATGCCTGTTCTTTCTGCCAGTTGTTGCAGCCGTGCAGCATTGCGGCCTACCAGCACAGGTTCAGGCAGTATGTATTCAGTATCGCTGATCTTTACGCCGCCTTGTTGTATAATAGGTACAATGGAACGCAGCAGGTGCTGGTTCGTTCCCATTCGTCCCGTGACGCCATTCATGATAATACCGATGCGGTGAACCTTTGTCATCTTGTATGAATTTCAGGAGTGATGGAGATATGCGTGTTTGATCTTTTGTAAGAAAAGCTGCTGATCGCCGGACCAGTATTCCGTGGAGAAGATCTCCACTTCATGGAAACCATTAAAGCCCGTTCCTTCCACCCATTCACGGATCTGCGCAACAGGGATACAACCTTCTCCCATTAAAGCGCGGTCCAGCAGTATATCCCGTGTAGGAATGCGCCAGTCGCAGATATGAAAGGCAAACAGGTGTTTGCCGCAGCGTTCGATCTCCTGCTGCAATGCAGGGTCCCACCAGAGATGATATACATCCACTGCTACACCCACCCAGGGAGAGGCAAACGCTTCCGCCATATCATTGGCCTGTGCCAGCGTATTGATAGCAGAACGCGTATCTGCATACATGGGGTGCAGGGGTTCTATTGCCAGTCTGATACCTGCTGCTTTTGCATAAGGTTCTATAGCAGCTATCCCTTCCCTGATCTGCTCCCGCGAAGTTTCCAGGGATTGCCCTTTTGCAGCGCCGCATACCAGTACGATCATCGGGGCACCTAATGCAACCGCTTCTTCTATTGCTTTTAAATTATCATCGATCGCGTCTTTCCTTCCTGCAGCTGTAAGATGTGGGAAAAAGCCGCCACGGCATAAAGAAACTATTTCCAGGCCTTCTTCCCTGAGCATCTTCCCCGTTGCCCGTATGTTCCTTCCTTCCAGCGCATCCCGCCATACCGTTATGCCCCGGATGTTTTCCCGGCTGTAGCACTTTGCCGCCTCTTCAATGCTTAAAGGTTTTGTAGTGATGGTATGTACACAGAGCCTGCTTAAGTTCATAACACACAGTTATAGAACGTATAATAAGGTTCGTTCCTGATCAGGCGCTGTACAGTAAGGGCCAGCTCGCGGATGTGATAATCGCCCCACATGCAGGCTTCCCCGTAAGGCACCTTGCTGCCCGGAGGCGTGTAGTCCCATCCGTTAGGCTGATGATAAATGGCATGCAATAGCAGCCCCTGGTGTTCTGCGTCCGTACTGATATAAGGGGCCTGTAATAGTGTATGCAATACCGTGAGGCCTGCCTGGAAATATTTGCCTTCTCCCAGGTACCTGCCCAAACGGATCAGGCCCTGTGCCGCAATGGCAGCAGCAGAGCTGTCCACTGGTTCAAAGGGATTGAAAGGGTTGGAAGGCTGGTCCAGGTATCCTTCAAAATGGGCAAGATGCGGCGCGCCGGTATCCCAGTAGGGCACTCCGTCCGAGGGTGTATTGGCGATGTAAAAATCACAGGTAGCTTTAGCTGCTTTCTCCATCCAGGGCAGGTGTTCCTTTGCGGCGGGTTCCGTTGCCAGGAATTCCAGTTCTTCTGCAAAACCCAGCATGGCCCATGCAAGGCCGCGCGTCCAGGTAGTGAAGCCGGAGAAACCCTGTTGTGCGTTGGGTGCGCGGAAGTTACCATCTTTTACATTGAAGATACATTCATGCGCTGTGCGGCCTGCAACATCATAGCTATCCCTGCCTTCTCCATAATAGATATTAAAGTCTGCCGTAGCTTTCATGTGCTGAATGGCACGTTGCAGCAGGTCCGTCCTCACATCGTTTTCTCCCTGCAGCAAATGCCCCAAACGGTGGCTGAGCATCAGGATCCTGCAGGAGCGCATTGTATCAACAAACAGGGAATGCGGGCCGTTGAAGGAATAAATGAAGCCGCCGTTCTTAATGGGTGTCCAGCGTGCGGCTTGCGTTGCGCCGGAAACTTTCAGCGCCAGTTCATAGAAGTGCCGCTCCCATTCATTATACGGGATCCGTTCTTCTTTCATGAGGCGCAGGAGATTACCATAGGTGCTTACGTTATTGAAGCCATGATCATGTACGCCGGTATGGCTCACATGCGGAGCCATCGACGCTATTGTTTTCTGCCGACCTATTTCCAGGAAAGTATCATCGCCGGTAGCATCAAACTGCAGGATGGCAGAACCATACTGGAAACCCTGCGTCCACTCCGTCCAGCCGCGGGTGGTGTATTTTCCTTCGCGGGTAAATACCGGTGCGCCCTGTGCAGGATCATAGTTTTTTTCGATGTGAAGGATCTTGCCGGCGGAAAGTTGCCAGAATTGCTGCAAGGGCCCGGCCAGTTGATGTGGCTGTAATGAATAGTTGATCTGGAGCATGCTTAGGGGATTTCATACGTGGTCTGTAATACGCAAACGATTGTCTGCCTATCAATATAATTCAAATTTTACAAGAAATGAAACAGTTATTCTGGCTGGGGCGGCAGGGTTTTCAGATAACCGGAAGGTGTTTTACCCGTATAATCCCTGAAAATACGGCCAAAGTGGGTCTGGTCGGAGAAACCCGTCATGTAAGCGATCTCTATTAAAGTGTATTTCTGTTCATGGATCAGTGCCAGCGCTTTCTCTATCCGCAGCTTACGCATGTATTCGCCAAATTTAAGCCCATCCCAGTAATGGGAGAATTCCCGGGAAAGATGAGCCGGATTCACATCCAGGTGGCGGGATAAGGCCTTTACATCCATGGTGAGATTAGTATCTATCTGGTCCTGCACGATTGACTTCATCTCCGTCATCCATTTCGGCTGCTCCAATCTTTCACTGTATTTGAGAGAGAGGAACTGGTGAAATACTTCCATCAGGCGCAGCGAAGAATAATCATATGTATGCTTCTCCGGCCTCCCCTTTTTGGCCCAGCTATATAACCCATCATAGATGCGCAGGCCATATTGCAGTAACTCCTGGTCGTCTTTGATGTTTTCAGCCATACCGGATGCAATGGCCCAGAGGCCTGCCGCTTCAGGAGCAAGGTCGTGCCGGTCTTTATCCGCACCTCTTATTACCAGCGCTATTTCCTGCAGAGCAGGGTCGCTGAGTGCATATTTATGCAGGAGATAATCGTAGGTGCAATATTCTTTATAGGCCGTTAGTTCTGTGCCGGGAACATTAAAGGGTGTGGCCCCCAGCGTCGTTGCTTTATCCAGTACTTCACCGGGGGGCGCGAACAGGAATACTGCTTCAGTATCAATAAAACGGAGGATCAGCCAGGCACTTGCAATACTATCAATTTTGGGATGGTGTGCAGATATCCATTTCATAGCGATTGGTTTGATGTGCTTATGTACGTAGATGATAGGAATAATGATCTTTCGGAAAAAAAGTGCCTGGTTAAGGTAGTAATTATTGGGTTATTATACAGCAATATTGAAATAAAAAAAGGTATGAACACATCATACCTTTCTTTGCCTGTATTGAAATAATTCACCGCTGCGCTCCTTTCTCCAGGATCTGCACACAGGACGAAGGCCCCAGGTCCGGGTCTTTCCATTGGTGTAAAGCCCATACTACTTTTTTATCCGGTGTTACTTCTATCAGCTGCACTACTTTATCCCAGTCTTCTTTCCTTAGGAAACCACCCCAGTTACAGATCACGGTATTGCCATTAGCCAGGCGGCTTACCTGGTGTACTGTATAAAGCGGAAAACCGGGCAGATCGTCTTTATTCAGTTCCCATACCAGTTCTCCTTTGGCGTTCACCTCTTTCACATAGCCATGCTGGTTGCCACTGATCAGCGTATTCCCGTTCTTCAATCTTACCGCCGCCCATGCAGAAGGCGCATCAATGGTGAGGATGGGTTGCCATTGCCGGTTGTATTCTATCACTTTACCCATGTTCAGGTGAGGGAGTAAATAAGTGCCTGCCTGCGTCATGCGGATATTCCGGAACTGCCCATGTACGCTTTTGGGATCATCCGGCCTCGCTGTTTGTACGATCTGCTCCATCTCTGTTTTATTCGTTTTCTTATTGACCAGCAATACCTTTGCCGG
Organism: Chitinophaga niabensis; assembly: GCF_900129465.1. NCBI lineage: Bacteria > Pseudomonadati > Bacteroidota > Chitinophagia > Chitinophagales > Chitinophagaceae > Chitinophaga > Chitinophaga niabensis. Next base: position 1,250,563 of record NZ_FSRA01000001.1, on the reverse strand, counting down.
TGTGCCATTCACACAGAGCAATACTTTATCCCTGCCAACAGGTTGGGCAGAATGGCATTCTGAACCGGCTGCACATTTATAGTCCCATACCACCTTTTTGGCCGGTGTTACCTCTGCAGCGCCGGTCTTATAAGCATAGAGTACGTTGCCATTAGCAAGCAAATGAATATCGCTGTATTCATTCAGCTGCCCGGCAGCATCTTTGATGGGGATCGCATATTGCCAGGCAATATGGCCTTTGCGGATCAGGTATACTGTCTGGGAATCCTTGCGCGTGTCCCATTGGCCGCTGAACAGGAAATCATGTTGTGCCATCCCTTTTCCCGGCAGATGTTCCGGTACTTCAGCCCGGGCTGCAGGTTTTGGTTTGGGGGCAGGTTTAGCCGTGTCTGCCTGTCCGTATGTTACGCCGGGCAGCAAACAACCGATCAGGATCAGTGTTTTCATAACGTGGGGATTTAGTCAATGCAACCGTTTGCACTGAAAACATAAAAAAGGGCATGAATTGCTTCATGCCCATAGTTTTTTATTTCTTTTCAGGGATCTTTACTGCCTGCCGGCCAATCAGTTTCCACTGCTTGCCCTCTTTGCCCCACACCAGCATCACATAAAGGTTCACCGTACCGGCTTTGCCATTATCGTTGGTCTGTGCGCTGAGCGTATGCCTTACAATGGCCGTCTGCCCTGTTACGGTAATGGTTTGCGCGGAGAGGTCCATGGTTACAAAATCAGATTTACCGCTGGAGATGTTGCCGATGAAAGTAGCCTGGTCTTCAATATTACCACCGGAATGCCCGTAACTTAAAGTAGGCGCGGTGATCTTTTCCAGGCTGGCTTTATCAGCATCTATCATGGCTTTACGCAATGATTCTACAGCTTGTGCTACGGCAGCTTCGTCTTTTGTTTGCGCTTCTGCCACATTGAGGAAAGAACTAAACATAATGAGCGTCAGAAAGTTTTTCATGTTTTCATTTTTGTGGAATAGCACCAAAATACAAATAATTCCTATTGCTGTGGCGGGAAATTATAAGGCATCCATTCCGGCAGACTGCTCAGGTCTTTCTTCACCGCATCGCTGATGGGAATGCCCCACTTCTCAAAGAAGGGTGCCACATTGCGGCCTGCTGCACGGGAAAATAAGCCCGCCCAGAGATCCCGCTTCTGCACATCTGTTTTAGCATAAGTGCCGGCCTTATCTATAGCCGCCAGCGTGTGGCATTCCCGGAAGAACTTTTTAAACGTTTCCCATCCAAATGCTTCCTGCAGCTGGCGGAACATGATCAGTCCCAGGAAAGGGTTCTTCTTCCATGTTTCATAATCAGCCCCTTCACCGAAATATTTCTTCATCATATCCTGCGTTTCTTTATTGGAGATACCGGTATGTGCATCATCCCTTCCTCCTAATAAACGGTCGAACATATACAGGGAAAAGAAATTACAGCTTACTTCCGTAGTTCCGCCGAATACCCAGTCCAGGTTCTGCATATTATGCCCTATTTCGTGAAAGAAGCCCCAGTTGGCGCCGCCTTTACTACCTACCATCAGTTTGAGCGGGTCAGCGATCACATCGGCAGACAACATCCGGCGGGAGGGTGAATGATGGATCATTACAGGATAACCGCTGTGCATGAAACCGCCGCCGATATGTTCATCTATCACCATGCGCTGCGGACGGTAATAGGGTTGCGGAATCTGTGCCAGTTCTGCTTCTCCGCCAATGATCAGGTCCCAGATCTTCATCACGTAGGCAGGGTCTGTTACCTGCTGCAGCACAGAATCAGGAATGGTGAGCACCACCTTTTCCGTAGCCAGTTCTCCCCAGGGTGCCTTATTGTTCTGCAACTGTGCTTTCCATTCTTCCGGTGTGGTAATACCTGCACGATACAAAGGTGCTTCAATGGCATGGCCGATCTTTACATCGCCGGCCCAGGAATCTTTCCTGGGAGATGTGGTCACATAAATGAGACCGCCAAAGGGAGAGGCGATCTTTGTAGTAGCGGCTTTTAATTCCTGCTTTCTGACAATAAGGGGCATACGCCGCCAGTCCTCTTTACCTGCTACCCATTGGTTCAGGTTATCTGAATGCGCACCTACCTGGATGCCGATGCCTTTATCCAGTAATTCCTTCGGCACCGTTACTTCAATGTATGCGCCCGGGGCTGCATACAAGCCGGTACTGTAAAGGTTGTCATTCCAGGGTTGCGCATAGTTTACACGGGACACCACAGGCACCAGCGTATCGCTGATCTTATTATGCGTGATATGCACCGTTTTGGTTACAGGTGTTGCCCCTTCCTTTATTTTACCGGGGAACACCGCAGCAGAAGGATGCGCTTTCACTGTTTTGTAATCATCGCTGTTCAGTTGTGCTTTGCTCCATTCATATACCTGTTTGCGCAGGTCGGTGTTTTTGGCGGACAAAGGCTGGTCAGGACTGATCACAACAGTGGCTGCATCCTGTGCATGGGATAACATCGCGATCACCATCATCGCGGAAGTAAGAGTAGCGTACTTTATCATACAATTTTAAAATTAATGAGGTCAAGATAAGTGAAGAAAGTTATTTCTCACAGCTGTTTATGGATGACTGGTCAACAATGCTTAGCTTAGCCGGATGAAAACGCTCAAGATAGCTACGGCGCAGTTTGAAAACCGCAGTGGCGATAAGAAATACAATCTTTCCGTGATACGGGAACTGGCTCAAAAGGCGGCGGCAGATGGCGCAGATGTGATCGCTTTTCATGAATGTTCCGTCACCGGTTATACTTTCGCCCGCCACCTGGATGTTTCGCAAATGCTGGATACAGCAGAGTTCATACCGGATGGCCCTAGTGTAAAAACGCTCACAGCGATCGCGGAAGAGCTGAATATTGTGATCCTGGCCGGACTGTTTGAAAAAGATGCCAACGATAATTTATTCAAAGCATATGTATGTGTGGACAGGAACGGCCTGGTAGCCAAATACCGCAAGCTGCATCCTTTCATCAATCCGCATCTCACACCCGGAAATGAGTACGTGGTGTTTGACCTCCTCGGCTGGAAATGTGGTATACTGATCTGTTACGACAATAACATCATCGAAAATGTAAGGGCTACCACCCTGCTGGGTGCAGACATCATCTTTATGCCGCACGTAACCATGTGTACACCTTCCACCAGGCCCGGCGCCGGTTTTGTAGACCCTGCATTATGGGCAAACCGGTATAACGATCCAACTTCACTGCGCCAGGAATTTGATGGTTTAAAGGGCCGTGCATGGCTGATGAAATGGCTGCCCGCCCGTGCTTACGACAATGCCATCTATGCAGTATTCTCCAACCCGATCGGTATGGACGATGACCAGCTGAAGAACGGCTGCTCCATGATCCTCGATCCTTTCGGAGATATCATTGCAGAATGCCGCAAGCTGGATAATGATTATGTGATAGCCACCATCACACCTGAAAAATTGCAGCAGGCCGGAGGATACCGGTATAAGAAAGCCAGGAACCCGGCCCTCTACAAGGATATCATAGGGCAGGAAAATACGCCGGAACAGAAAGTGGTGTGGATGAAAGAAAAATAAAAAAACGAAGAGGTGTTGCAAGACCTGCAACACCTCTTTTTATTCATGTACCTAGTGAATTTATATTTTATCGAAAGCCTGCTGCAGATCACCTTTGATATCATCAATATGTTCGATACCCAGTGAAATACGCAGCAATCCCGGCTCTACACCTGCAGCTTTCTGCTCCGCCTCGCTCAGTTGCTGATGCGTGGTAGTGGCAGGATGAATGATCAGCGTTTTTGAATCGCCTACATTTGCCAGGTGATAGATCAATTGCAAGGATTGTACCAAAGTATCTGCCGCCTCTTTTCCTCCCTTGATCTTAAAGGACAGCACCCCACCAAAACCAACTTTCAGGTACTTTTTACCCAGTTCATGATACTTGTTGCCAGGCAGCCCGGGATAGTTCACGGAAGCTACTTTAGGATGTTTTTCCAGCCATTGCGCCAGTGCCAGTGCATTCTCTACGGTACGCTGTACACGCAGGGAAAGTGTTTCCAGGCCCTGCAGGAACAGGAAGGAGTTCTGTGGTGCCAGGGAAGGGCCCCATGTGCGCAGCCCTGTTACTCTTGCACGGATGATATAGGCAATGTTCCCGAAAGGACTATTGGCCCCGAAAACATCCCAGAACTGCATACCATGATAAGCTTCATCAGGATCTGTGAACTGCGGGAATTTACCATTGCCCCAGTTGTAATTACCACCATCTACGATCACGCCGCCGATACTGTTGCCATGCCCGCCGATCCATTTGGTGGCAGCCTGTACCACAATGTTGGCGCCATGTTCCAGCGGACGGAATAAATAACCTGCCGCACCGAAAGTATTATCCACCACCAGGGGCAGATCATGTTTCTTTGCCAGGGCAGCTATCTTTTCAAAATCAGGGATGGCAAAACCGGGATTGCCAATGGTTTCCACATAGATAGCCTTGGTGCGGGCATCTATCTTCTCTTCAAAACTGGCCACATTGTCCAGGTCAGCAAAGCGGGCTTCCACCCCTATCCTTTTAAAGCTCACTTTAAACTGGTTATAGGTACCGCCGTACAAATAAGAGGAAGTAACAAAATTATCCCCGGGCAGGAGGATGTTGTGCAAAGCAATGAATTGTGCCGCCTGGCCGGATGCCGTGGCCAAACCGGCTACACCGCCTTCCAATGCTGCTACACGTTTCTCGAACACATCCGTAGTAGGATTCATGATGCGGGTGTAAATATTCCCGAACTGCTTCAGCTGAAAAAGATCTGCTGCATGATTAGCATCATCGAACGTATAAGATGTTGTCTGATAAATGGGTACCGCAGCCGCTTTGGTGGTTGGATCAGGCTGATAACCGGCATGTACTTGCAATGTTTCAAATCGTAATGGTGTGTTTGACATGTTTAATTGTTTTGGGATTAAGTCTACAAATTATATAGACTATTCGAATAATCAAAATAAAAAATGCAGCATGTCAAGAAAAAGGTGCATATCATCAAAGCTTTTGCTTACTCCCACTGCATTTGCCTTGTTTTGTGGTATAAAACGTACACATCATGAAAACACTCACCAACATCCCCGGAAAGGCAGCAGCCCTGGCTATTATCTGCCTCAGCATATTCTCCATCCAGGCAAAAGCTGGCGGAGATTATTTCAAGGTATACCTTAATAATAAGCTGATCCTTGAAAAACATGTAAATGATGCCTTTGACCTGAAACAGCTGCAGCTGGACAAGTCCAACATCAACGACAAACTGGTGTTCCATTACAGCCATTGCGGCCAGATAGGCAACGGCCGTAAGATTGCGGTGAAAGATGCCAAAGGGAATATTATCAAAGAATGGAAATTTGAAGATGTAAGCGGCAAACACTCCGGTATGATCATCCCGGTAAAAGAGCTGCTGCAGCTGAAACAGGACGACCTGCAATTTGTGTATACCGCTAAAGAACTGCCCAAAGGTCAGCTGATGGCTTCCATACGTTTAACGGACAAAACCACCGGGTATCGTTCCATTGCACCAGAGGCACGCGGTGGTTGGTTAATGGCCATTATTTTCAGATGGAACAACGCGGCGGTTTGTTAGGATTGTGGTAGATTTACGGTATGTCCCGCACTTACCGCATCAAGTCAGTACAGGTGATGCCTGTTACTTTGGAACAGGCCTGGAAATTCTTCAGCGATCCTAACAACTTACAACATATTACTCCGAAGAACATGGGCTTCACCGTTAAAAGTGAGGCCCATGGTGATCGGATCTATCCCGGCCAGATCATTGAATATTCCCTTAAACCCATGCTCGGCATCAAGGTGTATTGGATGACGGAGATCACACATGTGGAAGAGAACCGTTTTTTTGTAGATGAACAACGCTTCGGGCCATATAGCCTCTGGCATCATCAGCATCATTTTAAAGAGATACCCGGCGGTGTGGAAATGACGGACATTGTCCACTACCGCATTCCCCTGGGTTGGCTGGGAGACCTTGCCAACAGTCTTTTTGTACGCCGCAAACTGGATAAACTGTTTAAATACAGAACAGAAATTATTCCCCGATGCTTATATTAGGGGTTCAATAATCCGGAACAGTGATGACACGCGGCCTTACTGCCTTTTTCTTATTCCTTTCTTTATCTGCGGGTGCTCAATCTATTGGTGCATTACTGGATAAAAGGGTAATGATCGTAACTGATCCACCCTTTGAAGCCTGCCATGCATCTACTATTACCGCTATCAGCAGCAACCGCCTGATGGCAGCCTGGTTTGCAGGGAAACATGAAGGCAGTAGCGACGTGGGCATTTGGATAGCCGTGAATGAAGAGGGGAAATGGGGTACGCCGAAAGAGATCGCTAATGGCATCATCAACGATACCCTGCGTTATCCCTGCTGGAACCCGGTACTCTTTAAAACCAAAGCAGGCAAACTGTTCCTCTTTTATAAAGTAGGCAGGAACCCGCGGGAATGGTGGGGCATGATGATGACTTCTGCTAATAACGGCAAGTCATGGTCCAAACCGGAGAAATTACCGGACGGTATGCTTGGCCCGATCAAGAACAAACCCCTTCAGTTACAGAACGGCGATATCCTCTACCCTTCCAGCACTGAAAGCCTCAACGAAAAGGAATGGCATATACACCTGGAAAAATCAGATAAGAACGGGCAGCACTGGAGCCGCATCCCCATCAGCAACGACACCTTCAGCGTGATACAACCCAGCATATTGCAGTATCCGCATGATTCCCTGCAACTGATCAGCAGAAGCCGCCACAACTTCCTGGTGGAATGCTGGTCTAAAGATAATGGCGCCACCTGGGGGCCTTTAAAGCTCACCACGTTACCCAATCCCAATGCAGGTACAGATGCGTTGACACTGAAGAACGGCATCAAGGTACTGGTGTATAATCCCCTGTTCAAAGGGCAGGAATGGTGGGAAGGCAGAAGCCGGTTGTATGTGGCTGCTTCTGAAGATGGTATAACATGGAAGAACATCTTCTCCCTTGAGAACGGGGATAAGGGTGAATTCAGCTACCCTGCCGTTATTCAAACGGATGATGAACTGGTGCATATCACTTATACGGCGGACAGGAAGAATATCCGGCATGTGGTATTGCAGGTGCGTAAGAAGGGAGCGGATGGATTAATGGAATAGTTACACGATCACCACTTCAATACCCATATCTTCCAGCACCTTCACCATGTGCTCTGAGATCCCTTTATCGGTAATGATCTGATCCACATCTTCCAAACGGCAGATCCTGCCGAAGCCGCGTTTTCCGAACTTGGAAGAATCGGCGAGTACGATGGTTTTCTGTGCAGCAGCCATCATTTGCTGGTTAAGATGCGCTTCGCCGATATTGGTGGTGGTAAGGCCGAACTCCACATCAATCCCATCTACTCCCAGGAACAGTTTACTGCAGGAAAAATCGCTAAGGATCTTTTCTGCATAGGACCCTGCCACAGAAGAGGAATTGTTGCGGATCACACCACCCAGCTGGAGTATTTCAATATCGTGGAAACGGTTCAGTTCAAGGGCTACATGCAAAGCTGAGGTAATGATCATGAGCGGGCCCCGGGGCTGTATATGTTTGGCCAATGCCAGTACAGTGGTACCTGAAGCAATGATGATAGCATCTCCCGGAACGATAAGGGACGCGGCGGCTTTGCCGATATTGTTCTTTTCTTCCCGCCGGATCTTCTCCTTTTCATTCACGGGTTTATCGTTCGTATAGGGATTCTGTACGGTAGCACCGCCATGAGAGCGGTATAAGAGAGATTTATCTTCCAGCAGTTTCAGGTCTTTACGGATAGTTACCCCGGAAACATCTAATTCTTTACACAGCTCTACTACGTTCACGTAACCTTTCTCATAAAGTTTGCTAAGGATAAATTTGTGGCGTTCTGCTATGTTGATCATCGACATTTTTATCAAAATTGCTGTTGCAATATAAGTAAAAAAGCCCCGAAGGGCTTTTTTACCGGTTAATAATGCTATATAGGATCTTTCGCCCCGCTTCATCCAGCGCACCTTTGGTACTGAGGGAATCCGCAGGGATAAAATGCCGTTTAAAGGCCTGCACCGCCTCTGTTGTATCCTTCACATCATACCCCACCAGCCGCAATGCCATAGGCACGCAGAAAGGCTCCGGCACCTGTATATTGGTGGTATCCCCGTACCAGATCCCAAAACCTTTTTTGGCCAGTTGCTCCCAGGGGAAAAGTACACTCGGGTCTACCTTCCGTTTAGGCGCAATATCTCCATGGCCGATGAAATTATCTGCCGGGATATTATAGCGGTGTTTGAGGGTATCCAGTAATACGATCAGGCTGCGGATCTGCATGGAGTCAAAAGGTTCGCTGCCGTTATTGTCCAGCTCAATACCAATAGAAGACGAATTGATGTCTGTTACACTGCCCCATTTGGATACACCGCCATGCCAGGCACGCAGGTAATCATTCAGCATATGATGAATGGTACCGTTCCGGCAGATCACATAATGCGCGCTTACCTGTGTACGTTCCAGCGTAAAAGTGCGCAGGGTTTGCTCACAGGAATTCTGTGCCGTATGATGAATGATCACAAAATTAGGCTTCCGCAGGTTGAAGTTAGTGGTGCCAGCCCACCAGTCTGTTACAGGTGCTGCGTTCACCGGAATATTACCCGGTTCCTGCCGGATCACGCCGGACAGTGCTTTGGCCTGTTTGCGGTAAACTTTGTTGGTAACCTTGTATGGTTGCGGCGCACAACCACAGATCGAAACGATCATGGTCATGATCAGCCAGTTGTTCTGTTTTCCCATTGTTCTCAAATATAAGAAATCCCTATCTTTATCTAATTGAAGAAACTACTGCAAATAATATTCCGGAAACCTGTTATCTGGCTTGCCAACAAATTATCATCCCGGCCTGAAAGCAAAGCTGTTTTCAGCAATCTCACGCAACTTCAGCAGGATATCCTGAAAGGCAAACAGGATAAGGGGCTGCTCCTCTCCTGCCATCCGGAGAGCGCCCGTTATATTATCCTTTCAGATCAGCATAAAGGTGCAAAAGATGCTGCAGATGATTTTATGATAGCGGAAGAAAACTACATGAAAGCCCTCACGCACTACTACAATGAGGGATATACGCTCATCAACCTGGGAGATTGTGAGGAATTATGGGAAAGCACGCCCGCCAAAGTGATCGAAAAGAACCGTTTAACCTTACTGGAAGAGGCCAAATTCCTTCAGAAAGACCGCTATTACCGCATCTTTGGGAATCACGACCTGGAATGGAATTACCTCATTCCCCGCAACCAGTTCCTGAAACCCATCTTCGGCGATAAACTAAAGATCTATGAAGGTTTGATCCTCCAGATGCCTTATAACAACAGCACTTTCAACATCTTCCTCACCCATGGCCACCAGGGAGATCAGCGCAGTGACGGCAATGCTTTTTCCAAATGGTTCGTAGCAGCTATCTGGACGCCTATTCAACGTTTGCTGGACATACGCATGGATACGGTATCAGATTCCTTTGACCTGGTAGACCTGCACAATATTGTGATGTATGAGTGGACCTTACAGGCGAAGAACACTTTCCTGATTTCAGGGCATACACACAAACCCGTATTTGTTTCCCTCGATCATATAGACCGCCTGACGAAGCAACTGGAAAAAGCCATGAAGGAAAAGGATGAAGCCCTGGTCACTTCATTACAGGATTCCCTGGCAAAACGCAAAAAAGAATACGAAGGGAAAGTACTGATAAAAACAATGGCGCAGCCCACCTACTTCAATACAGGCTGCTGTTGTTTCAGCGACGGGGATATCACCGGCATTGAAATAACAGATGGTTTCATCCGCCTGATCAAATGGGAGGACGGCGCCAGGAAAGTACTGGAAGAATCACCGCTCTATTATCTATTTGAGCAGATCTAATTTTACTTTTTTACCGCTGGAGATCGCTTCATAAATGCCTTCTATTACTTTCATATCCCGCAGCCCTTCTTCTCCCGGTACATTATTGGGCCGGTTCTCCAGGATTGCTTTAGCCACACCATCCATATGTGCAGCCTGCTGATTGATAGGCGTGATCTCCATAGGCCCTTTGCTGGTGCGGCCCTGCTGGCCCCTGTAGCCATATGCATTGTTTACTTCATACCATCCGCCTTCTGCTGCTGCATATAAACGGTTCACGCCGGTGGTATAAGTAGAAAAGGAATTGGCAATAGCGCCTCCGGGGAAATATAACTGCCATGCCAGCGACTCTTCAACATCCTTAAACTTCTCCGGCTCTGTTTTCGGGAACTCCTGTGCCGTTACATAGATCGGTTCTTCACCTACTGTATAACGCGCGCCCTGGATGGCATAGATCCCTACATCCATCAAAGGCCCGCCGCCGGATAAAGCATGTTTCAGCCGCCACTGGTTGGGATCACCGGCCCTGAAACCATCGCTGGCTTCCACGAGCTTTACTTTCCCGAATACTTTCTCCCGGGTGAGCCGCATCATTTCAAGATGGAAGGGATCATAATGCAGGCGATAGCCTATCGCCAGTTGCCGGTTGGCTTTTTTACAGGCATCGATCATGGCCTGCCCTTCTTTTACGCTCACTGCCATTGGCTTTTCACAGATCACATGTTTCCCTGCTTTTGCAGCACGGATGGTGTATTCCGCATGCATAGAATTGGGCAGTACGATGTACACCACATCAATATCCTTATTATCAACGATCTTATCGAAGTTCTCATAGTTATAGATGTTCTTGTCCTGGATCTTGTACTTCTCTACCCATACAGGGATCTTGGAAGGTGTGCCGGTAACAATGCCACGCAGTTCAATATTTTGCGTTTGCTGCAGTGCAGGCGCCAACTGGTTTGTGGCATAACCGCCAAGGCCTATGAGCGCAACACCCAGCTTACGCTGCTGCCATGGCATGGCTAATCCTGCCAGCGGGGAGGCAAATGCTGATGCGCCCATTACAGCTGAATACTGGAGGAATTTTCTACGGGAATGTGTCATGACTATAAGGGTTTTCAATAAGATACATCATTTTTAAATATATAGGTAGTGCGGCAGGGCCGGGACTCATTTTTTTTATTACTTTGGACGCAGTAACCGAACCTCGACTGAAACACACCATGTATGATCAACCTTTTCTCACCGCTTAGGACAGTGATGATCTTTATTGCCTTTGGCATTTTCTGGATCTTCACTACTGACAGCCTCCTCATGTGGCTATTTGGCCCCACTTCTTCCAGGATCTGGGTAGGTCAGCATCTCAAAGGCGTTACATTTATGCTCATCTGCGGCTCACTGCTGTACTGGTTGCTGAAAAAATACCTGACCTCCCTTCATCATTCTGAAAATGCCTATATCCGCATCTTTAAGGAATCGCCGCATGCCATGTGGATCTACAATAAAAAAGATCTCCGTATCCTGCTCGTTAATGATGCTGCGGTGAATACCTATGGATACAGCCGCCAGGAATTCCTGCAGATGCAGATGACAGACCTGGACCCTAAGGCAGATGGCCTCCAGCACGTAAAAAAGAATGGCGAACTGGTATATGTACAGGTGCAGTCTTTCGGCACTTCCTATAAAGGAAAAGCAGCCGAAGTGGTGAGTGCAATGGATGTAACGGATAAATACCTGGCTGATGAAGCCCTCAACCAGCAGGAAAAATTACTGAACACCATTATCAACAGCACAGATGCCCTTATCTGGGCGGTGAATGCAGATAAACAATTCATTGCTTTTAACCAGGCTTTTCACAATACGATCCTGAAATTTACCAATACTGACATCAAACTTGGTGATGCCTTATCTATGGTGGAAGGAGAGCTGGAATATCAACGCTGGCAGAAACACTATGATAGAAGCCTTCAGGGAGAAACCCTGGTAATTGAAGATGCGCGGGAGCTGCAGGGCATCGGCTTGTCCTGGTCAGAAGTGACTTTCACACCCATTGTGATGGAAGGTGATATCATTGGCGTGGCTTGTTTTGCCAGGAATATTACAGAGCGGAAACAACAGGAGATCAGGCTTAAAAAGGCGGTGGAAAGATATGAGATCGTATCCCTTGCAACGAATGATGTGATCTGGGATTGGGACCTGGCCACCAACAAAGTGTTATGGAATTCCAATTTACAATTGCTCTTCGGGCACGATACCAGCAATGAAGATATTTCCTGGTGGAAGAAAATGGTGCACCCGGATGATTATGCACGGGCTGTGTTTAGCCTGGAAGAGGTGATCAGAACGCGGCTTACGCAATGGGAGGTGGAGTATCGTTTTATGAATGCATGGGGAGAATACCGGTATGTGAGTGACAGAGGATATGTGATCTATAATGAAGAGGGACTTCCTTACAGGGTGATCGGTGCAATGCAGGATATTGATGAAAAGAAAAAGTTTGTGGAAGATCTGAAGAAAGTAGCGCATATGAGTTCGCATGGGATGCGGCGGCCGGTTGCTTCTATGCTTGGCCTTGTTGGATTGATGAATAAAGAAAACCTGGCAGACCCGGATAATGCGCCGTTATTGGTGCATGTTGAGAAGCTGGCGCAGGAAATGGATGAGATATTGCATGATGTGGCGGATAAGTGTAATACTATATTCATGGAGGTGCAGAAGGAGTAGTTTTGTTTACTGCTGAGGTTTTGCCGCGCAGCAGAGGGCGGAGCTTTTTATTTTGGAGAGGGTGTTTTTTCTTTTTGTGTGAGCAATATTTTTTAATGGGATTGCAGAGGTTTTGCCGCGCAGCAGAGGGCGGAGTTTTTTATTTTGGAGAGGAGGGCTTTTTATTATTAAAAAAGGGCCCTGAAATCAGAGCCCCTATCGTATTATAGTAGATCGAGTAGCCTTAGGTTTTTGCTTCCTGGTATTTATCTCCGCTGCCGCTATTGCTTTCTGTTTCAAGGATAATTACCTGTGGCACTTTATATAACTGTATGGGCATATGGAACAGGTATTGATCTTTTGCGATCTCCTCAAGTCCCTGCTTTGTTTTAAAGCGTGTTCCTGCCGGGGCTTTTATTTTCAGTAAACCACTCACCGGTACATTGAACACTACCAGGTTCAGTGTGTTACTGCCTTTCTGTTTTGTATAATATCCCCAATCCTGCTTTTCCCAGCCTGCATAGTCACAGTTGTAGATAACATGGCCATTTGCCTGCATCCATGCACCTATTTCAGCTGCAATGTTTTGCTCTTCTTTACGGATGCTGCCATCTCCGGCAGGGCCAAAGTTCAGGAGGAAGTTGCCGCCCATAGAGGTTGTGTGCACCACCATCTCCAGCAGCTCCAAAGGGGACTTCACATGGCTGAGACTCCAGTCCTTATGATAGCCCCATTGGTTTTCGGGAACGGTCATACAAGCCTCCCAATCCCATTTAGTCACCTGCAGGTCTTTATAAGGATTAGGGAGGCGGCGTTCGTATCCTGATTCGTAATCTCCCATCAACTCTCCATTGGAATCAATATGCCTTTTACCAAAGTCATCAGCACGCAAGCGGCTGTTCACAATAGCGCCGGGCCTTACTTCCTTCAGCATCTTTTCTACTTCCAGCGTCCACCAGCCGTTTTTCTTAATGGAATTATCCCAGGTGCCATCAAACCAAAAGGCTTTTACAGTAGGATAATTCGTGGCGAGTTCGCGCAACTGATCAGCGGCAAACTTTAAAAATCTCCGGAAGGCAATGCTGTCTTCTGCGGATTTGATATCATAGCGCCAGTCAGGATGATGCCAGTCAAGCACAGAGTAATAGAAGTTTACGTCAATGCCTTCGGCGTTATAGGCTTCTACCAGTTCTTTCAGGATATCCTTTTTGTAAGGCGTATGGCTGATATTGAACTCCGTGAACTTTGTGGGCCACAGGCAGAAACCTTCATGGTGTTTGGTGGTGATGGTCATGTACTTTGCGCCCATCTTCTTCGCCATTTTAGCCCATTCCTTTGCGTTAAACTTCACCGGGTTGAACTGGTACATCAGGGAATCCCAGGTACTGGTGGGTATCTTAGCGCTGGATTTCAGGAACTCCGCCGCATAGTTATACGTTTTTCCATTCCATACGCCACCGGGAATAGCATACAATCCCCAATGGATAAACTGTCCGAAGCGGTTGCTGCGCCATTTGTTCATGGCGGCGTCTGTTCTTTTGCCGGTATACTGTGCGCCATACTGTAGCTTTTGCTGCGCGGTGGCAGATACAGTCAGCAGTAACAGCAGTACCAATAATTTATTCTTCATCGTTTTCATCATAATTACCAGCCCGGGTTTTGGATCAATGCCTGAGCGCGGTTGATCTCCTGTTGCGGGATAGGCATAAAATACATCTGCGGGCTTCTGAATGTTCGCGTTTCAAAAACAAAGCGCTCCGGCGTAAATGTAGTTTCATTTACTTTGATCATACGCATGCCATACATATCACCGGCTGCTTTTTTATCCAGCTCTTTCCAGCGTAACAGGTCAAAGAAGCGGTGTCCTTCTTCCATGGCCAGCTCCACTCTCCTTTCATTACGTATCACATCTCTCATCGCCTCTTTGCTTAAACCCGCTGTTAACTGGTATGGATTAAGGCCCGCCCGTTTGCGGATCATTTCCACTGCATTGTACACTTCGCTTCCTGCGCCGCCGTATTCATTCATAGCCTCCGCATAGTTCAGCAGAATCTCTGCATAACGGATGGCTGGCAAACAACGGTTGGCATCCACGCCATAGTTGCCTCCTGCATTTTCATCCATCATTTTACGCCATAAATATCCGGTGCGGGTAGAATTCGCATTTGTATTAAGGCCATCCTGCGGCGCAAACTGGTACAGCCATACCGGCTCTTTTTTATTGCTGGTCCTCAGCAGCCAGGGGGCACCATTGTACAGGATGGATAAATAAAAGCGCGGATCCCTGCCTTCATAAGGTTTGGCCTCATTATAACCGGAACCTGCCTCATTGATCATTTTACCATTCGCCATCGGGAATGCATCTACCAATTGCTGTGTAGGGAAACTATACGTATTCCCTGCGCGGGAAGTAGGCAGCTGGTATAACTCCACGAACTTGTTATTCGCCTGCATGATCAGGAAGATCTGTTCTTTGTTCTTCCGTTGAATGAAGGTAGTATAGAAGCCATTTCCGGGGCGGGTAACATTATCTTCCACCAGTTCATAGATCCCCAGGTCCATCACCGCCTTCAAAGCATCAGCGGCTTTTTTCCAGCGTTCGTTATCAAAGGAAGGATACCCCAGCACGGCTTTCTGCGCGGCGGTTTCTCCCAGGTTCTGCCCGTTGAACAAAGGGCTCGCAGCCAGGAAGAGTGTTTTTGCTTTCACTGCCATGGCCGCACCTCTTGTGGGTCTGCCATATTCAGGGCCAATCTGTTCCAGCGGAAGGATAGCCGCTACTTCATCCATCTCTTTAATGATATACGCTACACATTCTTCAAAAGAAGCACGGGGCAGGTTGAAGTCGTCTGTAAGATCATATAAGCGGTCGCCGATCAGCGGAATACCGCCGTGTGTGCGAAGCAGGTGAAAATAATAGTAGGCACGGAGGAACCGGGCTTCTGCTTTGGCCAGGGTTTTCCGGCCTTCGGATAAAGGCCCTTTGTCTATACTGGCCAGGAAGATGTTCACCCGGCGGATGCAGGTGTAAGGATTCGTCCAATGGTCTGCACGTATCCTGGCAAAGTCTGCACCGGTAGAAAAGGTGGCGGAATTATATGCCTGTGCAGTTTGGGCTACGTTGCCGCTCCAGCGCATTTCTGAATCGTCTGTTATATCTGAATAGCCCCAGAGGCCGCCGCCAAAAAGACCGTTATCCAGGAAATATACAAAAGACAACTGGCGATAAACACCATTGAGGAATTGCATGGTCAACGCACTGTCCGCAAATGTTTTTTCGCGGTCGATGGTGCCGGTATCTGTTTTGTCCAGGAAGTCGTCACCATTTGTTTTTTTACAGGCTGCTGCTGCTAAGGAGAGTGCTATTGCACCAATGAATAATTTCTTCATGATCAAACTATTTAAAGGAAACCTGTAAACCAAAATTGAAAACCTTCTGTTGCGGATAACTGCTGTATGCTTCTGTGAAAGCGCCACCTCTCGCTGATTCAGGGTCCACGTCATAGATCTTGAGATTGAACCAGGTGATGAGGTTCAGGCCGTTCGCATACAGGCGGATGTCCTGCACGCCTATCCTGTTCACCCATGCTTTGGGGATATGATAACCCATTTCCACATTCTTCAAACGCAGGTAATCCAAAGGTCTTAACCAGAAAGTGGACATGTCAAAGTTCACACCACCCAGCCTTGGATATTCTGCGATATCGCGGGTTTCGGGGGTCCATCTCTTTTTGTGGATCTCAGAAGGGATACCGTTGGAGTTACCGATCTGCAACATGGTGGATGCATCCATGCTACCACGTGCTGCTCCCTGGAAGAGTACGGACATATCAAAATCCTTGTAGCTGAAACCTGCGCTGATACCATAGGTTACCTGTGGCAGGTTGGGATGGCCGATCGGCCCGATATCGTTCTGGTCTATCTTGTTATCGCCATTGATGTCTTTGAACTTAATGTCTCCCGGTTTTACTGTTTTACCAACTGCCACAGGGCTTTTGGCAATGTCTGCATCATCATAATAGAAGCCATCGAAGATATAACCATAGATCTGCCCCACAGGCCGGCCTGTTTGCAGCAAGAGCGGGTTGGATGCATTGAATGGTTCATCACGGAAGAGTACTTTATTCTCTGCGAAAGAGAAGTTACCTTTCAGGAAATAGTTGACAGCGCCGATCTTATGGCGGTGTGTGGCTTCAATTTCATATCCTTTATTACTCACACGGCCAATGTTCACCGGCGGTAAGGAAATGCCGGTATATACCGGTACAGAGCCACGGGTAGTGAGGATGTCGTAACGAAGGTTATCAAAGTAATCTGCTACGATCTCCAGTTTACCTTTGAACAGGTGCAGTTCAATACCGAGATCTATCTTACGTTCCCTTTCCCAGCGTACATCTTCATTCGCCAACGCGCCTGGGATCACTACGCCGGAAGAGGTGGGAGATTCTCCGAAACTGTAATCCTGTGCTGGTTTGGTGTACACCTCTTCATAGATGTATTTGAAGGTGTTGGACAACTGGTCGTTACCTACCTCTCCTATTGAACCACGCAGTTTCAGGTAATCAACGAACTTCACATTATTTTTAAAGAAAGGTTCCTCGCTTACGTTCCAGCCTGCAGATACTGCGGGGAACAAACCATACCTGTTCTTTGATTTAAAACGGTCAGAACCATTGTAACCCATGTTAAATTCAACGAGATACCTGGAGCGGAAATCATATCCTACCCTTGCCGCATATCCTCTGAATTTGCCTGGTACATTTGCTCCCTGCACATCTGCACTCTGGTTCATCAAAGCAAGGCCATACAGTGTGTGATTACCAAATGCCCTGCGGTAATCCAGGATAGCCTGCGTGTTCAATACACGGATAGGCCTTTTCAATCCATTCTGAAAATCCGCATCTTCTGCCATCACCGGGATCCTGAAGAGGTCCGGGAATACGGGCTCATAAGTATCTGATCCGGAAATGTATTCATATACGGGGAAGCGGCCTCTTGTTACACTGCGCCTGCTCTGAAAATCGTTCCGGTAAGCCAGCGTTCCGCGGATAGACAAACCTTTGGTGATGAAATCCAATTTATGGTTAGCGGTGAGGTTCAGGTTAAGGTCATTATCGTACTGCCTTTTGTAACCTGCGTATTTGAGGATACCTACCGGGTTAAGGGTACCTGATTTTTTACCACCAAAGGAACCATCCGGGTTATAGATCGGATATACCCAGGGCGCTAAAAGACCGGAAGTGATCCTGCGCCAGAAAGGCCATGCGCCACCACTTGTTACATCCGGGAAGTTGGGTTCATTGATCTCGGAGAGACGTGCGGAAAGGTCCAGCCGGAGGCTGAAATCCTTTGTTACATCCACATCCAGGTTAGAACGGAAATTGTAACGTTTCAGATAGTAGTTGCTGTTGAAGTCTTCATCTTTAGGCAATTCTTTCATGATACCGTTCTGAAAAATATATCCCAGGGAAACGAAGTATTTCACAGATTCCGTACCACCGCTTACATCCAGGTTGTTCCTTTGTTGCAGCGTGCTTTTCTTCATCACTTCATCATACCAGTTCACATTCGGATACTTATATGGCTCGTCTCCCAAACGGAAATGCTCAATAGCTTCAGGGCTGGTATAACCCGGCAGCAACACATTAGGGTCCTGCCCGGAGTTGGTGTAATGTTCTATGAGTAAAGGAATGGCTTCGTGTGAAGGCAATGGTTTACGGTATACGGTTGGTTTCTGGAAGCCGGCTTCAGAGCGGAGTGTTACTTTCGGTGCGCCTGTTTTACCACGGCGGGTAGTGATCACCAATACACCGTTTGCTCCTTTGATACCATAGATGGCGGTAGTGGATGCGTCTTTGAGGATAGCAATACTTTCCACTTCATTCGGATCTATCTGGCTCACCTGGTTGTAATCGTATTCGATATCATCCACTACGATGAGTGGATTGCTGGCACCGGTATAAGTACTGCTGCCGCGGATAAAGAAGTTAGCACCATCTTTACCCGGCTGACCGCTGGTTTGCTGCTGGAATAAACCCGGCAGGCGGCCTACGAGAGAGTTCTGGATACTGGCGGCGGGGCTTTGGCGTAATTCCTTTCCGCTGATCATGCTCACCGCGCCGGTGCTCGTCATCTTCTTTTGTTTCGCGTAACCTACTGTTACCACTTCTCCCAAACCAGTCACCGCTTCATCCATCATTATACTGATACTTGTTTTTCCTTTTACATTCACCGTTTTGGCGGCATATCCTACGGAAGTGATAATGATCTCATTGGAAGTTGTTTTCAGTGTGATGGTGAAAGCACCTTTATCATCACTGAGCACGCCGTTCTTAGGATTCCCGGCTTCCTTTACGGTAACAAAAGGTACAGGCCCGTTAGCATCCGCAACGGTTCCGCGGATGGTCCTTTCCTGCGCTACTGCGGTAACAGCAAAGAAAGAAAGCAGCAGAATAGATATAATTCTTTTCATAATAGTTTTTTTCATTTGCGTTAATACTCCCAACCGGTGTTCTGTTTCATGTTTGGATTGGTTTCTATCTCGCTGTACGGGATAGGGTACCAGTACATCCGGGTGATATCGAATGCGGAGGTGGTGGCCGCAAACCTTGTATAAGTGAACGTACCGTCCGTATTCTTTACGATCTTCATACCGGATAAAGGTGCATTCATCACTTTGCCTGCTATCTTCCAGCGGCGGATATCCCAGTGGCGGTGTTCTTCAAATGCCAGCTCTATCCTTCTTTCATTCTGGATAATGCTCCGCATGGAATCTTTGGTGATGCCGGCCGGCAATCCATAAGTGGTACCAGTGATCCCTGCCCTCTTCCTGATAAGGCCCAGCGCATCGTATACCGGTTTAACAGGACCGCTTTCCTCATTTTTTGCTTCTGCAAAATTGAGCAGCACTTCCGCATAACGGAAAAGTATCACAGGCCTGATGGTATTACTGTAAGCAGTGGAGCTTTCAAATTTGCCCATGAACTTGCGCAGGTAGTAGCCTGTTTTTGTTTGGGTGATGATACCGCCGGGTTTATCCAGTCCGCCTTCAAATGTTTCTACAGCGCGGTTCAGCCATTTCTTTCCATTGTAAAGGATGGTGGCTTCAAAACGCGCATCTCTTTTTTCATATGGTTTGGAGGCCACATAACCGGAAAGCGGGTCTGTAACAGGCAGGCCATTAATCATGGGGAAGGCATCCACCAGTTCCTGGGAAGGACTGGTCAATCCTTTACCGGCTCCGGCATTCAGGTATCCGACAGGTCCGTTGTACTGTTCTACGGTTTGATTGGGCGTGCCATTTTTAGCGAAGATCATTTCTGTGGTCTTGCTGGTGATGAACAAACCGGCAAAGTCGGTGGACAGGGTGTAAACACCGAGGTCTGTTACTTCCTGTGCAGCATTTGCTGCATCTGTCCATCGTTGTATGATGTTATCAGGATTGTATAAAGGGCTGGCCCAATAGAGCAGTACCCTTGCTTTCAGGGCCAGTGCCGCACCTTTGTTGGCACGTCCTACATCCGCATCATTCATATTGGCGGGCAGTAAAGAATCTTTGTAATCTGCTATTTCTGCGAGGATATAATTCTTTGTCTGCTCCACGGTGCTCCTGCTGAAATTCAGATCATCCGTGATCTTCAGGATGGTGTCGCCCATTAAAGGCACACCTCCCCAGCGTTTCATCAGTTCAAAATAGAACATGGTACGCAGGAAGCGGGCTTCTGCTTTCCAGGCACGTTTTAATTCTGCAGTGGCAGGCACCTTGTCTATTTTAGAAAGGAACATATTTACACGGCGGATGCCTCCGTAATTAGTGCCCCATGTATTATCAGTTACGTTCAAAGGGCTGATGCGTCCTTTACGGAAATCTTCCGTTCTGTCCCCATCCTGTGAAGCCATGCCATCGTCTGTACCATTGTCTAAATAAGCATTTTCAGTGCGGTTGTAACCGGAGGGCAGTTGTGCATAGATGCCGTAGAGGAAAGCTTTTGCATTATCTGCGTTCTTATCCATTTCATCAAACACCAGGTCGCCCGTAAGCCGGTCCTGCGGCTCAGATTCGAGCACACGTTTGCAGGCGGCCTGCACCACACAAACACCTGCGAGTATATAAAGGAGATATTTACTTTTCATAATGAATTAGAGTTGAATGTTCACACCGAAATTGTAAATGCGCTGATTCGGATAAGCGCCCTGGTAAGATTCAGGATCTACACGGTCCAGCGGCGTAAAGGTGAGCAGGTTGTATGCGTTCGCAAATGCGCGGATGCTGCCTAACCGGGTGAACCTTACCCAATCCTGCGGCAGTGTATAACCCAGCTCGAGGTTCTTGAGGCGTAAGTATTTACCGTCTTTCAGCCAGAAGGTAGAGGCGCGGTGATTATTCACATTGGTACCCACTGTTAATCTTGGATAGGTGGCAGTAGCTGCTGTAGCCGGCGTCCATCTTCCAAGATGGTGTTCCATGGCCTGTCCTTTTCCGGAGTTCTGGAATTCGTAGGTATTGTTGCCTGTGAGGAAAATATAACGGTTCATCACACCCTGCCAAACCATGCTGAGGTCAAAGCCTTTCCAGTTAAGCCCCATGTTCACACCATAATATACCTGTGGTTTGGTGGTACCGATGGCACGTTCATCAAACACATTGATCACGCCGTCATTATTCAGGTCTTTGTATTTGAGATCTCCCGGCACAGGTGTGTAACCATCCAGCCTGGGGTGATTATCCAATTCATCTTTGGTATTATAGAAACCATCTGCCACGAGTCCGAAGTTCTGCCCTACCGGCAAACCGGTACGTTTATTCCAGCTGTAACGGCGGCTTACCTCATCCATATCATCCACACGGGATTTTATGAAAGACAGGTTCGCATTCACATAATAACCGAGTTGCCCTGCCCTGCTGTGATAGTCCGCACTGAACTCCATTCCGCTGTAAGTGCTGGCGCCGATATTTTCCAGTGGTATGGTATTCCCGATGATCGTGCTGGCATTGGTACCACGGCGCATGATCAGATCGGTGCGGCGTACATCAAAGTATTCTGCCGTGAATTGCAGTTTATCCTGCAGGAGAGCAACATCCAGCCCTACGTTCAGTTTCTTTGCCTTCTCCCAGGTAAGGTAAGGATTAGCCAGGGCTGATTCGCTGATACCAGCGTAGCTGGTAGCCGGGTTCCCCAATGCATAGGAAGTGTTTTGTGTATAGAATTGCAGGTAGGTATAATAACCTGCATTGCTGCTGTTGCCTGTTAATCCATAAGAACCTCTGAGCTTCAGCGTTCCGATAGATGGCAGCGCTTCCCGGAACCAGTTTTCTCTGGCGATGTTCCAGCCGATACCTACCGCAGGAAAATATCCCCACTGCTTCTGATAGTACATATTATTGCGGGAATAGGCCATGGTGAATTCCAGCAGGTATTTCTGCGCGTAATTGTAAGCGGCGCGCGCAGAGAAACTGGAATTAATGAGTGGCAATTGTTTTCCATCAGTATAGGTGTCCCTGAAATACAATCCAACAATGCTCACCTGGTGTGCGCCGAAAGCAGAATCATACCCCACCTGGAATTCTGTGTAAGCCTGGCGGTTCTCAGCACTGTTGGCAGCTGTGTTTGACTGTGTGCCATCTGTACCTATTTTACTGGTACCATTATATACTGCAAAGGATTTACTCCGGTTAATGTTCTCATTATAGTACCCGTTAAAAGAAGCCAGGCCTTTTACGAACAAACCCGGCAATACAGCATCCAGCTTTTGCTTTACGGAAAGGTCTATAGAAAGGTTGCGGTTATAATTAGGCCGGTAGCCGGAACGTACAGCCTGACCATAGATATTATTGGTGTATTGCGCATTTCCTCCCAGGCTGCCATCGCTGTTCAGCATGGGATAAGCGTTATTGGGCGTGGTAAGAAGGGAAGAATAAATGCCGGATGTTTCTGCGCCTGGTTCATTTCCGTTACGGATGCGGCCAAAAACGTTCAGGTTCACCAGGGTGGTTTTAGTAAGGTCTACATCTATATTCGTTCTGAAAACATATCTTTTATAGAAGTTGTTGGTAGGGTAAGTGTTCTTGCTGTCGGTTATAAAGTATCCCTGCTGGTTCAGGTAATCCAGGTCTACGAAATAACGGGCAGACCTTCCGCCGCCTGCAATATTCAGGTTGTAGCGCTGCATACCGGCCTGGTCTTTCAGCACGGTATTGTACCAATCCACATCCGGATGGCCGAAGGGATCGCTGCCTGTTCTCCAGGCTTCCAGGTCTGCAGGGGAATAAACGGGCTGCTTCCCGTCGTTCTGCAAGGCTTCGTTATAAAGGCTCGCATAATCAAATGCCTTTAGGAACTTTGGCCTTTTGAGCTGTTGCTGAATAGCGCTCTGGGCAGTAAAGGAGATCCTCTTTTTACCATTGTAGCCATGTTTGGTAGTGATCAGGATTACGCCATTCTCCCCGCGCATGCCATACATGGCAGTACCCAATGCATCTTTGATCAGGCTTACCGAAGCGATCTGCTCCGGATCAATGGAGGTAATGGACCTGGGCACCCCGTCTATTACAACCAGGGGACCCGCTCCGCGGATAGACATCGTGGCAGCATCCTGCCCAGGCTCTATGCTGGTTTGCAGGAGATACAGCCCGGCCAGTTTGCCATACAGGCTATTTTCCAATTGTGTTACCGGCATGCTGCGGATATCGTCGTAACGGACAATTCCGTAAGACTGGAGCATGGTAGTACCGGATTGAGCACCAAATAATACCGGAACGGTATCTTTCAGCGGTAAGATACGGCTGGCTGCTGCCGGCAGGCGCTGAGAAACGGAAGCCCTGCGAATGACCGTATCTTCCATCGGCTTTGCTGATACCCGGATACCGGGAAGGCATAACGTCAGCCCAAAGCAAAGTGGGATTGCGTACTTTTTCACCATAATAACGTAGTTGAAAACGACAATTGGTTGATTGATCTAAGTAATTGGTTGATCTCCAAAATTAGGGGGAAGGAAGGGCTAAGGTACCCGTCATTTGCTGCTTAAATACGGGTGAAATCCATCAAAATAGCACAGGTCATTTGTACACAAAAGGAGGAAAATGAGCCACTATGGCTGAGTTGACTGAGAAGCAGCATAATCGCGGGGAGTGCTGCCGAATTCTGCTTTGAACCATTTGCGGAAATAGTCCACATCAGAAAAACCTACCATATATGCTACCTCTGTAACGGTAAATTCGTTCCGGGATAATAATTGCGCCGCCCGTTTTAAACGTACGCTCCTGATAAATTCGATGGTGGTTTGGTTGGTGAGTGCCTTAATTTTCCGGTAAAGGGTGATGCGGGTCATGTTCACTTCTTTGGCCAGCTGCTCCACATTGAGGGTAGGTTCCAATATATTAGCATCAATAAATGCCATTACTTTTTCCAGGAAGATCTCATCGGCTGAGGTAATGGCAATGTTGCGGGGCTGCAACATAATATCCTTACTATAACGCTCCCGGAGCAATGCCCTGGAAGCCAGCAGGTTATTTACCCTCAGCTGCAACAAGCCCAGGTTAAAAGGTTTGGTCACATAATCGTCCGCCCCGGTTTCAAAACCTTCCATCTGGAAAACGAGCGGTGTACGGGCAGTGAGCAGGATCACAGGGATATGGCTGGTCCTTTCGTCCTTTTTCAGCTTGCGGCAGAGGTCTGTTCCACTCAGGCCCGGCATCATTACATCGGAGATAATAATGTCCGGCAGTACCTCTGTGGCTATTTTCCAGCCCTCTCTGCCGTCGATGGCTTCGTGAACGGTATAATGCTGCCTGAAATGGCTGGCTACGAAGCTGAGCATTTCTGCATTGTCTTCCACGATCAGCATTACCTGGCCATTGCCCTCTCCTTCCGGTTCTTCGGGTGCCATTTCTGTTATGAAGGGCTCCGGCCTTTCCGGAGCGCTGCCACTGATCTCACTTTGCACATACTGCTCCGCATGCATGGGGAAGGCAACCGTGAAGCAGGTTTCTCCGGGGATATCGATCGTGGATTGTTTACTTTCAACAGTAATAGTTCCCCTGTGCAGGGTTACCAGTCCTTTTGTAAAAGCCAGCCCGATACCGGTACCTGAAATAGGTAAGCCCGTATCATTATAATGATGGAAAGGATTAAAGATCTTACCGATATGCTGCGGCGCAATACCGGCTCCGTTATCCTCCACACAAATCACCACCTGGCGCTGTGCGTTGGTTTTCACGGAAACCTTGATCCTGCCGCCTGCGGGTGTGAATTTCACCGCATTGGAAATGAGGTTGAAAAGCACCTTTTCCAGTTTATCGTGGTCAAACCATACGAGCATTTCCGGTTCCGCCGCCTGCATGGTGAGCTTCAGGTTGCGCTGCCGGGCATAGGCATCAAAAGAAAGGATCACCTCCCGGATAAATTGCACAATGTCCTGCTCCGCGATCTGCAACTGCATATGCCCTGCTTCGAACTTGCGGAAATCCAGCAACTGATCCGTTAAACGCATCAGCCTTTCTCCATTCCGTTGCATCAGCAGCAGCTGGTTTAATACTTTATTATTCCCCTTCTCTTCATCCACCAGTTTTTCCAGCGGTGCCAATATTAAAGTGAGCGGTGTTTTGATCTCATGGGAAATATTGGTGAAGAAGGAAAGTTTGCGTTGCGCCAGTTCCTGGTCCTTCTCACGGCTCCGCTGCTGCAACAAGATCTCATGTTTGAGGCGGGTGGTTTTAATGGAATGGGACCAGAAGATATATAAGATACCTCCTATCACCAGCAGGTAGAACAGGTAAGCATACCAGGTTTTCCAGAGTGGCGGCAGCACTGTAATATGCAGGCTGGCATATTGTTCATTCCAGTAACCATCGTTATTGGCGGCTTTTACTTTGAACACATAATCCCCTGCATCCAGGTTGGTATAAGTAGCCGTTTGCTGATTCCCCACATAGTTCCATTGCGTTTCTCCATGCAGGCCTTCCAGCATGTAGGCATATTGGTTGGTGCTGGAATTGATATAGTTCAGTGCCGCAAAACCCAGCGTAAAGTAAGCCTGGTCGTGCGTGAGGGTGATATGATCTGTATAACTGACGGATTGCTCCAGGGGAGAATGTTCTCCCCCTATGGTCACCGGTTTGTTTTTAATACTGAAGGAAGTGAATACCACCGGGGCTTTCACTTTATTGATCACCAGCTTATCCGGGTGGAATTGAACAATGCCGTTATTGCCGCCGAACATTACTTCTCCGGATGCTGTTCTGCATGCGGCCGCCAGGAATTCGTTACTGCCCAATCCATTGTTCACGGAATAATTCACCACCTGCACTTCTTCTTTGCTAAAAGGCCCATGCGCTTTTCCTAAGGTGATGCGGGCAATGCTCTGGTTAAAGCTCACCCAGAGGTCTCCCTTTTTATCCTGGGTAATGCCATGCACAATATTGGACGAGAGACCGAAAGCGGTATCCAGCGTAAAGAACTGGTTGCGTTCCTTGTTCAGTAATTTCAATCCTCCTCCCCTTGTGCCTATCCAGATATTCCGGCGATCGTCCTCATAGATACAAAGGATCGCATTCTTGTTGAATACGCTATCGTATTCTTTCAGGTAATTGACAAACTGTTTCCTTCCCTTCGGGAGGCAGGACAGGCCTACTTCTGTACCGATCCATACACCACCCTCGCTATCCTGCATGAGTGTGTTGATATCATTGGAGATAATGCTGTGCGGATCTTCTTTTTTATTCCGGTAACGGGTAAAAGCCCCGTTCTTATCCATCTGGAATAAACCACCTTTAGTTCCTATCCAGGTATTTTCCTCATCCCCCGCAATACCATACACCACATCATCCAACAAGTGTTTGGGTGTTTCTTTCAGGGGATAGGAAAGCATTTTCCCGGAAGGCTGATGATACCTGAAAAGCCCTTCCAGCGTACCGATCCAGAGGTTCTGCTTTTCATCCAGGTGAATGGCTTTCACCATTTCAGGATTGATATGATGCGGCGCGCGGGGATTTACGCGGATGTATTGAAAAGTATTCTTCTTTGTATTGTAATAATTAACGCCACCACCTTCTGTAGCGATCCAGAGGTTGCCGTCCTTATCTTCCTTGATGCTGCTCACCACCCTGTTGCTCAATCCCGGCTGACGGCCCAGCTGCTCGTTGATGTAGCTGAAGTTCTCATTTCCCGGATGCTCAATGCTGAGGCCGCCGGCGAAGGTACCTACCCATATACTGCCGGCATTATCTTTCATAAAACAGAGCACGGAATTACCTGAAATGGAATAAGGATCGTACTTGTCCACCACATAATTCTTTACGGTGGTCCTGCTGCCATTGAGGGTATACAGCCCGTTGCGCGTACCTATCCATGCTTCTCCGTTGTGGAAGAGGATAGCCCTTACCATATCGCTGCTGATCTGTAAAGGGCTGGTTTCTGAATTGTAATTCTCCACCACATCCGTTTTGCGGTCCCATATCAGTAAACCATCCTTTTCCGTACCTATCCAAACATTGTGCATACTGTCTATAGCAATGCTGTGTACAAAGCTTTTGAGGTAACGGGGATTTTGAAGCAGGGAAACCGGAAGCGGCAGAATGCGGCGGCTCTGGGGGTTATAGCAGATCACATCTTTTGCGCTGCCCAGCCATAAGATGCCGTTCTTATCTTCCGCAATGGCGCTGATAGAAGGTTTGCCGGGACCTTTGCCCAGGTCTACCGGGTGCAGCACGCGTTGCTTTTCATCATAACGGAACAGCCCTTTATTGGTGGCTACCCAGAGATTGCCCTTACTATCCCTTTTGATCAGCTTGGCATAACGGAAATGGAAGTCGTTCCTTTTATCGGAGGAAACTATTTTATGGAAACGTTCCAGTTTGCAGTCGAAAAGGTCCATGCCCAGGGAAGTACCTACCAGCAGGTTGCCTTCACTATCTTCTCCCAGCGCAATGGGTTCATTGGAACTCATGCTGAAGGGGCGGTTCTGATCATATTTGAAGTGGCGGAAACTGTAGCCATCGTAGCGGCTGAGACCATCAAAGGTGCCTATCCAGATAAAACCTTTGGCATCCTGGTAGAGGCAGTAAACGGAGCTTTGAGACAATCCTTCCGCAATGCCCAGATGTTTGAAACGCAATTGCGCTTTCAAGGTAACGGACATCAATAGAAACAATAAAGCGGTTATATAGCAGGATCTCATGCTCACTTATACGACTCGGTTGAGCCGCAAAATACAGCATATCTTTAAACTTTATACTGAAGCCGCCAGTTTCTGTCATAATAAACAAAGAAGGCGAGCCAGATACTCCGCGAAACCCGCATCAGTATGGGTTGTAAGATAACCAGGAGTGCGCCATTGATGCCCAGCCACCAGAAAAGACGGCTATCGTACAGGGAAAAACCCAATAATACATACCAGGCAACAAAGGTGGCCACGCTCAGGGCAATGGAAAGGGCATAACTTACATAACCGGTACCAAAGTAGAAACCTGTTTCCGGCTCTGTAGGCTGGCCGCATACGGGGCAATGTTCATTCATTTTCATGAAGCTGCCCAGGCGATAGGGATTTTTGTGCTGATAGAGGTCACCCCTTCTGCAACGCGGGCATTTATTACTTAATACACTGAGGATAAGGTTGGGTTTGTGGTCTGTTTTTTCGGCACACATATACTAATTATTTAAGCTTTTTCTGAAATCATCCGGGGTGATGCCTGCATACTTTTTGAAGAAGCGGTTAAAGTAGGAATTATCCTGGAAGTTGAGTTCATACGCGATCTGGGTTACGGTAAGGTCTGCATTGGTGAGCATACGTTTTGCTTCCAGCAGGATCCTTTCCCGGATCAGCTCACCGGCCGTTTTGCCCAGGAGGTCCTGGCAGAGGGCATTGAGGTGATTGGGTGTGATATATAACAGTTCTGCGTATTCCTTTGGTAATTTAATGGTACGGTAGTGTTTGTTGATCAGCTGCTGAAAGTTGCGCAATACCAGCAGTTTCTGCTGGGGAATGGCTTTCTTCTTTTCCCTTACGCTCGTTCTTTCAATGAGCAGGAATAATTGCAGCATCAACACGCGGATCATATCAAACTGCGGCGTTTCCATTTCTGCTACCAGCTTCTCAAACAACGCTTTCACTTCTTCCCTTGCGGGGAGTGGTACTGTTAGTACCTGGTCCTTACTGTCACCACTGAAAAAAGGAAAACGTTCCAGGTAATCGTGATGCATTAAAAAAGAGCGGAAGAATGTTTCCGAAAAATGGATCACATAACCGTCTGTATCCGGTGAAAAGTGCCAGTTGTGTACCTGGCCCGGGATCATAAAATAAACCTGGTAAGGCTGTACACTGAACTTCGTAAAATCCAGGGTATGGCTACCGCTTCCTTTGGTAAATAATACCAGGTGGTAGAATGAGTGGCCGTGCTGGTGTATGGCCTTTTGGTAGTTATTTTGCAGGTAATGGTTTAATCTTTCGATCAGCAGGTCCTGCTGATCTTTCCCCATACTGAGGCTGCAAATATCATATACCGGGATGGCTGGTTTCATGATGATACAAAGGTACTGCAGCCGGCGGGATTAGCCTATGACCATTCAGGGGTTTTATGGTACTTTTTACTGATGGCCTTAAAATGATTTTAAGGCTATTTTAAGGCATCCCCTTCACCAGAGGGCTTACCTTTACAGCACATGCGGCGTATCATTGCATATCTTTTCCTGCTTCTTCACTTCAATACCGGCATATTTTTGCCGGAAACGGGTGAAGTGGATGTGTATGATGCCCATGGCCAGCTGGAAGATGATATCAATTCCGCACTCGAATATACGGTACAGGTGGTATTCGGGTACGATGATCCTTCCCCGGAAGATGAGGATAACGATCAGCCTGGGTTCTATCAGCAGATAGATATACAGTACTGCATCCTGAGCGCCCCTGTTCATATAGAAGATCATACAAATTTCACGGTAGCAGCCCGCGTTTACCCGGAAGGCTTTACGCAGGAACCGGTATTTATACCTTATGAAATAGTAACCCCTCCCCCCGAACAGGCCTGAAGCCCCTTTCCACTTAATCTTTTACAACATCTGACAATTAATTTGTAATACAATGAATTGCAAACGCAATCTCATGCTTACGATCGGCGTGCTGATCATAAGCATGTACGGGTATGCGCAGGATACATTGCGCATTACCCTGCCACAGGCAGAAAAACAATTCCTGGAACATAACCTGTACCTGCTCGCTGAAAAATATAATATCTCTAAAGCACAGGCCGAAGTGGTACAAATGAAGCTCTTTCCCAATCCCAACCTGAAGCTGGAAGGAAGTGTCTATAATCCCAACAATAACAGGTTTGCAGACATTGGCAACACATCCGGCCAATATGCTATTGCAGCGGAACAGCTCATATTGCTGGCAGGCAAACGCAACAAACAGGTAAAACTGGCCCGTACAGCTTCTTCCATGGCAGAAGACAGGTTCTTTGACCTGCTGCGTACCTTAAGTTTCACCCTGCGCAGTAATTTCTATAAAGCGCATTACCAGCAGAATACTTTAGCTGCATTGCAGCAGCAGATAAGCACACTGGAAACCTTACAAACGACCTACCATGGCCTTCAGGCGAAAGGTATTGTTTCCGGTAAAGATGCCGTACGCGTCACATCGCTGTTGTATAACCTTCGTGCAGAACACACCAGCCTGCTGAATGAATGCCATGATATGCAAAGTGAATTACAGTTACTCCTGCACCGGCAAAATACCTGGTATGTAACGGAGGTAACGGCGGAACCTGTTTCCCTGCGGCGTACTGATCTGCAAACCCTGCTGGATACGGCATTGCTTACCCGGCAAGACCTCAGGCTAGCGCAACATGCATTGCAGTACAGCGAACAAAACTACCGGCTGCAGAAAGCAATGGCCGTACCGGACCTTACTGTTGGTGCTATGTTCGACAAACGCAGCAATTACATCGATAACGCCAGCCTGCTGAATGTAGCCATGGACCTTCCTTTCTTTCATCGTAACCAGGGAAACATCAAAGCGGCCAGGGTGGATATTGCACAGCAAAAGCTCTTACTGGAACAGCAGGCGGCGGTGGTGGAAAATGAAGTACGCACGGTGTATGCACAAGCGCTCAATACGGAAAAGGCAGTGTTTGCCATAGATCCGGGCTTCCGGTTACAGCTGGAAATACTCTTACAGAACATGGGAGAACATCTGCTGAAAAAGGAGGTCAGCCTGCTGGAATTCACGGACTTCTACGACTCCTATAAAGAAAATATCCTCCGGTTAAACAATATGCAGAACGACCGGATGCAGGCAATAGAAAAACTAAACTATGTAATCGGGAAAAACTTACTGAACAATGAAGCAAATTAAAATTTTATGGATAGGGGCTGCACTGGCTTCCTGCCAGCAGGCAACGCCGGTACCCATCAAGGAAGTGAACCCTTTGCCGGACAGTCTTATCAGGCAATTACAAACAGCTCCGGCAAAACTGGAGGAAATGACGGACCTGGTAAAACTGAACGGCAAAATAGTACCTACAGAACAGCAACAGGCCAAAGTATATGCATTGGTCAGTGGCCGTATTGGCACGGTAAAAGTAGAATTGGGAGACATGGTGCAGAAAGGCCAGGTACTGGCCACACTGGAAAGTTCTGAAGTGGCGGCTGTAAACAACGATCTCTCCCTCGCCAATGCCAATGCAGAAATGGCTTTGAAGAACATGGAAACACGCCGCTCCTTATACCAGGGCAGCCTGATCACCGAACAGGAATATCTCAGCGCACAGATCGAATACAATAAAGCTAAGTCCGAACTGGAAAAAGCACAACAGATCAATGCCATTACCGGCGGGAACAGCAAAGCCGGTTATACCGTAAAAGCACCCATTTCCGGCAGCATCATCGAAAAGAATATCACCGGCAATTCGGAAGTAAGGCAGGATAACAACAGCAATCTTTTCACCATCGCAGACCTTTCTACCGTATGGGTGATCGCCAATGTTTACGAATCGGACATTAACAGCATCCACCTCAACGATCCGGTGATTGTATCCACCCTGGCCAATCCGGATAAGGAATACGCCGGAAGGGTAGACAAGATCTACAATGTGCTGGATGCAGTAAGCCGTACCATGAAAGTGCGCATCAGCATGCCAAATAAAAACAATGAGCTGAAACCGGAAATGTTTGCCAGGGTATACCTCAGCTCCAGGATAGGCGGCACACCACAACTATGTATCCCCGCAAAAGCAGTGGTAATGGATAACAGCAAACGATATGTGGTGGTGAAAAAAGATGCTTCACTGGCTATCCGCGAGATCAGGGTGATCAAACGGGTAGATGATAAAGCATTCATAGAAGGCCTTACAGCAGGAGAAAATGTGGTAACGCAGTCGCAGGTATTTATCTATGATGCATTAAATGTAAAGTAACATGACAAAAACCATCAAAGCGATCATCGCTTTTTCGCTTAAGAATAAATTATTCATCTTCCTGGCAACCTTTATACTGATCGTATGGGGTGCCATCGCCTATAAGAATATACCCATTGAGGCTTTTCCGGATGTTACCAATACACAGATCACTATCATCACACAATGGCCCGGCAGAAGTGCGGAAGAGGTAGAGAAATTTGTGACGGCACCTATTGAGATTGCCATGAACCCGGTGCAGAAAAAAACGGCGGTGAGGTCTACTACCGTATTCGGGCTCTCTGTGATCAAGGTGATCTTTGAAGATAAAGTGGAAGATTATTTTGCCAGGCAACAGGTGAACAACCTCCTGCGTGATGTAGACCTTCCCTCCGGCGCAGACCCCGATGTACAGCCTCCTACCGGCCCTACTGGCGAAATATTCCGCTACACCCTGAGCAGTAAAACCAAAACCGTACAGGAACTTAAAACTCTGCAGGACTGGGTAGTGCAAAGAAGGCTTCTGGGGGTGCCGGGTGTGGGAGATGTGGTAAGTTTCGGAGGGGAGGTAAAAACGTATGAGATCAAAGTGAACCCGCATAAACTGGCTTCTTATGATATTACACCACTGGATGTTTACGAAGCAGTGTCCAAAAGCAATATCAATGTGGGAGGAGATGTGATCGTAGATAATTCGCAGGCTTACGTGGTAAGGGGCATTGGCTTATTGAATAATACAGAGGAAATAGGCAATATCATCGTCACGCATATCAACAGCACACCTATACTTGTAAAGGACATTGCGGATGTGGACATCTCTGCATTACCGCGGCTGGGCCAGGTAGGCAGGGATATGCAGAACGATGTGGTGGAAGGTATTATTGTAATGCGTAAAGGAGAAAATCCCAGCGAGGTAATTAAACGGGTACAGGATAAAATAGATCAACTCAATGAAAAAGTACTACCTGCCGATGTAAAGATAGATACCTTCTACAATCGCAATAATCTCATTGATTTTGCCACACATACCGTACTGCATAATATGCTGGAGGGGATCATTTTTGTGACCGTGATCGTATTCATCTTTATGGCAGACTGGCGTACAACAGTGATCGTGGCAGTAGTGATACCACTGGCCCTGCTGTTCGCTTTTATTTGTCTTACACTCAAAGGCATGTCCGCCAACTTACTGTCGATGGGGGCGATAGATTTTGGGATCATCATAGACGGGGCGGTGGTGATGGTGGAAGGCATCTTTGTACTACTGGACCACTCGGCGAAGAAACATGGTATGGAAAGGTTCAACAAGATGTCTAAACTCGGGATCATTAAAAATACCGGCGGAGAACTGGGAAAGGCTGTGTTCTTTTCCAAGCTCATCATCATCGCGGCATTACTGCCCATCTTCTCCTTTGAAAAAGTAGAGGGTAAAATGTTCTCGCCACTTGCATGGACATTAGGTTTCGCTTTACTCGGCGCACTCATCCTTACCTTAACGCTGGTGCCCTTGCTGAGTAGTTTGCTGCTGCGGAAGAATGTGCGGGAAAGACATAATCCTATCGTGGAAGGATTAACCAACGGCGTCATGAAACTTTTCTCCGTTACTTACCGGAGAAAAGGGATCACACTCCTGGTTTCTGCAGGGATAGTAGCCGTGGGGATGTTTTCCTTTAAGTTCCTGGGGAGTGAATTCCTGCCGGAATTAGATGAAGGGGCCATATACATCAGGGCTACCTGCCCGCTGAGCATATCCCTGGAAGAATCCCGGGACCTTGCCAATAAAATGCGCCGCACCCTTCGTGAATTTCCGGAAGTGAAACAGGTAATGTCCCAGACCGGCCGGCCTAATGATGGTACGGATGCTACCGGATTCTATAACATTGAATTCCATGTGGACATCTATCCGAAGAAAGAATGGAAAAGCGGCCTTTCCAAAGAAGAACTGATTGCGCAGATGCAGGAACGGCTCAGTGTTTCGCCGGGTGTAAATCTCAACTTCTCCCAACCGATTATGGATAATGTGGAAGAAGCCGTATCCGGTGTAAAAGGCTCTTTGTGTGTGAAGGTGTATGGGGACAGTCTTACTTATACAGAAAGCCGGGCCAATGAGATCTATGATGTGATGAAGGATATTCCCGGTGTGGAAGACCTGGGGGTGATCCGTAACATAGGGCAGCCGGAATTGCGCATAGAACTGGATGAAAATAAGCTGGCCCTCTATGGTGTTACCACCGCAGATGCAAATGCCACCATTGAAATGGCCATCGGCGGGAAAGCTATCTCACAGATCTATGAGGGAGAAAAGAAATTCCAGTTGCGGCTGCGTTACCTTGAAAAATACAGGAATAATGCTGAATCATTCAGCAGTTTGCTTGTTCCCTCCATTCATGGTACCAAGGTACCCATCAAGGACATTGCAAAGATCACTACATCCACCGGCCCGAGTATTGTATTCCGGGACGATAATCAACGTTTCACTGCTGTAAAATTCTCCATACGCGGCAGAGATATGGGAAGCACCATAGCGGAAGCGCAGGAAAAAGTAAATGCAGCCGTTCACCTGGATAAAGGCTATGAAATGGAATGGGCAGGTGATTTTGAAAATCAGCAGCGGGCCACCAAACGCCTGGCAGAAGTAGTTCCTGTCAGCCTGCTGATCATTTTCCTGATCCTCTTTATTATGTTCGGGAATGTAAAAGATGCAGGTATGGTATTATTAAATGTGCCCTTTGCGATTGTAGGCGGTATTGCTGCCCTGCTGATCACCGGTACTAATTTTAGTATCAGCGCGGGGATCGGTTTTATTGCCCTGTTCGGGATCTGTATACAGAACGGGGTGATCCTGATCAGTGTGTTCAAAAAGAACCTGCAGCAATTAAAGAAACAGCCTAATCCTTTGGAACAGGCTATCAAAGGAGGTTTGAGAACAAGGGTGCGGCCTGTGGTGATGACGGCCCTGATGGCAGCGATTGGTCTATTACCGGCCGCATTGTCCAATGGCATTGGTTCTGAAACATCCAAACCACTGGCCATTGTAGTGATCGGCGGATTGATCACGGCCACAGTGCTTACGTTGCTGGTGTTTCCTTTATTCTTTTATTTAGGTTACAGGAGATCAAATTAAAAAGAAGGGACTGTCTCAAAAGTAATTTGATGGAGAGAATTTTCGTTTATGCAATTCTCAAGCCCATCAAATTACTTTTGAGACGTCCCTTTCTTTAATCCTGGTTTTCCACTTCTACGATCGT
Source organism: Chitinophaga niabensis (assembly GCF_900129465.1). Taxonomy (NCBI): domain Bacteria; kingdom Pseudomonadati; phylum Bacteroidota; class Chitinophagia; order Chitinophagales; family Chitinophagaceae; genus Chitinophaga; species Chitinophaga niabensis. The sequence continues at coordinate 1,215,308 of NZ_FSRA01000001.1, read as the reverse complement.
GAAAGTTTTCTGCCCGGAGGGCACCTGCCACATAACCTCCTGCCCTTCCCGGAACCCTATCAGGGCCACGCCTACAGGGGCCATTACGGAGATCTTCCTTTGTTTGATGTCTGCTTCGTCCGGCATTACCAGCACCAGTTCCATCACTTTATTATTGCCTGCTTCTTTTAATTTCACGCGTGAATTAAGGCGTACCACATCAGCAGGAAATTCATCCCGGCTTACCCGTATTCCTCTTTTGAAATCTGCTTTCAGTGTTGCCATTACATGCGCGCCAAATGCGCTTTCGCGCTGTGCATCGTTCAGACAGGCTGTTAACATTTCATAATCATCCTCTCTGAACACCAGCTGATGTTTTACTTTTTGCATAATACTTAATTTATGGTTTTCTAATAAGCCAGAGGAGGATCAGCAGTAAGGGTATGGTTATCACCAATGCCAGGTACCACCACTCATTTCCTGTAATCAGCGCAGTTTTGAGCACAAGCGCATTAGCAATTACAAGAATGAATAAGATCATGCCTCTGACCGAAATCTTTGTTACAGGATTCCTGGTCATTGCAATTCAATTAAACGTGTGAAATAAAGGTAGAAGGGGGCCCCTGTTCCTGTCTAGCAGGCCAGGGTCAGGGTATTGAAGTCCTTAAAGTTTGAGATGTAATAGAGTTTATTACAGAAGGTACGGAATTGTTTGCTGACACAGGCGCTCAGGGACTCTGCAACAGGTGCAAAGCGCCTGATGGATACCTTAGAGATATGTGAAATAATGCCTGACATATTACAAACATAAGAAATTAAAATTAAACGGGTATATATACCTGTTTTTTCCAGTATTAATGCGCTGTTTCCGGATCCTATAAAAAAACGACCTTAGTGCCATAAAAATTATCTACCTCACCCCAAAAAGCAAGTTTTATGGCATCCTCACTCATCGGAGCAGTGGTAAACCCCGTACGTAACCAGGGCTTAGTGAACAATGTAGCAGTTAATTCCACCAAAGAACTGGTAAAAGTAAAAGGGCCAGGGCTCTTTCTTTCCGCAGAGATCACCAAACAGGGCGGTAATTCCGATCTCACCTTTATTATCCTGGATATTGACGGACAAAATGTGGTGAACATCTCTGTCGCGGCATTGTTCAACCAGGGCCTTACTTCCGCTAACAGCTATGGAATTTCCGTATTCCGCAGTGGTGCAGCACTGGAAACAGTGACCATCGGATTCCCCTATCCGCTCACCTTTAACAAACTGCTTTCACTGAAAGTGACGGTGAATGAACCAGGTGTGGTACAGATCCTGGCGAATGTAATTACAGCTTCTTAGCACGAAATTTGAGCAACCGTAAGTGGTGGTTCCCTTCTATGGGGATCACCATTTTTATTTTGTGTAACCAAAAGGTTTCTTATATTTGTAACCATAAGGTTACCAATTAATGTAAAAATCAATTCATATGACGGTATCTCCATTTGTAATCGAAAGGATCTACAATGCTCCTGCCGATAAAGTATGGCAAGCGATAACAGATCCTGCCAAGATGAAATCATGGTATTTCGACCTGCCGGGTTTTAAACCTGAAGTTGGCTATGAGTTTGAGTTTTATGGAGGAGAAGAAGGCGGTGAGCAATACCAGCACCTTTGCAAAGTAACAGAGGTGATCCCGGGTAAAAAACTGACTTACACCTGGCGGTACGGAAAATATCCCGGCAATTCCTTTGTTACCTGGGAACTTTTCCCGGAAGGGGATAAAACCAGGTTGCAACTGACGCATGCAGGGCTGGATACTTTCCCGCAAGACAACAAGAATTTCAGAAGAGAAAGTTTTGCACAGGGTTGGACGGAGATCATTGGTACAAACCTGAAGGCGTTTTTGGAGCAATAGTATTTTTCCCGGCTACAAAATGCGATAGGAACCTTTGTTATATAAATAATCAAAGCCGGCCAGTGTTCTGGCCGGCTTGATTATTTAACAAACCACCAGCCTGCGCCGGCCCGGTTTGTATAAACATCTTATTACGCTTCCTATTTCAGGTACAATCCCACCTCACTGATAGCAGGCCGGTCTGTTGCACTGATGATGGTTACCCTTACTTTCCAGATGGTTTCTTTCGGGAATTCAGCTGTTTTACGGTTACCGATAGTGGTGCCTTCTGCCAATAACTTCCAATCACTATTCACCTGCCCTTCTACTTTGTATGCAGTTACCCTGTTCCCCAATACTTCGCTGATAGCAACGGCACTGAGCGCTACAGGGTTTTCCATATCAATTTCCAGCGTACCGCTTGTTTTCCCTTCATCTGTAGTCCAGTAAGTTGCGGGATCAGCATCAAGGGTATTTTCACCACGGGTACCACCACTTGTATTGATGGGGCGATGTAACGCTTTATTGATACCGTATACGGGATCTGTTTCTACTTTCAAAGGAGGCAGCGGCGCCACCTGCTTATTGCGGAATCCGCCATTCTCTTTATACCCGATATGCTGCAACGCTTTATTACCCAGGCGTTCCGCTAACTGCGCGAGATAGAGGCTTTGCGGGAATACCGGTTTATCATGGGAGTCAAAATTACCATCCGGTAATACGGGGCTACTGTCAAACAAACGGGCTGTCTGATATCTTGTACCGATACATCCGATAGCCCAGTTCGCAGCACCGGGAGGGTTTTGAATTACATATGTTTTAGCTATACAGTTCCAGGCTACAGCCCAACCCATCGTCCAACCGTGACCAGAACCGGCTACACCACGATTCATAAAATCAATACCTCCATCTGCTACGGTACAATTATCTACCAGCAAACCGGTTGACCAACGCATATGTGGTTGAATGCGGCTCCCATGGCCACGGAAAGTACTGTTCAATATAACATTGGGGCCAGCTCTCAAACCAGCCGTCCAAACGAAGTAAGTATTGCCACCTGTTACTTCACAGCGGTCTATCAGGTTCTGGCTGCCTTCCAGGCTGAAATCCGTTGGTTTGGATGCACCCAGGTTGGTGTAAGTATGTGTTACCACCACCTGCTGCATGGTGATACGGTTACCTGCCAGCGTAGTAGTGTTCATGGTTTCTTCGCAGTATACATCCTTCACCCAGCAATCATCTGCATTGATCTTAATACCGGAATACGGTGCATGCCCGTAATCAATTTCCAATGGCGGGCATTGTATGTGCAATTGTTCCACGCCCACATCCGTGATACGTTCGGAAGCCCCGGCATGGCTGATTACAATACCCTTTCCACCATCTGCCAGCGGTATATCTATAGTGATAGTATTGCCGGAAACAGACGTGATCTTCCGCTCCATTACTAAGAAGGAATTCTTACTTATCCATGTTTGTGGTTTACCGTCGCGCTTTAAATTATCCATTTCCATCTGGTGGATCCATTCTTCTGTGACAGGTTTCTTTACAAGGACCTGGTCTCCCTTTGAAAAAGCAGCAGCATCTGCTACTTTGAAAGAAGAGCTGCCTGCGGGAAGGTAAGTATCTGTTACAGGCATGCTTTTGGAACCAGCAGCTTGTTTTCCTGCCGTTCCAATTAAAACAGCTGCATGTTTGGGTCCCGTCATCTTAATAGTAGTTCCATTCTTACCGCTTCCACTGCCACGCAATACAACACCTGTAGCATTTATAATAAGCGGACCGGTGCAGGTAAAAGTACCGGGCTCCAGTAATACGGTTCCCCGGAAGCCCTGCTGTAGAGGCAAAGCAGACACTTCGTCGATGGCGGATTGGATCAGTTGTGTATCATCTGCGCTACCGGATGGTGCTACTTTTTTCTTAACAGGTACATCAGGCAAGGCTACGCCACCACCTTTGTATCCTGCATAAGAGAAGTCCATGATACGGTCCCCGGCGGCTGTGGTTTTATAAACCAGCCGGCCTTTGTTATCGGGATATACCCATTGAGACCTGTTCTGTGCATAGGAGAATGTGCTGCCCAAGACAAGGAAGCAGCACGAGATCATAACGTGTTTCATTTTTCAATATAAAAAACTTCCGCCACCTTTTGCGCCCATTCTTTATAAACTTTCCCTGATGGATGCAGCATATCTTCCACCACACTTTCCTGCAGCATGCCGGTGCTCCGGTAGTCCGTTGTAATATCTATGTAATGGAATCCTTTTTCCCTGCTGAGCTTTTGATTAACGGCATTGAACCGGTCAATGGCATCATGAATGGCACTGGCATCCCGGTCCTGCGCAAAAGGTGTAACACCCCAGTCCGGAATACTGATCACTACTACCCTTTCCGCATGACCATTTGTGAACTGCAATGCTTTTGCGGCCAGCCATTCCAGCGTAGTTTCAAAATCCTTTACATCCATGCCGCGGTATTGATTATTTACACCGATCAGGATGCTTACCCTGTCATACTCCTGCTGCAGGCGTACCTGCTGCATATGTGCGATGAGTTCATCGCTCGTCCAGCCGGTTTTGGCAATGATCTCCGGTGCATGGAATAATAAGCCACGATTGCGCAGTAATTGCAGTGCCTGGTAAGGAAAATTTTCGTGTAAAGGAACGCCTTCGCCAATGGTATAAGAATCGCCCAGGGCCAGCCAGGTATTTATTTTCATCTTTCAATTTAAACAAAAAAGGCAAATTACAAAGTGGGGTACACTACCGGGAAGTAAGTACTTCGTAGAACCTGAACACATCAGTATAAGAACAATACAAAGGTGCAGGTGCCAGCCTGATCACACCTGGCTCGCGATAATCACAGATAATACCTGTTTCCATCATTTGCGCGTGAATGGCTTTTCCATTTTCGGGGAAGAATAAAGAAAGCTGTGCGCCTCTCTGCGTTGGATCTTCCGGCGTGATGATCTCACATGGTAATGGTGACCGGCGGATCAGGTGTTCCAGGTAAGCCGTGAGTTGCAGGCTCTTTTCACGTAATGCATGTATGCCTGCTTCCTCAAATATTTCCATAGATGCTTTAAGGGCTACCATGTTAAACACCTGTGCTGTACTGATCTGCCACCCTGCGGCTCCTTTCCGGGGAACAAAACCCTTTTCCATTTTGAACCTTGTTTTCTCATCGTTTCCCCACCAGCCCCCTAAACGCGGAAAAGCAGGATCATTCCCAAAACGTTCGTGTACATACAGGCCACCTGCTGCACCGGGGCCTCCGTTCAGGTATTTATAGGAACACCAAACGGCAAAATCCACAGCCCAGTTATGCAACTGCAAAGGAATATTGCCCGCCACATGTGCAAGGTCCCAACCTGCATAAGCACCTGCTTTATGCGCTGCTGCGGTAATAGCGGGTATATCATAGAATTGCCCTGTGTAGTAATTGATACCCCCCATGAGTACCAGGGCCAGTGTATCCTTATGGTCCTGTATGGTTTGCAGGATCACTTCCGTGCGTAATAACTTTTCACCGGCCAAGGGATGTACTTCCACAATAGCGGTTTCCGGATCAAAGCCATGAAGCTTTACGGCGGTTTCTATGGCATATTGATCAGAGGGGAAAGCACCTGCTTCCATGATGATCTTAAAACGCTCCTTCGCGGGGCGGTAAAAGCTTTGCAGGATGAGGTGAAGGTTGACGGTAAGCGTATTCATCACCGTTACTTCTTCTTCACTGCAACCCATCATAGCGGATAATCCTTTCCCAAAATTGTACTGGTAGTATAACCAGGGATTCTTTGCACGGAAATAACCTTCTACCGCCATTTCCTGCCAGTCAGATAACTCCTGTTGTATAGCCGCAGTAACGCTCTTTGGTTGTAAGCCGAGGGAATTGCCGCAGAAGTAGATGCTGTTCTTTCCCTGGTGTTGCGGGAAGTGGAAACGGGACTTTAGAACATGCAGAGGATCAAGCACATCCATGCTTTGTGCAAAAGATGCGGAGGCTTCAAATTTTGTTGTCATAAATGGCAAGTTAGCATTTTATGACAATTCAGGCCAAAAAGATTAGTAATCAACCACTTCCGCAAAACGGAAGATTTTAATAACTGTTAAGTTCAGGTTAACAACAGTAAAAACGCTACGTTCACCAGATAAAACTGTGCGTTGGCAAAATGAAGTATTGGAGGGAAAGTTCTCTGCCTATCTTTGTTAAGGTTTTTCATAGGATATGGTTAAAAATTTATGAGGGCGGTATTCTTACCGCCCTTTTTTTATGTCCTGGGTTTTCGTCCCAAAATATGTAACATCCGGGCATGGTCCCAAAGGGCATGCAGGAAAGTAGGTTGTACATTATAAGGCAAACCAAAGGCCTGCGCAGAACTATGAATGATCGGGGACAATTTAGGGTAATGCACATGGCAGATGCCCGGGAACAGATGGTGTTCTATCTGATAGTTCAATCCACCTATAAACCAGGAAAGCCATTTATTACGGGGTGCATAGTTAGATGTGTTGAGTAACTGATGCACAGCCCAGTTCTCTTCCATCCTTTGTTCACCACCTTCATCCATTACCGGCTCAGCATAAGAAGATGTTTCCATCACGTGGGCCAGCTGGAATATACAGGCCAGCGCAACACCTGCTATCACATGCATTACGGCAAAACCTACCAATACCATCCACCAGGAAACTCCGGAGAACAATAAGGGTAATGCAATGATATAACCGTAATAGAACAGTTTATACAAAGTAAGATGGGTGATGGCCTTTGGCAGCGTGGTCTTGGCTTTCTTGAGCAGGGAGAACTGGTTGTAACGTACCAGCTGACGGTATTCCTTCACCGTCATCCAGAACAAGGTCATTACTGCATAGAGGCACCAGGCATAGAGGAACTGAAAACGATGGAACCAGCGCAGCTTATGATTCGGAGAGAAACGCAGCAGCGCGGTGGTATCAATATCTTCGTCCAGGCCCGATACATTGGTGTAAGTATGGTGTAATATATTGTGCTGGATCTTCCAGGTAACACTATACCCGCCGATCATTTCCAATATATAAGCCATTGTGGAGTTTACATTCTTTTTAGCAGAATAGGTACCGTGATTGGCATCGTGCATTACAGAGGTACCAATACCTACAACCCCCAGGCCCATCAGTGCCCAGAAGCCAAGATAAAGCCAGTTACTGGATGCACCAACACCGGTAACCATCAGCACATAAGGTGCCACATAGATCAGTATCATCACCACTGTTTTCACCCACATGCCTTTAGTGGCATAACGCGATAATTTATTGGCAGTGAAATAATCATCCACTTTCGCTTTCACCATTTCGAAAAAACTGTCATTCCCCTTTGGTGCAAAGCGGACGATGGCATGTTTTTTATTGTTGTCATTCATGTTGTTAATATGTTATACGAAATTCACAAAATTGTATATCTGTAAGCTACGTTTTATTTACAGTAATGTATGTGTTCAAAACGTTAAATAATAAACCAAGAAATTATTTGGTTTATTATTACCTTTGCCCCCATCATGCTTATTACAAAGGAAAAGACCGGCTGGGCGGCATTACTTACAGGAAACAACGGTATCAAATCAATAGCACTGGCAGGAGGCGTAATGCTGCATGCTACAGACGTTTATTTAGCCACCACCATTATGCCTTCCATCACCAGCGACATTGGTGGTTTGAATTTCTACTCCTGGGCTACTACGGTGTATATTGTAGCAGCCATGATCGGTTCTGTGATCTCTTCCCGCACACTTATTAAACAAGGGCCCCGTGTGGCATACAGAACAGCGATCTTTTCCTTTTCTGTTGGTGCCTTGATCTGTGCGCTGGCACCATCCATTTATATTTTACTGATCGGCCGTTTTGTCCAGGGCATCGGGGGTGGTTTATTATTCGCGCTTTCTTATGCAATGGTGAGCATTGTATTTGAAGAGAAGCTCTGGCCCAGGGCCATGGCGCTCATCTCTGCCATGTGGGGCGTCAGTGCATTTTCCGGTCCGTTTATCGGAGGTGTGTTTGCACAGTTCGGGCATTGGCGTTCTGCTTTCTTTACTTTATTGGGCATTGCATTCATCATTGTACTGTTAACGGAAAAAGTACTGCCAAAGAAAGAAGCGGGTGGTGCAGCACCCGACAAGATCCCTTTATTTAAACTTTTGCTGATCACTTTGGCTGCACTTTCTATTTCTGTGGGAAGCATCACAGCACATATGGCTGCCAATATCGCGGGGGTTGCAGGTGCTGTGATACTGCTGGGTGCATTGGTGTTCAGTGAGAAAAATTCTTCCAACCGTTTATTACCACATGGGGCTTATAAGATCTCTTCGAAACTGGGCACCACTTACCTCGTGATCTCTTTTTTAGCGATCGCTGCTACAGTGGAGATCTATGTACCGTATTTCATGCAGGAGATCCATCATTTCTCCCCGCTCAAAGCAGGTTATCTTACCGTACTCATTGCATTGGGCTGGTCTGCCGCTTCCATTGCCTTTGCAGGAATGGATAAACAGGCCAATAAAATGATCCTGATGGGACCAGTGTTCATTTTTATCGGGTTAACCGGTTTGAGCGTGGTATTACCCGGAGGGTTTAATATCATAGGCATGTGCCTGTTACTGGTATCTATTGGTGCAGGAGTGGGAATGGGCTGGTCTCATTTACTTACCAGGGTACTCAAAGCAGCAATGCCGGGAGAAGAAGCAAAAGCTTCTGCTTCTATTTCCATTGTGCAATTGCTGGCCACTTCCTGTGGTACCGCACTGGCTGGTTTGGTAGCGAATTCCACAGGAATATTGAATCCCGGCGGGATCGTTGGTGCACAGCAAGCGGCAGGCTGGTTAATGGGAACATTTGCAATTGCTCCCATGCTGGCATTTGTATTACTGCTCAGGAACAGGGAGCGCCAATAGTGCTGATCTTCCGGAATAAGGAATGATATTGCCAACAACCTTCTGTATTTTTGCGGCATCATTTAAACCGTGCTATATGAAACGTTCCTTGCTCCTGCTGCTGACGATAGTATGCCATTCCCTTTATGCCCAGACAGTGATCCCAATACAGATCATTCCCGGGGGCCACATCCTTGTTAAAGCTTCCATCAATGGAGTGGAAGGTAATTTTGTGTTTGATACCGGTGGCGGGCTGCATGTAGTAACGAAGAAATTTGCAGACAAACTCCGCAATTTCCCTAAACAGGATGGCGGTTTCACCGGTTTCCGCGCTACAGGGGAAAGAATAGATGCCGATCTTTACACCGCCGATCTGCTAACTTTAGATGGCTTTACAGTTAAATCTCCTACTGTTGCTGTGATCGACGCCAATTTCGGACCTATAGACGGGTTGATCTCCCTCATGAGCTTTCAGCAAACGCCCTTCACCATAGATTACGAACAGAAGCGGCTCATCATCGAAACAGATAAAAGCCTTGCGGCCAGGAAAAAAGCCGCGAAAGCTATTATTCCCCTGCAACTGGAAAGGAACCGGGATAAATCGCTGGACATCTTCGCTTATTTCACGCTGGAAAATAAACTTACCCTTCAATTCCTGCTGGATAGTGGTGCGGGCAACAATGTATTCCGCTTTAATGCAAAGAACATCCCTGCCCTGGGCATTGATGTGAACGATACCACTAAGGTGAAAAGGATCGCGCATAAAAGTGAGATAGATACCAGCTTCAAAAGTTCCATTTACCATACAAAAGTAGGCAGCCTTGCTGCTAAAGCCGCTCCTATGGTAAAAGCAGAGGGGATCAATGCTTCTTTTGTAGAAGGTTTGATCTATGATGGCATTGTTTCCATTAACTGGTTAGGAAAACTACTGACCATTGACCTGGCTAAAAGTGAGATGCTGATAGTATATTAACGATTACGCGGTGCCTTGGATGGGTATAGGATGGTAGAACGAACGACGAAGGAATACCCTATGTGAAGGAATGATAAAATAGTATTAAAACAGAAGGTCTTTCTGCGTTTAGACAGAAAGACCTTTCATCTAAGATACGATTTTCTCCTTACAATCTGCGGATGCGGATATTTCTGAACCATACCCTGTTCCCATGATCCTGCAGGGCAATATGACCAGATTTGAATTTCCCGTATTGTGGCATCACGGCAAACTTACTTTTCTCAACCAGGCGTTGCCATTCCGGGCTGCCCAACTGATAATCCTGCAGTTTTTTTCCATTCAGCCAATGCTGTACATGGCCGCCTTTTACTTTCAGGCGGAAACGGTTCCATTCACCGGCGGGTTTTACCGCATTCGTTAAGGGAGGCATCAGGTCATAATTAGCCCCGGCTTTATGTGTGCCCTCCGCTCCTTTCTTTGCATCCGGGTGCCGTTCATCGTCCAGCACCTGTACTTCAGGGCCGGTTTCATAAACGTTTTTGTAGTCTTCCGATACATGAAAGAGTACACCGCTATTGCCGGCTTCGGATATTTTCCATTCCAGTTTCAATTCAAAATCCCCGAACTTCTCTTTGGTGACGATATAGCCACCACCTTTTTTTGTCAATGTTAGTGCCCCATCTTCTACCTGCCATTCTGCCGGCAGATAGTCTTTCTGGTATCCACGCCAGTGTTCAGCTGTTAAGGATACCCATGCAAATAAAAGAACTTTGATCATGCTTTCAGATGTAGGTGAACAGATGCTTTTATTTCAGCGTCCTGGCCGGTTATTTCTCCGTTCACCCTTAACCAGTTACCAAAATGGGATACTTTACAGAAGTAATGACCAGGTTGATCAATGGATGGAAATACAGCGCCTTCTTTGATCCAGTTGATGCCATCCGCTGAAATTTCTACACATGCGTTTAAACGGGTATCATTGCCCTTTAATTCTTCTATGATCAAAAAAAAGATCGCTTCTCCTGCCCATCCGGCTTCCATAGGGTGAGAGCTCATTGCGCCTTTAAAATACTTCCTGCGCTCTACGGCAGATGCATGAAAATGTCTCATATCAATTAATAATTATTCGCCTGAAATAACAACGGAGTCTGCATAAAAGAATACCCGCCTGTCTGTATCGTTTTCCACCCACATACTGGGATTGAACAAACCTTTTATTCTCGCGTAAGGAGCCGTAAGTGTAGGTTTCATACCCCTGAGATCAAAGACCCTGCTGCCGGATTGCAATTCCACATATTCTCTCTTTTCTGTGTCTATCAGCAAACGCAGGTAACTCCAGTTGATCTTGTCGTCACTTTCATTGTAACAGAGGTCCTGGTAACCACCTGGGATAAATTCAAAGCCATCCGTGGAACCATCTGCATAACGTTTGCCGTACCACATGGCATCGATACCCATTTTACACCAGTCGTTTTCCACGCCATAGGCCCATTCCACATCTGTTACTTCTTTTGCTTTAAAGATCTGCCAGCGGCGTACCATTTCTCCATTCACGGCATTGAGGTAACGGGCCCCTATGAAATAGCGGTATTCATCATCCTGGATATCGAAGAATATTCCGAATGCGCGCATAGCCTGTTCGCTGAGTCCCTGCCGGTCCTGTTCAGGAGTGTAGGCATACCACATTTCAAATTGACGCAAGCCTTTGGGAAGATGTGTGGTCAAACGTTTTATGCCGTGTGATAAACTACCCGGCGCAGGGGCTTCTGTATAAGGATTAGCAGCCTGGCGGGTGGATAATTTCAAAGAGTACGTACCATCCATGGAACCATGCGTGCCTGCCAGCCTGAAACTGGCACTGCTCAACATCAGCGGCCCCCATTGTGTTTTATCCACATGGCTGTACCGCAGCGTATTGAAATCTTTGCCGACATAATTGGGATGCAAGTCCATCCATCCGTTCAGGCCTTTGTCAAAGTCGTCGTAACAAATGATCTTTTTCAGCGGCTGGTATTTGTTCATCCCTGCATCCAGCGCAATAACATGTTCCATATTTATTTCTCTTTTAAATGATCTTTGATGGTATAATAAGTAAGTCCCTGCAAACCTCTTCTACCCGGCAGAACGCAACTGGCCAGGTAACCGATGATGTAGCAGCTCAGGAAACCGATAGCGCTGTACAGCCAGAAACTAAGCGGGGTAAATGTTTTAACACAATACAGGATCAAACCACTGCTGATCGCTCCTATCAATGCACCGGTGGCATTAGCCCTTTTAGTGAAGATGCCCAGCATAAAAAGTCCGGTGGAGGCACCAATGAATAAACCTGTGATCTCCTGGAATACATCGAGGATGGAATTCACATCCATAAATACCAGGACCACGGAAAGGGCCGTTGCAAATACACCGAGGATCACCGTGGCGGTCTTTGCTACTTTTGCCGTTTGCTTTTGGGTAAGGTCCTTTTTATACCTGCCATAGAAATCTGTGGTAAAAATAGTGGCCACGCTATGTATGTGACTTTCGAGCGTAGCCATGGATGCAGCAAAGATGGCTGCAATGATCAGCCCGCTAAGGCCTACAGGTGCATGCTGTGCAATGAACATCGGAAGGATGCCATCTGTGGTAACAGAAGGATTGAGTTGTTCAGGATGTTGTTTGTAGAAGATGTACAACGCCGTTCCCAAACCATAGATCACAATAGCCCATGGTATGGATACTGCCACGTCTGCCCATACACTTCTTTTTGCCTGTTTAAGATCGGGGGTGGTCATATAACGTTGTACTACTGCCTGATCGCTGGTGAGGTTTCCTAAACGGATGAATATATTCCCGATCAGGATCACTATCAACGAGGAAGAAGTAAAATTCCACTCCGCCTGTCCAAGACTGAATTTCTGATCTGCTATGCCTTGTGTAAAAAAATCAGACAGGCCTCCCTTTAACCCCACAATGGCTAATATTGCACAAACCAGGGCACCTCCGAATAATAATACCGCCTGTACCACTTCTATCCATATCACGGCTTCAATACCTCCTACCACGGTATATACTGTACTCAGTACCCCCATGATCAGGATACAGGTGATAATATCCAATGGCGTAACAGCGGACAATGCCAGTGAAGGAAGATAGAGTACCAGGCCCATGCGTGCCAGTTGGTAGAACACAAACACAGAAGCGGCGAAAAGCCTTGCACCTGAATTGAACCGTTCTTCCAGGTAGTGATAGGCACTTGCTACATTCAGCTTTCTGATGAAGGGAATGTAAGCTTTGGTAACAATGGGCACTGCAATGAACCAGGTAAATACTCCTGCAAAATAGGCCCAGTTAATAGCATAAGCCTTTGCCGGTATACTCATAAATCCAATGGCACTCACCTGTGTGGCCATGATACTGATCCCTGCCACCCAATAAGGGATATTTTTGCTGCCCAGCAGGTAATCATCTGTTTTTTTCCGGGAGAAATAATAGCTCATCAGTGCCAGTACCAGCAGGTAAATTACCAGTGTGCTGTAATCGATCCAGCCGAACTTACTTTTCTGCCTGGCGGTTTGTAATGCCGCCACCTGTATCTGGCTGGTACGAACTCCGGGGCGCAATTCTCCTCCTACCAGCATGAGCTGATCTTTCCAGCGTACGGCTGTGGCTCCTGCTACACCGGCAGGTACATCGTTCAGTTTTATCCAGGTGTCTGTAATGGTATGATAGGCCAGCACTTCTTTCACCATGTGATAATCATCTTTCAGTTCAATTGCTTTATCTGCATCATGGCCATCAGATCCGCTGAATAAGATCACATGCGTTGGGCCTAAACCTATAGCAGGGCTAAACCATGCCGGCCTTGGTAATGGCGTCAGTGTTTTCCATGTTTGTTTGTGGGTATTGTAAGCAAATGCATCTTTTAAATATCCTGCTGTTCCTTTACCGCCAAACAGGTAAAGGCATTCATACTCCCCATTACTCTGCGTAAGCATTGCTGCGCCTGTTCTTGCTGCTCCCGGCCAGGATGGCAGGGGCTGCCATTCAGGTTTTGTAAGGTCCAGTTTCCAGAAACCCTGAGATGGCAGACCTGCATCATCCTGCCCGGCGGCAATATAAATATTGTTACCTGCCCTGGCTGCTGATAAAGAAGAGAGCGGAACAGGAAGGCGTGGGAAAGCTGTATCTGTTTCAACTTTGTTTGATACCGGATCCCAGCGAAGTAAGAATACTTTATCTGAATTGCTTTTACCATTGGTACCACCCATCACCAGCAAACCATTGTTTGTATTTACCACTGCTGCATTGGCTAAAGGGAAAGGCAGCCTGCCTGCTTCCCTCCAGTTCATGGTATTATCATCAGTAGCTACATAGATCTTATCGTAAATGATCTTCTGCCCTCCCTGCTGTATGGGTTGATTAAAATTACTGCCGCCTGCTACAATTAAAGCGCCGTTGCTGACACCGGTGATGGTATTACTTAAGCCTTCCTTCACCGGCAGCTCCAGCGTTTTATTCCAGGAGAACCATTGTTGCGCCTGCACCTTTGAAAAGAACAGCACTGCACAAAGCAGGTAGATATATTTCTTCATATTATTTCTTATCTGATAGCCACGCTAAACTAAAACGAGCCAGTGATACCGTATCCGGCATATGTTTGTTTCCTCCATGCCCGTACATGCAAAGGATACTTTTATCGGGCAGCACCGCCAGGTCTGAATACGTAGCGCTGCCTTCCTGCAGGAGTTTATTCACTGCCCATGTGTTACCATCATCTCTGCTTAACCTGATGGTGAGGTCCCTTCTTTTTTTAAGGTCTGCCGGCTGCGATACGAGGATGATATTGGGCTTTGTGGCATACCGTACCAATCCTATATCACATACACTGCCAGTGAGGCCTTTATCATATTCCAGGGGAGAAGACCAGGTGATACCTTTGTCTTTACTGATCACCTTCGCCTGGAAGGAACCATCTTTTCCTGCATGCGTACGGCCTATCAGCAGGATATCCCCGTTTGCTTTTGTTACGATCTGTGATTCGTTAAACTGCCCTACCGGGGCATCTTCACCTACCTTCCATGTTTTACCATGATCATCACTGTAGATACAATTAACACCGTATGCTCTTTCCGCAGCGGCGAAGGAAATAGATCTCCTATGCCATACCGGAACGATCAGGCGTTTGTTCTTCCATTGAATACCATGCCCGGGACCGGGCAGATGAAAGGTCCAGGCTTGTTTATTATGCTCAAAGATGGCAGTGATCTCTGTAGCAGCAGACCATGAAAGCCCATCATCTTTACTGCTGATGTAAAACACCTGTGTACTGGTATTGTGATGGTTAAGGGCATAGAAAAGGAACAGCTCGCTTGTTTTACTGTCCTGCACAATTGTAGGGTTCGTCCAGGATTGGCCATCCACACTTTTCACGAGAATAACGGAAGGCGAAAAATTATTGCCTTTATCTGTGCTTCGTTTCAAAACGATGTGGTGCGCACCATCGTCTGCACTTTCTGTTATCCGGGCTTCGGCAAAGGCCAGGATGGTCCCTTTATCCGTTACCGTAAGTCCATACACAAAGTGTGCGAATATGCCGTTTTCGTTTGCTGTCCACAGGGTTGTTTTCTGCCCTTTCGCCAGGAAGGGACAGATCAGCAGCAGTATGATCTTTATCACTTTCATTACCATTCCGGATTCTGTATGATCTTAGGATTCAGTTTTATTTCATTGGCGGGGATGGGGAACAGCAGGTTTTTATCCGTAACAGGATAGGTAGGATGAATAGCCCTGATAGTTTCTACCAGCCTTTTTGTCCTTACCAGGTCGAACCAGCGATGGCCTTCAAATCCCAGTTCCAGCACACGTTCATTCAGCACTGCATCCCGGAAGGAATCTTTTGTTAAGCCAGACAGGTCAGCCGGTGTGGCAGAGGGATTGGTGCCGTTCCTCTTTCTTGCTCTTCCCCTGATGGCATTGATCATGGTATATGCATCCGCGGTAGGCCCTGATATCTCATTCAACGCTTCTGCCCTCATCAGGTAAACATCAGAAAGCCTGAGCACTACAAAGTTTCCGGAAAAGGCAGCAGCATCCCTTGTGGTGCTGGTTTTATTGATGTACTTTTTTGCCGGGCTTGGATAAGGCACTGCTAATTGCTGCCAGGTGATAGTATTCCCATTCTTATCAGGCCCCGAAATATAGAAGGTACATTCTTTACGGTAATCATTATCAGGATAACGGTTGAAATAGGCTACTTCACTTACAATAGATCCTCCGTCAGAAGCAGCCTGCCCTGGTATTACATACATTCCTCTTGGTAAAGAGAAAGAACCTAAGATAGACAATTCGCTTGAAGTAGTTAAAACACGGTCTCCCTGCCACTCAAACAGTGATTCTTTATTAAACTCATCCTCTCCTCCTACCGCTTTTTCATAATCAGGTAACAGTACATGCTCAGGCATTGTCAATACTTCATTACAGAGGTCTGCACATTTCTGATAATCGTCCGCTTGTTTGGCTGCTGAGGAAGCCCTGGTCAGATAGACCTTTGCCAGCAAAGCTTTTGCAGCTCCCTTCCTTGCCCGTCCATTTTGATTGGAAGGTGCCAGGTGCAAACCTGCAAATTCCAGGTCTGAGATGATCAGGGCATACACATCACTGATCGGTGATCTGGCAATATCCACTTCACTGATAGCTGTTACTTCTTTTGCCACCAGCGGAAGGTCGCCCCATAACCTTACACCATAAAAGTAACTTAGTGCCCTGAGGAAGTGCGCTTCTGCGAGATACTGCGTTTTCAGGTTTTCATCCATATTTATCTTCGCTACCCTGTTGAGTACGATATTGGCTTGATTGATGGCGGCATACATGGAATTCCATACCCGGGATACATCATCGTTATCAGACACATAACTGAATTCATCCAAAGGTTTTTCTGCGGTAAGCGTTGGTGGCAATGCCTCATCAGATGTGAACCAGGTAAGGTATTGCAGCCTTCTGGCTATATATGTTTCACCACCGCTCCCCAATGCATCATAAGCTCCTGTAAGTGCTATAAATGCATCTTCTGCTGTTTTATAATAGTTCTCCGGTGCCAGGAAACTCTTAGGTTCTTCTTCCAGGAACTTTGCGCAGGAAGTAAATGAAACACCTGCGAGTACAAGTAAAGCAGTAGCTATATTTTTAGTGGTTGTTTGCATGGTTCTAGAGTTTAAGGTTTACGCCAAACATGAGTGTGGTTGCAGTGGGATATCCTCCACCGCCATCTGGGTCATAGCCGATGTAATCTGTTTTCGTTAACAGGTTCTGGCCGGACAGGTAAACACTGGAGCCTGAGCGGAAAGTATAACTCAGCTGCACGTTCCTTATCTTCAGATAGGAAGCATCCATTAGCTGATACGTGGAAGTCAATACATTGCTGTAACCTGCTCTTGGGATATTGCTGTCAGGATTCGAAGGCGTCCACCTGTTTAAAAGGTTCAGGGATTTATTGCCTGTTCCGGAAGGATCATTCAAACCAGTACCTTCCGTTCTATCCGCTTTTGCAGATCCCTGGAGGAATACCGTTAAGCTGAAATTCCTGTATCCGAATACATTACTGATGCCATAGGTGAATTCAGGCAGGGAATTCCCCATTACTATCCTGTCGTCCGCATTCAGGAATCCATCACCGGTAACGTCTTTGTATCTTGCGTCTCCGGGTTTAACATTGGTTTGCACGGTTTGTGCATCAATTTCGGCCTGTGTATGAAATACTCCTTCATACACATATCCTAAGAAGTTGCCGGGAGGATAACCAACAAATAAGGTGGTAGAGGTGGCGCGGCCTAAGGAGGTGATCTTTGATTTATTATGCCCGAGGTTCATGTCCGCCGTCCAGGTAAAGTTACCGGTGAAGATGTCTCCACCCAGGCTTATTTCAAATCCTTTATTCTGTAATCCGCCTGTATTATAGAGCGCACTGCTGTAGCCGGAATACGCCTGCAGATCGATGGTGAATAAGAGGTTCCGTGTATCTTTCTTATAATAATCTGCTGTTAATCTCAGGCGGTTATTAAAGAAAGCTGCATCCAATCCAACATCCCACTGCCCTGTTTTCTCCCATTTCAATTCCCCGTTTTCTAATCTTGTATGCCTGGCAGCAGGTACCAGTTTGTTATCAAAGATATAGGCGTTGGAAGTGGTTAAAGTAGCGAGGGACTGATAACTTCCGATCTCCTGGTTACCGGTAAGCCCGTAACTGCCTCTTAATTTCAGATCGGAAATGAATTTCAGGCCTTTCATAAAAGGCTCTTCAGATAAACGGTATCCCAGCGCTACGGAAGGGAAATAGCCCCATTTGTTATCTGCGCCGAATTTAGAAGAACCGTCTGCCCTGAAAGATGCTGTCAACAAATATTTATTATCATACTGATAATTAACCCTTCCAATGAAAGAAGCCATGCTCCATTCTGTTAAAGAAGAACCAATGATCGTAGCGCCGGTAGCGCTTCCTATGGAATTGAGCCCTAACCTGTCGTCTGCAAAACCGGAAGGTTCCGTGGTAGCGCTGAAGTCCTGTTCCTTCTGCCAGGTAAAACCACCCAGTAATTCCAGGTTGTGTTTCTGTTTAAAGATCTTTGTATACCGTACTGTATTCTCATTGAGGATATTGGTGATCTTCCTTTCCCCGATCATGCCCAGGCCTCCCAAAAGCCCTCCTATATAGGTGGTTGCCCTGGGATAATATTCCTGGTTGCTCCTGTTGGTAAGGTTAATGCCGAGCAGCGATCTGAAGGTGAGGTTTTCTATCGGTTTGTATTCAAGGGCAACATTCCCTAAGAAATTATCTCCTTCCAGTTTGTTCTTTACGCTGAGCAAAGAAGCTACAGGGCTTTCTGCTTTTCCTGCATTGTACCAGTAATCCACGTAATCTCCATTTTCATCAAATACAGGAATGGTGGGAGAAGTATCGTAGATCTTCTCTCCTACAGACCTCACGTTACCGCTGCCTGCTCCTGTAGTGGGTACAGAGCGGTTGATGGTTCTGCTGTAAGACAAAGACTGTGAAACTTTTACTTTCTCATTGATCTTTGCATCTGCATTTACGCGGAAGGAATATCGTTTCATGTTGGAATTGATCACAATCCCATCCTGGTTATAATAGTTACCGGAAACAAAGTATTTAAGGTTTCCTTTTCCGCTGGATAAAGACACCTGGTGGTTCTGGATCATCGCAGGCCGGAACAGTTCATCCTGCCAGTCTGTTCCTTTTCCGATGGAATCCGGCCTGGCAAAAGGGATGGGCAGGTTGCGGGTTTGTGCCCAGTCGTTCAGGAATGCAGCATGCTGCGCTCCATTCATCAGTTTCAGTTTATTCGCTACCGTTTGCACACCGTAGTAGCCATTGTAGTCCACAGCTATCCCGTTACCTGATCCGCGTTTGGTGGTAATGATAATTACCCCGTTAGATCCCCTGGAGCCGTAAATAGCGGTAGCAGAAGCATCTTTCAATACCTGGATGGATTCAATATCATTCGGGTTCAGTGAAGCCAATGCATTGGTGGCAGTGAATGTTCCATAAGAAGTACCGGAAGGGTCTTTGCTGCTATTATAAACCGGCACATCATCAATTACAAAAAGGGGTTCGTTACCTGCATTCAGAGAACTGGCTCCCCTGATGCGGATATTCAATCGTCCGCCGGGAGCTCCGGAAGCCTGTGAAACATCCACACCAGCAGCTCTTCCCTGTAATAACTGATCCACGCTTACCGCTGGTTGATTTTTGATCTTACTGGCTGAAATAGTGGAGATAGATCCTGTGATATCCTTCCGTTGTTGTGTACCATAACCCACCACTACTACTTCCTGTACGGAAGAAGCAGAGAGTTCCAGTTCTACATGAATGGTAGATTGGCCGCTGATCTTTACTTCCTTTGTTTTATACCCAACATAGGAAAAGATCAATGTAGCGTTGGGATCCGAAACGCGGATCTTATAATTACCCACAGCATCTGATTTGGTTGCATTCGTTTTTCCTTTTTCGAGGATGTTTGCTCCGGGAAGATTGACGGTGCCTGTTATGACCTGTGCGCCTGCAGTAAACAGCAGGCCACAGAGCATACATAACGTAGTAATTAATTTCTTCATGGTATTAGTTTTTTCATAACGGTGAAAGCTATTGGCGTGCGAGCCTGTCTGTTTCAGACAATGTAAAGCGGGTGCTCACTATTGAATTTTTGTTCTCTCCGGGCCTGTATTTGATATAAGTAGTAGCCACGAACGTCTGGTCCGGCAGTAATTCCAGCCCGCTGTACCCGCAATCCCATGTTTTATAACTGTGGAGTAACTTTATCCGGTATTGTCCGGGTTTGCCCTGGATGATATCTTCATAGGTCCCTACCCATGCCATGTAGTGGTCTTTGGTGGCACTTTTCTTTCCGGTATCCCTGAAAACTACTACAAGTCTTCCATCCGGACTGTATCTTGCTTTGTGCCTGTCTCCCCACAATCCTTCGGGGAGTGGTTTGATAGTAGACCATGTTCTGCCTTCATCATTACTGAGCATGTACAGCGAAATATGATAATCGTTTTCCCGGATCAGGCAAAGCAGTTGTTTTCCGGAAGGTGACCGTATGATCTCCGGTTCGCAGGGTTTCAAACCCATGGTATCTAAAGTTGTTTGTAGTGGCGACCAGGTGAGTCCGCCATCTTCAGAGATGCTTTGTACGAGGATGCATGATTTCTTTTCGACCTTTTCTCCGGGTCTTCTTTGGTTGGTCATGCCCAGTAATCTTTTTCCACCGTCTATGGGTATGATGGTGCAGAATGGCATACCGGTGAGGTCCAGGCCGTTGCTTTTCATCGGGCCCCAGGTATTATCCTTTAACAGGGCCTGCTGCATCTGGTGATCTGGTCCGCTTCCTGCAAATGCGATTACATTTTGTCCTCCATCCGGGCGGGGTAAGAGATAAACGGCAGGGCAATTCATTGCGGTACTCCAGTTTTCAGGTACAGGTTGATGTACCCAGGTACGTCCGCCGTCGTCACTTCTTTTGGCCGGGCCGCATTTTCCACCATGGCCATAGGTCCATACGCAGTGGATGGTTTTTCCGTCCGGCATGAGTACGGTGGTGGGCTGGCCATTGTAAATATCTGGTGTACCCTGTGCTACCACTACCTGCCGGGTAGAGTCTGCTGATAGATCTACAACAGGCAAAACCGACCGGCTTCCGGAAATAAAAGGCATAAAGAGGCCTGTAAGCAAAAGTATCTTGCTTAAAGTCATAACTGTGGAGATTTGATTATGTGAAGGTGATATGTTCTATATGTACTACATATTGACAAATCTAAAAAATAATTCCTAAGCTTTCCTAATTTTTTTGCTTAAAACTTGGGAATGCTTGTTGGGAGGGGATTGTGTGGGTTGGGGAGGTAACTGGGAGTGCTTGGGTTATTTAATGTGAAGGTATGCGGGGTTAGATTATTGTATATGAAGGTGTACGAGAGTGCTTAGATCATTTTATGCGAAGGCATGCGGGAGAGCTTGGGTCATTTTACAGCGCCGCAATGTACTTAGGTTATTTTAACGGTCACGGGTGCTAATCACTTTATACGATCAAAGTGGGGCTTCAGATGTTCGTACATCGCTTTCTTAAAATCTTCCTTAGTTCCGTTCTTTAAGATACTTACCAATCCCCTGTGGTCAATCTTGCCACTGGTGGGTTTATCAACGAGGGTGATCACATAAGCAAAAACAGGGAGCAGCATGATCTGGAAACGTTTAAGAGTACTATTCCCCGTCATTTCATAGAGCTTGCCATGGAAAGCGATCTCATTCTTTACGAGGAAGGACTTGTCTTTGTTGATCTCGCTGTTGGCTATTTCTTCCAGTTCATCAATATCATCATCTGTCATGCGGGCATATAATAGGTCTGCCAGTCCCATTTCCAGGACCAACCGCAGTTCAAATACATCTCTTAAGGTGGTATCGTCTATAATAAGGGGATCGAGTACCCGTTCAAAGGCTTGCAGGATATCCGGGCTGGCCAGTACCATGCCTTTGCGTTTACGGGTTTCGATCATACCTAACATACGTAAACGGCTCAGGGCCTCTCTTACCACGTTCCGGCTTACACCCAGCGCTTCGGCAAGGTCTGTTTCCTTGGGGAGGGCATCCCCCGGTTTAAAGGACATCTTCTTGAGATACTGGCGGAGTTTGACTTCTACCGAATCAGCCATTGTATTGGCCCTTACGCGACCGAGGTTTTTGCTCAGATCGTTTTTATCATCTTCTTTCATCATGCGCTGATAGCTTTGTCCATTATGTACTACAAATATACAAAGTGTATCGATTCCCCCTAAAAAAGATTACCTGGCGCTGTGGGGCGCCAGGTAAAACTTTTGTTTTAATGGAAATACTTTATTGATCAGCAGCTATTTTGGGCAGCATTGTAATAAGCTAGTTCTTCAACAGCATCTCAATCTGGAGCTTCAGTTTTGTTTCCACTTCTGCCCCTTCGAATCCTACATTGGCAAACTGTATATTTCCTTCCTTATCGATAATATAAGTAGCAGGAATGATATTGAATTTGAACTTATCTCCGATAGCAGGATCCGTATTATAGTACACCGGGAAGGAATACTTCTTATGCCCGCTCCAGCCCTGCGCATCTTTTAACGTATTGCGTGCACCGCTGTTCACTACGAGGAAAGCAATGTTTGGGTTGTTCTTATACTTGTCGTAGATCTTCTGGAGGTAAGGCATTTCCTCCATGCAGGGAATACACCAGGTAGCCCAGAAGTCAATGACCAGGATCTTGTTCTTCCAGGTTTCCGGAGGAACCGGGTCTCCTTTCATATCAACAAAAGTGTTCAGTGCAGGAACCGGTCTGTTGGTACGGAGCTTTGCTATTTTCTCCTGCATCAGTTTTTCCCGAAGCACCTGTAATTCCGCTAACCTGGCTGTATTACCGGTCTGCTGAAAGAACACGCCTGCGTTATCCAGTGTTTCCTTATCTGATGATAATTGCAGCGCTTTATCCATATTCCCGGAGGCTTCCGGTAAACGGCCTGCCTTCATATCTATCAGTGCCAGGATGGACAACAGATTGGCGGAAGATCTGTCAAACACGGCTTTCCGGGTGCTATCATTCGCATAAGGAAGGATGTACCCTGTTTCCGGGAAATGACGGATGATACCAGTAGGGAATTTATCTGCCATGGCCAATGAGCGTTGTGCATAAGCACGCGCAGAGTCTAACGCAATATTGTTCTCCATCAACGTTTGCGCAACCATCTTCAACGTTTCCGGTTTATACGGGCTATCATCGTTACTGGAAAACTTAGATGCATGCAGTAAAGCTTTGCTGCCGTTCTTTTTTGCAGCGTATAATTCAAACAACTGGCGGTGCATTGCTGAAAAAGATGCAGCATTCTGTTTTGTTTCCTTCTTCAACTCCTTTTCAAACAAAGCAATCTGTTTAGTGGTGTCCTTTTCTTTGGAGATCATGTCTGTCACCAGGTCGCGACCCACTTCTGAATCAGGGTATTTCTCCCTGATCACTTTGCGAATGGAATCGAGGCGGCTGTTCTCTCCTATGATCAGGTAACCCATTGTTACTTTGTTGATATTTCCCATAACGGTGGGCGCTTCATAGAACTTATCTGCGATCACTTTGTGCGCCTGTTCCCTGAGCCACTTTTTATCCTTATCATCTGCTTTGCTCATTTTGTAGACGAGTAAACGCAGTTTTGCTTCATAGTTGGTGGGATACAGCGTCAATTCTTTTTCATATTGCTCTGCCTGCTTTACTGCCACCTCGGGGGATTTCCTCATTTGTGCGCTCAGGCTGTATCCCCTGTACAGATTACTATTCTGCACCGGGGTTTTATGTTCATACACCATTACTTCATAATGACTGTCTGGCCCCGGTTTCTGAATAGCTTCACCGCTTTGCAGGTAGAAAGTAGCAAAGGCGGCAAACTTTGCCAGTGCAAAAGAAGCCGTCCATACTTCTCCTTTCTTTTCCATATCTATCCGCCAGGGCAGATCATAAAAAGTGGAATAAGAGAAAACAAGTGTAACAGTTGTAGCGCTGGCGGGGATCTGTGCGCCTGCCGCAGCAGGGTCATATGTAACCGTCACAGTTTGCCCCCGTTGCGGGTATTGCGGAGAGATCGTCACTGGCTGTTGTGCCAGTGTGATCTTTCCTATTAAGATGAACAGTATCGCTATTAATCGTTTCATTATTTGTACCCTTCATTCTGCGTGAGAAATACATTCGTTCTTACAGCATCGCTGGGAATCGGATAGATCGTATCTGTGGCCTGCCAGTTAGCTCCTTTGATGGGACCTAGTACAACAGTTGATCTGTTAGTACGTTTCAGGTCAAACCAGCGGTGCCCCCACTCTACAAAGAGTTCCATCTTACGTTCTTTCTCTACGGCACTGATCAGCGCTGCTTTATCCAGGTTGGTGGGCAATGCCAGCAAACCTGCGCGCATACGGATGGAATCCAGATCTGCACGGCCGGTTTCCAGTTTATCCTGCTGTACGCGTGCTTCTGCACGGATCAGGAACTGTTCTGCCACACGCATCACCATGGAAAATTCCGTTACTGCACCGCTGGGGTTGGTACGTACTTTATATTTAAGTGGCAGATAATAAGTAGCGCCCGCAGTTGTTTTACGGAAGTCCGTCCATTTAGCCAGGCGCTGATCGCCTGTTTCAAATTTGCGGATCAGGTTTAAGGTATCCAGTCTGAATAATGCAGTAGCCGTGGACGTTGGCGGTGTTGATGTAAAACCTTCCCAGGTATTACGGCCACCAGCTACGTTTACCGGTTGTAATTGCCAGATAGCTTCCCGGCTGTTGGCCAGGAATACTGCGTTCAGATCCTTCAGCAAAGAATACTGACCGTTTGTGATCACTTCGTTTGCTTCTGCTTCTGCCAGTGCCCATTGTTTGTTATACAGGTATGTTCTGGCCAGCAAAGCAGTGGCGGCAGCCTTATTCGGACGGATACGCTGACCTGTGGGGTAATTAGCTCCCATCAGCTTTTTAGCTTCTGTAAGATCGCTGATGATCTGTGCATATACCACAGCGGTTTTCTCTCTCGGTTTCACGTTGTTCACTCTCCAATCTGTGCTGGTGATCAATGGAACATCCCCATACATATTCACCAGGTAGAAGTGAAAGAAAGCGCGCATGAAATAAGACTCTCCCAATAACTGGTCTTTCACGGCAGGTGTTAATCCCTGTGCTGCAGAAAGGCCTTCTATACAGGCATTCGTTTGATAGATATAACTGTACTGATCCCTCCACATGCTTTGTACATACTGGCTGCTGGGCAGCAGCATATTCTGCTGGAACACATCATAGTTGGCAAAGTTTGTATAATAATACAGGTCATCTGCCTGCATAGCAGAGAGATAACTCATCAACACATTTGCAAAATAATAGTTCAATTGGTTCATGTCGCTGTATAAGCCGGTAACAGAAGCCGTAGCTGTTTTGTCGTCTGTAAAAACAAGGCTCGAAGCGAGTTCATTCTTCGGTGTTGGTGTTTCTACATACTTTGAACAGGAGAACAAAGTGAGTGAAAGACCAATGAGCAGTATATGAAGTTTTTTCATTGTTATAATTTTTAGAATGCAACATTCAAACCAGCCGTGATTGTTTTCATCGGCGGCATTACATAACCTTGTGTTTCAGGATCAAAGCCATCATAGCTGGTGATGGTGAACAGGTTTTGTGCCATGGCAAATACACTTACTTTATCCAGCTTCCAGCCTTTTGTGAACCGGGACAGATCATAACGCAATGATATGTTCTTCAGGCGGATGAATGAAGCATCTCCCCATACGGCGGTTGATTCGCGATAAAGATCAAAGGTTGAATTTCCTGAGATAAGTACTGCTTTGGGAATGCTCTTTATATCTCCTGCTTTTTGCCAGCGGTTCAAAGCACTGATGTCTTTATTCCTTAAGCCACCGTATAAACCAGACAATCTGCCATAGTTCAGCAGGCGCCCTTCCTGTTTCACAAACTGGAAGAGAAAATCCAGCTCAAACCCTTTAAATACAAAAGTGTTTTGCAAACCGCCATAAAAATCAGGCATGGTTTTACCCATTATTACTTCATCATCATTCTCTGCAATAGTTCCGTTCTTATCTATATCCAGGAAAGTAGCTTTCCCGGTTTGCGGATCTACTCCTGTAAACTGGTAGCCTTTTACAATAGTGAGTGATTTACCGATCGCGTAATCATATGTATAGGCGGAAGATTCAAAATCAGGATAAGCCATCAGCTCATTCTTATTAAACGTGAGGTTAAAAGAAGATTTCCAGGAGAAAGATCTTTTATCTACGTTCACTGTACTCAACTCAAACTCCCAGCCTGCATTCAATACTTTAGCCGGGAAGTTAGCTGTGAGAGATGAAAACCCAACCTGTGGAGACAGCTGAAAGTCCACTAGCTGATTGGTGGAAATATTACGGTAGTAGTTGGTAGTTAACAGGATGCGGTCTTTGATGAAACCCAGTTCCAGACCTGCTTCCATTTTCCTGTTCTCTTCCCAGCGATAGTCTGGATTAGCCAGTCTTGACGGGCTAAGGCCGGCTACATTATCGTAGGGATAAGCAGTGGAGAGCCAGCTATCCAGGTATCTGTATTCTCCTATCAGGTCATTACCGGTGGTGCCATAACTGGCCCGCAGTTTACCATAGCTGAGCACAGAACCTTCAGGAATAAAGGATTCGTTGCTGAAGATCCATGCGGCACCTACGGAACCAAAGTTACCAAAGCGCTTGCCGGGTCCGAAACGCGTAGAGCCATCACGACGGAAGGTAGCATTCAATACATAACGTTCATCCCAGTTATAGGTAGCTCTTCCGAATACGGAATTATAACGGTAGTACTGGTAAAGAGAAGGCCTGGCGGTTAGCTTTCCGGCAGATTTAATATCTTCCAGCAAAGCATCGCTGGAATAATTCTCCGCCAGGAAACTTTGGCCCTGAGAAAGTTTCTCCTGGAATGTACCACCTGCAAGTAATTGCAATTTGCCTTTATCTATCTGTGTAGTGTAATTGATCTGTGGTTCTACGATATAACCTTCAATGCTACTGTTCCCGAAGTAGGAAAAGCTACCGGTTGACGTAGTGGGATTGAATACTTTGGTCGGGTAGATCTGCTTCTGATCCATGTCCGATTTATTATATCCCAGGTTAACGCTTATATCCAAACCTTTGATGATATTGTACCTGATCACACTATTGGCGATAAGGTTAGTAGTGCGTGAATCAGACCTTCTCAGCAGGTACGCCTCCGGATTCTGTTCATCCTTAAACCAGTAATAACTGCCATCCGGGTTGAATCCGGGGTAATTAGGTGCCATGTCAAAGAAAGTAGTAAGATCGCTGGCCAGGGAATTATCTTTTATGCCTGCGTAATTCACAGAAGCAGAGATATTGAACTTTTTATCATCACTGCTGTGATCAATATTCAAGTGTACGGAACCTCGTTTGAACGCATTATCATTCGGCAGCACAGTTCCGTCCTTACGATAAGTACCGCTCAGCAGGTAACGCGTATTTTCATTACCTCCGGAAACAGATCCCTGTACCTGTAATTGCTCTGCAGTATTTCCGGCCAGGCGCTTTTGCCAATCCGTAGTTTGTGTTTGGCTCCAAAGTGTGAGGTCAGGCGCCGTAGTTTCATCCGGTACTTTACCATCATTCGCAAATGCTTCTTTACGCATTTGAACGAACTGCTCTGTATTCAGCATATCTATCCTGTTCGTCACCTTACTTCCGCCGGTGAACGCATTGAAGTTAAACTGTGTTTTACCGGCTTTGCCTTTTTTAGTAGTGATCAGGATCACGCCGTTTGCACCACGGGAACCATAAATAGCGGTAGCATCCGCATCTTTCAATACATCTATCCGTTCAATATCTGCAATGTTCAATGCGGCCAGCGGACTTTGTTCACCATTGGCAGATTTGAAAGTGGACTGGTTCAGGGGTTCGGAATAGAAAGGCACCCCGTCGATGATATACAAAGGTTCATTGCCACCGGAGATGGAATTCTGTCCACGCAACATTACCTTAAAACTGGAACCGGGTAACCCGTTGGAAGACATCACGGACAAGCCGGGTATCCTTCCCTGTAACGCCCCCAGCGGATCCATAACAGGCTGATTAGCCAGGTCTTTCGCTTTCACACTGGATACACTACCTGTATTGGTACGGCGGATCGCAGTTCCATAGCCTATTACCACTGTTTCATCCAAAGAGCTGGAAGAAGGCTTCAGGAGGATATTCAGGAATTGCGCACTGGTAGCTGTTACTTCCTGTGCTTCAAATCCTACATAGGAGATCACCAGTATCTGCCCGGCTTCAGCATTTAACGAGAACTTACCTTCTGCATTGGTCACAGTACCGGTGGAAGTTCCTTTCACCCTGATACTTACACCAATGAGGGCTTCCCCATTGGCATCTTTCACGATACCATTCACGGGCACGGGAGCAACAACTACAGTATTGGCGGAAGGAGTTGGCTTTCTTTTGATGAAGATCGTTTTGTTCTTGATGGCGTAATCCAGTGGCTGGTCTTTAAACACCGCCGCCAGGAATTCCTGCAGGGCAAGATTATTCGCCTGTATGGTCACCGGTTTGGTACCGTGCAGCATATCCCTGTCGTAAAAGAACAGGAAACCTGTCTGCTGCTTTACAGTAGAGAAAACTTCTTCCAGTGGTGCCTTTTTAAGGGATACGGAAACCGACTGTGCGTAAGTTCCCGCGGTAACTTTAAGGCAGGCGACTGTTATGAGCAGTAAGGTCAATCGCATGATTAGAACAGTTTTACTTCGTTCAGTAAATAACCTCCTGAACGGCCATTTGGTTGATGAAAGCCCCGGTATAGATCGGGCTTTAACATGATGATTCAATTGCATAGATTTGCATTGTTTGGAAGGTGTGATCAATATTTTGTCAAGAAAGGTTGGTATACTCCTCATCCAGGCATAGCCGGGGGCGGGTCCAAGCGCCTCCGGTTTCCTTTTTTTTAATGTTTATGGTTTTACTATGATCTTCCGGCCTTCGATACTGAAGTTGATTTCTGTATTCTTCAGGCCTTCCAGTACATCTGATAAATTTAAGTTCCGCTGGATCTCTCCCTGGAACCTGCGCGGAGGGATCTTTCCGCTATAGCTTATTTCCACATCGTACCATCTTTCCAGCTGCCGCATCACTGCCTGGAGGTCTGCATTCCTGAAATAGAAGATCTCATGCTTCCATGCCAGGGCCTCATCCAGGTCTGCTTTCTCTACCAGGCGAATCTCTCCCTGGCTGTTCACCTGTGCCTGCTGGCCGGGAGAAAGTGTGCGGGACTGTTCATTCACCGTTAATCTTACAGCTCCCTCAATTAAAGTGGTTTTGATACTGGCCTCATTGGTATAGGCATTGATGTTAAAGCTGGTACCCAGTACTTCTACGGCTGTTTGTGCATTGATCTGCACAATAAAGGGCATTGCTGCATTCTTTGCTACTTCAAAATAAGCCTCACCGGTTACCTCCACTTTACGTGTCCCCCCTGCAAATGCTGTGGGATAACGTAAAGAAGAAGCCGCGTTCAGCCATATTTTAGTTCCGTCTGCCAGGGTGATCTGGAATTGCCCGCCTTTAGGTGTGGTAAGTGTATTGAAACTAACAGCCGCCTGTTCCCCATATTCCAACTGACCACCAGCTTGCCTGATCCCCTGCCCGATCACTTTATTCCCCGCACTGTCCAGCGTTACAACAGATCCATCTCCAAGGGTGAGGATGGCTTTACTGGTGCCGGGCTTTACATCATTCACGAGTTCGGATACAACCGTTTGCTCTATAGCCGGCTTTTGCTGGTTCCAGAAGTATACACCTGCTATCAGTACCACTGCAGCCGCAGCAACCCATTTCCAGGGCATGGTCCTTACCTTGGCAGGGGGTAAATGGCGGGAAGTAAAAGCCTCCCAGGCAGCATCTGTATCAAAACTGCCTAATTGCTGCAGTTTTTGCAGCAACTGCTGCTCATCCTTAAACTGGTCGAAGAAACGTTGGTTTTCTGCAGACGCAGCTATCCAGGCCTGCAGTTCTTCCTGCTCGGGTGCGGTTATTTCATCCCGCAGGTGCCGAAGTATCAGATAACTGGCCCTTTGCAGCAAAACCCCTTTTTCGTCTGTTTCCAAGTTGATTATTTTACTATAGAAACAACGGGATATGATTTTCGATGAAAGGAATGGGAAAGTTTTTTTTAAGCGTGCAGCTTCATGAAGGCGATATAAGCGTAGAATGCCGCCAGCAGGTTCTTTTTAAGCAGGGAGGCACGGATCAGTTTCAGGGCACGTAATTTCTGGGTGCGTACGGTATTATAGGAAATGCCCAGGGTACTGGCAATCTCCTCATTTTTCATGCCCTGCAGGTAACTCATTTTAAACACACGCTGACATTGTTTGGGCAGGTTCTCGATCTCAGAATATAATTCCCGGATGATCTCCGTTTCAGCGAGGATGGGATCAAAATCGTCTGACAGTGGCTCCCGGAGCAGGTAAATAAATTCCTTTTCCCGGGAAGATTGCCGTTCCTTTTGTTTGAGGAAGTTGAGACAGGCGTTTTTGGTGGCGATATAAAGAAAAGCTTTAATGCTTGTAGCAGAAGAGAAATCGGCCCGTTTGTTCCAAAGCCTGGAAAATGTTTCCTGCACAAGGTCTTCTGCCTCCTGCCCATCCTGTATAATGGAACTGGCAAAATAACACAATGCCTTATAGTGCTGCTGAAAGATCAGCCGGAAGGACTCCTGATCACCTCTTGCTACGCCTTGCATCAATTCTCGTTCATTATTTATTGATCCCAAGGGGTAAATTTACAAAAAAATCAGCTGGCAGGCTTGATAGAAACCCCGTCATACTCATACAACTGGTAGGGTTGCTCAAAATTGATATACAACTGCGGCAGGGAATCCCTGAGATGCTTAAACTTTAGCAGGTAACCCTTATTCATTTCCTCCACCTGTATAGTAACACTGTCCGTATGCGTATCCACGATACTCCTGAGTGGCTGGCTGGTAGTATTGGCCATGTAGTAACAGGCTCTTTTGAAAATGATATCGTGCGCATACTCCGTTAGTGCGTCCGGAAAAACAAAGCTGAAAGTGATGGGATGGCTTTTCAGGAAACCGCTCAGGGCTCCTTCCTTTACCAGCGTATGCTGCTGTACATACTGCGCTTTAACGGAAGCAGACGGATCGCCCGCCGGAGTATAGGTAGAATCCTTCCATACCAACCCTATCCTGTCTCCCATCTGGTAGGTGATAGCCTCATCCGTATTATAGATCATCCCCAGGGTATCCCCGGCCTTACAAACCACAAACAGATACTCATCTCCATTCTGGTCAAAATCAAGGAAGGTGAAGTTGCCTAATTTAATACTGTCAGTTGGTTTGGGTGTTTCAACCGTTTTAAGTGGTGGTGCAGGTGTATTACAGGCAAAAAGTACAACTAAAAATAACCAAGGGAATTTCATGGGTTAAACATATAAAAAAAGGGCTTATTAAAAGCCCTTTTGCTGAAAGTTTTTATCTGCAACATCCCAATTCACCACGTTCCAGAAAGCGGTTATATAATCAGCGCGCCTGTTCTGATAGTGCAGGTAATAAGCATGTTCCCATACATCCAGTGCCAGTATCGGCGTGCCTTTTAGTGCTGCGATATCCATGAGGGGATTATCCTGGTTAGCCGTAGAGGTGATCTCCAGTTTCTTATTATCTGTCAATACCAGCCATGCCCAGCCGGAGCCAAACCTGCCAGTAGCAGCATCCGCAAATTGCTTCTTAAATGTTTCCAGGGAACCAAATGAATCATCGATGGCTTTGGCCAGTGCCGCGCCCGGCTCTTTTGCACCGCCCGGTTGCAGTAAGTTCCAGAAAAAGCTGTGGTTATAATGCCCGCCGCCATTGTTGCGCACTGCCAGGTGCTGCGTGGAAATGGAAGACAGAACCTCCTTCAGGGGAGTGTTTTCAAATGCTGTGCCCGCCAGCGCTTTATTGAGATTATCTACATATGCCTGGTGATGTTTGGAGTGGTGGACCTCCATTGTTTTTGCATCGATGTATGGCTCCAGGGCATTGTATGCGTAGGGCAACACCGGTAATTGATGTGTCATATCTATATGTTTTAAATTCTCTGACAAAGGTAGTACCTTTGAGTAATAAACCAAATAATTGCTTTGTTTATTATGAATAATAATCCGGCAGAAAATGAAAAGGCCATATGGCTGTTGAAAACGAGGGGACCACAACCGCTGACCGCTATTGCTATAGAGCTAGGCATCACGGTGGAGGGGGCGCGTTTCCAGTTATTGAAGCTCGCCAACGAAGGGCTGGTGCAGGCTACCACGGAATCGAAAGGAAGGGGGCGCCCGCAGCAGATCTGGGGTTTGACCAGTGCAGGGCATGCCAGGTTCCCTGATACGCATGCGGAACTGACGGTGAAGATCCTGAACACCATGCGGGATACATTGGGCCAGGCAGCTATTCAAACCGTGATCGATGCCAATGAGAAGATCGGCATCCTTAAATACAAAGCAGACCTGAAAGGATTAACGGACCTGGAAAGCAAGGTGCGGCAGCTTGCAGAGGTCCGTAACCGGGAAGGTTATATGGCCGAATATAAAAAGGAAGACGATGGTTATCTGCTGATAGAAAACCATTGCCCTATTTGCGCAGCTGCTACCGTATGTCAGGGATTCTGCCAGTCTGAATTGAATACCTTCAAAACAGTATTGGGCAAAAATGCACACATTAAAAGGGTAGACCATATCCTGGCCGGTGCCCGCAGATGTGCCTACAGGATCACAGGGTCTTAGTTCACGCTGATCTTGATCACTACTTTCTTCACAGGCCCGGGAACGTCTACACGCAGGTTAGGCATATGCAGGTCTGTAGGGAAAAAGATAGCAAAGTGATCCTGTGCCAGCAGGGAAAAGAAAGAAGGTTTTTCTGCAAACAACATATAGTCGTCTTCTTCGCTGTAAGCTTTGGAAGGCTGTTTCTCCTGCATAAAGTCGTGCCCTATCAGTTCAGCCCCGCTTACAATGTACTGCACATCAATATATTTCCTGTGGGATTCCATTTTCTCCCCGGATGGGTCTATGGTTTCATATTCATTGACAATAGCAAAGATGTTCTTCCCGTCAATTTCGTATTTCCCTTTTGCTAACGTGGTAAAATCTGTCTGGGCCAGGTATTCAAAGGCTTTGATGAACTTCTCGCCCAACCCATAATAGCGGTGAGCATTCTCTAACGTATCTAGTATCATGATGTATCAATTCGAGGCAGAAAGATAGGCAGAAAATGTAATTTTTTTCGTTCTTTTGTTTTATAAATCCCTGCCCGATGAAGCGCATGTTATTCCTGCTGTTTGTTTTGACCTGTTCTATTCACAGCATTGCTCAGAGCTTTAAAGATGGCCGTAATACTCCGGCCTGCACTGCATGCGAACAATTATTCAAAAGCAAACCCAAAGAAGTGCAGTTTGGTATCCGGATAAATCCTGATGGAGCCATCGTTTTCCTCACCAACAATACCGATTTTTTCAATAAACTGTTCACCGCACCGGGAGATGCTATCACGGTGGACCTTGTGCGTAAAAGTCAGTATAACTGTGATAAACCCCTGCCCGCACGCACCATACCCAAAGGGGAATTCCTCACACCAGTTTATCTTTCCCAGTTAAGGAATAAGATGAAAAAAGAGAACGATGGGCGTATTGCCATTGAGCTGGGAAAAGTGCCTGCACATCTGCAAAAGGAAGAACTGGAAGGCAACCTGGTGGTGATAAAGAACGGGGTGATCTGTCATTATATGAACTTTGTGAATATTGAACGCAGCTTATGGGAACTCCTGCCCATGGGTTTGTTTGCAGATACTTTGATGAACAGGAAAACATCCGGTTCATTTTATGCGCGCAAGCTGCAGTTCACCATTCCTTTCCCCAAGAGTAAAAGTGTTTACAACGCGGCAGACATAAAACCTTTATACGATTCTCTGCAACTCGCAGGTAACCATATCACCCAAATGGATATCAGGGCTTATGCTTCCGTAGAGGGTAGCACAGAGCTTAACTTCCAGCTACAGGAACAACGCGCAGCTTCCATTGTAAAAGCATTGCAGCAATACCAGGTATCAAAGATCCCCGGCAATATCACCACTGCGGAGAACTGGGTAGAATTCTTTGATGATATCAAAGGCACTGCTTTTGAAAACCTCACACCACTCCCCCAGCCCGAGATCAAAAAACGCCTGCAGGATAAAGGTTTGCAGGCGCAACTGGAGCCGGTATTAAAGGAGCACAGAAAAGCAGTGATCACCATTTACATCAACAGGAACAACGATCTGGAAAACGTTACCAGTGAAGTATTGATCAGTAAGTTCAAAAAAGCACTGGAAGAGAAAGATAAAAAAACAGCTTCCGCTGTTCAACGGGAAGTGTTTGACCGTATAGCTGATAACCGCCTGGCAGGCAATTACCTGGATAAACTGGAGATCCCCCATACAAAAGAAAATCTCTTCCTGCTCAACAACCAGGAAACCTATCGTTACCAGTTAAACCCTACAAATGAAGATGCTATCATAGAAAAACTGGAAGGTCTTTTAAAACTCGATCCCACAGATAAAAAGGTGCTCTATAACATCTGCTCCCTCACCTTCAATGTATGGAAGAGCGATTCCGGTTATATCGCTTCTGCAGACTTTCTCAAAGAGATTAACACACTTGCAAAGCTGGGTATCCCATCTTCCCTCGTAAAAAGGATGCTGATCAATTATCACATTGTTTACAGCGAGCAAACTTACCGCAGGTTTAATTATGCAGCGAAGGATGAATCTATCGGTTATATCCTGGACAACTATGAGGACCTGCAACTAACAGATGA
Source organism: Chitinophaga niabensis (assembly GCF_900129465.1). Taxonomy (NCBI): domain Bacteria; kingdom Pseudomonadati; phylum Bacteroidota; class Chitinophagia; order Chitinophagales; family Chitinophagaceae; genus Chitinophaga; species Chitinophaga niabensis. Next base: position 1,180,673 of record NZ_FSRA01000001.1, on the reverse strand, counting down.
AGAAACCATGGCACTGGCCAAATACCTGGCCTGGTATTCCAGGAGGAATGATGCCATAGACCTGTTGCAGGATCGCGTGAAAAGGATCGATGTGAATGAGGATGTGCTTTTCTATTATATCAACCTCCACCTGTTCACCCCTGAAATATTTAAAGTGCCGGAATTAAGAACGGTGGTATTGAACGCCATCAGTATCAACCGTCCGCGTTTCTGTAAGTTCTTCAATTCCACCGGTAACGGAGGGGCCAGTTTTCAATTACTGGATGCGGAAGCGTTGTGGGGACTTTATTGTGAATATTGCAGATAGGGATCAATCCGATTTTTTTATTTTACCCTTTTTAGCAGGGCCTTCAAGATCCAGTAAACGGATCTTGAGGACGCCTTCGATATCTGTAAGGGTATCTATGGTAAAATTGTGGGTTCAATCCATCGTCTGAGATATATAAAGATCCATGCTCCAGCTTTACATGCACAATACCAGAGAAATGCATCATTTCATGCACTGCCGCACTGAGCCGCTGATCTTCCTGCCATTTTTTGATATCCTTTGATTTGCAACCACCATTTCCAACAATCAGTATCTTTTCACTGATCCGGATACAATATAAGTGTAGGTTTTTATCAGGAATAGTGATCCTCTATGCCTTCCGATACGCCGGAGCCTTCTAACAATATCCATGGTTTCTTCAGGGCTGTGGTTAAATTTTCCAGATAAATCTTTAAAAAAAAGCACTTCCTCCTTATCGCTGTAATATAATAGATACTGTAAATAGAGGCTGCATCTCCGGAGAAGTTACTCAAACGTACTAATTTGTTCTTCAGGCTATTCCATTTTCAAAGTTGCAAATTTTTCACTTATAAGTGAAATTATTCCCAAACTTTTTCCCAGGAGATAGCATTCCTAAGCGAGGTATTTGCTTTGAGGAACCAGGTGCGGGTATCCAAACATTTTATTTGCACCTGAAAACATAACCAATGCGGGTAAATTAAAAATAAGGAAAATCCATATAACAGCAAACCGTCCATTTCAGCACAGCCAGTGTCCGAAAATGAACACTCCTCCCTCCTGTTCATCCTGCAAATGCCCACCCCGGCTATACTTTAAGATATGGCAACCTTCTTGTGGAGGCATATCAGGAATTTTAAACTCTCAAGACCATGAGTTACATAATGATCCCCATCCCTCCTTTGCCGGGAAGGCAGGAGATTGAAGTGCAGGTAGTTATCAATAACCAGCACCAGCAGTTGCGTTACCGCGTTGAACTGTTTTACTGGAGAGATTGCCTGAATCCACAGGCCCATCGGGCGGATTGTATCAGCGAAATGTTGTCCCGCCATGATCCGGAATGGATGGTATACTATATTGGCTCTCCTACTGATGAATTTGTACCTATTACCTTCGTCAGCAAGGACAGCCGGAAGTTCTTATGGAACGCCACTGCTTAGCTCCTTAGAAAAGCCTCCTGAAAAGGGGGCTTTTCTTTTTTATACCCCTCCTTTTTCACGGTTCAATAACCTTATCCTACAACTCAAGGGAAAATCTGCTGCCATTAGTCCGCTTACCGGCAATTTTACATAAATACTTATTACGTGAAAGGTTTAAAGTTATTATGTATGCTGAGTTTAGTTTTCTCCCGGATGCTTTTTGCTCATACAACAAGCGAAGAGGAATTCAAACTCGTAAGAACAGATAAAGGGATCTCTCTGTATGAACGCTGGATACCCAATGCAGAAGATGAAAAGGTGCGCGAAATAAAAGCCACTTTCGTTGTGCGGGCAGATCTGGCCGGCATCTCCAGGTTAATGACCAGCCCTGCCATGGGTACCGACTGGAATGTGAATGCCAAAGAATATAATGTAATACCCACCACTACAGAGAACACCTGGATCACTTATATCAAATACAGTATCCCATGGCCTTTTGAAGACCAGGATTGCTGCCTGTTATATCATTTGCGAAAAGAAGAACAATATGCAGAGATCACTTTCGAAAGTACCGCTCACAGCAGGTTCCCTGTTTACAAGAACATCACCCGCATTTCAGGCGCCAAAGGCAAATGGATGCTGCAGGACATGGGAAATGGCAACATGCGCGTCACCTACCTCATCTCTACCAACCGCAGTAAAAAGGTGCCCCGCTGGATCTCTGATCCTATTGTACAGGGCAACCTCATAGAAACCATGACAAGATTTAAAACGCTCGCAGAGAAAAACAAATGAACAACGAAAAATACACCCTGATCACAGGAGCCAGCTCCGGCCTTGGAAAAGAGTTTGCCGTACAATGCGCCAAAATGGGCAGAAATATCATCCTGATTGCCCTGCCCGGCGGTTGTACTCCTTCTCTCGCAGAAAACCTGGCCAATACTTACAATGTGGATGTACGCATCTTTGAATTTGATCTTACAGATTCCCAAGAACTGAAAAAACAGATCACGCTCATCCTGGAACGTTTTGAAATAGACTTCCTGATCAATAATGCCGGCGTAGGCGGTACTTCCCTGATCACAGAAACTTCCATGGAAAAGATAGATCAGATCATGCAGCTCAATGTACGCAGCACGGTATTGATCACGCATATGCTGATCCCTCACCTGCTGCAGCATGAACGGAGTTATATCATGAACATCTCCAGCATGGCGGCCTTCTCACCCATTGCCTACAAAACAGTGTACCCCGCTTCCAAAGCCTTTATATCCTCCTTTTCTCTAGGCCTCCGGGAAGAACTTTCCGGCACAGGTGTTTCCGTTAGCGTAGTGTATCCCGGGCCTATTATGACCAATTCCAATACAGCACAGCGGATCATCTCACAGGGGATCAAAGGAAAAATGGGACTGCTGTCCACCGCTGAAATAGCCAGTACTGCCATCATCGGTACGATCACAAAATATCCAACCATCATTCCCGGATTTATAAATAAGCTCAACCACTTCCTGATGAGCATACTGCCCATGGAACTAAAGCTGAAAATGATCTCAAGGGCTGTAAAAAAAGAACTGATATGAATAAAGTACTCGTTACGGGAGCAAATGGTTTCCTCGGGTCTAATCTTACAAGAGAATTATTCCGGCTGGGATATGAAGTCAGGATCATGATCCGTTACAATGCAGATATCAAAGGTATTTCAGATATCCCCTGCGAGGTTTTCTTCGGGGATATTTCCAATAAACATGATGTGGAACAAGCTGTAGCAGGCTGCAATATTGTCATTCATGCCGCTTCCATTACAGATCAGTGGGGTATTACTTTTGAAGAATATGAGAAAGTGAATTTCACGGGCACTAAAAACATAGTGGAGGCCAGCCTTTCCCAAAAGGTGGATAAATTCATTTACGTGAGTACTGCCAATACAATGGGGCCCGGCAGCAAAGATAAACCCGGTAATGAACTGAGCGGCTTTACACTTTTCCATGCCAACTCCGCCTACATCAACACCAAATACCTTGCGCAGCAATATGTACTGGAACAGGTGGAATCCAATCAGCTGCCGGCGGTGATCGTGAACCCTACTTTCATGATCGGCCCTAATGATATTAAACCCAGCTCCGGCAAGCTGGTACTTTATGGCCTGGGTAAAAAGATCCTGTTTTATCCGCCGGGAGGCAAGAATTTTGTTTATATTCACGATGTTTGCCAGGGCATTGTGAATGCGATCGATAACGGGAAAATGGGGAATTGTTATCTGCTGGCTGGTCATAATCTCAGCTACCGGGAATTTTTCTCCTCCCTCAACAGTATATCAAGGGAAACAAAGATCATGATCAGGATCCCTGCATTCATATTAAAACTGGGCGGCATTCTGGGTACCATCAAAGAAAGATTGACCGGCAGGAGCAGCAAACTGAATTATACCTCCGCTTACCTGTTATGCCTGAATAATTATTATACCGGTAAAAAATCAGAAAATGAATTAATGGTGCGGTACACACCTGTAAAAGATGCCCTGAGGAATGCATTAACCTGGTTTAAAGAAAACAATTACTATTGATGACCACATCCGATAAATCAATTGAGCAGGACCTGTTTAAAAAGAATGAAAGGATCTTTTCCAGCAAAACCTTCAAATATCTTGCAAGGATCGTCATCCTTTACCTGTTCAGTATTATCTTCAAGTCTTTCGATCTTTCCTTTATTGAGGATGTTCATACCAGCATCTTCAGGTCACAGCTCTTCAGCCTGCTGTACGTAGGCCTGGGGCTCATATGCTGGGAAGGCGCCATCTGGCTGAGCCGGTATGTGGAAAAGGGGGTGCTGAAAGGTTATATCTCCAACCGCCTGCTGGTACTTTGCACCGCTATGCTGTTGTATGGCCTGATCCCTGCTTTCCTCTTCGCATTCCTCTATGCCATGATGGACATCATGGTGTTCAACCGTTACGAAGCCTGGGAAAGTTTCAGCGCCGTGAGCTACAACATGATCTTTGGCCTGTATATTTTCTATGTGCTCATCCTCACCGTCAATGGTATTATTTACTACTACAAGGGGCTTAAAGAATACCAGGTGCAAACGGAAAGATTAAAGCGCGAGAACATCCAGGCGCAATACGATGCGTTGAGGAACCAGATAGACCCGCACTTCTTCTTTAATTCCCTCAGCGTATTAACTAACCTGGTGTATAAAAGCGCCGATCTGTCTGCCGATTACATTACCCAACTGGCTAAGATCTACCGCTATATCCTGGATAAGAAGTTCGAGAACCTGGTATCTATTCAAACGGAACTGGATTTCCTGGATTCTTACCTCTTCCTGATCAGCATCCGGCACCAGAACAGTATCCGTTTTACTGCAGAGATAGATGAACAGATCAAAGCACAGGGCACCATCCCTCCTGCTACTTTACAAATGCTGATTGAGAATGCTATAAAACATAACCGCTTTTCCGCAAATGATCCTTTGCTGATCCATGTAAAAAGCGAAGCTGGCTACCTGCTGGTTTCCAACCAGGTAAGAAAGAAAAATGTGCCGGCCATATCATCCGGCATCGGGCTGGACAATATCCGGAAACGCTATGAGCTGGCCAGCGGCAGAGTGATAGAAATTCACAGATCAGATGAAGTGTTCATTGTAAAGATCCCCATAATAACACCATGATGAAAGTTGTTATATTTGAAGATGAGGTCCATAATTCGGAAAGGCTGATCCGCCTGTTGCAGAAATGCGATCAGCCGATAGAAGTGGTGGCTGTGATCCCTTCCCTGTCTGAAGGGCTCAAATGGATGGACCAGCATAACAAAGTAGACCTCATGCTGATGGACATCCAGTTATCAGACGGTAATTGCTTTGAGCTATTCAAGCAGGCCAATGTAAAAACACCTATTATCTTTACAACTGCTTACGACAACTTTGCCCTGCAGGCGTTTAAAGTGAACAGTATAGACTACCTGATGAAACCCATAGAACTGCAGGAACTTAAAAACGCACTCAATAAATACGAACAGCTGAAACCCGCACAGCACAATATCGATATTGCCCGGATCGCGGATGAGTTCCTGAAGCGGGATAGCGCCAGGTTCATTGGCCGGCTCAACAACCAGCTGATCTATGTGAAAGCAAAAGATATTGCCTACCTGCAATTTGTAAAAGGTGTTACTTATGCCACCACCTTTACCGGGGAAAAGATGCCCCTGGATTACTCTCTGGACCAGATCGAGAAAATGCTGGACAGGAATACCTTCTTCCGCATCAACCGGCAATTCATTATCCATATAGATGCCATTAAAAAGATCATGACCTATTACAACAGCAGGCTGATCCTGCAATTACAACCACAGGTAGATGCAGATGTGGTGATCAGCAGGGAACGGGTAGTTGATTTCAAGAGCTGGCTGGAAGGAAAAGACGCAGGGAAGTAAAAAGCCGGCCAAAAGATTATATAAAAAGGAAAGCCCCGCCAATTGGAGTGCCCCGAAAAATTAGGCTCTCCAATTGCTGCGCAGGGCTTTTTTTATAATACTTCAGGTTAATGTATTTGTTTTTACAGCTTAGCCACCTTCGCCGTTATCTTCTTTCCATTATGCTGCAGATGCAGCATATACAATCCCTTCGGCCAGGCCTTTCCGTTAAACCGCATGGAGTGATTACCTGCAGCTAACCTTGCATCGATCAGTGTTGCCATTACTTTACCGGAAAGATCATATACACGCAGCACTGTCCTTCCTTCCTCTTTCAAATGGAATTTCACCTGTAATTCTTCATAGAACGGGTTGGGGAATGTGAGGATCTCCGCCACAGGTTTTTCAACCTCTGCTACAAAAGCCTTCCTCGCAGTACCCGTTGTTTGCACGGTGAGCACCAGTTGCGGTTTATTGGTGACCGCTTCGCTGGAATTCCAGACAATAAGAGGCGCAGTAGCGATGTGCGCCAGCATAGCCAGTGAAATACTCGTTCTGCCTGCAGCCAGTTCAGCCTGTACATAGGCGCCAAAGTCCCAGTCGTAATAACGCGGTATAGAATCTGTTACAATCGCAGAATCCAGCAATGGGGAACCCGTAGCGGGTTTATTGTTCCAGGTGAGGGTAGATTCCAGCCAGGTAAGATTGGCAACCTTATACAGGCCAACAGGTATATTAGCAGAGCGGTTATCAGACAGTCCGCCATATACTCTCAGCTTAGCGGCGGTAACGGTGCCGCTTACCCCGCTCAGATCAAATTTCAGGTACGCCTGCCTGTCGTTACCAGTGGCAGGATTGGAATTGAGTTTTGTAAGCAGTGTGGTAGAATCCGTGATGCCATGTGTAACAGTGGCACTTGTACCATTGCGCACATACGCATCATGCACGGGAGAAAGTGTTACCTGCGTGGAACCTGTGGCTATCCTGATCTTCACTTCCGTATAACTGTTCCAGAGGTTTGCGGAATTGCCATGTCCAACAATACGCACATACTTTCCTGTAACTGCTGAGAAACTGAATGTTTCCAGGTTCAGGGAGGTACCGCTGCTCACAAGACCGGTGGCTGCTGTAGTCCAGTTGTTGCCATCTGCCCCTACCAGCACATCAAAGGTGGAAGTACGGGTATTGCCGCTATAGAAGGCAATATCTACGCCTGTTACAGATGCGGCGTTAGCTAAACAGAATTGTATCCATTGGCCGTCGCCACTGGCGGACCAGCGGGTGTTGAGATTATTGTCCAATACATTCGCTGCCACATTGCCATCATCAGCACTGGCTGTAGCCGGCACGCAGGATGGAGCGCCAAGCCTGTCAGCCAGCTGCTGCGCATACAAACTCTGCGGGATCACATGATTACCGGTAGATTCCCATATGCCCGGATCACCATCATGCCAGGTACCATTGTCTGTTACAGTTCCTTTACAGCCAATGGCCCAGTTCAGATGTTGCGGAGGTTGCTGATGCACAAACTTACTGCCCACGCAATTCCAGAACACACATTGTGCTCCTGCCCAGCCATGGCCGGAACCGGATGCTTCACGGTTCTGTATGTTCAACTCCCCGTTGCCGGTGATATTATCGAACAGGATACCGGTGGACCAGCGGTGATGCGGACCGTTATCTGCTTTCTGTTGTTCGGAAACACAGTTGTAAAAAACATTCGGGCCGGAAACCGTGCTGCCGCTTACATAATCGTGGCGCCCTGCACGGGAGAAACAATCTTTGAACAATACCAGCTCCGATCCATCTATCATAAAAGAATACTTTCTTCCACCGGTGGTCTGTGATTTGGGATCATACATCTTACAATCCAGCACGGTTACTTTATAACCTCCGCCGGTTACACTTACACAACTATACCCGAAATAATAAGCGTCCACATTCTTCACCCATCCATTCTCGATATTGCCGAGATTAATGGCAGTCCAGCCATGGTTCTCATCATCTTCCGCCGCGTAAGTGGATTCTATACGCATATCTTCCACACCGGATTCCTGTATCTTACCCGTCCAGTTGTATTTGTAAATGTATCCGCTGCCATATTGCTGATCGATGGGGTCAACAATGGGTGCGTCTATGGTTACCGTATTGCCGGCAATGGCTTTGATCACACGGAGATAGGTCATGTTATAACCAGAGGGCGTCCACCCGAAAGGCGCCATGCCCAGCAGATCTATCCATGCCTGGTTAGGCATTTTTAAAACGCGGATCCTGTCTCCCACAGCATAACCTGCAGCAGAAGATACTGTAAATGAAGTAGCACCGGCCGGAACATAAGTATTGGTAATACTTACGCGGGTGCCGCTCACTTCAGAAGGTCCGCCGCTTCCCTTCACATTAATGAGTGTGTGCTGGGCGGTGCGGGTGGCCACCAGTTTTGTTTGCGTACTGCCGGTACCCGTGCCACGCAATACTACTCCGCTGGCAGTAATGTTCAGCGTGTTGCTAACATTGTAGGTGCCGCTTTCCAGTAACAAAGTGCCGCGGTATCCATTGGCATCCGGTGTACGGGCAGAAACTTCATTGATGGCTGCCTGAATATGGGCCAGGTTATCTCCGCTTACAGGAGAGATCGTTTTTACCACGGGCACAACAGGCAAGGCGGCTTCGCCGTGATGGTAGCCTACCATGCTGAAATCGGGAATACGGTTCCCCCTTGAATCTGCGGTGTATTGTAACTTACCGTTGCTGCCAATGCTCGCCCAGGTGGATATACCGGTCTGCGCTAAACAAATGGAGGGGAGAAATGAAAAAAGGATCAGGATGTTGCGTAACATACTTTTCATAACGGGAATTGGTTTATAATGAGTAATGAACAAACAGGGTCAGGGTTTATCAGCACATAGTTCAGGGTCTTAGATCTTGGTTCTCATTCCTAAGTTAAGCAAACGGTTGCATTAAATAATGATGCTTATTTATCAATCAATGATCTTTAATTCTCTTAATACTTTTATTGTAAGGTCTTTCCTGCACTGACCGAAACGGGGATTATATACGGCACGGTCCTTAGTTATCCTTGTAGCAAAAAAATACGCTCCTTCCTTTCGCTCCACGTAGCCTGTCCACCAGCCAATATCTTTTCCATCAATGCGCGTCCAGCCGGTCTTTGAGCGGATAGTATACGAAGCTGTCTTTTCCGTTATCATCACCCGTTTCAAGATCGCTATGTTGCGTTTAGAAAAGGGTGTTTTACCTTCATAGACCTTCACCAGGAATTTCACCTGGCCTGCCGGGGATATTTTCATAGCACCGAAGTTCCAGAAGTCATCTCCCCTTTCACTCAGGTCCTGGTTACCATAATCGCTGGCTTTCAGGTACCGGGCATATTGCTTCCTGTCAATCTTTTTAGCCAATTCGATAAATACCCAGCCGGCAGAAACTTCAAAAGCTTCCTTTACCGTCATGTCTTTATAAATTTCCGGCCTGTATCCGTAAAGGGTGGTATCTGTTTTGCCCGGCCATTTCACAATAGTCATTTCATCTTTGATAACGCCGGTTTCCAGTGCTATCAGCAGGTTGATGATCTTAAAGGTGGAGGCTGGCTGAGCTTCCCTGAAGGCATCTGCGGAGTCAGTATAATGCCACTTTCCGCGGCTGTGATCATAAATAGTTACACTGCCATTAAACTGGCAATCCTGGAAAAAGAAGAGGGAAAGGAGGAAACCGATCATCCCCCAATTTATAACAAAAGAGGCTGTTCGCAATGAACAGCCTCTTTTGAAAATCATTAATCAATGTTATCTTCCGGATCAAAACGAACAACCTCCTTCATAACTTATTTGATCAGCGTTATCTTCCTGATACAATTATTCCCCAGGTCCGCCACATACACATTCCCGTCAGCGTCCACACATACATCTGTTGGCTGGTTCAGTTGCGCATTGGCACCGGGCCCATCCAGGAAACCCTTGCTGGAGCCAGCCAGGGTAGTTACCGTAATACCGGCCAGCTTGCGTACCTTATTATTGTTGAGGTCTGCAATGATAATATGCCCGTTGCCATCTACCGCAACGCCATAAGGATCCGCAAACCTGGCTGCACCGGCCTCACCATCCTTATACCCGCTCACCCCGTCGCCCGCGATAGAAGTAACTACACCAGCCGGTGTGATCATACGGATACGGTGATTCAGCCTGTCTGCTATGATCAGGTTACCATCTTTATCAATGGCCAGCCCGCTGGGATTCTTCAGCTTTGCAGCAGTACCGGTACCATTGGCAAATGCAGCGGTGCCGTCTCCTGCCAGGGTGCTTACTTCTCCTGAGGGTGCGATCTTGCGGATGCGGTGGTTCAGGTTATCCGCTACATAGATATTCCCTGCGGCATCAGCTGCTACATCCAATGGCTGATTGAACATGGCGGTTGCTGCGGAGCCATCTGCAAATCCGGCTGTACCGGAGCCTGCGATGGTACTTACTACGCCAGCAGGTGTGATCTTACGGATGCAGTTATTATCACGGTCTGCCACGATGATATTTCCTGCGGCGTCTACTGTTGACTTCCAGGGTAACCTGAACCTTGCATCGGCAGCAGGGCCATTCACAAAACCAACAACGTCTGCTCCGGCTACAGGGCTCATAATACCCGCCAGTGAAACTTTGCGGATGCGGTTATTCCCTCTGTCTGTAATGATGAGGTTCCCCGCAGCGTCCATCTCTACGCCTTCCGGACTTCTTAGCCGGCTGATGGATAAAGCACCATCTACTGAACCCGCCGTCAGGTCACCGGCAAACAACTTCACATTATACTCCTGCTGGGGAGCTTTGTAGGTAAAAACAGGCCCGGTTACCGTAGTATTGCGGACGGCTACTGTAATAGCGCCGGTAGCACCAGTGGCAGGAGCTACTGCCAGCAACGCTCCCTGGCTGGCTTCAATTACAATGGCATTCACACCATTGAACTGAACAATATTCTCTGTACGTACTGTACTGAAATTCTTTCCCCTGATGGTCACAATAGTGGAAGGGGTTCCATCCAGCGGCCATACGGTATTGATCACAGGTGCAGAGGAAGTAACTGTTTTATCTTTGTCGCAGGCGGTTATGGCTATCAGCACAAACGCCATGCAGCAGGTAATTATTCTCTTCATATATTAAGGTTTGGAAATGATCATCCATGCATTACCCACTGCCCTGTTGGTTCCGTCAGAAGGCCGGTTGCGTACCTGCCATACTTCCGCCAGCGGATGTTTGATCATAAAGGTGGAAGATCCGCCGCCATCTACATTAATAGCTTTGGTAGCACCACATGCTTTAAGCAATTGGCCCAGCTGTGTGATGGTAATACCATTGGAATAATAGAAGCTGCGGCCGTCTATTACCATCCAGTACATTTTACCCTGCTCGTTCAGGCCAATGCCGGTGCGGGGTTCAATAGTAAGGTCTGTTTGTGTCAGCATCGCATTGTTCTTCACCAGCATTGGTCCGCCGCCTAATGCATCTTCAAGATCATTCTGCATGGCCGCAAATTCTGCGCGGTCGCCAATAAAGAGTTTTCCATCTTTTTTCACACCCAGGAAAGTGCTGCTGCGGTCGTTGAACCAGGTAGTTTTGAGCACCTTGTTGTTCTTGACGAGGATGCCACGTGGCTCACCGGTAGTAGTGTTGAAGAAGTCTGCATTCACACCTGCTACCACTTTACTATTGGGTCCGTTGATGTACTTCACCATGTCCGGCACTGTTTGCATGGCATATGGTGTGGCATCATACGGCGTAGCGGCTTCCAGTTTCAGCTTCGGGTTGTTCATATCCGCTTCAATAATGAACATATGCATGGAATAACCTTCCCTGCTGAGGTAATGCACATCCGTTTCCTGCACCCCTTCACTGATCTGAAATATAGTATCTGAAAATACCTTTGCGATAATATTGGTACTATCCATCATCCTTTGGGTAAGCGGACTTTTGATGGTTACATGCGGCACCTGCGCCTGTGAATCTTTTTTACAACTGGCGATGGTGAAATAAAGCAGGCTGAGTAGAGAAAACAGTTTGATCCTGTGCATATCTTTGCTTTTAAATAGATTAATAATCATCGTTCTGTACCAGTAATTTGTTAATAGCCAGTTCATTCATGGGAAGCGGATATTTCAACTCCCTGTCTGCCAGCCCCAGTTCAGTTTGCGCACGGCCGGTGCGTACGAGATCGAACCAGCGGAACCCTTCACCCAGCAATTCCTTTCTTCTTTCCAGCATAACAGCATCCATATAAGCAGTTTCACCGGCTGGCTGGATGGCTGTAAGCCCGCGTTCAGCACGCAGCTCATTCAATCTGCCCAGGCCCGCAAGCCCCTGTGCCTCTGCACTGATGAGGTACATTTCTGCAAGGCGCACCACAATAATGGGATCGCTGCCTGACTGGCCGCTGGGATATTTGTTGATCACCCGCAGGCCCTGGTAGGTATCCACGGACATAGCAGTACGTTTATCACCGGCAGTGAACATATCCATCACCTCCTGTACAGGGCGATATACGTAACTGCCTTTTACCGTGTGTGCATAGGTATAGAACAGCGTGCTTACACGCAGGGAAGATTCAATGGTCAGGTTTTTAAAAGAAAAGATCTCTTCCTGGTTCGATTGTGCGCGGAAGATCTTTTCAAAAGCATCCAGTTTAAAAAGGCCGGAAGTGATCACTTCTTCAGCCAGTGTGGCGGCTTCTGTTTTTTTGCCCTGTGCAAGTTTTACACGTGCCATCAGCGCTTTAGCCGCGATGGAAGACACCTGGTAATATTGCCCTGCAGCATAGGCCGGCGCATCTGCCATGGCATGTGTTAATTCCTTTTCAATGAAAGCCCATGTTTCTGCTTCTGTATTGCGTTTTACTTTGGCTGATGTATTCTGCTCCAACACCGGCACGCCGCCCCAGCGGGTCACCAGGTTATAATACAGGTAAGCACGGAAGAAGTGCGCGATACCGGAAATCTCTTTATTGCGCTGTGTGGCAGGCAGATTGGCTGAAACATCCAGCAGGTTGTTCACCTGGAACAAGGCAGCATAATAACCATTCCATGCGGCGGACATCAGGCCGTTTTCCGGGCGCAGTATATTGGTGATAAAGGTATTCAGTCCACCGTCTGTAGTAGCCGCAGAGTTGATCAGGTTGCCACCGGTGATATCGAAGGAAATAGTGGATTCTGCACCGGGGGCATTTTGCATGCGGCTGTAAATACCTGTCAGGAAGGCCTCCACATCTGCTGCAGATAAAGTATTGGTAGCTACGGCAGAATGCGATTTCACATCCAGCATCTTACTGCACGAAGCAAACAGGCACAGGCCGGAAAGCAATACTGGAAATACTTTTCTTTTCATGAGAATATTATTCATCGGTTTAGAAATTCAGATTAATGCCTGCATTAAATGAACGGGGCTGTGGTAATACCAGGTTATCTTCTCCCAAAAAGCGCGGGTCCATATCTGAACTCACTTCAGGGTCCATACCGGAGTATTTGGTGAACAACCATAAGTTATCTGCCTGCAGGTACACGCGCACCCGTTTGATCTTTGCTCTTGACAGGATAGACCCGGGTAATTCATATCCCAGGGATACGGTACGTACCCGGATGAAAGAACCATCTTCCATCCAGCGGCTGGAATTGTACAGGTTGTAGGCCTGGCTGTAGATAGCACGGGGAGTGGTGTTGCTGGTACCGGGACCGGTCCATCTGTTCTCGGCAGACTTTTTAGTGATATTCACGGCATTCTGTCCCAGCCTTTCAATGGTAATACGGGAAGTAGCATATACATCCTGTCCGTAGGTGTAGCTCAGGAAAACAGAGAGATCAAAGTTTTTGTACCGGAAAGTATTGTTCCAGCCACCATAAAAATCGGGATTGGAACTGCCTACGATCTGGCGGTCGTTAATATCGATATTACCATCTCCGTTCAGGTCTTCATACTTCACATCTCCTGCGCGTACACCTATCTTCTGCAAGGGCTCGGGTACTTCTTTATCATCCTGGAAAATGCCTAACATCTTATACACCCAGATACTGCCGATGTCATGGCCTACCTGCAATGCACGGTTAGCACCAACAGACAGCGCATCGGTATTACCGATCAGGGAAGTGATGCGGTTCTTGATGAAAGAGATATTAAAGTCGGAACTCCAGTTCAATGCACCAAAGTTAAAGTTGGTGTTCACCGCAGCTTCCAGGCCATGGTTCAACATGGAACCAATATTGCTGGTGATGCTGGTAAAACCGGATGTTCCCTGGATAGGCATATTGTACAACAGGTTGGTAGTATTCTTACGGAAATAATCCACCGTAAGGTTCACGGCGCCGCCCAGCAGTCCTAACTCAAGACCGGCATCCAATTGATTGGCTTTTTCCCAGGTGAGGATATTGTTTCCAAAACCAGTGATCGCAATACCGCTCTTGCCATCGTAGTTGTAACCACCACCGGTGAGGGATTGGTAAGCATAGTTACTCACGCCTTCCTGGTTACCGGTAGAGCCATAGCTCACGCGCACCTTAAGATCTGTTTCAGGCATGGTCCAGAAAGGTTCTTTGGAAACCTGCCAGCCTGCAGATACAGAAGGGAAGTAACCATAACGGTTATCGGGTGAGAAACGGGAAGAACCATCCGTACGGACAGACATGCCCAGCATGTATTTTTCTTTCCAGGCAAGGTTAGCCCTTCCGAAATAAGATTCCATGGCATTACCATACAGGTTGGTACCAGCACTATTTATCACAGCAGCAGCCCCCAGCACATCAAAAGACGGAGCAGGGAACCCGTTACCATCTATACCATTGGTAGATACCATCATACGCTGGAAAGAGTGACCAGCCAATACATCCAGCTTCAGTGCCCCGAAAGCATGGGAATAGTTCAGCGTATTTTCCAGCAGCAGGTTAGTAAGCAGCCTGCGTTCATCTATGATACGGCCATTACCGGTACCATATGGATGTTTTTGGTTGTAGTAGATATAATCATGCGTATAACCAATGTCTGAACCAAAAGATGTTTTATAGGTAAGGTCTTTGGTGAATTTCAGTTCTGCAAATGCGTTTCCTAATAAACGATAGTTCTTCAGGTTCGCCACTTCTTCTTTCAGGATCTGTATTGGGTTGTGATACACCAGGTCTGCCGTACCACCTACATAATATTCACCATTAGGTTTATAAGGCCTGTCGAACGGACGTTGCGGGAGGCTTCTGCCCATCACCGTAGAACCCAGGTTAGAACCCGGTACGCGGTTGTTATCAGAATAACCGAAACTGATGTTCACACCGGTACGCAACCAGGATAGGGGTTCTGTGGTAAGATTGATCCTGCCGGTGTATTTTTTCAGATCGTTATAAATAACAACGCCCTGCTGATTGAGGAAACCACCGGAAATATAATACGTTGTTTTATCTGTACCGCCGGAAACAGAAAGGTCGATGTTCTTTGTATAGGCTTTGCGTAAAACTTCCTGCATCCAGTCTGTATCCGGTAAACCGGGATAAGGATGATCTATGCCGGGAATAAATTTGCTGTTACCGGGCAGGTAGCCGAATTGTTTGTTGTAGTTATCGATCCCTTCATTCACTACTTCCAGGTATAATTTGGAATCTGCCATTTCTACTTTATCAAGGTAGGGCACATCCTGCATGCCGGCATAAGCATTAATGGCCAGTTGCCCGCTGCCTTTGCGGCCACTCTTGGTAGTGATGAGTATTACTCCGTTAGTGGCGCGTGATCCATAGATGGCAGCAGAAGCAGCATCTTTCAGTACATCCACGGAAGCAATGTCGCTGGGATTCAGTTGTGCCAGCGGATTCATTTTAGCACCGAAGTTTGTAACTGCCGCATCGTGCGGAATAATGGGCACACCATCTATTACATAAAGGGGTTCATTACTCGCGCTCAGCGAACCGATACCACGTACGCTTACACGCATCGGTGCACCCGGCATACCATTGGCGGAAGATACATTCACACCTGCCATGCGGCCCTGTAATAATTGGTCCGGCCCCAGAACAGGGCGGGCATTGAGATCGTTCGGGCGGAAAGTACTGATGGAACCGGTGAGTTCTGTTTTCTTCTGCGTACCATATCCGATCACTACCACCTGCTGCATGGAACGGCTTTCTCTCTGCAGCTGTATGGCAAATTCCCTGCGTGCGCCTGCTTCTACAGATTGTGAGGAAAAGCCGATATAAGAGAACACCAGCGTTGCAGGAGGTGTAACATTGTTCAGCAGAAAGCGGCCGTTCGCATCCGTGGTGGTACCATTACCAGTACCTTTCACACTCACGGTTACACCCGGTAAGGGGTCTCCGTTCTCTGCATCCCTTACCACGCCGCTCAGTTTCACCAGCTCCTGCTGCGCTGCAGGTTTTTCATCGCGTTTTACCAGTATCACCGTATTATCAACTATCCTGTAAGTAAGCGGAGAACCTTCCAGGCAGCGGTCCATCACCTGTTGTATAGTAGCATCTTTCAGGCGGAAAGTTATTTTCATATTGGTGCCTGCCAGGTTTTCATCCCTGAATATAAAAAGGTAACTGCTCTGCTGGCGTACGATCTTAAATACCGTTTCCAGGCTGGCATCATTCACATTTACATTTAAAAGTTTATCCTGTCCTTTGGCTGCTGCGTTCAGCTGCAGGCCCGTTATGAGCAGGAACAGGAACAGCGGTTTAAACCACCGCCATGCGGAAAGCTGCGTACTGTGTAATGATCGTTTCATGAATTTCATTGTTTAACTTTTCTGCATACGGCATACAGTACCGGCAGGCGCCTGCCGGTTCAATTGCGTGATAGTGTTATGATCTATTTTTTGCTGACAGTAATGGTTTTGCCCTGCACCGCGAAATGCAGATCTGCTGTGAGCTCCAGTATTTTTAAAGCCTGTGTTAAATTATCCTGCCTGCGCATTGCTCCCGTAACATGGATCTTTTCATCAATTCCTTTATCGTATATGATATTTACATCGTACCAGCGGCTGATATCTCTCATCACAGCCGCGAGTTCATGATTCTTAAAAGTAAAGATGCCGTTCTTCCAGGCAATGGCGTCTTCCGCATCTCCGGAAGTACGTTGCAGCACACCTTGCTCCAGGCTGGTTTGTTCACCCGGTGCCAGCGTGAATCGCTGGTTACCTGCCACCACCCTCACAGCACCTTCCAGCAAAGTGGTGGTAAAGCGCTTTTCTTCTGCATATGCATTGATGTTAAAGTTGGTGCCCAGTACCTGCACCGTCATGCCATTCACCTGTACAAAGAAAGGTTTGGTAGCATTCTTCGCCACTTCAAAATAAGCTTCGCCTGTCAGCCGTACGGTACGGTCAACACCGTTAAAGGCAACGGGGTATTCCAGGGAACTGGCTGCATTGAGCCATACTTTGGTTCCGTCTTCCAGCTGTACACGGTATTGCCCTCCTTTTGGAGTGATTAATGTGTTGGAACTATTTCCACCGGAAGGGCCGTACACCAGCGCCGCATCTTCTTTATGCAATTGCGCATCTCCGCTGATAGGGCCATCTGCCATCTGATCAAGTACAAGTGATTTTCCGTTACCCAGCAATAAACGGGCTTTATTACCACCCGGTGCCACATCTTCCGCTGCAGCGGGTGTAAGCCCTGCGGTCAGTGGCTTAGAGGGCTGTTGCATGAGGTACATGGCACCAGCTACTGCCGCTACACCAATAACGGCAGCCGCGGCACCTTTCCACCAACGGCGGTAAAGGGGTACTATCTTCGTTTCAGGTAAAGGTAATGGCTGCATACGCGCATGAATACGGCCTAACAGGTTTTCTGCCAGTGCAGGGTCCTGCACTTCCAGGCCATGTGCCCTGAAACGCTCCAGCATGAGGCTTTTCAGTTCGGTGCCGGGAGTTTCTTCCAGGTAATGCAGCAGCCAGCGGCATTCCTCCTCCGTCCAATGTTCTTTGGCCAGCAGCTCGTTTAAATATGTTTCAGAATGATTCAATAAGGTCGCGTTTCAGTAAATACACCGGAAGCGAAAAAAAGGGGGGCTGTGTGAGAAAGATTTTTTTTAGCGGTGGAACAGGCTTGCTAAAAGCGGGAATGCAACAAGTAAAGTTTGCCACTCAGGCTGCACGCGTACATAATCACGGATAAAGCGGCTGGCCTTTGTAATATGTTCTTTTACGGTATAATGGGAGATCTGCAGTTCCGTAGCGGCTTCTGCATATGTTTTGCCCTGCATCTTACACAGCAGGAAAACCTTTTTACGTTGAGGCGGTAATTTGTCTATCGCTCTTTCCAGCATGTCCAGCTGAATGGAAGTGACCTCCCACTCCCCTTCTTCCGATTCCATAGTATCCGGCACCAACGACGCTAATTTCAGGCGCTGACGCAGGGTGGAACGAAGGTGGTTCAGGGAACGGTTATAACTTACCACAAACAGCCAGTTGCCGGCAGGCTGACCGGTTTGCAGTAATTTCCTTTTTTCCCAAAGGCGGATGAATACCTCCTGCACAATATCCTGCGCAGCAGCGCTATCCTTCACCAGGTGAAGGATGTTGGCATACACGGCGGGAAAATACATGCGGTAAAGGGCATCAAATGCAGCGACGCTATCCCCCTGCAATGCTGCTACTAATGCTATTTCTTCTGATGCGTTGGAAGACATGCCTGAGTGCTTAGTTTAATCCGGTCGGCAAATATTTAATTTTTTGGTTGAATGAAAAGCGGATAACGGCAAGTTAATATAAAATTAATCAAAAAAGGAAACGCCGAAAAAGCGTTTCCTTTATAATATATAATATAACCGGTATATTATTTCTCCTTCTCAAACTCCACCCGCCTGTTCTTTGCCTTGCCTTCCGGCGTTGTATTCTCTGCCACCGGTACAGCTGCGCCTTTGCCGTCTACGCTGATACGTTCTGCAGCGATCTTATAGGTATCCGTGAGCATAGCCTTCACTGCCGTAGCGCGTTTCAGCGACAAAGCATCGTTCACTGCTTTTGAACCATCACTGTCTGTATGCCCTGTGATCTTTACTTTAAAAGAAACATCCGACTGCAGCGCTGTACCGATCTCTTTGATCACGCCAAAGGAAGATGGGCGGATCACATCGGAGTTCACATCGAATGTAATGCCCGTGGTGCTGAACTTCCCTTCCGTCAGCAGTTTGGATCGCACATCCGGGCTGCCACCCGCTATTTTCAGGTTAGAAAGATAAAAGCCTAACTGATCTTCTTTATAATTGGAACCACTCACCGAAACGGCCAGCTGGTTGAAAGTACTTTCCACAATACGCGGCATGTCGTACACCTTCTGTTCGTTGATCCACATGCGGAAGCGTGTTTTCTGCACACTGATGGCCACATGGAATGGTTTGCCATAATTCTCTTCCAGTAATTTGAGCTGCTGTACATTTGTTCTGAAGGTCTCCGCTCCTTTTGCATGTGTTCTCAGCACGGTTCGGGTATTGTTACTCTCACCCAGTGCGAGTTGAATGCCTATATCATTATAGCCATGCATATTTTTAAACACGCTGTTGCTCTGGGGAGCATCTTCCCCACTGTTAAAAAGCGTAAAGAAGACCTCGGGATACATGTACCCTGTGTTGTGCATATCCAGGATCATGTCAAATTCAATGGTATGATCTGCAGGCAGTACCTGCTTATTGGGTGTAAGATAAACGCCCTGCTGGAAAAGCTTCAGCCATTTAGTACCATCTTTCATGGATACCACTTCCCCTTTATTATTTGTATTCCAGTGCATGGCAAATTCACCCACCACATCCTGTGAAAAATCGTCAGACAGCAGCAACTGATCACCTGCTACAAAATCGAATTTGGAATAGGCTTCCACCCTTGAGGCCGGAGCGGGGGCCGGAGCAGCAGCGGGTGTTGAAGCAGTTGGCGCAGAAGCGGCGCCCGCGGCGGGCTTACCAGCATTCAGTACTTTATCAGAGGCATCATTCACCCCTTTTTCCACCGCATTACCGGCTTTATTGGTAGCGGCCTGCTCAGCCCTGTTCGCCATTTTTTTAAGGAAACCGCCCTGTGCATGGGCATTCACTGCAATTGTGACCGTGTATACGATCATGGGGAGTAACAACTTCATGTATTAATATTTCCGCAAAGGTACCCGGCAGCAAGCCCTGAAACAATCCACATGCACATGGAATGTTCATATTGGTGTGTGAAATGCAGGGACCGGGGATTGAAGTGAGGCTAGAGCAGCACCACTTTCTTCTTTTTATGGTTAACCAGGTAAGTATAGGATAGCTTGAATTCATATATATCCTCTGAAAAAACCATCACTTTATAAGTATCCTTATCAGCTGCAGGCGTTATTTCTATATATAACACCGCGCGCGCACTTTTTGCTGCCACCAGTGGCTCTTTGAGTACCAGGGCTGTGACTTCATCTTTATACTGCCGCATATTATCCAGATCTTCCCGAAAATGTTCCTCCCAATCCTTGCCATGCCTTTGAGCTAAAATGGCATAAACGCTGTCATTATGCTTTTTCACGCTGTCCTGCAGTTCCGGGTTGATCACACATCCACCCACGCTATAATATTCAAACCCGTATTTTTTTGCAACACCTCTCATCATATTCTCGGATGAGCCCGGAAGCCCCCAGACCAGTACTTTCAACAGCGCGTCCTGCTGTGCCTGAGCATAAAACGGAAGAAAAACGAGCAAAAGGAAGAATAATCGTTTCATAGGCAATCCATAATATTTCATGACATATATACAAAAATTACACCCAAATTGGGGAAAACATCCCCAATTATCCACCTTTTTTAATACCGGTACACCATTTGCTGCTACCTTTAATTGACTAAATGCAGCTAATGGAACCTAAGGAACAACCGGATAAACCCTTTATCACAAAAAGTGCAGATGCCTTTTTCATCAGTGTATACGACATCTTCCGGTTCATTGCCCGGTTCTTTCGGGAGGCTTTTCGCCGCCCCTGGGAAGTAAAAGAGTTTATGCATCAGTGTTATATGATAGGCTACAAGTCCCTGGCGCTGATCAGCCTCACCGGCTTTATCACAGGTCTTGTATTCACCAAGCAGTCCCGCCCCTCCCTGGCAGAGTTCGGCGCTACTTCCTGGCTGCCCTCCCTTATCTCCATTGCCGTGATACGGGCGCTGGCACCGCTTGTTACCGCCCTGATCTGTGCCGGCAAGGTAGGTTCCAGTATTGGTGCGGAACTGGCTTCCATGAAGGTAACGGAACAGGTAGATGCCATGGAGGTATCCGCCATCAACCCTTTTAAATACCTTGTAGTCACCCGGGTACTGGCTACTACCGCCTGCATCCCGCTGCTCATGTGTTACACCGCTGTGGTAGGCCTTGCAGGTTCTTACCTGGATGTACACCTGAATGAGCAGACCAGCCTTATCGCATTCATACAGAAAGCATTTGTAAATATATCCTTCCTTGACCTGGGGGCCTCTCTTTTTAAATCTATTGTATTTGGGTTCACTATTGGCATTGTTAGTGCTTATCAGGGATATAATGCCTCACAGGGAACACAGGGCGTAGGTAAAGCTGCCAATGTTTCAGTGGTAATATCCATGTTCCTGATCTTTATTGAAGAGATCGTTATTGTTCAAGTTGTTAATTCGATCCGTTAAATAAATTATGAAACCATTCACGCCTGAAATAGATTTTGATAACACCGTGATCTCCATCAGAGGTCTCTTTAAATCCTTTGGCGATAATCACGTATTGCGGGGCGTTGACCTGGATGTGCACAAAGGCGAGAACGTAGTGGTACTCGGCCGCTCCGGTACCGGTAAATCTGTACTGATCAAGATCATTGCCGGCCTGCTGAAACCTGATGCCGGCTCTGTAAATGTACTGGGGCTGGAAGTAGAACACCTGGATACCCAGTCCCTGCGGGAACTGCGCATGAAAGTTGGGTTCTGTTTCCAGAACGGCGCGTTGTATGATAGCATGACGGTAGGGGAAAACCTTAACTTTCCCCTCGTACGCAATCAGCCCCGCCTGAAGGCAGCACAGCGGGCCAAACTGGTGGATACGGTACTCGATGCCGTAGGGCTTTCCCAGACCATAGACCAGATGCCATCTGAACTCTCCGGCGGGCAAAGGAAACGGATCGGTATTGCCCGTACGCTCATCCTGCGCCCGGATATCATGTTGTACGATGAACCCACCGCAGGCCTGGACCCCATTACCTGTACAGAGATCAATAACCTGATCAACGAAGTACAGCGCCGCTTCAAAACCAGCTCAATTATCATTACACACGATCTTACCTGCGCCAAAGTGACCGGCGATAATATCGCCGTGATGAAAGAAGGACAATTCATCCGGCAGGGAAGTTTTGACACCGTCTTTGCCACCGGCGACGACCTGATCAAGGAATTCTATGACTATAATTTTATTCAGTAAACTATGAAAGATAAGACTACTAAAAGAACGGTGATCGTAGGCATATTTATCCTCCTGGGAGTGATCATCTTTGCTGTGGGCATACTCACCCTGGGTGGACAGCGTAAATCCTTCGTTCAATCCGTAAAAGTGAAAGCGATCTTTCATGATATCGGCGGCCTGGCAAAAGGCGACAACGTATGGTATTCCGGCGTAAAGGTGGGTACCATCAAAAGCATCACCTTCGTCAACCACAGCCAGATAGAAGTATTGATGAACATAGAAAAGGCATCCCGCGAGTTCATTCATAAGGATGTAAAAGCCAAGATCAGTTCAGACGGACTGGTGGGTAATAAGATCATTGCTCTCACAGGCGGCACCCTTTCTGTGCCTGCTATTGAAGACGGAGATATCATTACCGTGGAAGTAGCCATCAGCACCGATGAGATCATGAACACCCTGCAGGTGAACAACAAAAGCCTCGTAGAGATCACCGGCAACCTGAAAGTGATCACTGGTAAGATCATGAAAGGAGAAGGTTCCATTGGTAAATTGATCAGCGACGAAACCATCTATAACGATCTGCAGGGCACCATGGCCACTCTTCGTAAAACTGCGGCTAATACACAGATGCTTACGGAAGGCCTGGCAGAATATAGCGCTAAACTGCATACAAAAGGCACATTGGCCAGCGACCTGGTTTCTGACACGGTTGTATTCACCAAACTGCGTTCTACCATTTCTCAAATGGAAACCATCGCGCAGGGTGTGGACAGCGTAGTGTTAAACCTCCGTGATGCCAGCAGTGGCGTAAAAGAAAACCTCAGCAGTTCAAACAGCCCCGCTGGCGTGCTGCTGAATGACGAAAAAACCGCAAAGGCATTAAAACAAACCATCTCCAACCTGCAAAGCAGCACAGAGAAACTGGATGAAAACATGGAGGCGCTGCAAAGCAACTTCCTGTTAAGAGGTTTCTTCCGCAGGAAAGCAAAACGTGAGAAAAAGGAAGCACAGCAGGCAGCAAAAGCAGCAGACACAACAGGACAGAAATAAAGATCATTTAGCCAGCTTTTTATAATCATTCAGCCGCCGTTGTGTCACTCACTTCAGCGGCTGAATAATTTTCAGCAGGCCCTGCTGTTATCCCTTTTCTTTCCACACATGCAACAACACAATCGCCAGCAGCATGATCATCACCCCTATCCATTGCACCCAGCCCACCGGCTCCTGCAACACAATATGGGAACAGATCACGGCCACAGGTAATTCTGCCGTCATCACAATAGCGCTGATCCCCGCTCCTATCTTAGGGATCCCTTTTGCAAAGAGAACGGGCGGAATGATGGTGCCAAATAAAGAAAGGAACAAAGCCCATTTCAGGATGCCCCAGTCGAAATGCGCTGCCACCGTCAGTTGATGCGCATTCACAATGAAAATACTTAAAGCAGATCCCATCATGATAACAGTGCTTTTCTTCAGTGTTTCCATCTGCTGCCCTGTTCTGCTGTTGGCCACAATGAAGCCGGCATAACAGCAAGCGGACAATAGCGCAAACAGCACACCTTTCAGTGAAACATCCAGTGTAATACCGCCGCTGGCCAAAACCGTCCCGGCCAGGATCAGCAGGGTCACAAAGGCCTGCACCCCGCCAGGCCGCTTTTTAAAGAGTGCCCAGTCCAGCAATATCCCCATCCAGGTACATTGCATTAACAGCACAATAGCCAGGGAAGCTGGTATGTATACCACGGAAACATAGTAGAAGAAAGTAGTGAGCCCGATGGCTGCGCCTGTTAACAACACCGGCAATGCCCCTTTAAAGCCCTTTTCCCGGCTAAAAAGGAGTTGCAGCACAAAGAGCACGAGAAAGCCTGTAAAGGCCTGGGAAAAGGAAATACCGGCGGCAGAATAGCCTTCCCGGTACGCTAATTTTACAAATGTAGAAAGGATGCCAAAGCTGCAGGCTCCGGCAAAAACCATGAATATATACCTGGTCATTATTTTCGCTAATAAATAAGTGATACATCAATTTTTCAGACAAATTGGTGCAGGCGAAAACAACCAGGCTCTTTTGAGTTGGTGAATGATCCGTTAATGAAGATGGGACCGCTGGTTATTTTGCTTGCAAAACAACCACTGGAGGAGGTGTGCTGGAATACAGGAGATGCATATAGTTTTCTGATGTATGAACTGCAAATTAGTAAAATTCACCTAAAATCCATAGCTTTATACACGTTTTCCACGTATCCTACTACCGTACCGCACCTCCTGGAATAGTCAATCAACTGATCAATTAATCCCAATTGAAATGAAAAGACTTTTACTTTTCCTATTCCTGTGCTGTACAGGAGCAACCAGTTTCGCGCAGAATTGCAACACACCACTCCGCATCGTTGTACTCGGATCCTCTACCGCCTGGGGAAACGGCGTGCCTGTGCGGGACAGCGCATGGACCTTCCATTACCGGAAACACCTGAAAGCCACACACAACACGGCAGACACGGTGTACATCTTGGCCATCGGCGGGCATACCACGCATAATATACAGGCAACAGGTACACCGGATTACACCGTGGGCGGCATTACCTTTGCGGTAGACCCTAACAATAATATCACCAAAGCCATTTCACTGGCCCCGCATGCTATTATCGTGAACATACCTTCAGAGGATGAAGCCCGTAATTTCCCCTTAACAGTTCAGGTTGCCAACCTGCTCAAACTGAAACAGCTGGCTGCACAGAACAATATCCCTTTATGGGTAAGCACCACACAGCCACGCAGCAACCTCGGCAATGCCGCAGCATTGCGGCTGAAGCAGATGAAAGACAGCATCAATCTGTACTTCGGAGATAAGGCGATCGACTTCTGGACCACCGTAGCTCAGTCAACAGGACAAATAGAACCTGCCTACGCCAATGGGGACGGGTTGCACCTGAACTCCGCAGGGCAGCGGATCCTTTTCACACGTGTGGCCGATAAGAACATTCCCCAGGCCTTGTGCACACCTGCGCCGGTTACGCCGTTCCAATTAGCCAGCTTTACGGTCAGCCGGTTTGAAGATAAACTCAGACTTAACTGGCGCACCAATACAGAAACCAATACGCTGCGTTTCATCATTGAAAGAAGTACAGACTCTCTCAACTGGAGCAATATCGGTAACCAGAATGCAGCAGGTACTTCTGCAGTTCCCAGGGATTACGAGTTCACGGATAATACCGTACACACATCTGCCCGTTATTACCGCCTGAATATGGAAGATGCGGCTAATGTGCATTATTATACCCCCGGCGTAAAAGGCATACCGGATACCATCTATCATACACCGTTCAGGTTATCCTCCTTCACGATCAGCCTTGTGGCTGGTAAACTGAAGCTGGATTGGGGTACACTGCGCGAAAGCAATACCGTTAGTTTTGGTATAGAGCGCAGTACAGATGCCCAGAACTGGATAAATATCGGCAATGTGAATGCATCAGGAAGTTCCGCCAGTCCACTGAGTTATTCCTTTACGGATAATAACCCTGCAGCCAACCAGTTGTACTATTATCGTTTGAACATGTTAGCCAGCGCCAACAGGCATTTCTTCAGCAGCAATGTATCCGGAACCTCACCCGGTGTTCCGCAGAACTGCACGGCTCCCATACGGGTAGTACTGCTGGGATCTTCTACCGCATGGGGTAATGGCCTTGCCAGCAGGGACAGTGCATGGGCTTTCAGGTACCAGCGTTGGCTCAAAGCCAATCACAATCCTGCTGATACAGTGATCAACCTGGCTAACGGCAGCACGAACACGCAAACCATTCAGCCGGATGGTACCCCTTCTTATACTGTCAGCGGCCTCACCTTCTCTGTAGATCCAAACAGTAATATCAGCAGGGCCGTTGCGCTGAACGCAGATGTGATCATTATCAATATGCCTACCAATGATGAAGCACGTAATTTCCCCATGACCAAATCGAGGGACAATTACCTGGCACTGAAAGCATTTGCCGAACAACATAATATCCCGCTGTGGGTAACTACCACACAGCCGAGAGGTAACCTGGGCGTAGCTGCCGGCGTAAGATTGCGCCAGTTCAGAGATACTACCATCAAGTATTTCGGCAGCAAGGCCATCGACTTCTTCACGGGGCTGGACAGCAGCAACAATAATATCAAAGCCATCTATAACAGCGGAGACGATGTACACTTCAATTCCGCTGGTCATAAGATCCTCTTTGAAAGAGTGGTGGCAGAAGGTATCCCCGATACTTTGTGTGCAGGTGGCGGCGCTCCGCAGGGTTTAGCGCGTACCATCGTGTATGGTGAGGATGCAGTGGAAGGACCCGCTTTATCCATCTTTCCTAACCCGGCCAGCAGGATTGTAACCATACCTGGTGTAGCCGGCAGGGAATATGTGCTGGATGTATTCAATTCGCAGGGCGTAAGGGTGCTTTCTGTGCAAAGGGCCTCTACCAACAGGTTGGATGTAAGCGAATGGAAAACAGGCATCTATTTTATCATCATCGATAATAAACACCGGTATAAACTGGTGAAGATCTAATGAACAATAAAGGCTGAACGTTTTGTTCAGCCTTTATTTTATTCTGCCATGCTTTGTTTGCGGCTTATCACTTCCTCCCGCAATAACCTGTTCACATCTATGTAAGGTTCTTCCAGTAAAAATACTTTTGTGCTGTACTCACGGGCCAGGTTATTCCGGATCATTCCTGCCTCTTTTACTGTTTTGAAGAACACCTTTTCACGCCTTCTTTCCGGGTCCCTGTCCCAGGTATCTTTTACCAGTATCACATACCGGATCGGTTCATCCAGTTTGAACCAGTTCATATAATCCGCATTAAAGGAAACTGCCTGCAAGCCTTTTAGCTTTGTGTAATAATTGATAGCACCTGCCTGACCATAGTTATCTGTAATGATACACACGTTCGCTTTATCAGGAATGGAGGAATACACAGCGTCCACAATACCGGCCAGTTCTTTCCAGCCCTGCATATCCGCAAAATCCTGCGGCAGATCGTGGTTCTTTCCATCTTCCCACCTTAAGATCCCAAACGGTGCAAAACGTTCTTTTTTCATTACCATTTTCTGCGGGGAATACACCGGGAACATTAAAGGGATAGAGGGCAGATAAAGCAATACGATAAGTACCGGCAGCGCAATCCTCATCCATCTTTTGGTAAGGATCACACCAAGGTATACACAACCCAATGCCAGCTGCACAGGGTATAACCCGATGGAATAATAGCTCTTTGCCTTAAAGTAAAGGAAAAGCAATAAGGTAAAAACAAAGGCTAATCCTATCCAGGCATATTTGCGGAAAGGTTTGTAAAAAATATACCCGGCAATAATAGCCACCAGGATCAGGGTATCACAAACAAAGAACAACCACTGGCTCTTCAGGAAGTTTATCCGGCTAACATTCACCAGTTGCCTTTCTGCCAGTTCTTTCATGTGATGTATCACCGGGAACTGGTTTTGGACCTGCCAGATGATATTCGGCGAAATGATCACCAGCGCCAGCAATACAGCGAAGTACAGATGTTTATTGGCAAATATCCTCCTTTGCGGTGTTAAGATCAATGCAGGCACCAAACCCATTACAAGGAAGAGGATGCTGTATTTATTCAGGAAACCTAAAGCAAGGCAGATGGCTGCTGCATAGAGGTATTTCGGTTTTTCATGATTAAAATAACAGATGAAAAAATAAAACACTGCTGTCCATGAAAGGATGTCAAAGGTATTAGGCTGGAATAACAGGTCCAGCCGCTGAATAGCAGAGCAAAGGATAGCCACACATACCAGGAATTTTGCATAGAGGTTTCCCTTCAGTTCTTCCACGATCAGCCAGGAGAAGATCAATGTACCGCAGCCTATGAAAGCAGGGATCAGCCTTACCCATATTTCGCCGTTACCCAGCAGCCTGATCAGCCAGGCAAAGAGCGAAGTAACAGGAGGTACGGATAAATAACCCGGTGCCAGGTGGGCACCCTGGTCCAGGTGCAGGAATTCATCCCGGTGCAGTTCATAGACAGGATTTACCAAAAAGAAAACAAGGATCAGTTTCAGGAGGATAAAACCTAAAAGGATGTAACGTTCATTTTTGGGCTTATACATACTTTAATATACGGCAGAATTTCCATCCCTCCATTTTTTGGATTATTTTGGCTGCCTTAACGAACCACGCTACATGATGAAAAAACGCTCCATCTTACTTTTCCTTTTAGCATGCTGCAGTCTTTTTGCCACTGCGCAATTCAAGAACCCGGTATTCGATCACGATTTCCCGGACCCGAACCTGATCAAAGCAAAAGACGGTTATTACTATGCTTATTCCACCCAAACCAACTGGAAGCGGGATAGCTTAGGCGGGCCTTACATCATTCCCATCCTTCGTTCAAAAGACCTGGTGAACTGGCAGTTCGTGGCACCTGCGCTCAGCGAAAAACCCTCCTGGAAAACAGCCGGCGGTATATGGGCACCGGATGCCGTGGAATATAAAGGGAAATATCATCTCTATTATTCCTTTTCCACCTGGGGCGATCCTGATCCCGGCATTGGCCTGGCCGTCAGCGATAAACCCGAAGGGCCTTTTACAGACAAAGGCAAAGTATTCCTGAGCAAAGAAATAGGTGTGGCTAATTCCATCGATGCATTTTTCATAGAGGACAAAGGCAAACCTTATCTCTTCTGGGGAAGCTTCCATGGCATCTATGGCGTACAATTATCAGACGATGGCACCGCGGTGAAAGGAGATACCTTCCGCATTGCCGGTAATGCCTATGAAGCCACCTATATCTACAAACGTAATGGTTACTACTATTTCATCGGTTCCGTAGGTTCCTGCTGCGAAGGTGTGAAAAGCCGTTATCATCTGAAAGTAGGCAGAGCCACTTCCCTCAAAGGCCCTTACCTCGATCAATCCGGCAAACCACTGCTGAACAACGGTGGCACCCTGCTGCTGGAAGCCAATAAAGGAGAAGCAGGATTTGCAGGGCCGGGGCACAATGGCGATATCATTACAGATAAAGCCGGAGATACCTGGATCTTATACCACGCATTCAGAAAAGAGAATGATAAAAAAGGCAGGGTCATGCTGCTGGATAAGATAACATGGGAAAAAGACTGGCCGGTGATACAATCAGCAATGCCGGGTGTAGATATGCAAAAGGCACCTGTATTGTAGCTTGTCGCATTTCCCCTTAAAAGTTGTCCGATTCAGCCTCCTTTTGCTACCGGGAATTACTTTAGCTTTGAGGACCAATCAATCATCTAAAACTAATTACCATGGCACTAGTTAATCCTTATCTGGCATTTGATGGCAACTGCGAAGAAGCCTTCAACTTTTACAAGTCTGTTTTCGGCGGTGAATTCTTAGGAGGTATCTCCAGGTTCTCCGACATGCCGTCAGAACATTATTCTCCCGGACAGGAAAACCAGGTAATGCATGTGATGTTACCACTGGGTAACGGCACATCCCTGATGGGCAGCGATACACCCGGCCCCGAAGCTGCAGGGAAAGATGCGAATGTGTCCATTGCCGTTTCACCGGACAGTGAAGAAAATGCAAAGCACATCTTTAACGGGCTGGCCGCAGGCGGAACAGTGATCATGCCGCTGGACCATGCACCATGGGGAGCACTCTTTGGAATGCTCACCGATAAGTTCGGTTTTAAATGGATGGTGAATTACGATGCAAACGCAGGCAAATAATCGAATGAATGGGCTGTGCAAAATATAATGCACAGCCCATTTCCTTTCCTCAAATAGTTTTTTTCTTCCATATAGCGAATATCAATATTCATGCTGCTCCCGGAGCCTTTTCGTAAATTACAGGGCTAAAATCGGGAAACAAATATGGCGTTACAACAAGGACCTAATTATTTCATTGGAAAACTGGGCAACCAGATAGGGTATAAAGTGGGCGATCAATACTTCGTCCGCTCCATGCCTGAAAAAGTAAATCGCAGCAAGGCCACCAAACAGGCAGCGCTGGACTTTGGCATTGCCAGTAAGACCGGCAGGCTGGTACGCCATGCGATACTGGATGAACTGGATATTCCACCCGATGGTACCGTCACTAACCGGCTCAATAAAACACTTGCTCCTGTTATTAAATTAGATCACTTCAGCACCCGGCTGGAAGGATTCAGCTTTAACACACATACTCCCCTGGATAAACTACTGAAAAAGCCGCCAAAGCTCCGCAAGAACGCAAATGGTACATTCCTGCTGCAGGTACCTCCGCAGGATATTCCCCAATCCCGGAACACTACACATATAGAGATCAAAGCCATTGCCGTTTCCATTAACTTTTCCAAAAACAAATATTCCAGGCTGAAGGGGGAAACATTACTGATAGATCTGCAAACACCATTTACAGGTGCTGCATTGAATCTTCCTGCACCTGAGAATGATACAACACTGTATATACTGCAAGTGCGTTCATTAGAACTTGTGAACAGGAAATATTATGATGTTCAGAACCGTAAATACTACGCAGCTGAGATCATTGCCGTAGTACCGGAACGTATCCTTAAACCTGTTGGTAAAAACAAGGTGAAGAACCTGAAGAAATTACTGCCGGAGACTCCGGAGACTAACAAAACCAAAACATCCTCCGCCAAACGTACTGTAAAAAATAAACGTACCACAAAACCTGGATCAAAAAATGCTCCCCCGGGCCGTTAAAAGGTAAACAACGCTGATTAATATCTTCCTTCCCCGGGAATACTATGCCCGTACCTGAAAAACAGGCTTATTTTTTGCATAAAATGAATGCAGCCCTATCATAAAACAGCCCCGATACCTAAAAACGTTCCACGCATTAGCCATTTATTATTCAGATATCAACTCCAATCCATCTCCAACTCATCTACACGTCATCTCCGGAGCAAGTCCACCTCATCTCCACGGACTCCCCTGCCACCTCCCTGCTATCTCCCTTGGATCATGCATTACTCACCCATAGCAGAAGCTGCTAAAATCCAATGAATATTCATCAAAAACGGCAACTATACGGCTTCCTCCGTAACCTAATTTTATTCTAAATAGTAGCGATCAGCTTTCCCTGAAATGCTGTTGATGAAAAACATCAACATGCGGATGCCTTTGCCAAATATGATACATGTCAAACAGACAATTAATATTTCCATAGATAAACGTTATGACCGTCAGCAACTCAATGATCAATTAAACCATTTTAAAACCAAAACTAAAAAGCAGCTTATGATAAACACAACTACTGTTGTAAAAGCAATATGCATACTCCTGCTATGCCTGACCTGCCAGGGCTTGCAGGCAGCGGTGCATCCTGCCCCCGTCACCGTATCAGGTATTATTACAGATAAAGCCACCGGCGATCCTGTACCCGGCGTTACTGTTCGCATAAAAGGCACCGGCACCGGTGTTACCACTAACGAAAGCGGGTATTATAAAATAGAAGCCCCCGGCACTGAAAGCATCCTCGTTATTTCCATCACCGGTTACGCTACGCAGGAAGTAGCAGTGGGTACGCAATCCACTATTAATATCTCACTCAGCACCAAAGCATCGGACCTGGATGAAGTAGTGGTGATCGGATATGGTACGCAACGGAAAGGCGATGTAACCAGCGCCGTGGCCAGCGTGAAGTCGGAAAATTTTGTGAAAGGCTTTGCTAAGGATGCAGGGCAGCTGATACAAGGTAAAGTAGCAGGACTGGCTGTTACCACACCCAGTGGCGACCCCAATGCCAATACACAGATCTCCCTGCGTGGTAACAGCACATTGATGTCCTCCACCTCTCCGCTGGTATTGATAGATGGTATTCCCGGTTCATTGAATACGGTATCACCGGAAGACATTGAGTCCATAGATGTATTGAAAGATGGCTCTGCAGCCGCCATCTACGGCACACGTGGTACTAATGGTGTGGTATTGATCACCACCCGCAAAAAAGGCAGCAGGCCGGCAACTTTATCTTACGAAGGGTATGCCAGCGTACAAACCATCGCCAGGAAAATGGAATTCCTGAATGCGGATGATTACCGCCGCCTCCTGGCAGAAGGTTTCTTTGTACCAACAGCAAATGAAAAATGGAATTACGGCACTACTACAGACTGGCTGGATGAGATCACCCGCACACCGCTCAGCCATACGCATAATATCACCCTGCAGGGCGGTAATGCACAAACCAATTACGTGGCTTCTGTGAACGTTCGCCAATGGCAGGGGCTCTTCAACCGTTCTGAAAACCAGCAACTCATCGGCCGCGCAGATATCAATCATTCCATGCTGGACAATAAACTAAAGTTCAATGTGAACGTGATCGGCCGTAACCGCAAATTCTTTGCTGCCCCCAACTATGCATACATCTATCGCCAGGCTATTATCAGGAATCCTACAGACAGTGTATATACCTATGATGGCAAATGGCGGGAAGACCCCAACGGCTATAACTACGATAACCCCGTTCGCCCCATTGAAGAGGTGGATGGAGAAAGCAGGGCCACCGAATTACGTTTCAATGGTAATGTGATCTATTCTCCTTTAAAAGATCTCAATATCAAACTGCTGCTCTCCGGCGCTAAAACCAGCGAGCTGACCGGCTATTTTGAAACATACGATCACCGCGCCTCTGTGATCAACAACCGCAAAGGTTATGGTTCCCGCGGTTCGGGTTATTTCCAGGATAATCTCCTTGAACTCACCGCGGATTATTCCAAAACATTCAGCGGTCATAAATTCACGTTATTGGGTGGTTACAGCTATCAGAATGTTACACGGGAAGGATTCAGCGCATGGAATTCAGACTTCCCTTCTGAATTATATACTTACAACCGCCTGCAATCCGGCGATGCCGTGTCCAATCCTTTTGCCACCACCGGCATGCGCGGCGTATCCAGCTATAAGAACAATTACAAGCTGATCGGTTTCTTCGGCAGGTTGAATTATGCATGGGAAGATAAATACCTGCTGATGGCCACCTTGCGCCACGAAGGTTCTTCCAAGTTCGGGGTGAACTATAAATGGGGAACCTTCTCTGCATTTTCTGCCGGATGGCGTATCAGCCAGGAAGGATTCCTCGCCGGCAGCGATGTAGTGAACGACCTCAAGGTCCGTGCAGGATATGGTATTACAGGTACTGTGCCAAATGATCCCTATATGTCGCTCATTGTATTAAACTACAACAGCGACAGCCGCTTTCTCTACAACGGCACCTGGATCCAGCCACTGGAACCCAACAGGAACCCCAATCCGGATCTCCGCTGGGAAAAGAAAGAAGAGATCAATATAGGTTTGGACTTCTCCTTATGGAACAGCCGCATATCCGGCTCCCTGGATGTTTACCAGCGGGACACGAAAGATATGTTATACGACTTCCCCGTACCCGTACCTCCGAACCTCTTTGGCTCCACGCTCGCCAATGCAGGACGCATGCGTAACCGGGGTGTGGAAGTATTGCTGAACTATGAGATCATCCGTTCAAAGGATTTCAGCCTGAGCAGCAATATCACGTATATGAACAACAAGAACACGCTCATGAGCATCTCTAACGACCTGTATAAGACCTCCAATGATTTCTTCTTTGCAGGCCATACCGGAGAGCCCATTCAGCTCACTACACACCGCGTGAAAGTAGGCGAGCCCATCGGAAACTTCTACGGTTACAAGTCCATAGACATAGATGAAAACGGCCAATGGATCATTGAAGGGCAGGATGGTAAACCCAAACCTATAGACGATGCCGTGCCGGACGATCGTAAAGTGCTGGGCAATGGTATTGCCCGCCATACCGCCGGCTGGAACCTTGGTTTCCGCTACAAACAATTCAGCCTTGGTGTGAACATGCGCGGCGCATTCGGTTATCAGATCCTGAACTTCCAGCGGATGTACTATGAAAACCCTACCATCAAACAATACAATATGCTCAAAACGGCATTCGATAAAATATACGGTAAGGAGCAGCTCAATAATCCGCTCGCTTATGTTTCTCATTACATAGAAAACGGCGATCACTGGAAGATAGATAACGTAACACTGGGATACGACATCAATGTTTCGCGCAGCAAATACTTCAGGTCGGCCAGGATCTATGTATCCGGCCTCAACCTGGTGGTGCTCACCGGCTACAAAGGAATAGATCCGGAGATCAGCCGCCTTGGCCTGGATGCGGGGAACGACTCACGGGATAAATATCCAACCACCCGCACCTTCACCTTTGGTACGAACATCACTTTTTAACCTTCTAAACGAAAAAGAATATGTACAAGAAAATATTGATCCTGCTGTTCCTGATCGTTCCGGCAGGTTGCACCAAACTGGAAGAAGAAGTATTTGATATCGTACAGGAATCAGACTATCAGCCCGGCGCAGGAGATATTCCTTCCATCATGGGCCCCGCTTATACCGTATTGCGCGGCATGTATGCAGGCTGGCAGGGAAACTTTGACCTGCAGGAGGAACCTGCCGATATGATCGTTACCCCTAACCGCCCTAACGGATGGTACGATGCCGGTACTTACCAGATCATGCATAAACACGACTGGCCCGCCAACCAATGGCAACCGGAAAATGTATGGCAGCATGCTTATTCCGGCATCAACAATGTGAACCGGATCATTTTCCAGATCGAGGAAGGAAAGATCCCCGTTACCGCCGGTAAAGAAAGCCTGATCGCTGAGCTTCGTGCCGCCAGGGCCTTCTATTATTCCGTACTGGTAGACACACATGGCAATGTGCCCATTGTTACAGATTTCCGCGATGGCTCCGCTCCTACGCAAAGTACCAGGCAGCAGGTATTTGATTTTATTATTAAAGAGCTGAACGAAACCATGCCGCTGTTAAGCACCGAGGTGTCCAAACTAACCTACGGCCGTGTGAACAGGTGGGTGGCAAAAGCTATCCTGGCAAGGTTGTACCTGAACGCACAGGTTTATACCGGCGTTACCAAATGGGATGAATGTATCGCGGCCTGCGATGATATCATTAACAGTACCAAATATACCCTGGAGGCCGCTTACAAAACCAATTTCATTACAGAGAACCAAAACTCCAAAGAAACCATTTTCGCCGTGCCTTATGATGAGATCTTTGCCGCGCAGAATACGATCCATATGAAAACGCTGGCCACTGCCCACCGGAATGTGCTGAACATGGCAGCCCAGCCCTGGGGAGGCAACTGTGCCGTGCCGCAGTTCATTGACACATATGATGCAGACGATACGCGTTTGAAAGATACCTGGATCATGGGGCCGCAGTACAATGTTTCTTCCGGTGCGCTGATCCTCACTTACAGGAAAGAAGTACCCAGCCTTAACGGAACTGATTATTTTGATGGGTTCCGCATTGGCAAATACGAGATTAAACCTGGTGCACGCGGCGGGCTCAGTACCGATTATGTGATCTTCCGCTATGCAGATATCAAAATGATGAAGGCAGAATGCCTCCTGAGAAAAGGGTTATCCGGCGATGCCGCCACACTCGTTACCGAAATACGCCAGAGAGCATTTGCCTCTACCAATCCTGCAAAGGCTACTGTAACCGGTGCGCAGTTATTACAGGGAAGTGTATACCGGTATGGGTACCAGGAGCTGAATGGAACCATATCAGGCCTGGAAGGTGGTGCAGATATCCAATATGGGCGGTTCTATGATGAGCTGGGATGGGAATTTGCCGCGGAAGGGCATCGGAGAATGGATATGATCCGTTTCGGCGTGTTCGCCCGGAAAACATGGTTTAATCACCGCCCTAAGAATGATGGTAAAACCAGGACATTATTCCCCATTCCACAGGATGAAATGGATAAGAATCCCAACCTCATACAAAATCCCGATTATAGATGATAAATGAGTCAGGGAAAGCAGCAAACAAAAAAGCCCGGTGTTCACGCCGGGCTTTTAATGCTATTTTTTACAGGTTTGAAAACATCCCGGATCGCAGGTAAGTAATTTCTTTTCCGGCAGCAATTCCTGCTATTTAACATCTTTCCACCAGGCCTTAAAGGTTTGTAAAGGATTGCTGAGGTAAACCACTTCTCCGATCATGGGTGTGGCCAGGCGGTAGGGCTGCCCTGCCGAAAGTTCGGAGACCTTTATCAACGGTTCATCCCAGGCATGTTTGCCTAAAGTGAATTTAGAATGATGTACAGGCAGCATGTTCCTTGCTTTCAATCCTAAAGTAGCCTGTACTACTTCTTCCGGTAAAAGGTGAACGGACTGCCAGGCTTTATCATACTGCCCGTCTTCCATGATCGCCCAATCCACCGGCCCGAATTTTTCTCCCATCTCGGTAAACCTGCTATCGTAACCACCATCGCCGCTGATATATATTTTCAGGTCAGGTGACTGTATGAGATAAGACATCCATAAGGATTTACCGCGGATAAAACCTCTGCCGGATTCATGATGAGAAGAACCTGTATGTATAGTGAACCCGCTGTCTACAACAACCGTTTCATACCAGTCTTTTTCTATGATCTGTTCAGGCGCATAACCCCAGTATTCAAAATGTGCGCCCACACCTAAACCGCAAACCACCTGTTTTACTTTATCTTTTAACGCCACTATTGTTTCATAATCCAGGTGATCGTAATGGTCGTGAGAAATGAGGATGTAATCTATGGGTGGTATATCCGCCGCTGTATAAATATTGCTGCCCTTGTAAGCTCTCACGGAACCCGGCAGCGGGGATGCTTTACCACTGAAGGTTGGGTCTATAAGTATCTTTTTCCCATCTACCTGCAGGAATACGGATGAATGGCCGAACCAGACAGCTACGTTACTGTCTGCAGGCAGCTTAAACAGGTCAGTTTTTACAGAAGGAAGCGTACTGCCTGGTTCACGTCTCGGATAAGAAGTAAAAACAGTTTTATAAACCTCTCCAATGATGCTATAACCTTCTGTTATCGTAGGTTTTTCCACCCGGTTGTGAAACCGCCCGTCCTTATAATGCGGCGATCTTTCTATCCTTGCCAGTCTTTCGCCTGAAGGCGCTTTACCGAACTGTGGCTGACGCATATAGAAATAAGTAGCTACTACCAGCAAAAGGATCAGCAGGAACAGTACTCCTGTTATCCATTTAATTATTCTGAAAGTTCTTTTCATGGCACTGCAATCTAATTACAAATCCGGAAACCTGCTACCGGGCTTTCCGCCATAGCCATAATAGCTGTTACGGGTACGTATTTCATGGTTATGAAATTTTATACCGCAAAATTCCGTAGAAGAAGTACAACCTGCTTTGTTAAAAAGGTATAATTACTTTGTTGAGAGGGTTAAAAGTCTCCCGGCATAGTGATCTCTTTCATAAATGCTTCGAGGTTATCCAAAGACCGTTTATATTTTTGTTCCAGCTCCTTCTTTTTCCCAAAGCGGAAGAGGAACTCCTTAAAAACATTCATCTTTTCATAATATTCCAGCGTTAACACCGTCGTCTCCGGCCCTTTCTTTTCCATGATATAATTGGTAGCCTGCTGGTTGTTCTGTTCTGTTTCACTAAATAGTATCCTTGATTCCGGATGATAGGAAAAACCGCTCGAATAATACATTGTTTGCTGCCCGTTTGCCAGCTCCCCGCGCAGCAGGCTTCCTACCCCCGGGATCAGGTGGCTCACCTCCTTTACATTCAGCACACCTTCCATCCAATGCTCCCGGAACTCATAATGCACAATGGTGAAAAACACCTTCTTGATCTCTTCGTTAAATTCTTTGGTGATGGAAACCAGTTTCACTTTATCCTTTACTTCCAGCTTCGGCAAAGGGTCTGCCAGTATCTCCTTTTTAAGCTGGCCCAGTTGTGTATAATGGAAAGCGATCTCTCCTGTTTCTGTTTGCCGCACGCTCGTATTCCACTCCATCCACTCCCTGAAATCTGCCGGCTCCTGGTCCTGCAGGATATTGGAAGTCACCAGCCAGTATTCATGCTGTTCGATATCATTCTTCAGTAACTGATGCGCTACGATCACGTCCTTCCCGATCAGTTTGGAGAAGTTCTTTACATTGTACTCCGTGAATTCGCCATAATGGGTGATCACTTTCAATGAAAGGTCAACGGCGGATATGCAGGCATGGCACTGGCAGATCTTGCGGTGGTCGTAATTAATAAGGTAACGGTGGAATGCACAGAACATCTTTTCCACCTGTTTGTACAGCTCCCTTAATTCAGCCGGTTTCCCGAACTTATAAAAGAGGATGGCATCACCTTCTATCTCGGAGATCTCCAGGCCAATTTCGTTGGCATTGATGAGTATTTCCAGCAGGTCTTTAATAATATACCTGCTATGTTCAATCTCAGCTTCGTTAACAAATTTGGAAAAGCCACTGATATCGGGAATAAAAAGCAGG
The DNA here is from genome assembly GCF_900129465.1 of Chitinophaga niabensis. NCBI lineage: Bacteria > Pseudomonadati > Bacteroidota > Chitinophagia > Chitinophagales > Chitinophagaceae > Chitinophaga > Chitinophaga niabensis. Next base: position 1,142,143 of record NZ_FSRA01000001.1, on the reverse strand, counting down.
CCCCTGTTTTCCATCGCTTTTCTTTTTAAGTTATTAAAAATCCGGAGAGCAATAATCAGGTCACCCTGCAATATAATTAATTATTTTTTCGCCCGAAATTTGTTTACTTAAACGTTTAAGCATATTTTTAGTGCATGAAGAAGAAGGTCTCCTTAAAAGATATTGCCCAGGAAGCCGGTGTATCCACCGCGCTGGTATCTTATGTGCTTACCAATAAAGAGGAGAAAGCAAGAGTAGGCCAGGAAATGGCCAAAAAGATCCGCAAAATAGCCCGCAAGCTCAACTATCAGCCCAATCACATTGCCCGCAGCCTTAAAAGCGGCCGGTCGGACACCATTGGCCTGATCGTGGCGGATATCTCCAACCCCTTCTTCGCCAATATTGCCCGCACGATCGAAGACGAAGCCAAAAGGAATAACTATACCGTGATCTTCGGCAGCTCTGATGAGAATGTGGACAAATCGAGGGACCTGATCAATGTACTCCTGAACCGGCAGGTGGACGGGCTGATCCTTATCCCCACGGAGGGCTCCGAACAGCAGATCAGGAACCTGCAGAACCAGAACGTACCTTTTGTGCTGATAGACCGGTATTTCCCGGACATCCCTGCCAGCCACATCAGTATCAATAACTACGAATCTGCCTATAATGCCGTTACCCATCTCATTAAAATGGGCCGCCGGCAAATAGGCATGATCGCCTACAAAACAGCCCTTCATCATATCAGCGAACGCAAACGCGGATATACGGAAGCGCTGGGTGAGAAAAAGAGCCAGATGAAACTGGCCCGGTATTCCCACCTGAAAGAAGATATCCAACTGGCTATCGATCAACTGCTCAAAGCCCGCAAACCCGCAGATGCCATCTTTTTTGCCACCAACAGCCTGGCCATTGAAGGACTGAAATATATTAACGAACTGGGCATCCGTGTACCGGAAGAACTGGCCGTAGTAAGCTTCGACGAAAGTGAGGCATTCGACCTCTTCTACTCCCCCGTTACTTACGTAAGGCAGCCCATCCTGGAAATGGGCAAAGCAGCCGTACGCGTATTGCTCGATCAGATAAAAGACGCAGATAAACCCGCAGAACTGATCTGCATTGATACAGAACTCGTGATCAGGAGATCCTCCGGGAAAAAGTAAGCACCACTAAATAAACTATTATTGCTTAATCGTTAAAGCACAACACGTAAATTAAAACACTGTATGAAAAAACTGTTCCTTCTCTCCATGGCAGTCTGCCTCAGCTGGACGGCCTTCTCCCAGCAAACCTTTAACGGGCTGGACATGAACCTGGGTAATCTCTCCCGTCTTTCAGACGCAAAAACGCGTTCTATCAGTCCGGAGAATATCACCGGCGAACCCGGCAAAGGTGGTATGGCCACACTGGAACAAGGCAATGCAAAGAATGCCGCAAGAGACCTGGGGCAGGGTTGGAAAGTGAATCCATACATTCATATTGAACCGGGTAAAACAGTTACCCTCGCAGAGATCAACGGCTCCGGCGCTATCCAGCACATCTGGATGACGCCCACCGGCAACTGGCGTTACTCCATCCTCCGCTTTTACTGGGACGATGAAACCACGCCTTCCGTGGAAGTACCTGTAGGTGATTTCTTCGGTATGGGCTGGGGTGAATATGCACAGATGAACTCCCTCGCTGTTACCGTAAACCCCGGCAGCGCATTTAACTGTTACTGGTCTATGCCCTTCCGCAAAAAGTGTAAGATCACCATGGAAAATATTAACACAGAACGCATGACCCTGTACTACCAGGTAGATTACACCCTCACACAGGTGCCGGAAGATGCTGCATATTTCCATGCACAGTTCCGCCGCAACAATCCCGTAAAAGGAGCTGAGTTCACCATGATAGATGGTATTAAAGGAAAAGGGCAGTACGTGGGAACTTATGTGGCCTGGGGTGTGAACAATAACGGCTGGTGGGGTGAAGGTGAAATTAAATTCTTCATGGATGGCGATAACAAGTTCCCTACTATCTGTGGCACCGGAACAGAAGATTATTTCTGCGGTTCCTACAACTTTGACAACAAAGGCAGGTACCAGGAATTCTCCACTCCCTACGCCGGCCTGCACCAGGTGATCCGGCCGGATGGATTGTATAAGTCCCAGCAACGTTTTGGCCTGTACCGCTGGCATATCATGGACCCTGTGCGTTTTGAAAAAGAACTGAAGATCACCATCCAGGACCTCGGCTGGCGCAGCGGCGGACGTTACCTGCCGCAGCAATCGGATATCAGCAGCGTAGTGTTCTGGTACCAGCGTGAACCACATGCTCCTTTCCCCAAATTACAGGCAAAAGACGAACTCGAAGTAAACTAATAATACAGATGAATCAGATCATTGGTAATCGTTTGAGTGGAGAAGGCAATCGTACTTTTCGCGCATTTGATCCGCAAAAGCAGCAATGGCTGCCACTGGAATTCAAGGAAGCAACGCCCGGGGAAATTGATGATGCCGTAAAACTTGCCGCGCAGGCTTTTACCGTATACAAAAAAGTACCCGCGCAACAACGCGCTGCTTTCTTAGAAGCCATTGCAACAGGTATCACAGCTTTAGGTGATGAATTGATCACCACCGCCTCCGCTGAAAGCGGCCTGCCGCTGGCGCGCTTACAGGGAGAAAGAGACCGTACCACCGGGCAGTTGCGGTTATTCGCCACCATGATATCGGAAGGTTCCTGGGTGAATGCACGTATTGATAAAGCTACGCCGGATGTACGGCAGATGCAGATCCCGCTTGGTGTTACCGGCATTTTTGGTGCCAGCAATTTTCCCCTGGCATTCTCTGTTGCAGGTGGCGATACGGCTGCCGCGCTGGCTGCAGGATGTACGGTAGTATTCAAAGCACATCCTGCACACCCGCACACTTCTTATCTCGTTGCCAATGTGATCCGCACCGCCGCCAACGATACCGGTATGCCGGAAGGTGTATTCTCTTTATTACATGGTGCCGCTATTGATACCGGTCAGCAGCTGGCGGTTCACCCACAATTGTCTGCCATCGCTTTTACAGGTTCATTCAGGGGCGGCAAGGCCCTTTATGATACAGCCACCCGCAGAGCAGTGCCCATCCCTGTTTATGCAGAAATGGGCAGCGTAAACCCGGTTTTCTTTCTGCCCCGCGCACTGAAAGAAAAAGGAGAAACATTAGCTGCACAGTTTTTACAATCCCTTACCATGGGTGTGGGGCAGTTCTGTACCAACCCGGGCGTATTCATTACACCCGCAGAAGAAGGACCATTCCTCAACACCCTGCAAAAAGGAATTGCAGCAATGCCCACCGGATGCATGTTAACTCCCGGAATCCTGGAGGCTTACAACAGCGGCATCAACAGCCTGCGGCAGGCAGGCGCCCGGTTACTTGGAGCAGCGTCTGCCACCGCACACCAGGCATCTCCCGCCCTTTTACAGGTAAATGCCACACAGGTGCTGGATAACCCGTCCCTCTGCCATGAAGTGTTCGGCCCCTCTTCTTTACATATCAGCACCAGCAGCAAAGAAGAACTGTTCCGGCTCGCCGATGCATTGGAAGGGCAGCTCACCGCCACTATTCATGGTACGGAAGAAGACCTCCGCGAATACGCGGAACTGGTGAATATCCTCCGGGAAAAAGCAGGCAGGATAGTGATCAACGGTTTTCCTACAGGCGTAGCCGTTAACCATGCCATGGTGCATGGCGGCCCCTGGCCGGCTACCACACCCGCAGCAGGCACCTCTGTTGGCAGCGCCGCCATCTATCGTTTCTGCAGGCCTGTCTGTTACCAGGACTTCCCCGCTTACCTGTTACCGCCTGAGCTGCAGGACGAAAATCCACTCGGCATATGGCGCTTATTAAACGGAAACTTTTCTAAAACATAATTTATCTATGGACCTGGGATTAAAAGATAAGATCATCATAGTAACAGGTGGCGCCAAAGGGATCGGTGCAGCTATTTCAGCCGTACTCGCCGAAGAAGGTGCCTTTCCTGTGATCATCGGAAGGAATGAAGCAGATAACCTGCAGCACCTGGCCCATATCGGAAAAGGCGGTCAGGTAACCGCTGAGCTCACCGGCCCTGAAGCATGCCAAGCTGCAGTAGCAACCATCGTTAATCAATACGGAAGGATTGATGGACTGGTGAACAATGCCGGCATCAATGATGGCGTTGGGCTGGAATCCGGCTCCTACGAAGGTTTTATGCAATCCCTTCACCGCAACGTGGTGCATTACTACCTCATCGCACATCATGCCTTACCTTACCTGAAAAAGAGTAAAGGCCCCATTGTGAACATCACTTCCAAAACCGCCGAAACAGGCCAGGGTAATACCTCCGGTTATGCCGCTGCCAACGGCGGCAGAAATGCGCTCACCCGGGAATGGGCTGTAGAGCTCCTCCCCTACAGCATCCGCGTAAATGCCGTAGTGGTATCGGAATCATGGACGCCTTTGTACGAAAGCTGGATCAATACTTTTGCCGATAAAGAAAACAAACTCGCCAACATCGTGGAAGGTATACCACTGGAAAAAAGAATGACCACACCGGAAGAGATCGCACAAATGGTCACCTTCCTGCTGTCTGAAAAGTCCAGCCACACCACCGGCCAGCTCATCCATGTAGATGGCGGATATGTGCACCTGGACAGGGCTTTAAAATAGATCACAACATGCGTTTACAAATATTAAAGATCCATCGGGACGACAATGTGTGGGTAGCCCTGCAGGATATTCCTGCCGGTACAACGGTGGAAGGCATCACCGCTATCCGTGATGTAGCTGCCAAACATAAACTCACGGGAACATTCATTGCGAAAGACAGTCCCATTATCATGTACGGCGTACTGGTAGGTTTAGCCAATGAAGACCTCCCTGAAGGTGAGCTGATCACCACAAAGAACATCCGCCATGCTTCCGGCAATTTTGCGGTAAAAGAAGAACGTAAGACCGATTGGGACGTACCAGATGTTACCCAATGGAAAGACCGCCATTTCATGGGTTACCACCGAACCGACGGACGTGTGGGCACAGGTAATTACTGGGTGATCATTCCGCTGGTGTTCTGCGAAAACCGCAATGTTCAGATGCTGCACAAAGTGCTGGTGAAAGAACTGGGTTACCGCAAACACAATCCTTATGAAGAAATGCTGCAGCAACTGCTGCAGGGTAAAGAAGATCCTGAGATCATTATAAAACCACCCAAACGCAGAGCTTTTGAAAACATCGACGGTATTAAACTACTCTCACATACTTTAGGCTGCGGCGGCACCAAAGACGATGCCCGCACGCTTTGCGGCCTGTTAGCCGGATACATCACGCATCCTAATGTGGCAGGTGCTACCGTGCTGAGCCTTGGCTGCCAGAATGCGCAGATAGATATGCTGAAGGAAGAGATAGAAAAAAGAGTACCGGGGTTCGACAGAACAGTGATCTGCCTGGAACAGCAAAAGATAGGCTCTGAAAAAGTATTGATGGAACAGGCGCTGCAACTCACTTTTGAAGGACTTGCCAAAGCCAACAAACAACAACGCCAGCCAGCCCCGCTGAGTAAACTGATCATCGGTATGGAATGCGGCGGTTCAGACGGCTTTTCCGGTATCTCTGCCAACCCGGCCGTAGGAAGGGTTTCAGATATACTGGTAGCATTAGGAGGCTCCGTGATCTTATCTGAGTTCCCTGAACTCTGCGGTGTGGAACAGGAGCTAAGCGACCGCTGCATCAACACAGAACTCGCTACACGTTACACACAGCTGATGCGGGAATATGCCAGCAGAGCGGAAGCAGTGGGTTCCGGCTTCGACTCCAACCCTTCTGCCGGCAACATCCGCGACGGACTCATTACAGATGCCATCAAATCTGCCGGTGCTGCAAAAAAAGGGGGCTCCTCTCCCGTAACAGATGTCATAGACTATCCCGGCAGCGTACAACGCCCGGGCCTTGCATTGCTCTGCACGCCCGGCAGCGATGTGGAATCCACTACGGCAGAAGTAGGGGCAGGCGCTAACATCGTACTCTTTACCACAGGGCTCGGTACACCTACCGGCAACCCTGTTACGCCGGTGCTTAAGCTTTCCACCAACAGCAAGCTCGCCAACAAAATGGAGGACATCATTGATATAGATACAGGAACTATTATTAATGGAGAAGAATCTATCAACGAAGCAGCAGACAGGATCTTAAATTTAGTGATCGATACCGCCAGCGGTTTATACACCGCAAGGGCACAGGTGCTGGAACAGGATGATTTCATTCCCTGGAAAAGAGGGGTTTCTTTATAAGTTTTCAAAACACTGTTATGAAATTAAACATTATGGCAGCTGCACTGCTCACGGGCATGATCAGCTGCAACCAGGCTGAAACAAAGGAAGAAAAGAAACCCGGCACTTTCGGGGAGGATGTAGCCTTTCTGCAAAAACACCTGCAAAATGTAGTAGTACTCCAAAGCAGCAGCGACAGCAGCCGTGTGGTGGTAACAGGCGATTACCAGGCCCGCGTAATGACCAGCACTGCCAGCGGCAGCGCAGGCAAAAGCTTTGGCTGGATCAATTACAACCTGGTATCCTCCGGCAAACTTTCCCCGCACATCAATGCATTTGGTGGTGAAGAACGTTTCTGGTTAGGCCCCGAGGGCGGGCAGTATTCCCTCTTCTTCCCCGGCGGCAAATCCTTTGAATTCGATAACTGGCAAACACCCGGCCTGATAGATACCGCGCATTACAACGTGAAATCTCAGTCCGCCAATGCTATTACCTATCAATATGCCGGGAGCATTCAAAACTATTCCGGCACTACCTTTAAACTGGATATCAGCAGAACTATCCGCCTGCTGGACAACAACGCCATTGCCGCACAACTGCAATATGCATTGCCTGAAGGTGTAAAAAGCGTAGCCTACGAAACAGAGAATGTACTCACTAATACGGGGGACAGTGCATGGCAGGAAAAGAACGGACTGCTCAGCATCTGGCTGCTGGGTATGTTCATCCCTTCTGATCAGACGGTGGTGGTAGCACCTTTCAAAGGAGTAGCAGATGCCCATGCACATATCACAGATGATTACTTTGGCAAAATACCTCCGCAGAACCTGCAGGTGAAAGACAGCCTGCTGCTCTTCCGTGCAGATGGCAAAGCCCGTGGCAAACTGGGGCTCTCTCCGCTCGTTGCCAAATCGGGTGCAGGCAGTATAGACCTGGAGAACAATACGCTCACTGTACTCTTCTATGAAGTAGCGCCGCAGGGCCGTTATGTGAATTCCAAATGGGAACTGCAAAAAGAACCCTTCAAAGGAGATGCCGTGAATTGCTATAACGATGGCCCGCTGGCAGATGGTTCTCAGATGGGCCCTTTCTATGAAGTAGAATCTTCTTCTGATGCACGTGCCCTGAAACCCGGCGAAACACTCAGCTACAAACAGGTAACCATGCACTTCGAAGCTGCAGACCGCACAGCCCTGAAAGCCCTCGCAGCCCGCTTGTGGAGCCTGCCGCTGGAAGATGTACAACAATTCCTCAGCAAAAAATAATTACACCATGCAGATCATCCGGCTCTATAAAACCGCAGCCACATTACTGGCCTTCCACGATGAACAGTATTATTCCATCAAGGCCGACTGGAATAGTTTCGTAAACAGGAAAGAGCTGTTTAAAAACATCCTGTCAGAACTTCCTTCGCAAACACGCATAGATAAAGCTACCGCAGAAACCATCATTGCAAATGAACTGCAGGCTCCCATTGCCACACAGGAAGTATGGGCTGCCGGTGTTACTTATTTCCGCAGCCGCACCGCACGTATGGAAGAATCAGAGGTCTCCGGCGGTGCTACCTTTTATGATAAAGTATACGTGGCAGAAAGACCTGAACTCTTTTTCAAAGCTACTCCACACAGGGTATCCGGCCACAAAGAGGTAGTGTTCATCCGGGAAGATTCATCCTGGGATGTGCCGGAACCGGAACTTACACTCTTCGTAAGCAGCCACGGTACTATTGAAGGATATACCGTTGGCAACGACATGAGTTCCCGCAGCATTGAAGGAGAAAACCCGCTGTACCTCCCGCAGGCAAAGGTCTATGAGAAATGCGCCGGTCTTGGTCCCTGCCTGGTTGTAACGGATACGCCTATCCCTCCGGATACACTCATAAAAATGTCCATCTTCCGCAAAGAAGACCTGAAGTACACAGATAGCGTTCCCATCAGCCAGATGAAACGCGGGCACCAGGAATTGGTGGATTTCCTCTTCAAAGGATGTGCATTCCCGGATGGCTGTTATCTCATGACCGGCACCTGCCTGGTACCTGATAACAATTTCACGCTGCAGGACGATGACCGTGTAGAGATCAGCATAGACCACATCGGTACGCTGATCAATGAGGTTCAGACATTACATTGATCATGCCGGTCAATGATGTTCCAACACTGCATTAATCTGCCGGTCAATGATGTTTCAACACCGCATTGATCACGCCGGTCAATGATGTTCCAACACCGCATTGATCATGCCGGTCAATGATGTTCCAACACCGCGTTAAAATCCACCCTATATGAATTCCACCGTTGAAACGTTGCAGCCTTCCACGCGCAGCAACCCTGTTAAACTGACGTTCATACTCGTGATCAGCCTGTTCTTTTTATGGGCACTCACCGGCAACCTGATACCCGTGCTGATCCCGCATCTGCGGAAAGCCTGCCAGCTGAACGATTTTCAGTCCGCCTTCATCGACTCCGCCTATTGGGTGAGCTATTTCTTTTTTGCATTACCCGCCGCATGGGTGATGCGTAAATGGAGCTATAAAACAGGCATCATCACCGGCCTGCTGATTGCAGCAACCGGTGCCATCCTGTTCTTCCCGGCAGCAGAATTACGTTCCTTCGGGCTCTTCCTGTTTGCGTTATTCTTAGTAGCAGCAGGCATGACCTTCCTTGAAACGGCTGCCAACCCTTACATCACCATCATGGGGTCAAAGGAAACCGCCGTGCAGCGCCTCAATTTTGCACAAGCCTTCAACGGGCTGGGCGCCTTCGTAGCCGCCTTCTTCCTGAGCAAAGTGATCCTTTCCGGTAAAGAGTTCTCTACAGAACAGCTCAATGCCATGAATCCTGAAGCATTGAACAGTTACCTGCTTTCAGAAGCACGGTCCGTACAGGTGCCCTATCTCGCCATTGCAGGCGTGCTCCTGCTGGTAGCACTTATTTTCCGGCTGGTGCATTTTCCGCCGGTACAGGAAGAACATGGCGGTAAGCTCAGCATTAACCTCCGCGTATTCCGGCATGTACATTTCCGCTGGGGCGTGATAGCACAGTTTGCTTATGTGGGTGCACAGGTATGCATCTCCAGTTTCTTTATCCGTTACGCCGGTTTCAGTGCAGGCATGCCGGAACTGGAAGCCACTACTTTCCTGGGTATGCTGTTGCTCTGCTTTATGATCGGACGGTATGTGGGTACTTTCCTGATGCAAAAGATAGCACCCCGCATATTGCTGATCATCTACAGTGCAGCATGTGTGTTATTACTGGCGTATTGTGTATTACAGGGAGGAAGGATCGGCGTGTACTTTTTACTGATGGTAGAATTCTTTATGTCCATCATGTTCCCAACTATTTTCTCACTTGCTATCAGGGACCTTGGCAATGAAACCAAGTCCGCTTCTGCTTTCCTCGTGATGTCTATTGTAGGTGGCGCTTTGATCCCCCTGGGGCTGGGAGCTATCGCTTACTATTATAATGTGCAGCTGGCTTATGTTGTGCCCATGATATGTTTTGCCGTGGTGCTGTATTATGCATGGCGGCATGCCTTACCGAAGTAATTCGGATACCGGTTTCATGCTTAAACCAAAATAAGCTTTCTGCCCTGCAACATACTTTTCTCTTAACTCAAAATTCTCAAAAGAAGGCCCGCCCGGTATAGCAATATACTGCCGCGGGTCTCTGTTTCCCCCGCTCCAATATTTTGCCCTGCCATTTACGCGCACCTGTAAGGAAGGTGTAGCAACATCCTTCCGCCAATACTGTGCAAGCATATAAAAAGGTCGGTACCGCCAGTTCCAGCGGGTTAAATAAGCGGGGTCCTGTGGCCATGCTGCCAGTTGTGCAAAGGTTTCATCCGGCGTAGCCAATACTATTTTTCCTTTTAAGGGATAAGTTTCTTTTTCAATGAAATCAATTCCGTCATAACCCGCATATAGCTCGCGGGAGTTGATCACCAAATCATTGATATACAATTTACGCAGGCGGGAATAATTCCCCATCGTAGCCGTAACCCCGCAGCGCTCCATGGGAGCACTGCCGGGGTGATGGAATACCTCTATGCATAATTCCTCCGGCCTGTCTTTATGTATGCTTAACCTGAGGTAAGGATGCGCGCCATTGGCGAATTTCTCCATGTGAACATACAGGCTCAGTGTATTTTCTGTTATCACCGTATCCCCTATCCACATTTGTTTCCCCCATTTGCCATCTGAGGCTGAAGGAGAGATTTCGCTGAATTCTATCTTTCCGTTCACCACCGGTTCTACGGCGATATAATTGATATGATACGTTACGCCGCCATAGTTATAACCGATGCGCAGCAATCCCCGCGGTCCTCCGTTAGCACCTTCCTTTAAACTTTCAATAGCGCCCGGCCACAAACCCACCACTATACCATTGCGCACACCCCATACGGTACTGTCCCGCCTGATCCATTGTGCCCTGCCTGTTGTAAAAGCAAATACCAATACTAAAATAAAACCTGTTTTAATGCGGCTGTTATCCATGCTGATGTTTTAGGAAAATCTTCGTAAGAAACCAAAGGTGCTAATAATTTATCATCCGGGTCAATACCCGCAGATTGCAGGATCGCATAATCCTGCAGGGACTCTGCAAACACTTCCCAGCGGATAGAATCATAAGGCCCGTCCGGACCGGGATACACTACAAACGGATCGCCATCCGGAATGCCGGGATAAGCATGTGCAGAACCATTTGAATAAGGATCGGATGCTTCTTCCGAATCCAGTTTATGCCAGTAATTATACCCCCAATGCAAAAAGCCTTCTGCCTTCAGATGGTAAAACAACCAGCCGCTCATGCGGATCTTAGGCAGTGGTGTATCAAAGAAACGGTTCAGCCATTTATCCCTTGGGCCTGTACAGAAATACACCCAGTGCGGTATTTTTTCTTTCAGGTAGGCCGCGGCGGAACTGATGATAGGCACCGGTATGTCTGTTAAATGTTCCTTTCCATACCGGATATCGCTTAAAGCGTCCATTACCTTCATCCAGGGCGCCAGGTCCTTCAGCACCTGCCGTGCCCGTTTGTAATTAGGTACATGCTCAGACCAGGGTTCATCCGACAAATGAAAATAAGAACCTTCCAGTATATTTTCCTTTTGCAGGAAGTCGTGGAAGGCGGGCAGGAATTGTTTTAAGAAGTTGATGTACTTGTCTGAAAAAGCGGGCAGATCAGCATCCCACAGTAATACATATTTGCCCTCTTTTACGGTATACACCCGCATGGCCGTTGTTACACCCCAGTACATCCAAAGATGCGCCCATTCAAATTTCCGGTAGCCCATTTGCTTACACATATCCGTGAACCGTTTGATCACAGACCAGTTGAATGTATACTTCCCCGGGCTCGGCTCGTCTACGAGCAGCATCTGGCAGGGTTGTTTAAACAAGGTCTTAAACTCGAAGAAATTCTGTACAAAAGCCACATCCGTTCCATGCTCTATCAGGTTCCGCATCTGTGCTTCCGTGTGTTTCCACCATTGTTCATCGAACATTTTAGTCTTGTAATAAATGCTGGTAGCCTCTCCCCGCCACCAATGCGTGACCGGGAAATTACGCCGGGGCTGCAACACCAGTTTGCTCGCATTCACTTTCAGCTTTAACACCCGCTCCCCTTTATTCCACTTCAGTTTCACATCATAGGTATGCATGCCGGGTGTAATGTTGGCCGGGATGTTCAGTGTTATCCAGAAAGACCGGCTTGCATAAGGATTTGCTTCTACCTTTGTAAGCGGATATAATGGTTCCGGCACCAGCCCCGGCAGGAAGCCGATGCCGTCCATTTCTTCTTTCCTTACGTCCGTTGTAAAATGATGCATGGGCACCAGCCCCACATAACGTATCCGGGGCTTTAATTCAGCCGCATTTTCCATACTGCATTCCATATGCACCTGGTCTTTCAGATCGCTGTGAAAAGCTGCCTGAAAGGAAATGCGGCTGCCCCTGGCCGCAGATAGCTCCAGGATGGAATCAGTGCCCGCAGGGGACTGCGGGAAGATCCTTTTCAATGAAGTTTCCAGCCATACGCTCATGCTTTGCGCCTGCGCAGTCTCGGCAGCCAGGCACAACAATAAAATAATTACTTTTTTCACCATCCGGGATTTTGTACCAGGTTACGATTCTTATTGATCTCCTCCTGCTGTAACGGCCATAAATAATGTTTCGGTGCAATGAACACCCGTTTCTCTATCACGGTGCGTTTATAAAAATTATTGTCGGACAGGCTGGTGCCTGCACCAATGTTCATCCCGTGAATTTCTTTACTGTCAATACCTGCTGCAATCTTCCAGCGCCGTGTATCAAAGTAGCGATGTGTTTCAAATGCCAGCTCTATCCTCCGTTCATGCCATATGCGGGCCCTCATTTCATCCTGGCTTAAACCGGCAGGTAAAGGAGGCAAACCGGAACGGTCCCTGATCAGGTTCACATACTTATATACATCCGGCACGGCGCCATCCATTTCGTTTAGTGCTTCCGCATAGTTCAGGTATTCTGCCCCCAGCCGGTAATAGATGAAGGTATTCAAAGAAAACCTGTTCTGGAAGATATCCGAAGTGGGGTTCACCATTTTCTTCATCAGGTAACCGGAAATGCAGTAATCGGAGCCTGCCCGCTTCCTGCCATCCAGCCCCTCAAACCAGAACTGTATGCCCCGGCCTTTCCAGATAGCGCCGTTGAAATTGATGCTGGCATAAAAGCGGGGCTCCCGGCCCACATACATATTGCTTACACCGGCAGGATAATAATCCAGCGGGTGTTTAGCTGCCACATACCCTCCTTCCACATAACCGGAACCGGCATTGATCACCGGCGAGCCATCTGCATTGTACCCTGTAATAGGCCGCTGGCCGTTCGCCATTTCATAATCGTCCACTAATTCCTGCGTAGGGCAGAAAATAGAGAAGCCGCCATAACTGATGGGATTGCTGCAACGCTCAAAATGCGAATGTTCTCCTGCATTACGAGCAAACAATACTTCCGCGTTGTTCCGTTCAATGAATACTTCCTGGTAATTCCGCACAGGATCATTATTTGCGGCGCGGTATAACCTGTATCCATTCGCCTCCACCCCGTCGATGCATTCTTTCGCAGCAACAGCCGCTCTTCTCCAGCGCTCTTTATCGAAAGCAGGAAAGAGCTGCACACCTTCTTTATCTTTTATGCCGGTGTAATCAGGGTTACCATTCCAAAGCGGGCTGGCCATGTACAATAATGCCTGCGACTTCAATGCCAGCGCAGCTGCTTTGGTAACACGGCCCAGTTTATCCGGGGCTACTTTCCATTCCAGCAAAGGCACTGCTTTATCACATTCCTTCGTGATGAATTCAACTACTTTGTCAATGGGCTGCCGGCGGATCTTCGAATAATCCTCGCTGAGTGTATAGGCATGATCACCGATCGGGATTGCGCCATAAATACGTGCCAGCATAAAATGGAAGAAAGCCCGCAGGAAAGTAGCTTCTCCTATCCACCTGTTCCGCTCCGTTTCATCCATCGGCACCTGTGCCACATTATCCAGGAAAAGGTTTGTTTTACGGATGCCTTCATACATAAAACCCCATACATCCGGGTAGTAGTCATTCGCACTCCAGGCACCGGAGTTCAGCAGGTGGGAGTAAGCCCCCAGGAAAGTGATCTCCATTTCATCACTGGCGCCCGTAAAAGGATTACGCTGGTCCCAGTCTGCCGCGCCCAGCATAACGGGAACATTGTTGTATGCCGAAGAGAGGAAAGACTCTGCGTACTTTCTTTCGGAAAATACCTTTTTAATGTCCAGGTCTTCGTCCGGCGCTTTTTTAAGATAGTCTTTGGTGCATGATGCTGTTAAGAGCAATATGGTGACTAAAACAAGGAACTTGTTCATCTGTTAAGTTTGAAGGTTGATTAAAACGAAAGCTGTGCCCCGAAATTGATGCTGCGCTGCAAAGGATATCCCCCCGTACCGTAATTGGATTCCGGATCTATCACTTTTATCTTATCCCAGGTAGCCAGGTTGTATCCGTTGATGAACAGGCGGATACCTTCCAGCCCGCGTTTGATGGCAAAATTGTAAGCAATCTCTGCACTCTTCAGCCGGATGTACGATGCATCCTGCAGGAATAAGGTAGACGTTCTGTTATTATTGGGATTCTGCAAAGGGGATGCACGCGGATATTTGGCATTGGGATTTTGCGGCGTCCAGCGGTTATCATAATACTCACGCAGGATATTGTAAGTACCTAAACCCATCTGGAAAGCATACATGGAAGGGCCATCCACAAACAGGCTGGTGCGGGCCACGCCTGTAAAGAAAAAGCTCAGCTCAAAACCCTTGTAGCCAAAACTCGCGCCTGCGCCGTACACCATCTGCGGCGTCCTGGGATAACCTATGGGCACGCGATCGTAATCATCTACTACGCCATCATTGTTATAATCCTGGTACTTGATATCCCCGGGCCTTACCTGGTCCATGAAATTCTGCTTAGGACTTTTCTCTATATCGGCCTGGTCTTTAAAGAAACCCAGCGCAATCAATCCCATCGGCTGATCAATAGGCTGCCCTACGAACGACTGGTAATCATACTTCGGAATAGGATCATCGTTTTGTGTGCAGATACTTTTAGCATAGGTGAAAGTACCCCTGAAGTTATAATAGAAGCCTTTGCGGGTAGTATGCCGTACTTCCAGCAATGCATCGATGCCGGAGTTCTTTGCTTTACCCAGGTTGGCATAAGGCAGTGTCCATGGATAATAACCTGTTACGCGTGGTATAACGCCCCGCTGAATGAGGATGCCTTCCCTGTTTTCTTTAAACGCATCTACCTGCAAATTGATGATACCTTTGAATAATTCCAGGTCCATACCGATGTTCGATTTGGTGGCCACCTCCCAGGTCACATCGTCGTTCCCGATCTGTGCTTCTTCAAAACCCTGGTAGAACCGCTGGTTATCTCCAAAGAAATAAGATTGCCCCTGGCGGTTAATGGTAGTGAGGAATAAGAAGCGCCTTGCCCCTATCTGGTCATTACCTACCTGGCCATAAGATCCTCTTATTTTGAGGTTAGAAACAGCGTCTATGTGCCAGAACTTTTCATTGCTGATGATCCAGCCCGCTGAAGCAGAAGGGAAGAAACCATATTGTTTGCCTTCCGGGAAATTCTCTGATCCGTTATATCCCGCATTTACTTCCGCGAGGTAACGGTTCTTATAGTTATAAGTGATCCGCCCTGCCAGCCCCTGCCGCCTGTATGGCAGGTTGTTCAACGTGGATCCTGCCGTGAGGTCAATGTATTCCCTGCGGTTGCCTAACACCATACCTGTGAGCGTATGATCTCCGAAAGTGCGGTTATAGTTGATACCCACTTCCGTATAATAGGCCCGGTTAGCGCCATTGTGCAATACATAGGTCATGGGTTGTTCCTCACGGATGGGGGGTGAAGAATACCGGTCGTTCCCGTTCGCATCCTTACCCAGGTATTGTTTGATGGCATATGGCTTGATACGGTCCGTAGAAGCAGAGTAATAATGATCGTAAGCAAATAATCCGCGTACAGAAAGGCCGGGTGTTACCAGTTTGGAAAGGTCCCATTTGCCGCCGAAAGTTCCCTGCAGCGTATTCCTGTCCTGCCGCGTATATCCTGATTGTGTAACCAGCCCCCAGGGATTGTTCTGCAGGTAAGAAGTGGAAGCGCCTGCAACAGAGCCATCAGGGTTCAGTTTAGGATAGTTGATCGGAGAGGTGATCTTCAGCGCGTCAAAGATAGCAGGGGCTCCCGTGCCCGGGTAATTGCCTTTCTGGATCACACCGCCGATGCCCAATTCAATACTGATAGTTTTGGAAACATTGATATCCACATTGGAACGGAAATTATACCGTTTCATCTGTGCATTTGTTTTATAGGCGTTCTTAGGATCCTGTTTGTAAATACCATTCAGCACCGTGTACCCAACATTCGTATAGTATTTAATAATTTCATTGCCACCGGAAACACTCAGGTTATTGATGCTTTGGAAAGTGTTCCTCTTCAATACCGCATCCGTCCAATCCACATTCGGATAGAGATAAGGATCAGAACCATCTCTGAACTTCTGCAGCTCAGCTGCTGTGTACCGTGCCGGCTGGTTATTGTTCGCCAGCGCTTCATTGATCAGGCCTGCGTACTCCGGGCCGTTGATGTAATCAGGTAAGCGCAAAGCCTGTAAGCTGGCATTCTCCGTACGGAAGATCACTTTCGGTTTACCCGTACTTCCCCTTTTTGTAACGATAAGGATTACGCCGTTAGCTCCTCTGACACCATACACCGCGGTAGCAGACGCATCTTTCAGGATAGAGAAACTTTCAATTTCCTGCGTGTTGATCTGGTTGATATCGCGTTCCACCCCATCTACCAATATCAACGGCGCCCTGTTGGCCCAGGTACCGAAACCGCGGATGAACACAGCTGCCCCGTCATACCCCGGCTCACCGGAACTCTGGCGTGTAATAATACCCGGCATGCTGCCAGCCAGCGCATTTGATAAAGAAGGTGTGGCGATGCGCTGGATGTTGTTCACCGGTACGCTGGAGATGGCACCGGTTACCGTCATTTTCTTTTGCTTTCCGAAACCTACCACCACCACATCGCCCAGTGTGCTGGACTGTTGCTTCAGCTGTATGTTGAGGATGCTGTTATTGCCCACCGTGATAGCCTGCGGTTCATACCCTACATAAGTATATACCAGCATGGCATCGTTCCCTGAAACTTTAATGGCATAAGTACCATCAGGGTAAGTTGTGGTGCCAACCGGCGTTCCCTGCACCACAATCGTTACTTCAGATAATGGTTTACCATCAGCGGCAGAAGTCACCTTACCGGTGATCACCTTCTGCGCATAACTGACGGCTGTGATAGTGAAGAAGAAAAGAAAGAGGCTGCATGCCTTTTTCCTTAATGCTCTTTGATGGGAGGAGCCTTTCATAAACGTGTTATTAGTTTTGGTTATAGGAGGATTAGGTACTTACTTAAACGTTTAAGCAAATATCACATAGTATGCCTCTGAAAATGGGGGATGAACGTGCTGTTACATCATTGGCCTTTAGGTTGATCTATATCTTTATCCCAATTGAACTTTTTTACCGGAAACAATCACTTCTTTCACCGGTATATTGCCATATGCTACTGTTAATGATGGCTTTCCTTTATGCAGACTAACAGTGCCGAATCCTTTATCTGTTGAAATGAAACTGGTGAAATCCCCTACCCTGGAATCAATAAAGAGTGTGCCATCTACCGCATCAAAACGAACACCGGTAAGGCCCTGCAACATACCGTAACTGCTCATGGCCCGGGCATACCAGTGGCCGCATTCATATTCGTTGAAGGGGTTACGTACAGAACCATCGTAACGGTTGCGGCAGGCCTTTACAATGTCCAGCCCTTTTTCCACCTCGCCCATGAACATCAGGTGAGATGCCACCTGGTATTCGATACCTGTCCAGACTTCATTGCTGTATACGAATGGTAAGGACAGCATGCCACCCTTTGGCCAGGAGCATAATAACAGTCCTCCTTCATTACCTAAAGCAAACGTAGGCCGCTGGGGATTCACATGTGCGCTGAGGTCTTTCTTTAAATTGTATTTATGTACCGCCAGCAGATGGCTTTTAGTTTTTGCTACATCCACGGGTTCTTCCATACCGCATACACGGGCAATCCAGGAACCCAGGATACCATCAGAAAGGCAGCCGGTCCCATATTGGTATTTGGGGCCTTCCTTTTGCAGCAGCTGCCTTGCCTCTTCAGAATATTGTGTATGAAAAGATTGTGCTTTCACAGGGTCCGGTGCATTCAATCCCGTCCACTGGATCTTTTGTATAAAGTATTCGCCATTGTAAAGTTCCGTTTCCAGGAACTGTTTACCTTTTGTGTACAGCGTAGTATATGCTGTTACATCTTTACCCAGCGATTTCCCCATCAGCGAAATAGCCTGTAATGCGCCAAGATAGAAACTGGTACACATACCCGTAGGGCCCCAGAATTCAATATCGTAAGTATTATGATGTGGTTCTTCCACCACCCCTTTCTGATGAGGGTCCCAGGTGCGGATGCAATAATCCATGCTGGTTTTCACCGCGGGATAGATCTGTTGCAGCCATTCATTATCGCCGCTGATACGCCATTCCCTGTACACTTTCATAATGCCGCCCAACTGCCCGTCTGCCGCCGCATGGAAATTATGTACCAACGGAGAGATAGGAATATTTGCGCGGAATCCCTGGTGCCCGTCTGCATTCTGGTTCTCTTTAAACTCTGTGTTACGCAGGCTTCTTTCCAGCGCAGGAAATAAGTGAGGAACCGCCTGTGCATAATTCCATACGTGTGTGCAGGAGCCATGGCAACTGCCCCAGTTATCGCCGGAACCTTCCCAGCACCAGAAACGGCCATCATATTGCCGCATCACGGTAGCTGACTTGAGGATGGTGAGGTTGGCAGCTACGGCCTCTACTACCTCCGGCGGTAAAGAACTTTTATAGAAGGCGTCTGTGAATAAGGATGTTTTTTTATACAGTGTTTCGTAATTATCCTTCCAGTAATCTGCTACTTCGTTTATATTTTTAAACTTACTGCTGTACCATGGTTTGTGGAAAGTGGGCGGAGCGCCGGTGGTATCCTCCCCTATCCTTAATTTGGAATCCGGTACATACCAGGCCATCATCAGCCGCACCGTTTTCTTCTCTCCGGGTTTTAAGGTAAAAGGCACAAACAAAGATCCGCCCGGGGCATCTTTTTCTACAGGTGCGTTGTTCTTTGGCTTACCATCTTTTACCGTATTCCATACCATGCTCAGTGGGTCGAACCAACCACCCCGGAACCAGCAATGATCCACTACGGTATTATCATCTGTTGTATAGATCGCGAAGTGACCTTGCTTTTCCGGGGCATTGGTGATGGCTTCCTGTGATAAGATGAATCCGTTCTTTATAGATTTAATATTGTTCTGTACATCTCCCTGCCGCATAAAGTTGCGGGCATTATAAGAGAATACGAACTCTGCTGTTTTAGTACCTGTATTTGTAAAATGGTATTCCAGTGCGCCCAGGGGAAGGCTGGAGTTATCTTCATCTGTAGGCACAAAAGGGCTCCATCCTTTGATGCTTACCGCCACAGGCATCGTAGCATCTTTCAAAGCAATCTCCGCAAACGGAAAACGTGCTTTAAACTCAGCCGCCGCAAAACGCGGAAGGCCCCAGGTAGCGCCGCCTGTTCCACCAAGGCCCGCATCCCGCATCCCGAACTTCTTCCAGTCCGGCACCAGCTGTTCCAGCACTTTTGCACCCACACCTTTGATACTGATCGCAGCAAACATGGCAGGTTCAAAGAACATCTCAGGGTTATGACGGATGCTCATATGAGAAATAGCGCCTGTACCTTCTATGCAGAACATACCTGCGCCGATACCTCCAATGGGAAATGCAATGCGGTTATTGTTCTTTCCTTTGTATACTTCATTAAAACCACGCGCTCCGGGCGCATTCCTTTCAGGTGTGTCCTTAGCTAAAACCACTGCTGGTAAAGCACTTGCGCCAATAGCGCCTAATGTAAAATTCTTTAAAAAGTTACGCCGGTTGTTACGTGATTTCATGATGGTACCTGGTTCGAATTGGCAAATAGATCTACTGCTGCAGGAAATATCTTTCCTCAGTTTTCATAACGCTTAAACGATTAAGCAAAAAGAGATAAAAAAAGGAGCTTTCGCTTCGGGGATGAAAGTATAAATTTTAGGAATAGTTACCAAATATTTTTTTGCACGAACAAAAAAAGCGGAGCTGCCTGATAAGTGTTCCCCCCCGGGAGATGAAGACAGTGCCTTCATCCCACTTACCAGTCAGCCCCGCGCTGATCTGTTGATCATTTAACAGGCTGGTTGTTGATCGTTATGCCTGTTGAGCGTTTTGCATAACTGATGGCTTTCTTCTCCGGCTCTTTCACGGTAAGGTTCGTGAACTTTGCGTTCTGCACATTGTCAAATACTACTGCCGTTCTGAAATCTTTCTTTGCTACGGTGAGGGTGAGGCCGGAGATATCTATGTTCTTCGCATGCCTTATAAACAGTCCCCAGGCCGGCAACTCCCCGAACATCGAAAATTCAGGATAGGCCGTGGCTTTGTTATTGATCCTGTCCAGCGTATCCAGCGCCACCTTTGCAAAGAAAGGATTGGCACCGCCGGGATAACTGATGGTCACGTTCTTAAAACTAACATTATTGATCAATGCATCCGGCATACCTACAATAGAGGAAGGTGAAATGTTACGCGGCATGTCTTCTGTTGGCCCTTCATACTCATAACCAACATCCGGTTTTGTAGCAGGGATCTCTGCATACAGATTACTGATCCTGATATTCTCCAGTCTTCCTTTCCTCCCTGCTACCCGCTCCCCTATCCGCAGAAAGATGGCATTGCCGGTATTAAATGCTTCCAGGCTATCTACTTCCACATCTTCCAGGAAACCACCGTCTACGGCCTGTAAAGCCACGGCAGAACGGTAAGTATCAAACACCTTGATATTCTTTATACGGATATGACTAAAGCCGCCATGAGATGCAGTACCGAATTTGATCCCGTTTGCACTGGAACGGATCACGCAATTCTGTATCAGTACATTTTTACAGGCCTTTGTGCCGTCATGTGATTTTAAACACACGCCATCATCATCAGAGTCAATATAGGAATTGGTGATCTTTACATCTTCACAGTCCACAATATCGATGCCATCGTTGTTCCAGTATGCCTTACTGTCTACGAAAATGCTATCCAGGTGCAGGTTCTTACATTGCTCGTATGTTTGCACCCAGCTGGAAGAATTTTTGATCGTTATACCTTTAATAAGGATATTATTGGTTTTATGGAAGTTGATGATCATGGGCCGGCTTTCCGCTTCCGGACGATCATAACGGAACCCGTCCTTCAGAATACCTTTATGGATATTGTCTACTACATTACGCGCCACCTGTCGCCCCTGCCCGTCAATAATACCTTTACCGGTGATACCCACATTCTCCTGATCATACGCAAAAACCAGTGCGGTGAACGACTTCCGGTCGTAATCCCAGGGATTAAGTGAGCCCAGCAATACCGCACCTTCCTGCAGTTGTATGGTTACATTGGATTTAAGATAAATAGAGCCGGTCAGGTACCTGCCTACATGGAACACCAGCCTGCCACCACCATTTTTATTGATATAGTCGATGCCATATTGAATAGCACGGGTGTTCAGCGTTACGCCATCGGAATAGATACCGAATAAAGAAGCATTGTAATCTTTGGCCGATACCTGCATGCAGGTGAGGGTCAGTAATAGTACTATAAATGATCTCATCTTTGTTATTGTTTAATTTTAGCAGGCAATACACTCACGGGACCTATCATACCCAGGGGCTGAATAGGCTGGTTCTTCCGGAGCTCATTCGTCCAGTATTGTGCTACTTTATTATCAGACAGCGTTTTCATATAGTTCCCCATATTGGTGGTGATCTTTACTTCAATTGCATTATCCCCGGTTTTCACATCGGATGCAATATTGTAGATCCGCCTGCCATACCATTGCACACCCAGGGATTTTCCATTAATTGTTACTTCTGAAACACCATGCACCTTGCCCAGGTTCAGCCAGGCCGCATCTGTTTTATCCGTTACCGGCAGGTTATTCCGATAAGTGATGGTTCCCGCAAAATGCTGCAGTGTTTCTACTGTTGCCAGGTCCTTCAGTTCATCCAACACTACTTCTTTCTCAGAACCATCGATGTGTTTAAAAGTAGCTTTCCACGCACCGCCTACTTTCACACCTTCTCCGGATGGCAATGGTGCTTCAGGTTTTCCTTTTTTGGTTTTGTCAAACACCAGCAATCTGGCATCCGAAGGTCCGAGGTTTAACTGATACCGGGCACTCACACCATCCAGATAATACCGTTCTCCGTTATCAGGGTTCCAGATCCAGCCTTCCCTTTTACCGATCAGTTCTTTGGAAACAGTGATGTCCATAACATACCCCTCATCCATATGAGCGTTCGTGAACAGCAGGATCTCTGTATCCCCGGCCTGGTAACGCACCTGCGTTACAAATGGTTCCGGGTTGGCGATCTTCACATAAGGTTTGATCTGGTACTTTTCCTGTACTTCTTTATACCATCCGATGAAATCCTTCTCCGGTTTCTTCAGCAGAATGAATTTATCAGGATAGGTTTGCAGTTTAGCTACGAGGGCCTTCACCTGCTGATCCCGCTGCGTTGCATCTTTCCAGCCGGTAGACTTCTCCGGGTATTTTTCTATACAGAAGATCCTTCCTCCTGCCGATACAAATTCCAGCAACTTCTGCAATGTAGCAGGTTCCATGCTCAGCACTTCTATCAGGAAGAGGGTGTGATACTTCCGCGGGCCGTAATGCATGAAGCCATTTTTAAACGTGGCGTCACGGATCACGGATTCTGATACATGATCACAGCCATTCCCGTTCTTGTGGATAGCTTCCCAGATCAGGGGCTGGTAAGGCGGGTGAATGATGAAAGGGAATGGTTCATTCTGTGCGCTGTAGGTACCCCACATATCTGCGGTGGGTGGCAATACTGCGATATCAGCAAACATATCTCCCTGTTGCAGTAAAGCAGAGATACGCGCTTTATAATCCGTAAAGTGCCGGAAATAAGGCCACCAGGTGTTCTTTTCATTATAAAACCCGCCATACCTGATCCAGCCCGGGAAAGGTGCATCCGGCGGCGTGTAATTGAAGCCATGGAAGATGGGATGCGTAACACCTGATATCGTACTCTGATCTCCCGCTACTTTCAGCATTTCCAGGGAATCGTTGAATACCATATCCGTATTCGTTAGTTCCTCTGCGCTGATGTACCGTTTCCCTTTCAGGTGCGCTGCGGAAGATACATACTTGTTGATCATGGTATATGCCCTGCCCAGCAGTGGCGTGTCTTCCGGCATCTTATAACCGATGCCATATTTCAGCCAGGTTTCACATTCCGGCAGATCGAATTCAAAACTGCCTTCCAGCAGGAAGTATCCTCTGCCGTAGGCCTGCGCACGCGATTTTACATTGTTCTTCTTACACCAGGCCACATAGGTTTTGATAAAGCTGTCCTCCAGGATCTCTGCTTTGGTCAGCTCAAAATCATACCGCATCCTTTGTATCATATCAGAAAATTCCGGCGTCAGAGTGGCACCGTACGTAAAATTGTAGGTGTTGCCCATAGAAGCGATCTTCAGTAATACGAAAGGCAGATAAGGATAAAGGTCATACCCGCGCCGCTTCTTAAACTCATCCATCATGTCACTGCTCCAGTTGGCACCTTCCAGCTCCATACTGTCTGTGAACAATGCACGTACGTGGCGCGACAGAGGACCTATCCTATTCTGTATGGTGTCCGTCATATGATTGAGGTACTTGTTCACGGCTGTTTTATTGTAGTGATTCAACACAGGGCCATTGGCCCCCGGAGCACCGTTGATCACTTCCATAAAACCTTTTACTTTAACAAGCCCGTATAAAGCATATTTCCCTTTGGGTATATCCAGTTTAAGGATGTCATCTTTCACTTCTGCTTTCAGGTCCTTCACCTCGCTCAGATCACCCAGCGGTTCCGGCACCAGCTTGAGTTCCATCATTTCCAGCGTTCTGCCCGGGAAGGGAGAAGAGATGGCAGGATCTGCTTCCCTGAACAGATCGAACATAGACGTTTCATAATACAGGGGGCCTTCCAGTTTCTTCACAGCTATTACTACCACATCAGAACGTTCTTCCCCTTGCAGGTATTCTGCTCCAAAGGGCCAGCCGGAGCCAACGATCAGGTCGCAGGTCATGCCCAGGGATTCCGCTTCTTTGAATGTGGCCAGCAACAGATCGTTCCATTCATTGCTGAGCCATTGCAAAGAAGGTTTACCCATATCATCTGTACGTGCAGGGAATTTGATGGGATTGATCTCCACACCGCCGATACCGGCAGCATGCATCAGCCGCAATTCCCTGATCAGTTCATCTTTTTCTACTTTATCGCCATTCCACCACCAGCGTACAAAAGGGCGGTATACAGGCAATGGATCCTTAAACAACTTATACAGGTCCGTATCCACGGGAGCCAGCGCTGTACGGGCAATGCCCGGCAATGCGCCCACAATGGAATATCCGGCAGTAAGGAATGTACTATTTAACAGGAACTCTCTTCTTTTCATGTTTGCGGGTTGTATCTTTTATCCAGGAACGTTTTCATCCATAAATTGATGCGCCATTGCTCCTGTTGTGCAGGAACTGTTCTGTTGCCCATCACCATATAAGGCGGAGGCCCGAACTCAGGCGTAATAGTACAATAGCTGTCCCCGTTCTTTTTCCTTTGTGAGATCCATTCATCCCAGATGGCCAGGTGTGCAGCCAAAGCTGCTGCATACTCCGGTAATGCAGGGTCCCATACCTGCGGCCCTTCTGTATGGCCTACCCGCGCATGGATATGGCGGGCATGTTTGATGGCTTCTGCCACTATGCCCTGCTGATCTTCCAGGTAACTTTCAGATACGCAGAACCAGTGTGAAACATCCAGCGTTAAAGGAAGCGCCGGGAATTTCCGCAACAAGGGTCCTGTCGCATGCGCGGCAAAGGACCATTTGTTGCGGTGGGTTTCCTGATATATGGGTACGCCCAGCTGGTCGCTCACTTCTTCGCAAACTTCCAGGCATTGAATGACCTGTTCTTCCGAATAATACTCCCTGCCTGTTTGTGTACTGATGAACAGTGGCTGCAAACGGCTGAGTGCAGTGAGCTGCTCTTTTAGAACATGCAGGTATTCCTTAAAGGTTTCCGGCATTTGCAGCACTGCGGTTACTATGGAAAATTCAAGATCGTATTGCTTCAAAAGGTTGAGTACCGTAACAGGGTTAGTGGCTTCTCCATAGGGAAACCATTCCACACCTGCATAACCTGCAGCTTTTACATTTTCCAGGAAAACGCTCCATGGTATATGCTCACTCCCCCATCTTGGACAAAAGAATTTAACTCTCATAGGGCTTTAGGGTAGATCAGCGGATTTTGTTCATTATTATTCAGTGCATCTCCTATCTTCAAAGTTTGCAGGTAATCATCCGGGAGAATGTTTTGCTGCCCGTTGAAAGTATTACCTTCCGGCATATAAGCACAGGTCATGGCACGGCGGAAACCATTGGTCATATTGGCGCCCGCGCCATGGATCGTTAACCCGTTATGGAAAGAACAGCTGCCGGCCTTCATAGGCGCGGCAACTGATGCAATCTTGGCTAATTGAGGATATACGGTAAAGATGCCATCCATGTTTTTTCCGATACCGCTATTCTCAAAACTCGTTTGCTGATATGATCCGGGAATGAAATACAGGCAGCCATTCTCGTAAGTGGCATCGTCCAGCGCTACCCAGATGGATAGTGCTTTACGATCGGAGAAAGACCAGAATGGTGTATCCAGATGCCAGGCGGTGGCATTTGCCCAGGGCCGTTTAAACAAGGCCTGGTCATGCCAGATCCTGATACCTTCGGCACCGGATAATTGCGCGGCCATCTGGCCGATGCGTTCATCCAGCATGATCTCTTTCACACCATCATGTGTTTGCCAGAGGTTCAGCAACTGGTCAAACACTTTACCGAAGTAATCTGCATCTTCATTAATACCATCGTCCTCTCCCACTTTAGTATCCTTACCCGGCATTTTTCTGCCGCCTCTTTGTTCTACGGCTTCCATCACCACTTTGCGCCAGTGTGCCAGCTCTTCCTGCGAGAGGAAGTCTTCTATCACTATAAACCCGTTTTTCTGATAGCTTTCAATTTGCGCTTTATCCAATTTGTATTTCATAAATGGAAATTTTAATACCCGGTATTCTGTGTCAGTTTTGTGTTGATCTGCCTTTCTGAGAAAGGAATGGCAAATATGAGTTTGTTATCGTTCACCTGGTAGGAACCGGGTAAGAGATAACCATAAGTGGCTTTCATTACAATACCATGTGCGTTCATCACAGCCACTGCTTTTTTGGTACGTACCAGGTCTAACCAGCGGTGATTTTCAAAAGCCAGCTCTACTCTTCTCTCCTTCGCAATGATGTCGCGCAGCTGGGCCTGGTCTGTAGTAGTGATATCGTTGAGTAACCCTGCCCTTCTGCGTACCCTGTTCAGGTGCGGTAATGCTTCACCTGACTTATTCGTTTCGTTCAGGCTTTCCGCCAGCATCAGCAGCACATCTGCATACCTGAACACCGGCCAGTTGTCTTTGGTGTTATTAACAAGCGTGTAAGGCGGGTGCAGGTATTTTTTAATGAACCTTTTAGCGATCTTTCCTGCCGGAGGGCCTGCATACCCTACAATACTAACGATTCTTTCCGGTATAAAATCAGTATTGGAGTTGAGAGTGCCCTCTACCACGGCAATACTCTCATCCAGCCTTTTATCTCCTGCCTCGTAAGCGGCGATCATATCATCCGTAGGTACGTTCCAGCCACCATCTGTATTGTTATAGGTAATACCCAGAATGTTAAGCGTATTAGGCGTTACAGGAATGAAACGATAGATGAGATTACCCTGCTGCCCGTCCGTACCGTCTTTATACTGGATCTCAAAAATGGATTCAATACTGTTCTTCTTATTGGGATCAAATACTTCCGCATAAGTAGGCAGCAGATCATAACCCATTGTGGTAACACTTTGCAGCAAAGGAACTGCAAGATCAAACTTCTGCTGCGTCATATACACCAGCGCCAGTTCCGTTGCTACCATGCCTTTGGTGATATGGCCGGATTGCGGGAATTTAGCCGGGGCGGCCAGCAAACCTAACGCATCTGTAAAGTCGCTGATGATCTGCTGATAAACAGAATCCACGCCGGTACGGGCCAGGAAAGCATCCCCCGCTGTTTTTACTTCATGCAGGTGTAAAGGCACTGCTCCATAGTGGCGTACCAGGTCAAAGTAATAATGTGCACGTAAAGCTTTTGCTTCTCCTACGATCACATTTTTATCTGCCTCCGTCATCGTAAAATCGATCTTCTCTATCCTGTCCAGGATCACGTTTGTACGGGAAATACCGGTATAGGCTGCCCTGTACCTGCTTAATACCACGCCATTGGGAGCATCGTCCAGGAAGTCTGCTATCTGCTCGTAACCTAACCCGCCGCGGTCTTTGGCATTGTAATCATAGTGGGTGTTATCAGAACGCATCTCGTCCATAAAAAAGGCAATGTTATTGATGCCGGAACCAGCAACGTAAGTACCCCTGGTGGGATCGATCGCTCCTCTCAATGGCGCATAAGCGCCTGTTACTGCCTGCTGAAAATCTGCAGTGCTTTTGAAAAAGTTCTTCTCATTCAGCTGCCCTTCCGGGAATTCGTTGAGGAAGTTATTCTTGCAGGAAGAGAATAACAAAAAGGTGAGTATTATATATATAACCGGTCTCATACTTTTAAATTAATTGTGAATGCCTCAGAAATTGATGTTTGCACCGAACATAAGTGTTCTCGGGATCGGGAAGGAACCATTGTCCTGCCCCGCCGTAGTCTGGTTATCTCTCGTATCATTCACCTCAGGGTTCTGACCGGGATAACTGGTGAACACAAATGCCTGTTGCAGACTTGCGTAAAAACGTATGGACCTGAGGTATTTCAGTCTGCTCATATCTGCCGTATACCCCAGTGAAATGTTCTTGATGGTGAGATAGTCGCCGGAGAACACCCAGTTGGAGTTAGCGAGGCGATATAGTTCCGTGGTATTGGCCAGTGTTCTTGGCACCTTGCCGTTGCCCGGGTTCTGCTCTGAGCGCCAGCGGTTAGCCATGTCTTTCGTTACGTTGAAGATCCCGTCTATGTTCACCAGGTTTTGCATATTGGTGTTCATGATCTCATTCCCTGCCTGCCCTGATACTACAATAGAAAAATCAAACTTCTTATAACGGAAGTCATTTGCCATGCCAAAGATCAGGGTAGGGTTAGGATTACCGAGATAGTCCTTATCACTGGCATTGATGATACCATCGCCGCTGATATCTTTCATCCTGGTTGAACCAACGGCAGAGGTAGCATGTTTCGGCTGCCTGTTGAATTCATCCTGCGTCATGTAGATACCATCAAACACATATCCCCAGAACTCGCCGATCCTTCTGCCCACTGCCGTACGGTTGTAATCGCTGTAAGTATTGATACCACCGATTGGGGTACCGTTCTGCAGGCTGATCACCTTGTTATCATTAAAAGAGATGTTCAGATTCGTATTCCATTCCAGCACTCCCGTAAGGTTACGTGTATTCAGCTGGAATTCATGCCCCCACATCCTGATAGTTCCCACATTGTATTTAATAGACCCGTAACCGGAAGCCCAGGGAATATTCATCTGGTAGAGCATCTTATCTGTTTCCTTCCTGTAATAATCATAGGTGAAGGAAATACGGTCTTTCAGCAAAGACAGTTCAAGACCAAGGTCCAGTTGTTTGGAAGTTTCCCAGGTAAGGTCTTTGTTACCCAGCTGGCTGATAGCCTGACCCGGAGCCAATGCCCCATCAAATACATAGTTGGCAGCACTAAGCAGGGAGATCTGCGTATAGTCACCAATGTTATTGTTGCCGGTAAGCCCGTAACTACCTCTTATTTTCAGGAGGGATAAGGCATCTGATTTAGGGAAGAAAGGTTCTTCACTCACGATCCAGCCCACGGAAGCAGAAGGGAAATAACCCCACTTCTTGTTCTCACCAAAACGGGAAGATCCATCCTGGCGAATAGTAGCTGTCAGGTAATATTTATCCCTGAAGCTGTAGTTCGCACGGCCATACCAGGAAGCCATCGTCCAGGCAGTATTGTTGGTATTTCCTGTAGTGGTGGTAGCACCAATGATCCAGGGAATTTTATCGCTGGGGAAATTGGAACCATTGATGGTCCGGTAGTTCTGATCATATTTCTGCGCGCTGTATCCTGCCAGCAGGTCAATGTTATGCTCTTTAATTTTGAAATTGTAGGTGAGCATGTTCTCATTCAGCCAGGAAACGATATTGGCAGAATTTGCTACAGCAGAAGGTATACGCGGCGGAGGGCTACCAAATGATCCTGTGGCGGAAGGAAAGAAGGCATTGTAATCGTAGTTACCCAGGTCCGTATTGAACGTGGTTTTGAAATGCAGGTTAGGTAACAGTTCCAGGTCCGCATATACATTCGTCAGTAAACGCAGTGACTTCTGATTAATATTCATGATCATGAGCTGCTGGTAAAAGTTAGGCAGCGCATACATGCCGTAAGAACTTGTTTTAGTAGGATAAGTACCATCCGGATTGATCTTGGGGATCAGGGGAGAACTGATCAGCCCGCCTGAAACCACGTTACGGTTATTATCAATCGCACCGCTGCGGGTATTCTTATCGTTCTGATAAACGGGGTTCAGGTTTAAACCCAGTTTCAGTTTCTCATTAGGGCGGTATTCGTTATTAGAACGCAAGGAGAAACGTTCCATACCGGTATTATACATCACCCCATCCTGGTTGAAATAGGTGAGTGTGGTGCTGGACAATACTTTATCCGTACCAGTTGAAATATTCAGGGAGTGATTGGTCATAGGCGCTGTTCTCAGCACAGCATCATACCAGTCAGTTCCTTCTCCATATTTCGAAGGGTCTTTATAATCATCCGGAATTTCAGCCAGGCCGGTAGCCGGGTTCTTCCAGTTTTCATACTTGATCTTGTCTTCATAGAACCCATTCATAAAAGTGGCAAACTCACGGGCATTCATCATATCCGGTTTACCTCTTTTGGGAACAGACTGCCAGCCGTAATAACTGTTGAGCGACATGGTGGTACGCCCTGCTTTAGCCTGTTTGGTAGTAATGATCACTACGCCGTTCGCAGCTCTTGAACCATATAATGCCGTAGTGGATGCATCTTTCAGTACAGAAAAACTTTCTATTTCATCCGGGTTAAGGAGGTTGATATTTTCATTGGTGATGGGCTGGCCATCTACCACAATCAAAGGCTGGTTACCCGAACCAAGGGAAGCAGCGCCCCTGATCTTAAAGGTCATGCCCTGTCCCGGACGGCCGGATACCTGGCTGATCTGCACACCGGCTACACGCCCTTGCAGCTTCTGACCAAATTCCGCAGCAGGGATATCCTGTACTTCTTTGGAAGATACTTTTGAAATAGCACCTGTAATACTGCGCTGGCGCTGAGTACCATAGCTCACTACCACCACTTCTTCAATATTACTGCGGGAAGCTTCCAGCTCCACAGAAATGTTTGTGCGGCCATTCACCGGCTCTTCCAGTGTGGTGTGCCCAATATAGCTAAACACCAGCACGGCATCCTTTTGGACGCTGATGGTATAAGCCCCGTTAACATCTGTAACAGTACCTGTATTGGTGCCTTTTGCTTTTACGGTAACACCTACCAGGGCTACGCCTTTTTCGGTGACCTTACCTTGTACTTTTATTTCCTCAACCACAGGCGCGGGTACTTCCTCGGCCTGTACCTGCCTGATAATGATGGTTTTACCGGAGATCACATAGGTTACCGGCTGGTCCTTCAGGCAGATATTCAGTACCTGCTGGAAAGGCATTTCTTTTACATTCAGGTCCACTTTACGCGTTTCCTTCAACAGGTGCGTATTATAGAGGAACTGGTAATCACATTGTTTCCTTATTTCTTCAAATACCCGCTGCAGGGAGATGTTCTTCCCCGATAGCGTTACCGTCTGCGCAGAAACCTTTGCACTGACTTGTAAACAGGTTGCTGTAATCAGTACTATAAGCAACTTCATGACAAGGAATATTTTGAGGAGATGCCGTATAGAAGTGGCCCTCCTTGTACTTTTTGTATAGGAATCCATACCTTTGCAATGTTTTGGGTGAATTAAGAAATCGTTGTTCTAGACGTTTTTTAGGCTGCCCAAAGAATCCGCAGGAGCGTCGCAACCGCTCCTGTTTTCTTTTTGCAGAAATGCTGGTTGTTTTTTGTTAGTGGAATAGTCCTTTCATACTGTGGATCAGTTTTTTGGTTAATAATCTGGTATCATCAATTGCATTACTTAATAGCACTTACCGTCACTTTCCTTCCTTCTACCTTACATTTGATTTCGTTGGTCAGCTCCAGCATCTTCAATACCTCAGAAATATTGGAGTTGCGGGAAATATATCCGGAATAGTCTTTCATGCTCATACTGCCGGCATATACGGGTTCTATATCATACCAGCGGGACAGTTGTTTCATGATCATGGTGATATTGTCCCCATCGAACTGGAAGAATCCGTTCTTCCAGGCTACCACCCTCTCTACATCAGGCCGGTCTATCACAAACTTTGTGCCCCCTTCCTGTAGCTGCGCGCGCTCTCCGGGTTTGATGGTAACCCGTTCTTTCCCCTTCGTTAACCGCACGGCGCCTTCCAGCAAGGTGGTGCTTATCGCGGGTTCATCCTTATAGGCATTCACATTAAAATGAGTGCCCAGTACTTCAATCGTCGTTTTATCTTCCAGTGCTACTTTAAAAGGTTGCTTTGCATTTTTAGCCACTTCGAAATAAGCCTCCCCTGTTAATTCCACTTTCCTTTCCAGACCGGTAAAAGCAGTGGGGAACCTGAGGGAAGAAGCGGAATTCAGCCAAACCTTACTGCCATCCGGCAAGGTAACGGAATACTGACCGCCACGTGGTGTGGCCAGTGTATTAAAACTAACGGTGGTGGCATTCGGGTCATTTGCTTTATAATGCAGCTGGCCGTTTTGCTGGTTGATAATGGTACCTCCCTGCCGGATCACCTGGTTACCTGCACTGTCCAAAGTAACCACCGTTCCATCTGCCAGGTGTAACACCGCTTTATTGGTACCGGGAGGCACATCGTTCTGCCGGGCTATTACAGGTGCCGGTTTCCAATCTCTCATTTGCAGCCAGCCATAAAGACCGGCGGAGATAAATACCAGCACAGCAGCTGCGGCAGCTATCCTGCGCCACCAGTTAATATGTTTACGGGTACGGGACTGTACATTCGTGAGGATCTGCCCGCTTTGGGTTTCGCTGAGCACGTTCCCCTGGGGTTCAAATAACAGGTAGGCTTCTTCCATCAGCAACTTTACAGCTGCTTCGTTTCCAGGCTCGTTGATAAGCTGGCTTAGCTCATCCAGTTCCTCCCTGCTGGCCGTTTTCTGGAAATAACGGTAGAATAAATAGGTGAGCCTTTCATTAGCCATATGATAAGATTCTATAGACTAAAGACACAGCGGTTTAAAAAAAGGGGTAGTTGGAAGGAAAGATTTTTTCAGCTAAGTAATGGCGGTGTTTCAGCTGAGTAATAAAACCAGCAGCAAGGCCGCATCAGGATGATTACGAACGTATTGTGTAATGGAACGCAGGGCCAGTTTCATGTGTTTTTTGGCCGTTTCCGTAGAGATGCCCAGTTGTATGGCTATTTCTTCATGTTTCAGCCGCTTATGCCGGCTAAGGAAGTATACCTTCTGCTGCTGGGGAGGTAATTTGGCCACCGCAGCATCCAGGATAGCCCGGTAATCGTCTTCCTGATAACCGGAAGGGATAGCTTCCTGCTCCACCTGCCTTGCCCATTGTTGCTGACGGGCCTGCTCATTCACCCGCTGGCGCAGGCAATTGAAAGCATGGTTCCTGCTAAGTATAAATAAGTAGTGCGTAAAACTGTTCAGGGAAGGAAGGGTTTCTCTTTTCGTCCAGATCTTAATGAACACATCCTGCACAATGTCCTCTGTCATTTCCATAGAATCCGTAAGCAGGTAGATATATTCTGCCAGTTGATGGTGGTAGGCATAAAAAAGTGCTGCAAACGCTTCCGGTTCTCCCTGCGCTACCTGCTCCAGCAGTGCTGATTCGTTATGAACGGACCTTATTGACAAAATAACCTGCTTAGGATTTAACAATAAATTTAAGGAAAGTAATTGCTAATGTCAAGATAATGGCTAATATAAGTTTAAGCCCACTATTTAGCATCCTGCCCCATCATGTGTATATTTGTATCCCATGAAGAAAACAACTCAAAAACTGGTTTTTAACAAGTTGTATGATCAGTACGTTTACCTGGGCCTGCCGCTCGATAAGATCGATGCACAGTCTGATTTCACCATTCATAACCTGAAAGACATACACGATACCCTGCCCTACAGATCGCCGGTGTACAGGACCAATTTCTTCTCCTTTGTTTTTGTAAAAGACGGATCCGGACAATATACTACAGACGACCAGGTGTTCAGCACCGCACCCGGTACCATTTACTTCACTAACCCTGGTCATTTTAAATCCTTTCACTGGCAGGAGATGCGGGAAGTATGCCTCATCACCCTCAGCGAATCCTTCCTGAAAGAGAATGTACATCCAAAGATCTTTGAGGAATTTCCCTTCCTGCTCGCGGAAACGGTACCACCCAGGGTATTAAAACCAGAGATCTTTGGCCAGTTTGAACAACTGTACCAGCAGATAGAGAAAGAATACTTTTCAGACTCCCTCTACAGGAACCGCCTCATCGGCAACCTCTTTGTGGTACTGCTCCTGAAGATCAAGGAATACTTCTGGGAAGATTATAATCCTATATATGAAGGGAACAGAAGCTCCCAGATCGTAAAGACCTTCAAACGGTTGCTGGAAAAACATTACCGGGACCTTATGAGCGGCAAGGCAGACAAGCCTTACCGTATTCAGGACTATGCAGACGAGCTGAACCTCCACCCCAATTACCTCAGCAATGTGATCAAAAGTAAAACCGGTAAAGCCATCGGTACCTGGATCGCTGAGAAAACCATTGCCGAAGCAAAGTCCCTGCTGCAGAATTCCTCCATTTCCATCAAAGAGATCGCCTGGCAGCTGGGCTTTACGGAATCCACCCATTTCTCCAATTACTTCAAAAAGCATACAGACCTCTCCCCGGTTCTTTTCCGGAAACAGCACCTTTCTTAGGAATTTGTATCTTTTTGTTAAATACTCGTCTTCTTAGGGGTTCAAAACAGGTGATCTTTGTTCTATCAAACTAAAACAAAAGATTATGAGCACGCTAACAGGAAAAGTAGCTATCGTAACAGGTTCTTCAAGAGGGATCGGTGCTACCATCGCACATAAACTGGCTACCGCCGGTGCCAGTGTAGTAGTCAACTACGCAGGTGGCAAAGATGCTGCGGAACAGGTAGTGAACGAAATCAGGCAACAAGGCGGAAACGCTATCGCCGTGCAGGCAGACGTAAGTAGATCAGAGCAGGTGAAAGCACTCTTTGATGCCGCCATTGCACAATATGGCAAAGTAGATGTGCTGGTGAACAACGCTGGCATCATGCTCACCAAACTGATAAAAGATACAACAGACGAAGACTTCACACGCCAGTTCGACATCAATGTAAGAGGTACCTTCAATACCATGCGTGAAGCCGCTACCCGCCTGGCAGACAAGGGAAGCATTATCAATTTCTCCACTTCTGTTCTCCGCATTATGCTGCCCACCTATGGTACTTATGTAGCCACTAAAGCAGCGGTAGAACAACTCACCAGGGTATTTGCGAAAGAAGCAGGCAGCAGGGGCATCAATGTAAACTCCATCTCTCCCGGCCCTACCAACACGGAACTTTTCACTAACGGCAAATCGCAGGAAGTGATAGACCGCCTCGCCGCGCTCTCCGCTTTCAACCGCATCGGCGAACCGGATGATATTGCCGGCCTCGTTCTCTTCCTCGCCGGCGACGACGCCAAATGGATCAGCGCACAGAACATTGGCGTAAATGGCGGTATGGCATAATTCATTTTAAAAAACTAAAGACATGAACAGGTTAAACAATAAAGTAGCCCTGATCACAGGATCAGCAAGGGGCTTAGGGAAAGCTATTGCCGAACGTTACGCAGCTCTCGGCGCAGATATCGTGATCAATTATTCCAAAGACAAATCTTCTGCGGATGAAGTGGTCAGCAATATCAAAGCCATGGGTGCAAGCGTGATAGCTGTGCAGGCAGATGTTAGTAAAGTAGCAGACCTGCAAAGGTTATTTGCAGAAGCCATCGCCGCTTACGGAAAGATAGACATCGTAGTGGCCAATGCAGGGATTGAAATGGTGGAAGTACCCGTAACAGATTTTACAGAGGAACAATTCGATAAAGTGTTTTCTATCAATACCAAAGGTTCTTACTTCACCATGCAGCAGGCTGCAAAACATGTATCTGATAACGGAAGGATCATTTACATCGCATCCAGCACTACCTCCTTTCCGGTTCCCGGCATGGCAGTATATGGCGGTAGCAAAACCACGCCGAGATATTTAGTGGACATCCTTTCTAAAGAGATCGGGCACAGAGGCGTAACGGTGAATTCCATCATTCCTTTTGCCGTGGACCACTCCGGCATCTTTGCAGATCCTAAAGCATATCCTGAATTAAGGAAACAATTGCTGGACAGCTGCCCCATGGGAAGACTGGCAGAGGTAGAAGATGTGGCAAACCTGGCGGAGTTCTTTGCGAGTGACCTGTCCTCCTTTGTTTCGGGGCAGCACTTGTTGGTCAATGGCGGCGCAACTAACTAAATAAAAAAAGGCATAGCGCTTATTGCTATGCCTTTTTTCTATTGAATGATCCACCAGTCTGTTCCATCAAACTGTACAGTTATCCTGGCACCACTGGCCAATGCATAACTGGTGGTGGTATCTGTATCGAGGTTTTTGATCTTTTGTGATAATGATGTGGCAACTGTTAAGCTGCTGGCGGAGGCGTTCTGCAACTCGTACAATCTCGGGTTTGCACCTACATCTCCGGGCAAAGTGAGCGTTACGCTGTTTAAGGCGATTACGGTATAGTCATTTGAAGTGATGGCGTAATTAGAGGATACTTTGGTTAGCGGGAGGGACAGGCTACCGTTCACGTTTAAAGTACTGGCTTGTGAAGAAACCGGAAGTCCTAAAAAAGTGGAGTGGGGATTAGAACTAAAAAATACTGCACCCTTATCCCCAGTAACCTGTTTCATTGTAAATGAGCTATCGGTGTATAACTCATACCCTCCTTTAAAGCGGGCAAAAAAGCCACGTACAACATTAGCAGAATCACGACCCTGGCCATCCTCAGCATCGAATAAACCCATACTTTGGACAGTCTTTGCATAAGCTCCGGGAGGGCCTATAGCGATTGCATTCAGATTAGCCGTACGAGAATCTGCACCAATAGCAACAGAGGTGCCATATGCATCTGCTCTGTACCCAATAGAAGTTCCGCCTGCCGTTACTGCCTGAAAACCTAACGCCGTTGAATAAACTCCTTTTGCCGCTGAAAAAGCACCTATTGCAATCTGCATGGATGATGGCACGATAGCGTTTGAACTGTAACCCAATGCAATTGAGTTACTAACAGTAACTTTTGCGAGCGCGCCTATGGCAATTGAATTATTTGCGGTTAGATAAACCGATGGCCCTATTGCTACGGAATAACCGTTAAGGGCATTATTAGACATGCTGCCTATGGCAATACTATTACCGATTGCACTCCTTGCCAAATAACCGATAGCAATTGCCGAACTTGATTTAGCCATCGCAGAAAAACCTAAAGCAACACTGTTCTGCCCAATACTATCGTAAGGTACATTGCTAAAATAAGCAGTTTTTATGCGTGAAATACCTAGGTTAAAAGGAAGATCTCTTCCTAATAGTGTATCTGCAAAAGCCCAATTTTCCCATTTATTCAGAGAAAGGTTATAACGCAACAGATCTTCATTTTTAATGGCAAAATACCTCACATCATTGAGCTTACTAAATGTCAAAGGTGCAAAAACTGCATAATTCCTGCTATCTATTCGGTAGGCTACACTATCTCCTTTTTGCCAGAGAGAATCTACATTCTTTACCGGCGTAACATTAATAGCTACCGTATCATGCCCAATCAGGGCAATCCTTCCTCCGCTTAAACTTTGCAGGTTCAATTTATGAAACTCCGTTCTGCCATGGCCCTTATTGAAGAGGAAACCAAGTGTATCCCTGGTCCGGTTTTCAACAATAAGTTCAGCGGTTCCAACATCATTATATATCCGAACACTATCAGCCCGTATCTGATAGATCTGTTGAGCATGCATCTGCCCGGCAGCAAGAAAAAAAATTAGGATTAAAAAGATCTTTTTCATGAGCGAAAGGGGGGTTATTTAATGATCCACCAGTCTGTTCCATCAAACTGAACAGTAATACTGCCGCCACTAGCCAATGAATAACTCGTGGCCACATCCGAATTAAGTCTTTTTATCTTTTGCGGTGAAACCGCATTGATAGTTATACTTACATCAGCCGCATTCTTCAGTATATAGATCCTCCTATCTATCCCTGAACCATTTGGCAGTGTTAATACAACATTGCTCAATGCTATCACGCTATGATCACTAATAGCAATTGTATAATCAGTGGACACTTTCGTTAACGGAAGTGCCAAACTACCATTAACATTCAACCTGCTGTTTTGCGAAGTAGCAGGCGCCCCTATTGAGACGGCATTTTTATCCGCATTAAAGAATATTTTTCCTTTATCAATGCTATATTGCTTCAGGGAAAAAGCATTATTTGTATATAATTCATACCCGTTAAAAGCCGCATAAAAACCATTTGGCACATTAGCAGAGTCGGTAGTATTGATTGTCCCATCATTATTATATAATGCCATACTTCCAGGTGCTGCAGCAATGGCACCTATACCTATTGCTGTAGAATTTTGACCACTGGCACGTGCCCGATGGCCAATTGCAATCGCATTTGAGTTTTGTGCTCTTGCAAAAGCCCCGATACCTATTGCATTTTCGCCTTCAACGTTTACCTCCCGCCCTATTGCCATTGAATGATCCCGGCTTGCAATAGACGAACCACCTATAGCAATAGCACCATTACTGTTCTTTTCTACTCTGTTGGCATATCCCAGTACCACAGCTTGAATAGAATAAGCTACCGCACTTGTTCCAATTGCAATAGCATTGCTGGCATCAGCAATTGCAACACCACCAATTACAATAGTTGAATCTGCCAACGCATTGACCGTTGAGCCCAACGCAATCGCATCCC
The DNA here is from genome assembly GCF_900129465.1 of Chitinophaga niabensis. NCBI lineage: Bacteria > Pseudomonadati > Bacteroidota > Chitinophagia > Chitinophagales > Chitinophagaceae > Chitinophaga > Chitinophaga niabensis. Next base: position 1,103,879 of record NZ_FSRA01000001.1, on the reverse strand, counting down.
GGCTATTTTGGCTGACCTTGGCAGTTGAACCAATAGCAATGCTACGATCCGATCTTGCCATAGCTCCTCCAATACTTATACTATTCTGCCCTACACTATCATAGTGAGCCCCGCCTACTACAGCCTGTTTATAAGGAGAAATCTGGAATCTATAATTAGCCCCCCTCCCCAGCATCGTATCCGCAAACGTCCAGTTCTCCCATTTATTCAAAGGCAGATTATACCGCAACAACTGCCCGTTCGCCGGACTTGCCAGCAATACATCGCTCAATTTGCCCAGGGAAGCCGGCGCAAATACCCCATAATTCACATTATTTATCCGGTAAACAATACTATCCCCATTCCGCCACAACGTATCAACTGATCTTGTTACAATGCCGGCAATATTGACGGTATCCTGCCCCACAATGGCCAGTTTACCACCACCCACATCTTGCAGCTTCAACTTACGGAACTCCGTACGCCCGTTCCCTTTATTATAAAGGAATCCTAACGTATCCTGTGTTCTGTTCTCAATAATAAGCTCTGCTGTATCGCAAACGTTGTAGATCCGCACACTGTCTGCTTTAATGGGAAACACGTGCTGAGCATAGGCCAGCCCCGGCAATAGGATTAAAAGAAAAACCCAGGTTAAATTCTTCATGGCACAGGAAAAAGTAAGGTACAGGTGAAACAAACTAATATAATAGGATTTCCGGAACACTCCCTGCAAAGGCAAACAAATCTTTTATATTTCGGGACTCAATATAGCGTTTATTTCAAACTATTAATAATTTCCCAATTCATCCTCCAATTCCCCCAACTCACCCACTTCCTCATTTCAGCTCAGCCAACCCCGCAATACCTTAGCGCCAGAAAACAAAAACACCCCAAGGCTCATGATCAAAAAAATCCTCAAATGGACGGCGATAATAGTATTAACGCCTATCGCAATTATCCTGCTGCTGACCCCTTTCCGGCAAAAACTCAAATACGATGCTCCCTATCCGGATATCAAAGCCTCGAAAGACAGCGCTGTGATCGCTCAGGGGAAACACCTGGTATTCGGCCCTGCTCACTGTATGGACTGCCACAGCACCGCCAACAACGATTCCCTGCTGAACCTTGGCCAGGACATCCCTTTATCCGGCGGCGTAGTATTTAAACTGCCTGTAGGGGATATTTATTCCAAGAACATCACCCCGGATCAGGAAACCGGGATCGGTAAATATTCTGATGAAGCTATTGCACGTATCCTACGGTACGGCGTACACGCAGACGGGCGTGCGGTATATGAGTTCATGTCCTTCCACGATGCCAGCGATGAAGACCTCACCGCCATCATCTCTTATCTCCGTTCCCGCCCTCCTGTTAAAAATGAGGTACCAAAACACAACCTGAATTTCATGGGTAACCTCATCCAGGCCTATATGATCAAACCGAACGGGCCACACGGAGAAGTTCCCAAATCCGTTGTGCGGGACAGTTCGGCTGAATATGGGAGATACCTTGCCCACAACATCGCCAACTGTAACGGTTGCCATACTGTAAGGGACCTTGCAGGCAACTTTACCGGAGAACCTTTCGCCGGCGGCGGCCCCATGGAAGAACGCCTGGGAACTTATACCCCGCCAAACATCACCCCGGATTCCAGCAGCCGCATCTTCAACTGGAGCGAGGAGAACTTTATCGCCCGGTTTCGTTTAGGCAGGATCGTAGATGGCTCCCCTATGCCCTGGAGTGCTTACAAGGGAATGTCTGACACTGAACTGAAAGCTATTTATAATTATCTGCAAACACTTAAACCGGTGCGCAATGTAATTGCCAGCACCTTTACCCCCAAAGAAGCAAAATGAGAGCACTAATCCTTTGTCTGTTGTTTGTTAACACTGCTTTTGCCCAGGGTAACTGCCCTCCCTGGGTTGCCACGCTGGAAACAAATTCCAATAGTACCCCTGCATTCCGGAATGCGGTTCTTACGATTGAAAAAGTAGTGAGCAGCAATGCACACTTCAACAGCATATCTCCTGCCAGGTTCCGTACATCTATGACAATGGGCGGAGGATATGCGCAGATCAATGTTAAAGCCTATAGCCAGAGAGGATGGGATAATAAATGCGGCATCATTCCGCAGGCAGACAGGATAGCGGCAGACCATGCCGGCATTTGCATCAACATCAACAAAACAGGCCCCCATTACACTTCACTGGAAGACAGCCCGGTGAAAGATGAAAAGCTGCATGCTTTCAAAGAACCAGTGATCAGTAAAACAGTAGGCGGGCAACCCTTATATTACGAAAGCCTGGGCAATCATTTCCTGCTGCTTACCTATAACGGCCAGGTTCCCTGGGAACCCGTCAGCACAGCTGAGTACCTGGACTTCATTGAACGCAGGTTACAAAGGCTGATACAAGACCATAAAGAGCAAAATAAACCACAAACCTTCACGCCCCGCGATCCCTCAAAAGACGGCTATTACCTGGAACTTAAAAAAACGAAACCCAAAGAGGCCGCAGAATTCCTTGAACTGGCAGAAAAGACGAACAAAGAAATGATAGCGGGGATCCAAAAAGCAAATGAGCTGATAGCGAAAGGTGCTGCTGATCTTCAAAAGGACCTCGACGAATTCAGGGCACTGCGCGCCACTTATACCCCAGAGGATCTGAAAAAACAGGCCGTACGCGGCCACAGTAAATTCTGGCTGTTCACGGGAGAATACCCCAACTCCAAAGCCTCCCTGGTAAAGCTCAAAAAAGAATACCTCCGGAGCGATAAGATCCGGTTGATCACCATCTGGTCTGCAGGCACTTTCCTGGATTGGAACGACCGCATCCAAAAAGCCATGGAAACCCTTGATTACGACATCATAAAGCAGGTCATGTATAAAGGATAATAACATACCTTTAGCAAAATGATCGCAATATGACTTTCAGGGACCGTACTGTTTTCATTACCGGCGCCAGCAGAGGCATCGGAGAAGCAATAGCCCTCAAACTTGCTGCCGAAGGTGCTAATATTGTTATTGCCGCAAAGAGTGTGGAAGAAGACCCGCGCCTTGGCGGCACTATTTTTTCTGTAGCGGAAGCAGTGGAAAAAGCAGGTGGCAAAGCACTACCCGTGCAGGTAGACATCCGCGATGAAGCCAATATTCAGCAGGCCGTTCAGCAAGCCGCAGATAAGTTCGGCGGGATAGATATCCTTATCAATAATGCATCTGCCATACAATTAACGAATACAGAACAAACACCCGCCAAACGCTTCGACCTGATGTATGATATTAATGTGCGGGGCACTTTTCTTGTTACACAACATTGCATCCCCTGGCTGAAAAAAGGAAGCAATCCGCATATCCTCACCTTATCCCCTCCCGTCAATTTAGCACCACAATGGCTGGGCCCGCATGTGGCTTATACCATCAGCAAATACAATATGAGTATGCTCGTATTAGGCTGGGCGGAAGAATTAAAAACTTACGGCATTGCCGCCAATTCCCTCTGGCCTGCTACCACCATTGCCACCGCCGCTGTAAGGAATCTCCTGGGAGGAGAAGCACTTATCAGCAGAAGCCGCAAACCGGGTATTATCGCAGATGCGGTATACTACATCCTGAGCAGGTCTTCTGCCGTTTGTACAGGTAATAACTTCATTGATGAAGATGTATTAAAGGACGAAGGGATCACCGACCTGGAAAAATACGCCGTTACACCCGGCGGGCCATTACATCCTGACCTGTTCCTGTAAATATAAAACTGAACACCGGATGTATTAAAAGCGGACAGTTTAAGAATCCATAGAGCTATAAACACTTCATTATCAATCAACTCCATTCATGGCATTTCGTTTGAGCGTTCCCTGAAGTTCAATTATACCTTATGCTACTAAACTACGTTAAGATCGCGCAACGGAATATCCTCAAAAATCGTTTCTATTCCCTGTTGAATATTACCGGGCTGGCAACAGGCATTACCTTTGCCATGCTGATCATGGCGTACGTTTGGAGCGAATTACAGGTGAATACTACCCTGAAGAACGCCCCCAATCAATACATCATCCAGAGCAAATGGAAAGACGCCAATATGGGTTTTGAACTCGCTACTATTGGCCCATTGGCTAAAGCCCTGAAAGAGCAATACCCCACCCTCGTAAAGAACTACTACCGCTGGGATGGTGTTACCACCAATGCCGCCGTTGGAGAAAAGAAATTCCGCCAGGGTGTTCAGATCGGAGACAGCACCTTCCTTACCATGTATGGCTTCAAAGTATTACAGGGAGATGCCGCCACTGCGCTCAATGCACCTTACTCCATGGTAGTCACAGAAACCATGGCTAAAAAGTATTTTGGTTCTGCAGACGCACTGGGAAAAACCATGAGCCTCGAAAATTTCTCCGGCGATAAACATGATTTCCAGGTCACTGCCGTGATAAGGATCAATGGCAAAAATTCTGTGACCAGCCTTACTGATCAGAATGAAAACGGCATCTATCTTTCGCCCAAGGCATTTCCTTTCTTCGGCCGTGACATGGAAAGCTGGAACAATCCATATATAGTAGGCATGCTGGAATTGCAGGACGGTGTAACCGCTGCTCAGCTGGCACAGCCCATGGCCGTGCTGATCAAACAAAATACCCCGGCACAGGTATCAGATAATGTACAGCCATATGTGGTAGCCCTGAAAGATTATTACCTTCAAAAAGATAACCGGCTGGTGAGCCGCATGTTGTATACCCTTTCCGGTGTTGCCCTGTTTATCCTGCTGATGGCCGTTATCAACTTCATCAATATTTCCGTGAGCCGCTCTTCTTCCCGTATGAAAGAAATAGGCGTACGCAAAGTATTAGGCAGTTTAAGGAAACAACTCATCTGGCAGTTCCTGATAGAATCCACTATCCTCGTTTTCATTTCTGCTATACTGGCATTTGTGCTCTATCTCGCATTGAAGAACACTTTCGGTCAGATCCTCAACAGAACCCTCCCTTCCCTGGATGAGTTCCCTTTATACTTCATCGCTTTTCCGCTATTGCTGATCTGCCTCACGGGGCTGGCAGCAGGTTTATACCCGGCCTTTGTGTTATCCTCCCTGAAATCAGTGGACTCTCTGAAAGGCACCCTGAAATCTGTGAAAGAAAATGTGGTCCTGCGTAAATCATTGGTGGCATTTCAATTCTTTACCGCTGCCATTGTACTCATAGGAGCTTTCATTATCACAAAGCAGATACAACTTTTCTTTAGCAGGAATATTGGTTACGACAAGGAGTATGTAGTATCCGCACAGGTACCAAGGGATTGGACACCTAAAGGCGTAAACCAGATGCAGAGCCTGCGTACACAGTTTGCAGCCATGCCCGAAGTAAAAGGAGTAACACTTTCTTTTGAAATACCGGATGGCGGCAATTCAGGTAACCTGAACGTGTATCGCGGTACCGCAGATTCCACTACAGCAGTAGCCTCCTATATGCTCAGCACAGATGAATATTATGCGGATACTTATGGTATTCCTATGGCAGCAGGGAAATATTTCAATGAGCCGGATCTGTATACAGATAGCAGCAAAGTAGTGATCAATGAAAAGATGGCCACCTCACTGGGTTGGAAACTTCCTGCAGATGCTATCGGTCAAAAGGTAAAACTGGTAGGGAACAATGGCCTGTTCACCATAGCCGGTGTTACAAAGGATTTCCATTTTTCCTCTATGCAGCAGGCTGTACAGCCTATCATCTTCATCAATGTAAGAAGCGCCAATATCTTCCGTTACTTTTCCTTCAAACTTAAAGGAAGCGATGCTATTCCTGCCCTTCAGCGTAAATGGGCAGCATTGATCCCGGGTGCCCCTTTTGAATACAAATTCACAGACGACATCCTGGCGAACATGTATCAAACAGAAGTGCAGCTGAAACAGGCCGCTTATACCGCTACCATCCTTTCTTTCATTATTGTGTTGTTAGGTGTAACAGGGATGATCTCCTTAAGCATTCAGAAGCGCAGGAAAGAAATTGGTATCCGCAAAGTACTGGGCTCCTCCATCAATGGCATTGTAACCCTGTTTGTGAAAGAGTTCGTGGTGGTGATCCTGGTGGCAGGGTTGGTAGCCTGTCCCGTAGCTTATATTATTATGCAGCGCTGGTTGAATGATTATGTATACCGGATAGATATTACGGTGCTGCCGTTCATTATTACGCTATTCGTTCTATTAGTGATCACCACAGTACTGATTGTTCTCCAAACCGTAAAAGCCGCATCCGCCAATCCGGTTAACAGTTTACGATCTGAGTAGTATATTTACCAGGGGCGATACTATTTTCACAACCCTTTGATTTATTCCCCGCAACTGTTAATTTCGGCTCACACGAATTTCCACATTATGAGAGCTATAACGCTTTGTCTATTGCTATTGGCATGCCTGCGCATGAATGCCAAAGATGTAAACATTATTTCCCACGGCGCCGTAGGCAACGGCCAGAAACTGAATACCGAAGCCATTCAGAAAGCTATTGACGAATGCCATAACAGCGGCGGTGGCAAAGTGATCTTCCCTAAAGGCACCTTCCTTTCCGGCACTATTGTATTGAAAGATAAGGTCACCCTGCATTTTGAACAGGATGCCGTTCTGCTGGGCAGCACGGACGTTAACGATTATAAGAACATGGATCCCTTCACAGATGGCCTCGGCATCGATGTAGGATGGGCTTTGTTAGTAGCTGTAGATGCAAAGAACATTGGCATTGAAGGAAATGGTACCATAGACGGGCAGGGAGTAAAACTAAAAGAGCAACAGATCCGTACAGATACCCGTTCAGAATCTCTCCGCTGGGGCCGCCGTCCATTCCTGGTACGTATTGTAAGATGCGAAGGCGTGAACGTAAAGAACATCACCCTCAAATTCTCCGCCGCCTGGACCTCTCATTACTTCCAGTGCAAAAAGGTAAATATAGAGAAAGTGAAGATCGTTAGCCACGGCGTACCACACAACGACGGCATAGATATAGACGGCTGCCAGGATGTACGCATCAGCGATTGCGATATCCAAAGCGGAGACGATGCCCTTTGTTTTAAAACTACTTCCAGTAAAATGGGCTGCAATAACATTGTTGTTACCCGCATGCGTTTGAAAAGTGGTCACGGTGCTATTAAAATGGGCACTGAATCCATGGCCCCTTTCGAGAACATCAAAATATCAGATTGCTACATCTACGATACCAATAACGGCGGCATTAAACTGCTGACAGTTGATGGCGCACATCTCCGGAACGTAGACATTTCGGACATTAAGATGGTAAATGTGAAAACACCCATGCTCTTCCGCCTCGGCTCAAGGCTCAGCGTGTTCCGTAAAGGTAAAGACACACAGCAGCAAACCGGCACCATGGAAAATGTGACAGTAAGGAATGTGATCGCCCAGGCAGCAGCGAATGCTCAGCTAATGCCACCATCCGGCATCCTCATAACCGGTGTGCCCGGTCATTATATTACCGGCCTCACACTGGAAAATATCAAGATAGACCTCGCTGGTGGCGGCACCGCAGAAAACGCCCGCCAGGTAGTACCGGAAGCCATCGATAAATATCCCGAAGTGAAGACCTTCGGCCCCTTAGTACCTGCATACGGCATCTGGGCAAGGCATGTGAAAGGTTTAAAGCTGAAGAACATTCAATTCAACCTGAACAGTAACGATCTCCGCCCTGCTTTTGTTTGTGAAGATGGAAAGGACGTAACGCTCAATGACTGGAACATCCCTGCAACGGAAGGCGCAGAAGCCATCATCAGACTGGAGAATGTAAACAAGGCCAATATCAGTGGTGTAAAAGCAAAAGGAACCGCACAGCATTTTGTAAAAATAGAAGGAGCAGAAAGTAAGGATGTAAAGCTAACAAAGAACGAACCGCCAGGCACTGCTAAATAATGAAGGGAGAAGCCGTACAGTTGTACGGCTTTTTTTTTATTTTCCTCCCCATGTCCTATTTCCGGAATCTCATTTGATATAGGTATATAACCAAAACTTATTATCATGAGAACGTTGAATGCATTTAATTTCATTACCCTGAACGGTTACTTCAAAGGCCCCCAGGACGATATCAGCTGGCACGTCCACGGTGGCCCTGAAAGTGAATATGGTGTAGATGCCTTAAAGTCCGGCAATACGCTTGTTTTTGGGCGTACCACGTATGATATGATGTCTGGCTACTGGCCCGGCCCGGAAGCCCTCAGGAATATGCCGGACATGGCCAGGGGCATGAATGCCGCAAAAAAGATCGTTTTTTCAGGTACCCTCAAAAAAGCAGACTGGAACAATACAACAATCATAAAAGGCAATATCATAGAAGAAATGACCAGGATGAAGCAGGGAACAGGTCCGGACATGACCATCCTGGGCAGCGGCAGTATCATCAGCCAGTTTGCGGAAGCGGGCCTGATAGACTCCTACCAGATCATGGTCGACCCCATTGCACTTGGCGATGGCACATCCATGTTCAAAGGCATCACAAAACCGCTGCAACTGGAATTAGTGAATACCCGTACCTTTAAGAGCGGTGTAATACTGCTGAGCTATCAACGGATATCTTAAATTATACACAATGGAAGAATACATCATCCTCATGCGCCTCGACCTGCTTACCAAAGAAGCACAGCCTTCTCCCGAACAGATGCAGGTATATATGAAACAGTACCAGGATTGGGTAGGCGGCATCGCTGCGCAGAACAAGTTCAAAGGAGGTACAGGCCTCTCAACGGAAGGCAAAGTATTAAAGAATGATATGATCACGGACGGGCCTTATGTAGATATTAAGGAATCTATTGCCGGGTTCATTACCATCACAGCAAAGGATTTCGATGAAGCGGTAAGGATAGCAGGAGAATGCCCTATCCTTGCAGGAGCAAACAACAGTGTGGAAGTAAGGAAGATCGTTTCCGTGCACAATCAGCAGTGAGATGGAAAACGGCAGCCTCTTACCACACCTGTTCAGAACGGAATACCGGAAGATAGTATCCGTACTCTGCAAACGTTTTGGATTTGAACAGATAGAGATCGCTGAAGATATCGCCAGCGATACCTTCCTCACCGCCACACAGGCCTGGGGATTAAAAGGCCTGCCCGAAAACCCCACCGCATGGCTGTATAATGTAGCAAAGAACAAAGCAAAGAACTACCTGCAGCGCAGCACATTCTTTGAAGATAAAATTTCAGCGGAGCTAAAGAACAGCTCCGCTGAAATAACGGAAACAGACCTGGACCTTTCCCCGCAAAATATCAACGACAGCCAGTTACAGATGATGTTCACCATCTGCCATCCGGCTATTTCCGGCGAATCGCAGATCGGCCTGTCACTTCGTATCCTTTGCGGTTTTGGGATTGAAGAAATAGCAGATGCTTTCCTGACGAGTAAGGAAACCATCAATAAACGGCTCTTCCGTGCGAAAGAAAAACTACGGGAAGAAGGTATAAAGATGGCGTTCCCCGGCCCTGCTGAAATAGAGCAACGGCTGGAAGCTGTGCTCACCACCATCTACCTGCTGTTCAATGAGGGATACACCAACCTCCGTAAAGAGATCTGCCTGGAAGCCATGCGGCTTTGCATTATGCTGGTGGAGAACAACAGTACCAATACTCCTCCCGTGAATGCACTACTGGCGCTCATGTGCTTTCATGTCTCCAGGTTTGAAGCCCGTTCCGGCACAAATGGAGAACTGATCTTGTATGAAGAACAGGATACCGGTCTCTGGAATACAGACCTGATCAGTAAAGGCGCTTACTTTCTCCGTAACTCCGCCAGCGGAAAGGTTACAAAATACCACCTGGAAGCCGGCATTGCTTACTGGCATACCCAAAAAGAGGATACGAAGGAAAAGTGGGAAAGCATCCTGCAAAACTATAACCGCTTATTGCAAATTGCCTACTCCCCTATTGCCGCACTCAACAGAACTTATGCGCTTTCAAAAGCAAATGGTAAACCGGAAGCCATTCAAGCCGCAGAGAAACTGGAGCTGACCGATCATCATCTCTATTATGCGCTATTGGGTGAACTATACACGGAGATCAACAACACAACTGCAAAAGCCCATTTTGCCAAGGCCATTTCCATGGCTAAGAACAAGGCGGAAAAGGAAGCCCTTCAGCGAAAAATGGCGCTTATCTAAAAAACAACCTGTCGCAATTCCCCCCAAAAATGTCGCTTCTCACCATCAGCCGTTTTTTTTCCCTGCCCTACATTTACAAGGCAATTAAAATAAGGCATAACATGGAAACCTCATTCTTAGAGAAAGACATTAAAGTCTTTTATGTAACCGCAACTTCTTTCCCGGAAGGCGTGCTCACAGCGCACGAGCAACTGCATAACATGGTGCCCTTCTCCACAAAAAGGGGCTACTTTGGTATATCCCGCCCTGAAAACGGCGAAGGCATTGTTTACAAAGCTGCTACAGAAGAAACCTTCCATGGGGAGGCGGAGCAATATAAATGTGACACCCTCATCCTCAAAAAAGGAAAGTACGTGCAGATCATCGTTAAAAACTATGTGAAAGATATCGCTTCAATAGGAAAGGCATTCGACAAACTGCGGGAACAACCGGGCTTAGATCCCCAGGGATATTGTGTGGAGTGGTATTTGAACGATAAAGACGTTAAATGTATGATCAGGCTGGAGAAGTAAGCAGTTTAACAAACGCCTTAAGGTCCGCCGCAAATAATTCCGGCTGTTCCATCGCAGCAAAGTGCCCTCCTTTGGGCATATCATGCCAGTAACGCACATTATATCCTCTTTCCACATAAGTTCTTGCAGGGAAACCCACAGGGTATTTATAATGTGCTATCCCTACCGGCACATGAATAAAATCATCCTTTCCGAACCGAAACGGTTCTTTTGCTATTTCGCCATACAGGTGTATGGAAGAGTATATGGTTTGCGTTACCCAGTATAATGTAACATTCGCCAGCAGCTCATCACGGTTAAATAGTTCCTCAAGTGGCCGGGAGGGATCTGAAAAGCTGCGGAAGATTTCCAGCAACCAGGCACATAAGCCTGCCGGTGAATCGTTCAGGCCGTAAGAAAGTACCTTTGGCTTGGTGGTATGTACCTGCGCATAAGCACCTTCTGCTTTGAAAAACTCAGTAATCTGCTGCTGCGCTTCTTTTTCCGCTGCAGTTAATTCTTCTCCCGGTGGCAGATACGGCTGATAGCTAAAAGGAATGTAGTTCAGATGTAAGCCTAGCAGGTGCTCCGGGTAATTCATGGCCATACGCGTTGAGATCATGGCCCCGAAGTCACCACCCTGCGCAATAAATTCCTCATATCCCAGCTCCCGCATTAACTTTACCCAAAGCCCGGCCATCAATGTAGCATTAACACCCGGCCCTTTTGGTTTATCTGAAAATCCGAATCCTAATAAAGATGGTATCACGAGGTTGAAATCCGTTGTTAACAGCGGGATCACCCGCAGCATTTCCAGGAAGGAACCCGGCCATCCATGGCTGATAATAACCGGCAAAGCAGCAGCTGATCCACTTTTAATATGCAGGTAATGTATCTTGTATCCATCTATTTCAGTGATGAACTGTGGATAAGCATTGATTGCAGCTTCTGTTTTCCTCCAGTCAAAATCACCAGCCCAGTGATCTGCCAGCTCTTTTAGATCTTCATGCAGCCATCGTGTAGCCAATATCCTGCTTTTAAGATCATCCAGAACAGACTGGTCAATATCTACGCGAAATGAACTTGTTTTCATATACATGCCACCGCAAAATTGCTGCCAGGAGCATATACTGCCGTTTTTAACTTAGAACTTGTAAGCCAGGCTCGCTACAAAATTCCTTGGTTTCTGCGGGTTAACAGACCAGTATCCTATATACCAGGTTTCCCCGGTAATATTATTCACATTCACAGCAACCCTGATCTTTTTTGAGTTATAGAACACGGAACCATTCAGCAATGCATAAGATGGCAGATCAAATACACCCGTCTTACTATTGTCGATCACGCGGTATTTACTGCCGTAATTTCCACCGAGGCCAAGCCCAAAATCCTTCAGTGCGCCATGCGTGAATTTATACGTTGCCCATAAATTAGCGAGGTTCTGAGGCCCCTGGCCACCGGGAGCCCTGCCAGGTTCAGAATAGAAATCATCCGGATCTCCTTCAACTACTTTGATATCGATATGGCTATAGCCGGCAACCAGGTTTAACCCGGGAGCCGGATTAGCATTGATATCAAACTCAATCCCTTTACTGCGTACAGCACCACCCTGGCGGCTATTATATGCGCCATCCGGAATAACCCTGTTGCTCACTTTAGTATTGTACACGGAAACAGTGGCCTGTAATTTATCGTCCAGCAAATTAGCCTTCACACCACCTTCCCATTGATTGGCATGTTCAGGCTTAAATGACTTTATCCCTATCTTATTACCATCCGCATCAAAAACATCTGCCGGTGCTACATTGATGAACGCATTCATATAGTTCGCGAAGATGGACACTTTATCAAGCACAGGCTGATACACCACACCAAACTTAGGAGACACGGCGAATTGCGAGTAACCTTCATCATCATCCGGCGTATTCTTATCATCTTTAGTATCAAAATAATCTGCTCTTAAGCTCACCATCACCATCAAACCAGGCGTAAGGTTCAGCACATTGGAGGCATAAGCACTATATGAACTGTTAACTCTCTTACTGAGGCTTGATCCTGAAGAAGCCAGCAATGTATCAATTGAATACCTGTTTAAAGGTACAGGTGCCGGATAAGGCGCAGAGGCGGCCACATCACCCTGCGGTGTAACAAGCCTTCCCGTTGCCCATCCTGAACCATTGTCTCTAACGCTGCGGTTAAAATAATCCAGGCCTACCAGTAAGCGGTTCCGCATGTTACCGATCTTGAAATCACCATTGAAGTTCTGCTGGATATCCAGGGTCTTTGTGTGTTGGTTTTCATTGTGGAAGTCCTGGCCGTACCAATTGTCGTCCGGCACACTATCATCCCATATATAAGTATAGATCCCGTCTGACTTTACTGTTCCATAGGAAACCACCGTTTGGGAATTCCACTGCTGGGATAACTTATATTGCATTTGCCCCTGCACATTTGTACGGGGATTCCTGATCGTGAGATCGTTGCTGGTAAAAGACAATTTATTATTGAGATTAAACGCTTCTATTGTTTTAGCATGAAGCGGGTCAAACCTGTTTGAATGGAAAAAGACCGGCGGGGCAGCTCTCTTCTCTTCCAGCACTTCCACCATCAGGTCAAACTTCAGCCTGTTGTTCACTTCATAAACAAAGGAAGGTGCTATGTAAAAAGACTTCTTATTACCAGCATCCTGGAAACTTCCTTCTGTATGCAGTGCAGCATTCACACGCATCGCGATCTTCTTTGTTTTACTCAATGGTGTGTTCACATCTACTGTTAACCTGTGCAGGTCAAAGCTGCCGATATTATAAGCCACTTCACCACCAAATTTGTAGTACGGTTTTTTGGTGATGGTATTGATGATACCGCCATAGCCATAGAAACTGCCTCCGAACAATGTGCCGGAAGGGCCTTTCATCACCTGGATCTCTTCAATACCTGCAGGGTCCAGGTTACCGCTGGTTAAGCCGGGTAAACCATTGATCAGGTTAGGTTGCGCCTCAAACCCTCTTAGTGAAAAATAAGTTCCTCCATCCCCTCCGCGGCCTGTGGATTCCCAGGTCCTGGAAAGACCGGGAACATTCCGCATCGCATCATCAAAATTGGTTACCCCCTGCTGCTTCATCAGCTCGGCAGAAACAGAAGTATATACCTGCGGGTTCTCCAGGTTCTTCAGTGGCAATTTTGCCACAGTCCTGGTTTCTCTCCTGGAAGCCTTATCAGATATCGTTACTTCATGCAATTGCGCAGCGTTCGAATTCAGTACAAAATCAACCGTTGCGGTCTGGCCTGCTGCAACCGTTACTGCCTGGTCCTGCGCAACAGCATCCACGGCAGATATCTTCAACGTCCAGTTACCCGGCTTTACGTTCTTAATAATGTATTCGCCTTTCTCATTACTGATAGCACCCTTATTGCTGCGGTCTATCCTCACAGTTACATAAGCGCCCGGCTGGCCATCTCCGGTAGTGAGTTTACCTTTAATGGAACCGGTGGTTTGCGCAAAAAGTGCTGTGACAGAGAACAGGAAAGAGATAAGAAAAAGTAACCTTTTGATCATCAGATTGAACTATTTAAGACTGCAAAATTGGGCTGACGAAAAGGGAACCGTTTTCGCAATCCGGAAATAATATGATCGAATGGGGAAAATGACGTTAACGTGACGGAGCCGGCATGCTTCATTTTGGATACAGGTATAAGGGATCTGGCTACTTTTATCTTCCTGCGTTGCAGCACCTTTGCCCTATGATACAATCAAAAGGATATGCCGCGCAGTCGGCTGAAACAGACTTAGCCCCCTGGGATTTTGAACGCCGGGAGGCAGGCACACACGATGTACTGATAGACATCCTGTATTGTGGCGTATGCCATTCTGATCTCCATGCCATCAAAAACGACTGGTTCCCCGGGATCTTCCCTATGGTACCAGGTCATGAGATAGTTGGCAGGGTCCGAGAGGTGGGGGCACACGTAAAAAAGTTCAAAGCCGGAGAGCTGGTAGGCGTTAGCGTTATGGTGGATGCCTGCCTGGAATGTGAGAACTGCCGTAATAACCAGGAACAATTCTGCCCAACAGGGGTGCAAACGTACAATTCCCTTGGTAAGGACGGCCTGCCCACCTATGGCGGTTATTCAAACAATATTGTGGTACGGGAAGAATTTGTGCTGAATGTTTCTGAAAAGCTCCCCCTTGCAGGTGTTGCCCCTTTGCTTTGTGCAGGCATCACTACTTATTCTCCGCTGCGCAACTGGAAGGTAGGCAAAGGTCATAAGCTGGCAGTGGTAGGTCTTGGCGGCTTAGGCCACATGGCGGTGAAATTCGGTGTAGCCTTTGGTGCAGAAGTTACCATTCTCAGTACCTCCGAATCCAAAAGAGAAGATGCAAGGTCACTCGGTGCCCATCACTTTGTGGTAACAAAAGAGCCTGCACAGCTGGATGCCGTAAAGTCGTCCTTTGACTTCATCCTTGATACGGTTTCCGCTCCGCACGATATCAACCTTTACCTTTCCCTGTTAAAAACAAATGGCGTGTACATTTGCGTTGGCGCACCGGCAGAACCCTATGTGATCCCGCCATTTGGTATCATAGCCGGGAATAAAGTAGTAGCAGGTTCGGGGGTTGGCGGATTAGCCCAGGTCCAGGAAATGCTGGACTATTGTGCGGAAAACAATATTGTTTCCGATGTGGAGATCATTGATATCAAAAACATCCATACAGCCTTTGAACGCATGTTGAAAGGAGATGTACGTTACCGCTTCGTGATAGATATGGCTACAATTGGTTAAATTTGAAAACATGAAAACAGCGCCACATAAAGTATCTATTACGGAAGTACACCGTATCCTGAACCTGCCCGGCCCTGCGCATCCGCTGATGAGCGTGGTGGATTTTGGCGAGGTTACCTGTTATACAGATGTAAGGCTCAAGGCTGCAGCTTATGATTTCTACTGCATCTCCGTGAAGAAGAACTTTTCAGGCAAAATGAAATACGGCCAGCGCTATTACGATTTCGATAATGGGGTGATGACCTTCTTTTCTCCCGGGCAGGTGATCTCCACTGAAATAGATGAACCATATAGAATGGAAGGCTGGTGGCTGTTCGTACACCCCAGCTTCCTCAAAGGTTATCCCTTAGCTAAAACCATCCGTGAATACGGCTTCTTCTCATATGCTACGAGCGAGGCGCTGCACCTTTCGGAAAAGGAAGAAGAGACCATGAACGGTATTATTAAGAATATACTTCAGGAATACAACTCCCCCATCGATAACTACAGCCAGAACGTGATCATTTCACAGATAGCCGTATTACTCAATTACTGCGACAGGTTCTACAACAGGCAGTTTATTACCCGCAAGAATGCCAACAACGACCTGTTAGCTCAGCTGGAAGGATTGCTGGCTGATTATTTTAATGGTGAGCAAGTAAAGGAACATGGCCTTCCTACGGTGCAATACATTTCAGAACAATTGCACGTTTCCCCGAATTACCTGAGTGATATGTTACGTTCTGTTACCGGTATGAATACCCAGCAGCATATCCACCATCAATTGATTGAAAAGGCAAAGGAAATACTTTCCACCACTTCTTTATCTGTGAGCGAAATAGCCTATAGCCTGGGCTTTGAGCATCCACAATCATTCAATAAGCTGTTTAAGAATAAAACGAATGTATCTCCGCTGGCCTTCAGGAACTCATTTAACTAAACTCAATTGTTAAAAACTTGTAACAAATGGGCTTAGATGGCAGGAAGGTTGTTTATTTGGAAAACCAAAAAAACTATGGCCATCAAGGTACTTGTTGCAGAGAATGATGAATTATTAACCCTGGTACTAAAAAACTATCTGAGCGGGCATGGATACGAAGTCTATATCGCCTATAACGGCGAGGCCGCATGGAAACTGTTCAACAAGATAAAGTTTGACATTTGCCTGTTGGATATTATGATGCCCATCTTAGATGGCTATGCGCTCGCCACAAAAATAAGAGCGATCAATAAGCAATTACCCATTATCTACCTGAGCGGTATGATTGCTACAGACGACATAATAAAGGGGTTGGAAACGGGAGCTGATGACTATATGACAAAACCGTATAATTATGCAGAACTGGTGCTGAGAATGGAGGTTTTCCTGAAACGTGCAGCAAGGACCAGCGGAAAGATCTATACCTTCGGAAAGTATGTATTGGATACGGAAAAATATCTGTTAACCACAGGAGATCTGAGAGTAGGGCTACCTATGAAAGAAGTGAAAATATTATCGGTGCTGGCAAAGAACATAAGAACTACGGTAAGCAGGGAAAATATCATACAGGAAGTATGGAACAAATCAGAAGGAAAAATAGAACGCCCGCTGCATATTTTCATCCACAGGATCCGCAAACACCTGAGAGCAGACCCACGTGTAGAAATTGAAACTATCCGGAATGTAGGATACAGGTTACAGGTATTCGATGGTATCAATTGAAGCCTTTACAAAGGCAACCTCACCAGCTGCCCCGTTCTTGCACTTTCGTATATCGCCGTTACGATCTCTACCGACTTACGTCCTTCCCTCCCATCTACCAGTGGCTGCCCACCCGTTCTGATAGCATGGACCAGGTCCTCCATCTGGTACTGATGCCCCGCATAACTGATCGCCATTGGATCTGCCGCACCACCTGTAGAGCTATGTTCACCATTGATGGCATTTTTAATCCGCAGATCTTCCGGTGTTTCATCTGCCAGCTCCCACTTCAGTAAACTGCTTTCTTCCATGATGATAGTACCCGCTGTGCCTGTGATCTCCAAACGTTTTAACGCTCCGGGATAGGCAGCCGTAGAACATTCTATGGTACCCAGCGCCCCACTGGAAAAACGGACAATTGCGGTAACCGTATCTTCCACTTCAATCTCCTTGTGCCGCCTGTTGGCCGTCATGGCCTGTACTGCTTCCACAGGGCCCATGTACCATTGCAACAGGTCTACCGAATGGATCCCCTGGTTCATCAATGCCCCGCCACCATCAAACTGCCAGGTACCACGCCATTGCGCACTTTGATAATATGCTTCACTTCTGCTCCATTTTACATCTACATCCCCAAACACCACCGGCCCGCATCTGCCGGCATCCATGGCTTTCCTGATGTGCCTGCTCGCTTCGTGAAACCGCGAAGGGAACACAACAGCCACTACCACACCTGCTTTTTCCGCAGCTTCGATGATCCTGTCACACCGCTCTGGTGTAACTTCCAGCGGCTTTTCAATAAGGCAGTGTTTGCCGGCTTCTATGGCCTTCAACGCAGGCTCCATATGCACGCCGGATGGTGTGCAGATACAAACAATGTCGATCTCCGGATCGCTCACCATCTCTTCCAGCGTATCAAATACTTTGCAGGGATGTTCTTCAGCAAATACAACGGATCTGTTCCTGTTGATACTGTAGATCCCGGCCAGCTTCGCTCCGCCGGTCGCGGCAATTGCTTTGGCATGTATGCCGGAAATAGCGCCGGCACCAACGATACCAAAACCAAGTTCTGTTTTATGCATATGCAAAATTAAAAATTAAGTTTACTTACATATAGTTATTTTAACAGCTGCTTAATATGCTTATCGTCGTTAATAGCAGATAGTACCCGCTGTGTTTCAGGAAGCACATTTTTATCAGCCTCTTTCTTCAATCCGTTGAATAATCCTGTAAGTCCTGCCTGGCGGAATTGCTCATCCCCCGAAGACAGGAACTGTAACTGCGCAGCCACTTCCTTATCCAACTTCCTTGAGCCGATGATCTGTGATATGTTTTTCACGAATACAAGTTTAGCAGAATCAGGTGTATTAAAGAAGCCGGTGTGTTTCGCCAATTCATCCACCAATTCAAAAGAGGAACCTGTTCCTGCACTCAGTATGGCATTCATGAACCAGGGGTCCTTGTATTTTTTCTCCAGCAGCATTGCGAAGGCCGGCACCACCTGCCTGCCGGATAACTGACCGGCACTTAATGTTGCCTGTAAGGATACAAGGCCTGAGGTATCATTCATCATATGGATCAATTGTGCGGCCAGTTGCGGGAAACGTTCAGAGAGGATAGCCCCGTGTTCCCTCAGCCCTGCATCAACATCTTTCATGGCACTTTGTACGAGACCGGCATCCAGTGCATCAAGTCCTTCAAGTGTGTACAGCGCATGCAGCCGTGTAATTGGGTTTTTATTATCCGTGAACAACGCTCGTAGTGCCGGTATTGCAGAACGGTCTTTACGTTCCAGGATCATTCGTTGTGCATTCAGCCGCCACCAACGGTTGCGATGTGACAGGTAAGTGATCAGCTGGCTCGTTGGCTGCTGACGCATGGCGGGCACTGCTTTCGGAAGTTTCCGTGCTTCGGTGGAAACAATGCGGTAGATCCTGCCCATCTGGTTACCACGCATAAAATCCATGTCTTCCTTAAGCGAATCCGGAATGGACACAGGTGTTTCTATATGCTGCCGGTACATGTCTATCAAATATAGATTTCCATCGTACCCCAGTGTAAAGTTGCAAGGCCTGAACCAACTGTCCGCAGATGCAATAAATTCTCTCTTTTCTTCTTCCACACTACGGGCAGCGCTAAAGAACGGGCCTTCGTTGCCCCTGGTGATCACATCCCTATGCACGAGATTACCTGCTACATCACCTACAAAGTAGGAACCATAGAACGAAGCAGGATAAGCATCTCCCGCATAGATCGTTCCTCCTGAAGCTCCGGTGAATCGTCCTTCTGCATATTCCTTCCTGTTCAGTTTCTTCTCATCGTATTGCTGCTGACGGGCCTTGGTCCTTTCTGCGCGCCACCATGGGGCAGGTGTTGCCTGGTACATGACCGGCTCCGCTGCATAGATGTTCATCACAGATCTGAAGTTCATGTGTTGCTGCCTTTTAAGATACCTGGCAGCTATCGGTGAGGTGGAAATATGTCTTGAATTGTTGGTATAAAAACGATGGCCGAGATCGTCCATTTCCATGCCATACTGCCCTGCCCCGGATTCTGCTTCAAACAGTCCCCTGTCCAGCCTGAACCTGAAATCACCCCCTTTGATCTGCAAGGCAGGAGCTGCAGGATGACGGGCAAAAGTGACCAGGCCTGCCTGCCCTCCGTTGTTGGCATAGATCCAGTTGTCGATACCATACCGCAGGCTGGTGATCTGCGCTTCTGAATTATCTTCAAAAAAGCCGGTGAACAGTACTTCGCGGATATCGGCTCTGTCGTCTCCGGTAGTATCTTTCAGGAAAAGTATTTCCGGCGCGGCAGTTACCAGCAAGCCCCCTTCCCAGGGAAGTATGCTGGTACCACTTTCCAACTTTTCTGCAAATACTACGGCGGTGTCTATCCTTCCATCACCATCCCTGTCTGTCAGTTTGCGTATACGTCCTTTCCCATCGCCGCGGACGGCTTTGTAGGGATAGTCCCCCATTTCAATAACATATGCATTACCTTCTTCATCAAAGGTCAGCTCTACAGGGTCCATCACCTGGGGCTCTGCAGCAAACACTTCTGCTTTGAACCCATTCAGCATATCAAATGTACCTATGGATGCTTCCGGTGTACGGGAACTTTCATATTTCTGTTGCGAGCATGCACACAGCATGATAGCGAAGATGGCGGGCAGCAGTTTCTTGTATCTTTTCATTATTCGGTAATTGTAAGGTCTACTTTTCTTACTGTTTCCTTCTTTCCGTTGAGGCTTACGTTTGCCGCTACGAAGTATACGCTGTACTGTCCGGCTTTTGCGAACTTATACGAGAAGTCCTTTTTCTCCACAGCACTGGTCCCACCCTGGATAGGTGTAGAAAGGTCTGGCCCAAAATCGATCCTGTTCACATTGCTGAAAGCTTGACTGACGATCCAGTTCTCCGTTGCAACCTCTGCTGCATCCGGGTTCAGCGAAAGGTCCGCATGCCGTAATGTAAGTGCAGTAGCACTGGTGGCTGTACGTGAAGTGATCTCCGGGTTCTTTTGTATAACCCTGAATGCGGTGGTCGTCATATTACCCAATGTCTGTTTTCCATTGGAAGTATTGCCGGTAAGACTAAAACCCTGGAAGGTCCACATACGCCAGATACCGTTTGTACTTTGCGGGCGGATGTTATACCGGAAAGCAATGTACAGGGGTTTTCCGGCTACCCTGAGATCACTGAGATCAATCCCCTCTGCCGGTGTAGCCAGGCTGCTGGTGGCAGTTGTGGCAGCTTCCTGTTTAGTAAGGCGGCTTGTTACATCCGTCCAGGTAGCAGCCTGTACAGTTGCAAAAGAAGAATAATCCCCATTGAAATTGCTGGACACCAGTAAAGAAAACATTCCTGTCTGTGGCGTACCGGCACCCTCATTGGCCACTGCACTGTTAAACACCAGGTTAAGCCCTGTTACATCCAGTGTTCTTCCTTCACGGAAATTGTAATCTTTGCCGAACTCTCCCGTGTATACGGAGATCAGTTGCGGATTGCCTTTGAAGCTGAATAGCACAGCTTCGTCTTT
Organism: Chitinophaga niabensis; assembly: GCF_900129465.1. Classification (NCBI taxonomy): domain Bacteria; kingdom Pseudomonadati; phylum Bacteroidota; class Chitinophagia; order Chitinophagales; family Chitinophagaceae; genus Chitinophaga; species Chitinophaga niabensis. Next base: position 1,082,794 of record NZ_FSRA01000001.1, on the reverse strand, counting down.
TTTAAAGGTAGGAGCAGCGGTACTTACCTCAAAATCAGGAGTAGACAATTCATTGTCTTTATTACAGGCAAAAAGCAAACCCAGGCAAAGTGTATAATAGATGCGTTTCATGATCGTAGTATTTGAGTGATTACCAACCTGGATTCTGCACCAGCGACTGATTCAATGTGATCTCGTGAGAAGGGATAGGGAATAGCACATTCCTTTCCGCCACATTTTCATAGGTCATCGTGTACCAGGGTTGCGTGAGGGGGGATGCCGCGTTATCAGACAACATCATGTTCAGGGTTTGTTTCATTTCCGTAAGGAAAATACCCCAGCGCACCAGGTCTGGCTTGCGCAGCGATTCAAAACACAACTCCCGCATCCTTTCATCCTGGATGAACCTGAGGAAGGTTTCTTTGGAAGATGTTTGCTGTGCGGTAAGCTCCGCTTCTGAAATATTGAATACAGTAGCCGTTGCCGTTGCACCTGCTCCGGCACCTCCACTAATCGTTACAGCCGGCGCAGAAGTATAACTGCCTCTTGTAAAGGCTGCACCGGTAGAAGCATCCGGGCTAAGCGTAATAGCCGTTACACGGCCACCGCTGATAGTAGCTGTTGCTACTGCACCACTGCCTCCCCCGCCTGAAAATGTTACCGCAGGGGCACTGGTGTAACCACTGCCGCCGTTGGTAATAGTAATGGTATTTATACCGGAAGACCATGCTCTTCTTCTCACCTGGTTCACCGCTTCAATAGCTGCGGGAGTAGCTGATCCTTTGGATTGTGTTTCTGCTTCTGCATACATCAGCAATACATCTGCAAATCGCAGGATGGGAAAGTTCTGTGGTGTTACGTAATTAACCCTTGGTGTTACTACTTCATATTCCCTTCTGTATTTAGCAGCATAACGGGCATAAAGCTGAGTATTGGTAGGATTCATCAATGCGGCAGTAGCTACGAACACTTTTGCTCCTGTGGTTGCATTATAGGCAAAGTTGGATACATTCCATTCGCGGCGCACATCACCGGCTTCGTAAGTACGGAAAAGTTTAGCCGTTGTCTGGTGCATGCCATATGCCACGCCTATCACAGAAGCATTGGAAGAAGCCATACCAATGAGGCTGCCGATATTACCGAATGCATTGTTGTTATTTGCGGAACTGCCGTAGAACTCTGCCTCCCAGATGCTTTCACCTACATCATAGGTATCATTTGCATAACGGATAAAAATGTTCTTATAATCCGGATTCAGGCGATGCCCGGATGCCGCATCTGTCATCACTTTTTCTGCCCATTTAGCGGCTTCTGCGTAACGGGTCACCTGGTTTAATGGTGCGCCTGCCATATAGAGGTTCACACGGGCAAGAATACCCCGCACGGCAGACTGGCTTACCTTGCCCCCGAAACCAAGTGTTCTGATCGGGATCACCAATGGTTCTGCCTGTTCCATATCTTTCAGTACCTGTGCATAAACATCAGCCGGGGTAGCTTTTGCCACCTGGCTTTGGGAAGGTGAAAGTGTAGGTTCCAGCAACAACGGCACACCACCAAAATGTTGCACCAGCAGGAAGTAATAATACCCACGCAGGAAAAGCGTTTCGCCGAGTATTTGCTTTCTCCTGGTTTCATCCATCTGTGGTTTACTGATGTTTGCAATAAGTGTATTAGCACGATCTATACCTGTGTATATGGCTTTCCAGAAGCCATCCAGCTCTGCATCGTTCGTACCGTTGGTGTAGGTACGAAGTCCTATTTCCTGGCGTGCATAGAAGGCTTCATCTGCCACCAGGTTCATCCTCGCAGGGTATACACTGCCATATACAGGTCTTGAATACAAGGGGCTGTATACTCCGTTGAGTGCAAGTTCCAGGTGTTCCGCAGTTTGATAATAATTGACGGGAGAAATAAAGTCCGACGGCGTCTGATCAAGAAAATCCTTACAGGCACTAAAGGCCGAGCAGGCGATAATGATGAGAAAACAGATCTTCTTTTTCATTATGAATATATTTTTAAGAGTAGCTTAGAATGTTGCGTTGATGCCTAATACCATTGTTTGTGCCTGTGGATAGGCGGAATAATCGAATCCCCGTGTGAGGGCTGAATTTTTTACGGACACCTCCGGGTCCAGGCCTGAATAGTTCGTCCAGGTAATCAGGTTTTGCGCAGATGCGCTGATGGAGAGATTCCTGATATGCAGCCTGCCCAGGTATTTTGCAGGGATCTGGTAAGCGAGCGAAAGTGTTTTCAAACGCAGGTAGGATCCATCCTCCACTACTCTCGAAGAACCCCTGGCGGTAGGGCCCTGCCCACCTACCCTGAAGTTCTTGTTCGTAGGATTTTCCGGCGACCAGCGGTCTACCCATGATGCGAACTGGTTGGTATGATAACTGTACTGGGAATTACCTTCGAATACAAGACGGTTACCGTTAAAAATATCATTGCCTGCAGACCACTGGAAAAACACGTTGAGGCTAAGCCCTTTATAGAAAAAGTTATTGGAGAAACCGCCTATATGGATGGGTTCCGGCCTGCCTATCACCGTCTGATCAAAATCATTCACGGTGCCATCGCCATTCAGATCACGGTATTTGATATCTCCCGGCCTGATAGATGCACGGGTATTACCATTGGCGGGCACACCAGGTTTAAGTACGTATACGCCGGGAGACGGATTATCAAAGTCAGCATACTGGTACACACCATCAAAAACAAATCCATTAAAAGCAGAGATGGGGCCACCCACTTTAGCCATCCAGAGGTTCGGCGCAGGAGAAAACCCGCCGGACACATTGGAAAATAAAGTACTCGATTCCGTGAGTTCCAATACCCTGCTGCGGTTGAAACTGATATTGAAATTGCTCTCCCATCTGAATGAACCGGTACGCACGTTCACAGTATTCAGCGATATTTCCAACCCTTCGTTGCGGATGCTGCCAATGTTCCTGGTAGTGTTGGCATAACCGGTAGTGAAAGGGATCTGTGCATCCAGTAGCAGGTCCCGCGTAGTTTTGCGGTATACTTCAGCAGTAATTTCTATCCTGTTCTGGAACAGGCCCAGGTCGTAACCGATGTTAGCCAGCTCCGTAGTTTCCCATTTCAGGCCACCATTACCCAGATCAGAAAGCCATGCGGCTGTACCCGGTACCTGGTTGTTGAAAGACACACCATTGAGGCGGTTATCAAAACTGATGCGGTTGTAAGTATCGAAATAACCGATCCTGTTGTTCCCCGAAATACCATAACTAAGGCGCAGTTTGGAATTGGAAATGATACGCGATCGTTTCAGGAAGTTTTCCTCTGCCATGTTCCAGCCCAGTGCAGCGGAGGGGAAATATCCCCAGCGGTTACCTTTGCTGAATTTGGATGATCCGTCCGCACGCATAGTAACCGTGAACAAATATTTCGATCTGTAATTATAGTCCAGCCGGCCGAAAAAAGACTGCAAAGTATAATTACCTCCATTTGCAGTAAGCGCCAGTGCTGTACCTTCATCCAGTCCAAACATCCCCAGTTGTTCGTTAGGAATGAACTGTGCGCTGGCGCCGTAAGTAGTGGTCTTTGCGCCTTCCAGTGAAAAACCTCCCAGCGCAGTAAGCTTATGTACTTTGTTGAAAGTTTTCTCAAAGGTGAGGGTGTTTTCGTTATTCCAGGTATTGTTCTCTGCAAAGCTGAAGTTACCGTTCACCCCCTTTGTGTTCACAGGGCTTTCAGCACCCTGCGGCGTGAGCGAGTTATAGAAGGCTTCGCCACGCGTCTGCCGTTTCCTGTGCCCTCCCCTTATATTTAAGGTGAGGTGATCCAGGATATTATAAGTGATGTAAGCATTGGAGATCAGTTCCCCGATGTTGGCCACGCGGTGTGTATTCTGTGCAGTAATGACGGGATTGATCCGCACGGTGCCGGTACCAACCGGCATATCCTCATCAAAGAGGTCTTCTTCCAGTGAGCTCATATTAGCTCCCACAGGGCGGTAACCGAATACGTTGGCAAAGATGTAGTTCGATACGGTGGAAGTACCGGTATTATTGGCCGCAACAAGACCATGGGAATTAGCATTGCTGTAATTGATATTGATACCGGCTTTGATCTTTTTACTGACCTGCTGGTCCAGCGACACGCGGCCCAGGTAACGTTTGTAACCTGAATTGATGATCAGCGCATCCTGGTTGTTGATCACCCCGGAGATGGAATACTTCGTCTGCTCGTTCCCCCCTCTCATAGACAAACTGTAGCTCTGCATTTTACCCTGCCGGAAGATCTTATCCTGCCAGTTGATCCCTTCTACATTGCGATAGGATTCCAGGGTTTTGCCATTTGTGAAATAAGCCGCATCTGCCAGGCTGGTATTCGTCATTTCCGTTTGCGTTTTCACAAATTCATAAGGGCTCATCATCGGTATCTCTCTCCGCAATTCCTGGATCCCGAGCGTGGTATTGAAAGTGATCACCGGTTTACCAGCCTGCCCTTTTTTGGTTTGTATCACCACTACGCCGTTAGAACCTCTGGCACCATAAATAGCGGTACCCGATGCATCTTTGAGCACAGTGATAGACGCAATGTCTTCCGGGTTGAGGGAATTACTCTGGAAATCTTCCATTGTAAAACCATCTACTACATAGAGCGGCGCGGTACTTTGCGTAAGTGAGCCGGAGCCCCTGATGATGATGTTTTGCCCCTGCCCTGGCTGGCCATCGTTGGATGAAACCTGCACACCCGCAACACGGCCTGCCAATGCTTCCGTGAATGTAAATACCGGCGCCTTACGAAGATCTTCCATTTCCACGCGGCCTACTGATCCTGTAAGGTCTTTTTTGGTGGTGGAACCATAACCGATCACCATCACTTCATTTAGTCCGCGGGCTTCGGATAGCAGGATAATGTTGTAGGTACCTGCTCCCGAAAAACTGGTCTCCTTCTTTTCAAACCCCATAAATGAAGCTACCAGTATGCCTTCGCTTTCAGGTGAAGTGAGCGAATAATAACCATCTCCATTGGTCACCGTTCCTGTTTTACTCCCCTTCACAGATACACTCACACCCGGCACAGGTACTCCCTTTTCATCCGTAATGCGTCCTTTCAATAAAGCCGGTACTGCAGTAGCTGCCTTATTTTCTGCGGCGTTTTTTTTAAAGATGATCACTACATTGCTGCCTGCGGATTCATAACTGAGGCTGCTGTTTGAAAACAGTTCATTGAGCACATCGTCCAGCTTTTGCGCAGTACGATGCATCGTTACCGGTTTGAAAGCAGGTACATCTTCGCTTTTGTAAGTGAAGCGGATGCTGGTGCGGCTTTCGATCTGCTTCAGCGTTTCTTTCAGGCCGGCATTCTCCAGGTCCAGCGATACAACGATCTTATGCAGGTCCTGCCCATAGGCATGAAAAATGTTGCTGAATCCCAGGATACATACAATACAACATATTTTCAGATAGGTGAGCCGGTGTTTGGCGTAAGACGTAATACGCCGCTTTTGTAAGATCCAAGGCATAGTTGAATGTTTTTTGTTGATCGCGAAATGACAGGCAATGAAATTCCATTCCGGTTGCCCAGGGGCTTTGCCGGATGATTGAATGTGTTTATATAAAATGAGTAGCTTAGCGCTTAGTCGATGAAGTATTGCCCACCTTTTTCTTCCAGTTTTGCAGCCGTGAGCTTACACAGTATTTCCAGCGCCCTCTTCACACCAATGTCCCTGCTGAAAGATGTGATCACCAGTACCTGCTTCAGTTGTTCATTCCTGATAGTAATGTCTACATTATAGACCCTTTCCATATCGCTGATGATGTCTGCAAAACGGACTTCCTCATACGCCAGGTGGCCTTGCTGCCAGGCGCCTACCAGGTCATTATTAACCTCGTCGTTCTCATCCCGGCCGTTTATTTTGCTCACCTTTGTTTCCTGCCCTTTTATTAAAGTGGAGATCAGTTTGTTTTGTTTCAACACCTGTACCTTCCCGCTTTTTACGGATACCGTTACATGCTCCTGCCCTTCATATGCTTTTACATTGAAGGAAGTACCCAGCACTACCGTTGTAACAGTGCCGGTGTGAATGATGAAAGGAGTTTCCGCTGCATGCTTTACTTCAAAGAAGGCTTCCCCTTTGAGATATACCTCTCTTTTATCTTTCCCGAATTCTTCAGGATAGTCGATCGTGCTGGATGCGTTCAGCCATACCTGGGTACTGTCGCTCAGCAATAAGTATTTGTGTTCTGCCTTATCCGTAAATTTCTTCACCACAGCCATTTCACCTGCCTGTTGTTCAGACCGGGAGAGCAGGAAAAATGTGGCACTGGCAATTGCAAGGCATAAACATGCTGCTACCGGCCATAAGCGAAGGACCATCACGGAAGGTTTACGATATTCATCCATTTCCGTGTAGGAGCCCTGAGTGCTCTTCATTTCTTCTGAAACTCCCTGTTGCAGGTTTCTTTCTCCCGAACTCAGCCCCTCTTTTATCTCTTCATAAAAATTCCGCATGAGTTCATCGATCTCCCCGTCATGCTCTCCTGCCTGGATAATGTTCATCAGTTCATCCAGTTCCTCCCTGGTAGACCTGTTGTGATAATACTGTTCAATAAGGTAAATGATACGTTCTCTCATGGTACCCCGGGTCTGTTGATGCAATGAATGATTAAGTACGTGTGTATTATTAAGTAGCTTGAGGCGGTATGTATTTCCTATCCGGTTTTTAGATATTTTTAATCATCAGGTGTCTTCTTTAATGGAATCAAGCAATACTTCCGCGGCTGGCTTAACTTTCCCGGCTGCAAAGAACCCTGCCGTGATATAAATGACCAGTGATACAGAAATAGGTGCAGCCAGCCCCACTGCCATATTATCCGGCAACAGGAGTTTGGTGGCAGCAAACGTAAGCAGTCCTCCACTGATAGACAATAAAGCTGCCGCACTCCCGCTACGTCTGAAAGCCGGCAATAGCCCCAGGATCATTGGCACCGCAGTAGGCCCGATCAATGAAGAGAACCAGCTGATGATCAATCCCAGCACACCGCCAAAAGAACCGGATTCAAAAGCAATGATCAGGGTACACAATACGAACAGGAAAGTAGTAAGCCTGGCCATCACCAGCATTTTCTTCGGCTGAAAGTTCCGTGCCTTTTTATAGAACACCGGTAAGATATCTCTTGTGATCACCGCGGAAATAGTATTCGCATCCGCTGCCGTCATAGCCAGCGTGTTCCCGAACATGGAAGCCAGCAGCAGGCCAAGAAGTCCGTGTGGCAGGAATTTCAAGGCCATCAAAGCATAAGACTGGGTTGGATCGGGAAGGTCTTTCAGGAAAACAGGCGCCGCGAACATCGGAAAGAACAGCACCAGCGGCCATATGAGAAATAATAAAGTAGAAAGGCCGGCGGCTTTCCTTGCATCAGAACCTGAGGGTGATGAAATGAACCGTGTAGCAAAATGCCAGGTACCACCACTGAAACTGAAAAAGCAGATCACCATAAACGAGATAGAAAACAAGGGAGAGTAAGGCCCGTTAAACATGGTGCTGTGTGAAGGAGGCAAGCGGTCCCACATAGTGAAGATCCCCGAAAAACCATCCCCAAGCTGTGTCAGCACCATCACCAGCATAAAGATCCCGGCAACAAACTGTATGATAAAAGATGCCAGATCGTTCACCACATCGGCCCACAAACCACCTAATGTAATATAGAAGATGCTGATCATCCCTGTTACCGCAATACCTGTGCTAATGGGAAGCCCTGTAAAAGCATTCAGCAGGATCCCTATAGATGCCCATTTGGCACCCACATCAAATAGTTTAATGATCACTCCGCTCCAGGCCATCACCTGCTGTGTAGGTAAGTTATAACGTGCTGCCAGGTATTCCGTAGGGGATTGAATGTTAGTTTTAGTTCTCAGCCTTGCCCAGCGCGGAGCAATCAGAAAAGTAGTTCCCACCATGGCGATGGCAATGCTCAGCGCCCACCAGATATACAGTGTAAAACCATAATTATAGGCAATAGCCGCATAAGCCACAAACACGGCCCCGCTGTAGCCGGACACATGATGCGAAATACCTGAAAGCCACCAGGGCAGCTTGCCTCCGGCAGTATAAAAATCGGCGGAAGATTTGATCTTTGTATATCCCCAGATCCCCATCATAATGAGGAGCAAAAAATATCCTGCCAGTACGAAATAATCGACTTTTTCCATGTACGTTCTTGGTTGTTATTTAACTGTCAGGGTTGAACACCTATCATATCTATCAGGATCTGGCTGCCATCCGGACCAGTTTGGCTCAGTAATCCCTTAGTAGCCGCAGGCGGACGTTGCGGGTTGTAGTACTTCTTCCGTATATCTGTTAAAGAAGTACTGATCTCATTACTGGATACATAATAAAGCGCTTTGGCAAGATGTTCCAGATCACTATCGCATTGCTTCATCCTGTCTTTCAGTGTATCAAAAGCTGTCTGCAATTGTGTTTGTATATCATTGCCCTGCCCGTATATTCCGGAGAGATAGATCTTTTTGCCGTGATTGATCCGGCATACTTTGGAATATACAGGAGAAGGTGTTACGCCGGGGGGTGTGAGGTATTCTATTAAAGCAGTATTACCTGAAGGGGATGCAGCAATCAGTTCAATTTCCACCAGCGGGTTTTTACTGTTCCACCCGGTATATACCACAGGCGGCATAGGGCTTCCGGAAAAAAATGCTTTCACTTCCTGTTCCACCAAACCCGTGCTGTCCACCGGATGCACAAAAGCCCTTACCTGAACAATATGTTCCTTATTCAATCCGAGGAATTGCAGCGTACTGAGCAATTGCTGCATGGTATTGGCGGTAGCTTCCGGCAGGCGGCCATCTGCAGCCATCCCTGAAATGAATACCATACCGCCTTTGGGCAATACTCCTACCTGGGGGGAACGGACCACCCCGGCACCCGGTAAAGCAGAAACAGCCACCGCATCCATTGCCAGCAGCACACCGGGATGTAACAACCTGCCAACAATAAAACTTACCGCAGGCTCCTTCCCTTTCGCAAACCGCTTCGCGATCTGTTCCTTCACCAATGGCACCAGGTTTGCTGAAGTAACGCTCACATGCAGTTTGATAATATCTTTACTTGCCGAGCGTGCACCTGCCAGTGCCCGCGAAAGATTGCTGAACACCTGGTTGATCTGCTGCAGGGGATCATCTTTCCCTATTAATTTTCCTGCATCGTTTAGTGGCAGGATAAGCGCAGTATGTGCTAAGGGCGCAGCATCCACTATCACAGCACCGGGAACGTACCTCAATGTTTGGGCAGAACATACAGTAGCCAATAGAAGGCCCGATAAGAACAAAATCCTTTTTTTCATCGTTGATTTGTGTTGATAATAACAGGAGTACTATAATATTACCAGAAGAACCTGGCAGCGAGGAAACTGCGGATTTCCAGGAGAGCGGCAGACAGGTGGTTCTTCACCGTATGCTGCGATATGTTCATTTGTTCGGCGATGTCTTTGTAGGTTTTACCTTCCATATTCCGCATGAGGTATACGCGTCTTCTTTTGGCTGGTAGCTTAGCTACCACCGTAGCCAGCACAGACTGGAACTCCCTGGCTTCGATCCTGGAAACACCATCTTCATCCATCTGCCCCATGGCGCCCCGGATCTTTTCCTTCAGGTTATTGTCTGTAGCCGCTTTCCGCAGATGTTTGATCACTTTGAAACGCGTCATCCGGAAAAGATACGCTTCCATGTTATCTATCTCCGGAATCCTGTCCCTCATATTCCACAACGCCAGGAACACCTCCTGGATAATATCCTTAGCAACGGCGGCGTCTTTGGACATGCGGAAGGCCAGTATATATAAGGGGTACTCGTATGTTCTGAACAGATCACTCACATATGGTTCATGTTTTCTGTCAGGCGTATACTTCGTATTCATAACCGGTCAATAATGTTAATCATATCTGTTTCCTAAGTACTAAACACACACGCGTACTTAACCGGTTGCAGGAACACCATTTTACGGGCACGTACCCGAAAGATAGCCTTTTTTTAATAAAATAAAAGACTTTTTAAGGAAATTAATCAGGAGGTAACAAGTTCAAAAAAAGAGACCCACGCATAACGCAGGTCTCTGACAAACCGGGTTTCCAAACATAATCAGTTAAAATATCAAGGAGACTGCATATGGAAGAAGATGCCTGTATATAACCAAACAAGCAACAGGATAATAACAATAATAGCTATCGCCGCCTTATACAGGCGTGAAAGAAAAGTGGGTTCTGCCATATTTCAAAAGTGTAAGCGCTAGAACTGCAGTGGGTTACAATAGGTTTCCATCTGGCACTCATGCCTGCTCATCTGCAACGAAATTAATGCGGCTCACTGAAATAATACCGCAATCGCTTTGTTATTGTGAAAAAGATGCACCTCATCATACCATTACCGGGCATAAGAGGCAACTCCGGTCCATGGAAGTGTTTTCCCCATACCATCTCATACCTGTTATTCGCTTGACATAGGCTTAAGATAGGTATGGCAATATGCGATCTTTGTCTTATCTTAGGGTTATGGCAGTATCTGAACATAACGTCATCACCCGCGGGGCCACCGGCACCTTCGGTAAACAGATCGTCTTCCGCCAGCGGAATGGCAAAACCGTGATGTGCAAACCTCCCTGCAAGTACCCTCCTAAAACCGCTACCCAGGTAGCGAACCAGGAACGTTTCAAAAGGGCCAATAACTTTGCGAAAGCCGCCGTCAAAGACCCTGAGCGGAAAGCTTATTACAAATCTATTGCCAAACCCCACCAGACTGCCTTCAACGCCGCTTTCCAGGATGCCTACAATAAACCGGAAGTAACTGTTGCCATCAATAAAGGAACAGTGGTCATCAAAACAAAAGGGAAACACCGCATAAAAGAAATAAAGATCATTACCCCCTCCGCAACAGGGTTTGCCGTTTTCAAAAACAAACGCTGGGAATATCCGCTGAAGGAAAAACGCTTCACGGTAGAAGTACATGATATAGCAGGAAATATCTGCACAAAACAATGGCAGACATAGCAAAACTTAACCCAAACTTCATCCGCTGCTCCCTATAAAATCCGGAAATTCGCGCCCGGGTATTTCTGCCTGTAAAAATATACCTTCAATATGAAAAAAACGCTCATTGCGATCTGCGCTTTCACACTGTGTATAACCGCAGCCAAAGCCCAGGACGCTCATGTGGTCCTTATCAGTATCGACGGCTTAAGACCTGAATTTTATAAAGACCCTTCATGGAACATGGTGAACCTCCGCCAGGCCATGGAAGAAGGCGCCTATGCTGATGGTGTGGATGGTGTGTTCCCTACTGTTACCTACCCTTCCCACACCACCATGATCACCGGCGTAAAACCATTAAAGCATGGTATATTCTACAACACCCCCTCAGAGCCACAGGGTGTAACCGGCAACTGGACCTGGCAATACAGCAACATCAAAGTACCAACACTCTTCAGCCTCGCAAAAGATAAAGGATTAAAAACAGCTTCCGTTTTCTGGCCAGTTTCCGTTGGCTCTCCTGCTACTTACAACATTCCTGAATTCTGGTACCTGCCAAAAGAAAAAGGCGGAGAACGCATTATGGCACAGGCATTAAAGGAAAATGCCAATCCTCCGGGGCTCTTTGAAGAACTGGAACAAAACGCAACAGGTAAACTGGAAGAGCTTGATTTTAATGGCGACTACCTGGGCATAGACGATAACCTCGCCCGCATGAGCAGTTACCTGATCCGCAAATACAAACCCTCTTTCCTGGCCGTACACCTCGTAACCGTAGATCACTTTGAACATGAAGAAGGCCGCGATGGCCCTAAAGTAAGAGCAGCCATCGCCGGAGTAGACAGGGCTGTAAAAACTATTCGCGAAGCCGTGGAAAAAGCAGGTTTGCTGGAAAAAACCACCTTCATTGTTACCGGCGATCATGGCTTTGTAGATATCCACACCGCCATTGCACCAAATGTATTGCTGGCTAAAGCAGGATTATATGATCCAAAGCAACCGGAAAACTGGAAAGCCTATTTCCATGCAGCAGGTGGTGGCGCATTCCTGCAACTGAAAGACAAGAACGATAAACAGACGAAAGAGAAAGTATTGCAGCTCCTCAACGCACTCCCACCGCAACAGAAAAAAACCTTTATCATCAAAACCCGCGAAGAGCTGGATGCCATCGGTGCAGATGCCACTGCTGCATTTGGCATTGCCGCACAACAGGGCTTCACCTTCAGCACTACTGCCACAGGAGCGTTCATGCGCGCCACCAAAGGAGGCACCCATGGTTTCTTCCCTGACTTTAAAGAGATCCAGACAGGTTTTGTAGCCTTTGGCAAAGGCATCAAAAAAGGTACCGTGATCCCGCAGATGGGCCTCGTGGATATTGCACCACTGATCAGCAAGGTCCTTCAGCTGGACCTCCCCGCAGGAGATGGATTGCTGTATGATGGGTTACTCACTAAATAATTAAAGAAGCCGTATAGACCTTTCGATCTATACGGCTTCAAAATCATACCTGGATCATTTCTTCTCAAAAGTAAATGCCGGCAGATCAATCCTCAGCCCTCCCTGCATTGCAGATTCATGCGCCAATATCCCCACACAGGTAATATTAGCAGACTGCACCGCATTAGGATATGGTGAACGTTTCTGCACCAATGCACTCACAAACTCATGCACCAGGTGGGGATGCGATCCTCCATGCCCTGCCCCCTGCGTGAACGAAAGATGCTGATGGTCATCTGTATCATATACCCCTTTTGTAGTGAAGCGTTGTATTGCTTCCGGCAGCAGGCGGGCATAATCAGGAGAATGTACTTCTTCCGGGATTTCCGGTTCCGGCTTTCCACCTGTGTGTACGACCAGCGGGTTTCCTTCTATCAATGGCCACTCTACGGATTTAAGTGAGCCATATACTTCAAAGCTTTCCCTGTACTGCCTTGCTGTATCAAAAAGAGAACGGTAGATGTGTGCACTGATATCCGAATTCCTGAACTTAATATGTGTGCTTTCTATTGCAAAAGGAGAATTATAATATTGATGCAGTTCTTTATTGATCTCACCGGATCCGAAACAGGAAACATATTCTGCTTCAGCCCTTGTTAAAGCCAATACAGGCCCAACGCAATGCGTGGCATAATACATTGGGGGAAGCCCCGGCCAATAGTTAGGCCATCCATTCATATCCTGCTGGTGACTGGCTTTCAGGAACTGGACCCTGCCCAGCTCGCCTTTATCATACAACTCCTTCATAAAAAGGAATTCACGCGCATACACCACTGTTTCCATCATCATATAGGTAAGGCCCGTTTCCTTCACCAATTCCACTATCTGGCGGCATTCATCTACCGTAGTGGCCATGGGTACTGTACAAGCCACATGTTTTCCGGCCTTTAAGGCTTTAATGGATTGTATGGCATGGTCCGGGATAGGGGTATTGATATGTACAGCATGAACAGCAGGATCTTTCAGCAGTTTATCATAATCAGTATATCTTTTTTCCACGCCCCAGGCATCTCCTGTCTCATTTAACTTTTCTTCATTACGCTGGCAGATAGCGTACATATGCACATCAGGATGACGTTGATAGATCGGAATGAACTCCGCGCCGAAACCCAAACCTACAATAGCAATATTGATCATAAGAATTAGTTTTTAAGTTTATTTAGCCCAGTCTTTCAAAAAACGAAGGCCTTCTGTAGCAAAGCCGTCCTGGCTTTCTGCCATGGGATGCCAGAAACACACTGCACCTGCCAGTTCCTGGTTGGCTGGGGTGAAACTTTCTATGGTTACCGTGCCTGTATAATTAATTGCTTCCAGGCCTTTGCGATAAGCCAACCAGGGGGTTTGCCCTGTTCCCGGCGTTCCCCTGTAGTTCTCCGATACCTGCAGGTGGATGAGCTTATCTCCTGCTGCAAGGATCGCCTGTTCCACATCCCTTTCTTCAATGCTCATATGAAAGCCATCCAGCATAATACCTGCGGCAGGATGTTGGATGTCTTTCACCAGGCGTAATACATCTTCCGTAGTATTTACCAGGTCTGATTCAAAGCGGTTGAGTGGTTCTAAAGCAATGCTGAGCCCCCGGGCTGCGGCCATATCGCAAACAATGCGCAGATTTTGCACCGCAAGGTCCCATTCCTTTTTACGTTGTTCAGGAGGTATCATCCTTGCTTTCCCTACAGCTGAATACATAGGGCCGCCAAAGAAATCAGTACCTAAGGCAACACAAATATCCAGGCAGGCGGCGATATAGGTAAAACAGTTCTGATGCACTGCGGGATCTTCATGTGTAAGATCGCGTGAAGGCCCGAAAGCGCCGCAGATATTTGCTTTCAGGTTGTATTTCACGAGTGCTTCCTGTACTGCTTTTACATCAATCAGTGCAGGGTCTTCCACTGCTATCTCCACTACATCAAATCCCATGCTGGCGATCTTCGGGAACAATTCGTGGATGCTGGCTGTGGAAAAGGGAGACGTCCACAGCCAGGTACTCACACCAAATCTAACGGGTAAGGCCATATAATTTTTACTTTGTAACTCTTAAGATTCCATTCATAATACGCCAGTGGCCCGGGAAGGTACAGATGTAAGGATAATCCCCGGGAGTAGCTGGTATTTTAAATGTAGCGGTGAACTTACCGCCTGGGTTCACGAGTGGTGTAGACAGTAAAACCTCAGGTATTTTAGGCACATACTGCATTTTCACACCATTAGGGTCCTGTGCCAGTTTATCTGCTGCCGCGCCTACTTTCTCTTTGGTATTGGGTTTCACCAGCAGGAAGTTGTGCTGCATAAAGTCTGTGTTCTGGAATACGAACTGAATGGTGATGCCCGCTTTCACGGTGATCAGTTGCTGATCATATTTCATCACATCCTTGATCACCTTCACCACAATGGTACGGTCTATTTTAACATCCTTATCTGTTGTGGCAGTTGCAGACGTTAGGCCAGCCAGTGTTTCCAGCCTTGCGTTCACTAAGTTCGCATTGAGGAAGAAAAGGCTATCCGGATAACCTGCTACCCTGTCATCTCCCTTGCTATTATCATACCCTACTCGCAATGGCAGGCTCAGTTCTTTTTTAAACAAACCTGTAGCCTTAGCAGTTGCTGCTTCTTTATCATTAATGATCAGCTGCATGGTGCCGTTCTTTTGCAGACCGGCTTTAAAGGAAAGGTTGGAAGGCAGATCTCCGGTACTTACGGCTTCGAATGCTTTACCATCCTGGTTCACTACAAAATGCATTTTGTTATTCAGCACATACAGGCCATAACCATTTGCCTTGTTACCCTGAGCCGCTACCACGCCATTCAGTGCAGCACCCTGCCTTGTTTCTATATTGCCTGAAAGCAGGAGTTCTTTGTCCGCTACTTCAGGAGCTGGTGCATCATTGCCCGGCCTGGCCCTTCTCAAAGACAAACTGCTTAACCGCTCACCAAAAGCAAGCCGCTGTGCTACAGATGCCTGTATCAATGCAGGGTTTTCATTCAATCCTCTTTTGCGGAATGCGGCCCTGAATGTTTCCTGGTTGAGTTTACCGGAAATAGTGAGTGCCTGTTTTAACCAGGTATCATCTGTATTCTCTTCCTGCTCTGCCATATTCACCAGCACATTTCCGATCGCCGCGGAAGGTTTCATTTCTGTAGTAGCCAGTACTGCTGCGAGGCGTACCCTCAGGTCTTTATCCTCAAACAGTTTAGCTTTCTGAATGGCAAGGAAAGTGGCAGGGCTGGCAGGCAATACCTGGATAGCCGCTCTGCGTACACCGGCGGAAGGATGATTTAATGCTCCTGCTGCAACGGCTAAGGCCTGGGGATTTGTTCCATCCAATGCCTGCAAACCTTTCAATGTCCAGAGTGCATGTATGGCCGGTGCATTGATCCCTGCACCATCCAGTTCCTTATCCTGTATAATCTTATACAAAGCAGGCAATACAGTTTTGTTTTTATCCTCAATTAGTAAACGCTGTGCGGTAAGGCGCCAGAACATGTTATCGCTGGAAAGCGCTTTGATCAATCCTTCTGTATCGCTCTTGCTGAGTTGGGTAGTATTCTTCTGATCATTGTTCTTGTTATAAATGCGATAGATACGTCCACGCTCATGGTCCCGCAGGGGATTGATGTAGGCATTTCCTTTTCCGTTCTCCGCCTTATAACCTCCCCAGTCAGGAGCAGGTGTTGGGTTATGCTGGATAATAAAATCATACCAGTCCGTTACCCATAAAGCGCCATCCGGGCCAACTTCAGCCTGTATAGGCCCGGCCCATTCATCTGCGCTCACCAGCATATTCCAATCATCTCCATCTTCTTTAAAACCTGCCCCCACTTGTTTTAAAACATGTTTGTGGATCAAACGGCCTGTAGGCTCTGTTACAAAAGCGATCCTGTTCCAGTATTCCTGCGGGAAAGTTCTGGCTGTATATAAGCTATGCCCCGCAGCTGCTGTGAAACCTCCAAACACATCCACCTGCCGCAGATTTTTTGTGGCAACGTGCATGGCATAGTGTGCATCGATCTTTTCCACACCGCCGGACCGTAGCTTCGCTTTTTCAAAATACCGGTTGGGGATGCCCATGAAACCGCTGTGGGTATTATTCGCAGTGGAAATGAACACATCGAACTCTTCTGAGAAACCCAGCCCCCAGGTATTGTTGCTGGTAGAAGAAATGTATTCCAGCCCTTTCCCATCCGGGTCAAAACGATATACACCCTGGCTGAAACGCAAAGAGTCCTTGCCACTTTTTCCTTTGAAACCTGAGTATCCTACAACACCCCAGATCTTATTATCAACACCATAACGAAGGTTAGAGGCTTGCGCATGGGTATCGCTCTTACCCCATCCATGCACCATCGGCTGCCTGATATCTGCTTTATCATCGCCGTTCGTATCTTTTAAAAAGAGGAAGGAAGGCGCCTGGCTCACAATAATACCGCCATTCACAAAAGTGAAGCTGGTAGGAATGTTCAGCTTATCAGCAAAGATGGTGAACTTATCTGCTTTACCATCTCCGTCTGTATCCTCACAGATCTTAATGCGGTCATCTCCTTCATCATCATTTTTTATTTCATTGGGATAATCCACGGTTTCGATCACCCATAAACGCCCCTTTTCATCCCAGTTCATGTAAATAGGATTTACAATATCCGGCTCTGCCGCAAACAACTGTAATCCAAAACCAACGGGCACCTGTATGAGCGACATGGATTCTTCCGGCGTCAGTGGCAATTGCACTTTGGGCGCAGGGTCCCGCTTTTCATAATTAGGTACAGGGCCATCCACATAAACAGGTTGTGCTATTTTATAGGATGATAAGTTAGCCCTCGCTTCATCTCCCACTGCCCAGAGGATACCATTCTTCACCAATGCCAGGAAACCGGGGTTATTAAAGGTATTATCATCATGCCCGTAAGCAGTATAAAATACACGGCCTTTACCATATGGCCTTACCCAGGTATACGGTTCATGGTGTGTTCCTTCCACCCGTTCAGTAAGTACTTCTATGTTTTTACTGATCTTGTCGTGCACATACGTTTCATCTTTCGTTACAAAAGCTGTGATGCCCTTCATCACCGGGTGTTCCGGCTTCAGGATCACTGCAGGAAAGGAATCGTACTGATGACTTTTGAACTGCCCGCCTATCATTTCCACTACCTCCGGAGAGTTGCGGAAGCAATAGGATGCGCTGTGCAAAGGAATAAAGCCCTTGCCGCTACGCACAAAGTTCAGCAGCGCGGTTTCCTGCGGTTTGGTAATGGAATCGTGATTGGCATATACGATCAGCCCATCGTACCATTTCAGGTTGGCCTCATTGAGATCGTTGGGATCGGTGGTATAGGATATATTAATACCATCCTTAAAATATTCCTTCGTAAAGATCTCCGCCAGTTTTTCACTGTCGTGATGTTTGCTCTTATGACCCAGGAATAATATCTCCAGGCGGCGGGGCACATCCGAAGAATGTTGCTTTCCGGCGCTGATAAATAATAATGGTGCAATGATGAGGCACACGCTTGCGGTGAAGTTAACCTTCCATAACATGGCAGTAAGTTGAATTTGTTACCACCAAGGTAGACAGGAATTCACCCATTTCCTTCTTAGATTATATCCAAAAATGACTGTATTATATCACCGTTTTTAGGTATTTTACATAAAAACCAGACAATCCACACTATTTTGAAGCATGTTTTTCATAAATCAGAGATACCACTCTCCCAGATCTTTGTGGTTCGCCGCCTCCAGGAAAACCACTTCGATCCTATCTGGCATGCTCATTCCGAATACCAGCTTTTTGTAGTGCTGGAAGGCACCGGCACCCGTTTTATCGGAGACAGTATCAAAGCATTCAAACCGGGGGAACTCATTTTCACCGGCCCCCACCTTCCTCATTTATGGCGCAGCGATGAAGCCTATTTCGGAAAAAATGCCTCCCTGAAAACAGACGGTATTGTGATCTACTTCAATGAACATTTCCTGGGCGATCATATGATGGACAAAGAAGAAATGATAGCCCTCAAAAAATTGTTTGACCGTGCCGGGCGTGGACTGGAATTCTTTGGTGGCCCAAGGGAACAGATCATCTCTATGATGCAGGAACTCACCGGCATGAAGGGCCTGCAGAGTGTGATACAGCTCCTTCAGATCCTCGCCATCATGGCTGGCACAAAAGAATACGACTATATCTCGTCCAGGGCCTATGAATTAGAGAACAACCCCGGGGAAGCAGACCGGATGAACATTGTATATGACTATGTATTGAAGAATTTCCGCCGTAAGATATTGCTGGAAGAATTATCAGAACTCCTGCACATGACGCCTACTTCCTTCAGCCGGTATTTCACCACCAAGAACAATAAACCTTTCTCCCGCTTTGTTTCCGAAATACGCATCAAACATGCCTGCAAACTATTAACAGAAACAGATGCCCCCATAGCGCATATCTGTTATGAATGTGGTTTTAACACCCTTTCCAACTTCAATAAGCAGTTTAAGGAATTCATGCTCCGGAAACCCGCAGAGTATAAGAAGGCGTTTTTGAGTATCTGAATAAAAAAAGCGCCACTGTAAAGAGTGGCGCTTTTTTAGTTTATACAACCAATGGTTTCAATTTCGTTCCAATCAACCCAATGGACTCCATCAATTTCTCATGAGACAATTCCGCACTATCCATCTGGAAAGTAAGCCTGGATATACCGCCTAACGCTTCCGCATGCCTTAGCACCTTTTCCGCTACCTCTTCCACACTACCTACCAGCAATGCACCCGTTGGGCCTGCCTGGCTGTAAAAGCGCTCCCTTGTCATAGGCGGCCAGCCTCTCTCCTTTCCAACCTCCGTCATGCTGGCTGCATAGCCCGGGTAGAAATCCTCAAATGCTTCTTCCGTTGTATTGGCCACATAGCCCAGGGAATGCAAACCTACTTTCAAGTCCTCCGGCGAATGCCCTGCTTTTTTCCCAGCCTCCCTGTAAAGGTCTATCAATGGGCGGAAACGATGTGTTTCTCCTCCAATGATGGCTACCATCAATGGCAAACCCAAAGTACCTGCACGTACAAACGACTGAGGCGTACCACCTACTCCCAGCCAGACAGGCAATTTTTCCTGCGCCGGTCTTGGGTAAACAGGCTGGTTCCGTAAAGCAGGTCTGAATTTACCGGACCAGGTCACGAATTCATTATCCCGGATCTTCAGCAGGAGGTCCAGCTTTTCCGTAAACAGCGCATCATAATCCTGCAAACTGTAACCGAACAAAGGGAATGCATCCGTGAAAGAGCCTCTGCCTACTACCATTTCAGCACGGCCATTGGAAATAAGGTCCAAAGTGGCATAGTTCTGAAAGGCCCTTACGGGATCTATGGCACTGAGTACGGTTACTGCACTCGTTAACCGGATACGTTTGGTGCGGGCAGCTGCTGCTGCAAGGATCATGGAAGGTGCAGAATCAAGGAAACCCTTTCGGTGGTGTTCCCCGATCCCAAAGATGTCCAGGTTGGAACGGTCTGCAAATTCAATCCTTTCCAGCAATTGGTTCATGGCATCCTGATCGTTCAGGGCATTGCCTGCCTTTTCACTGAACCTGGCGGCGAAACTATCTATTCCTATTTCCATATTAATTATTAGACTTCACTAATTGTATTTCCATATTCAGTTTCACTTCATCACTCAACACAATACCACCAGCTTCTGTGGTAGCATTCCAGCGTAAACCGTAATCTGTGCGGTGCAGCCTTCCTTTTAATGCAAATCCTGCCTTTTCCTGTCCCCATGGGTCTACCGTATAACCGTTACGCGTTACCTCCAGTTCAATGGGATGTGTTTGCCCTTTAATGGTCAGTTCACCTAAGAGTTTATACTGTTCGTCTGTTATCTTCTTCACCTTCGTGGATACAAAATTGATCTTGGGGAATTTTTCCGTATCAAAGAAATCGCCATTCCTGAGGTGTTCGTCCCTTTGTTTGTTCTGGGTATTAATACTGTCTGTTGCGGCTTCAAAAGTAATGGTGGCGTCGTGAAAATCATCGCTGGCTGTTTGAATGCTCCCGGAGAATTGGGTAAAATAGCCGCTCACGTTAGTGATCATCAGGTGTTTTACTTTGAATCCTATTTCGCTGTGTGATTCATCGATCTTCCAGTGTGTCATAACTTGTTTTTTTTATGACATAAAAGTAAGGTAGGTTATTCTTACAGTAGTTGGATAGAAAGCTGGAAATGATGGACGATTTTTCTTTTGGGCTTAAAGAAATGTTAAAAGCACCTTTTCCCCAAACTGTGATGGCATGAGGCTTGCTGCTATTTGTTCAAACTCAACTCATATGAAAGCATTTGCCATTATACTCATCATTGCCGGTATTGCCATGGTCATCATCCGCGGTTTTTCTGTTCAGACAGAAAAGAAGGTATTGGACGTAGGCCCCCTGGAAGTAAATAAAACAGAGAACAAATGGATAGGCTGGCCCACCTATGCAGGAGGCCTTGTAGCCATTGTAGGGGTAGTATTGCTTGTGAGCAGCAACAGGAAACGTTGATAGTTAGCCACTTATAAAAGGCTGCTTTTAGATGTAAAATTTGTAATATATTTGACCCTATTTAATAACCGATTACCTACAAAAACCCTCTACCTATGCAACAACCGAACAGCCGTCAGGGCGATGTTTTAAACACTCCTTCCCTATCATTTCATGGAAGCGGTGAAACTTATTTCGGCATTCTGATCGTTAATATGCTCCTTATGGTCGTGACCCTTGGATTTTATTATCCCTGGGCAAAGGCAAAGGAACTGCAATTCCTGTATTCCTCTACTGAAATGGAAGGCTCCCGGTTTTCCTGGAATGGAACAGGTGCTGAGATCTTTAAGGGATTCATTAAAGCGGTGGGCATCTTTGCCGCATTAATTACCATAGTATATATTTTCAATGCTATGGGATTACCTTTCCTTTCCGTCCTCGTTTACCTGGTTTCCCTGTTACTCCTTGTTCCTTATGCCATTCATGGTTCTACCCGTTACCATTGGTCAAGGACTGCCTGGAGAAGTATCCGTTTTGGATATCGTGGCGACAGGAATGAATTCATTAAGCTATTCATCAAAGAAATGCTGCTTACCCTTGTAACATTGGGTATTTATGGATCATGGGCGGCTATGAACATTCGTAACTACGTGATGAGCCATCTCCGTTTCGGCAGTGGCGAATTCTATTATGAAGGAGATGGCTGGGAATATTTTAAAATGAACATCAAAGGCTATTTCCTCACCCTTTTCACACTGGGTATTTATATCTTCTGGTGGCAGGCTGATATATTCCGTTACAGCATTGATCACATGCGCCTGCTGCATGGCAACAAGTCCTATAACTTCCAGTCGAAAGCTACAGGTGGTGGTTTCGCGGGATTGCTGATCGTTAATATGCTGATCTTCATCTTTACCCTCGGCTTTGGTTTTGCATGGATCCAGGTGCGTACCATTAAATTCCTGCTGGCCAATGTAGAGATCGATGGAGATATCAGCCTGGCTGATCTTCAGCAAACAGAAGAAGAATACAGGAACGCTATGGGCGAAGACCTGGCAGATATATTAGACCTTGGTGTGATCTAAACAAATATGTTCCCAGGAAAGTATTACGATCACCAGACAGCACAAGCCATCCCGGCCAATATCCAGCTATTCGTGGAAAGCTTACAACTGGAGCTTCCCGGAGGAAAAAAGCTGCATTGGCTGTTTACGGAGATCACTGTAGAAGTGGTGGACCGTAACTTCATCCGCATTACAGCAGAAGGTACACTGGAAGTGAACGATCCCGTTTTTGTAAAAACATTCCTGCAAAAATACAAGTACACACGAAGCGCCGGCTTACATCAGCTGGCGCTTCGTGGTGGCTTGAAAGCCACGCTGATCGTATTATTGGTAATAGCCGGCATATTACTGTCCGGCCATTTTTATGTTCTGCCCTGGTGTGTCAACCGGGTGGTAGACAGATTGCCGCTCTCCTTTGACAAAGAGCTTGGAGACCTCGCAGCACAAAGCATTCATGAAACAAGCGACCCCGCAGGCAGTCAAATCCTCCGCAATTTTGCCCACCAGATACAATGGGATACGCAGGATACACTCAGCTTCAGTATTGTAAAAAGTGATATTGAAAATGCGTACGCACTACCCGGAGGCCGTATAGTGGTCTATACCGGTTTGTTGGAAAAATTACACACTTCGGATCAACTGGCAGCCCTCTTATCTCATGAAGTAGCACACGTCACCCACCGGCATTCCGTTAAGAAATTATGCAGGGACATGAGTACCACCATGCTGGTAAGTATCGCATTGGGCAGTGCCGGCGGCGCTACCAATACACTTTATGCCAATGCCAGTTCGCTCTATAGCCTCACCTACTCCCGTCAATATGAACAGGAGGCGGATCTCATGGGCATGGAAACTTTACGCCGCAACCATATCAATCAGCTGGGTATGCTGCAATTGATGCAGGTTTTGCAGCAGCTGGACCAGCAAACGAACATCCCCGAATTCGTCAGAACCCACCCACTCACCGATAACAGGGTGAATTACGTTCGTAAGGGTATAGCAGAACACCCCGCTGCTTTCAAAAAGAATGCGCAGATGGAAGAACTCTTCCGGCAGTTACGCCAGCGTTACAGCAAATAAGGCTTCCCCGTATGCTATAAATTCAGTATTATGTAATAATGAAAGCATACCTATTATTGCTGATAGCCACCCTGCTCATACAGGCCTCCTCCGCGCAGGACCTCCCTCAAAAAAAGGATAGTATCTACTCCGCTATCCTGCAGGAGCAACGTTCACTCCAGGTGATCCTCCCTTCCAATTACAACCCTTCACAGGTTTATGATGTACTGTATGTAATAGATGGCGAATGGAACACCTTAACCTTCTACAATATCAGGCGTTACCTGCAGGCGGTAGGGTTTGCTCCGCCAGCTATCATTGTAGGTGTACCGAATACCTATAAAGATGATATCAATATGCGGGACAGGGACTTTCTGCCCACCCAGGTAAAAAATACTCCTTTCTCAGGTGGTGCAGCCAATTTCCTCTCCTTCTTCAAAACAGAACTAATTCCTTACATCAATAAAACTTACCATCCCGGCGGGGAGTCTATTCTCTTCGGCGCTTCCTTCGGAGGAACATTTGTGATGTACGCTTTACTGACCGATCCCGATGTATTTAAAGCTTATCTCTGCTCAGATCCTGCCTTTTGGTGGGATAACCGGTACCTTGTGAAGCTGGCCGGTGAGAAACTGCCGCAGGCAAAACTGAATGCCAGAATGCTCTTTATCGGCGGAAGGGCCGGGAAAGCGGCGGAAAGCATGGGCATTGCTGCAATGGATAGCGTTTTACGGGCAACCAAGCCGGCAGGGCTTGCCTGGAAAGTAAGCGGCTATGAGGGTGAAACCCATAACTCGGTTACCTTTAAAACAAATTACGATGCACTTAAATTCACGTATGGAGGCTATACAAAGAATATGCAGCTTTTCGGTATTCACGGAGGAATAGTATTACCTGAAAAGCCCATTACGATCAGCTTGTATGCAGAAAACCTGGATATACGTTATACAAACGACAGCACATTACCCGCAAAGGAATGGATACCTGTAGACACGCGGCTGGTGGTAACAAACCCTGATCATATGACCGTAAGATCTTTTTCTCCAAGCGGAAGATATACTGCAAACATTCCATTGCATCTCAGATCAGGTACTACACTTGCTCCCGCTAAAAAGAAACCCGCTCCCCTGCATTTTGCTTATTTTGACCTTACAGCAAAGAACCGAAAACCAGTCAAAACAGGCCATGTAGATGCTACCTTCCAATTAAAGGAAGCAGGTTTACCTTCCTTTGAATGCCTGGTGGAAGGCGCGCTCACTATCCCTGATAAAAGTTATTATGTGCTGCAACTGGATGATGGAGAAGGTTCTGAGGTATATATAAATGATACTTTACGGGTAAAACAACCTGTTGGCGTAAAAAGACAATCTATTATACTCCCGTTGGATAAAGGAGTATATGCGCTGAAAATAAAACTGATACAAGCTGCATCTCAGCCACTCCCCCGCTTCTTTGTTTTTAAAAGTACAGATGGCCAGGATGAATGGTGGAACAATGTGATCTTTAAACTTTAAAAAAAAGAAGCTGCCTCATTGTGAGACAGCTTCTTTTAATATTAGTTATTTTATTTTGTTTCAGTAGTACCACCTTCCGGCGCTTTCTCTATCAATTCCATAAACTGGTCCAGCTTAGGTGTAATGATGATCTGTGTACGCCTGTTCTTCGCTTTTCCCTCTACCGTATTATTATCGGCAATCGGGTTGTATTCTCCTCTACCGCCTGCTGTTAAACGTTTCGGATCTACATTATAAGTGGTTTGCAAAGCCTGCACTACAGAAGAAGCCCTGAGGGCACTCAGGTCCCAGTTATTCCGGATATTGGTCTGTGAAATAGGCACATTATCCGTATTACCTTCGATCAGCACTTCATAGTCCTTGTAGTCCATAATGATCTTCGCAATTTTGCTAAGTGTTTCACCTGCTTTAGGAGAGATCTCATAGCTACCGGATTTGTACAGCATGTTATCAGATAAAGAGATATACACCACGCCTTTCAATACCTGTACATCCACATCCCTTAATTCTTCCCTGCTCAAAGAACGGGTAAGGTTATTGGTCAGCACCATGTTAAGCGAGTCGCTTTTGTTCTTGGTGTTCACCAGGTGCTGGATGTATTTGTTGGAAGCGTTGATCTCATCTACCAGTTTAGAGATGTTTACATTCCCCTGGCTGGTAGAGTTAAGGCATTTATCCAATGCAGCCTGTAAAGCCGCTAAACCGGTACGCTGGGAGGCAATTTGCTCTTCCAGGCTTTTAACCCTTGTATTAGCCCCGGTAAGATCACGCTGGGCTGTCTGATATCTGCCATCCAGTTCCTTGTTCTGGTTCTGCAGATCGTTGTAGCTGGACTGTAGCTGGGCAAATTTCTTATTACTCACACAGCCCGTTCCTAAAATGCTCACCACCAGCAACGCTGATGATATAAGTCGTATACTCATATATCAATTTTTAAATAATCAAATCTTCATCTACATATCCTTAACAACCCTCTCCACGCAAAGGTTGTGCCATCAAAGAACGATGAAGCTTTCAACTATATAAGTACCGGCTCCTATATGCATTACATATGGAACAAAAATACACTAAGGTTTACACGACGTTCCTTATATTAAATACCGGGAAGCATTGAGGGAAGAAGCGGGGAAA
The DNA here is from genome assembly GCF_900129465.1 of Chitinophaga niabensis. Lineage (NCBI taxonomy): Bacteria > Pseudomonadati > Bacteroidota > Chitinophagia > Chitinophagales > Chitinophagaceae > Chitinophaga > Chitinophaga niabensis. Next base: position 1,057,047 of record NZ_FSRA01000001.1, on the reverse strand, counting down.
ATTCAGATCGGCTGAATAAATAAAAAATGGGGGCCGTTTGGCCCCCATTACTTTTAAAGGGAATTTCTTCTGATCAGTTTTGTTGGGATCACTTCATTTATCTGTTCATGTTGCATCACTGCCCGCGCTACCCGTTTTCCCATCTCTGCAAAGCTCACGGAATAAGTGGTGATCCCGTTCCCTACAATCTCTTTTACCGGCTCATCGTTATGGGAAAGAATGCCGATATCTTTGCCGGGTTTTATCTTTTTACTATCACAATCCTTTAATAAGTTCCACAACTCCGCATTCTCATTCACGTAATACACCACACCTTTTTTTACGGAACCCGGCACATACTCCCTGAGCACTCTCCCTTTGATACCATAGTTCCTGATGAATTTCTTGAAGGAACGTACGATCTCCGGCGGGAACAAAGATGCAGGATCATGAAAGAAGATCATTTCATCATACTTCTTAATTTCATCTGCCAGCTCTTCAAATATAGCGTAGGAGGATTTTTCGAACTCCTGTACTACATAATTGAACTCTCCGTCCAATGGCTCATACCGGTCAAACATCACCAGCTTGTTACGGGGGACTGTATTCAGCAATTCCTTTGTACGCGGGTGATGGATGGGTGATATTACATACATGCCATATCTCGCTTTCACCAATGAAAAGATGGCCTCAAACACTTCTATATTACCGTGGTGAAAAAATACATCTGCATGAACGTTCTCATCCAGCCCTTTTCTGAAGCTGTGATAGAACTGGTCCTGGAAGGTATCGATCGTATACATCAGCACGGCTACTTTTAAGGCATGCCGGGTGTTCCCGTTCGATACAAAATAACCCAGCCTGTTCTTGGATTCAATGATACCTCTGCGCTGCAACTCCCGGTACCCCTTCATGATCGTTTCCCGTGCATATCCCAGGCTGGAGATCATTACGTTCACAGAAGGCAGCGGGTCTCCTACCGATATTACTTTATCATCGATGGCGTTAATGATGCCTTCAACAAACCTTTCGTGTTTGGAATAGGATGGTACTTCATCCAGCGCCTGTATTTTTTCAAATATTTTCTTCATCAATTAATTATAACCAGGGTTCTGGTCTTCTGGCCCAATATCCCCATTTAATTTCAACTCCGTATCCGGAATTGGAAAGATAGTATTGAATGGCTGAATTTTCCCGGATTCTTTTGCCCATTTATTGCGGGCCTTTACCAATTCAATGAATTTCCCGGTCCTGATCAGGTCAATACGCCTCCAGTCTTCCGCGAAAAGCTCGCGCATCCGCTCGTCCATGATCTTTGTCCTGAATTCTTCTTTGGACATAGCCTTCCAGCTTTTATCATCAGGCAGGGTACCTCCCCAGGCACGTTTCCTCACCTCGTTCACAACAAGGATCGCATCATTGGTTTTCCCCGCTTCATTCAGGCATTCAGCATAGCAAAGTTTGATGTCGGCCAGCCGCAGTACCGGGATGTTCTTACCGGAGTTCCACATATTACTGATCCTCATTTCGTGGTGTTTGTCCACCCGGAAGTCCTCATACTTTTTAACATGCGGCTTCAGCTCATCATGGTTCGGGCCCAGGTCTTCCCAGGAGATCCTGTCCAGTGTGGGTGTTTCCCCATAATAAGTAAAATCATACCGGATGCTCTCTTCCTTTCTCAGGTCACCGTCTTCCCAAATACCGCCATTGGCCACTGTTTCATATGCATATTGGGTGGGTACCAGCTTATCATAACCAGAATAATAACATCCATCTCCAAAATATGACTGCACCGCCCTGGAACCGATCTGGAATTGTATCTTATTATTATTCGGATATACGGGACTAAACTGGAATTCTAAAATGGCTTCAGCCGTATTGGGTTTGTTGAAATCCCAGAGGTCTTTATAAGGTACCAGGGAGTAATCAGCCATCATTTTCTCAAAACACTCCTGCGCTTTAGCGAAATCACGCAGGCCGGTAGATTCGGGAGCAGACATATAAGCCTTGCCCAGCATTGCCCAACCTGCACCGGAGGTAGCACGCCCGGGTTGATTGGTCTTAGGGCAGAAGGTAGCGGCCTTGGTGAGATCATCAATAATAAAGGCCCATACATCCTTCAGGGGCTGGCGGCGGAAACCGAGTTCTGTTTCACGCTTCATGTCCCTGATAGGTATTTCGCCCCAGTACATAGCCAGCTGAAGATCAACAAAACCACGTACAAAACAGGCTTCCCCATATAACCCGCCTTCTTTGGTACCTGCGGCAGGATTTCCGCTTTCCAGTCCCCTGATGATCTTGGCTGATTCATTTACCAGCGGCCAGCGTATGTTCCATTGATTGGCAATGTGGTTCACCGTGGAGTTCAGGTTAGCGTCATAACGGTCCAGTCCTCCTTTGATCGCATCGCTTTTCATCTGGAAAGCGCCCTGCTGTGTTTCATCCGTACCCATCATCATGATCAGGCCCTGCTCATCCGTTCTCACATTCTTCCAGTTGGCGTAGATCCCTTTCAGGCTTGTTTCTACGAGGCCGATATCAGAATACACCTTGTCCTCACCTAATTTAGTGATACTTTCTTCATTGAGGAAATTTTTGCAGGAGGCCAGGAACATCACAGATGCTGCCATCAGGCTCCATTTTATATTGCGTTTCATAGATTTTACCGTTTTGAAGTTTAAAAACCGAAATTTAGCCCAAAGACAAACATCCTGGAAGGCGGATACCCGAAGTCGCCCGTTTCCGGATCAAACCCTTTGTATTTGGTGATACAGAACAGGTTGGAACCCGTGAAATAAAAGCGCAGTTTATCAACATGCCAGTTGCTAAGGACCTTTTCCGGAAGGTTGTAGGACAGTGTTAAGGCAGATAAGCGCAGGTAAGATGCATCCTGGATAGCATAATCCAGGTCAGAAGGATTATACCTGTTATAGCTGGTATTCGCTATTACGCGCGGTACATTGGTATTGGTGTTCTGAGGTGTCCACCTGTTCAGCAGGTCTTTAGAGGCCATGCTTTCACCAATGCTGTTGATCAGCCCTTCATAATATCCGCTTATCTTCTTAGCGCCGTAAGAGTAGGTAAATACCGTGTTTAAAGCAAACCCTTTGTAAGAGAGGTCAGTAGCAAAACCACCATAGAATTTAGGGTCTTTCTTCGCTACCACTTCCATATCCATTTGATTCACCACGCCATCCGGCACACCTTTAGGGCCTGAAATATCTCTTGCGAACAGATCGCCAAGCGCAACAGTTTTACCATTGTAATTCTTGCCTTCCCATTCAGAGCGGTTCCATTCCTGTGCTACACCACCGGAACGGTAAGTGTAAATTGTGTTCAGGGATTTGCCAAGGAAGATATTCCCTTCCCGCTGGATCACATTTTCATTGGTATTGTAGATCACATCCACATCACCATATAACTTCTTCACCGTGTTCTTGTCGAATGAAATGTTTCCTGCAACAGACCATTGGAAATCTTTTTTCCTGATTATTTCTGCATTCACGGAAACCTCGATCCCCTTGTTGTTCACCATTCCAATGTTCTGCCATTCTTTGGTATAACCTGTAGTAGTGGCCAGGGAACGGTCCAGCAGGATATTATCATTATTGATATAGAACGCGTCTGCCGTTACCGTCAGCCTGGAATCCCAAAAACCGAGGTCAATACCAACATTGCTTTGCTTCTGCTTTTCCCAGGAGATAGCGGGATTACCTCTTCTGCCATCATTTACGATCAGCGCGTTACCATTATCTATCCGGGAGCCATACAATGTCTGGAAAGCATAGTTTGAAATATCCTGGTTACCTACCACACCATATCCGGCACGGAGTTTCAGCAGGCTAAGCAAACCATTGTTCTTCATAAAATCTTCGTTCGTGATATTCCAGCCGGCTGAGAAGGAAGGGAATACACCCCAGCGGTTTCCTTCGGCGAACCTCGATGAACCATCGTACCGCGTGGTGGCTGTAAAGAAGTATTTGTCCTTATAGCTGTAGTTCACCCGGGCAAAGAAGGATAACAGCGAATAGTTATAAAAGTCAGAACCCAGTACGGATTTTTCTACTGCTGCAGCACCACCGAGGTCGTAGTAAGACAGGTCGTCACTTGCAAACCGGTCTCCCTGCGCTTTGGTATAATCAGAACTGCGTTTACTGGAGCTGGTACCTGCCAGGGCAGTGATCCTGTGATCATTGGCGATGGTAGTATTATAGGTGATGGTGTTATCCCATTGCCAGTAAAGGTCGTTCCATCTTTCATGTTTGGCACGTGCATCCCCATTGTAATGGCGGATAGCTTCCTGGATATTCTTAGGTGTGAACTCAAACCATGTTTGCGCAGCATAGTCCATGGAATAAGTGGAACGTATGTCCAATCCTTTAATTGGATTGATATTGATATAATTGGTAGATGCAATCCTGTTACGGCTGCGTTTCCGATCAATATTCAGCGAGTTAAACGGATTGAAGTCGTTATTATTCTGATCGCCATGAGAACGGTAATACAAAGTAAGATAATCGTAAGTATACCTTGTAGCCGGGTCCCTGTAGGGATCATAGTTTAACAGCGGGTTAGCGCCGAGGGACTTATTATATACATCATCAGAAGGGATGCCGTCGTTAGTACGTGTAAAACCTGTATTGGTTCCTACTTTCAACCACTTCTTCACATCATATTCCGCGTTAAAACGGCCGGTATATTTATCCTGGGTTGTTTTTTCAATGAGGCCTTTTGTTCCTGCATATCCAAAGCTGAGATAGAATACACCACGATCAGAGCCTCCGGAAAATCCTAAAGAATGATTCTGCTGAAGGCCGGTACGGGTCACCTGGTCCAGCCAGTTAAAGCTCCTGCCGCTGTTGTAGGTATCAAACTCCTGCTGGGAGAAAGCGATATTGGTTTTCATCAGGGTGTTATCGATATAATCCTGGCGGTTAGCGGATGGGTTATCTTTCATATAACCGTTGGCATAAGCATCCGTTCTCAGTTGAAAGAGCTGCGTGGCATTCAGCGTCTCCGGCATTTGAGAGAACTTAGATACGCCAACCCAGCCATCATAGGTAACCAGTCCGTCCCCTCCTCTTCGCTGTCCCTTTTTGGTAGTGATCACCACAACGCCGTTTGCTCCCCTGGAACCATAGAGTGCAGTAGCAGACGCATCTTTCAGTACCTGTACAGAGGCTACGTCATTCAGGTTGATGGCATTGAATCCGCCCTGGTTATTTTCCATTACCAACCCGTCTACCACGTAGATAGGAGAAGAACCTGCATTGATGGTATTGATCCCGCGGATCTTGATCGTTGCATCATCGCCGGGTTTGGTGGCATTATTGATAAACACCCCCGCTACGCGTCCCTGCAAAGCCTGGTTCACATTGGTTGCGGGGCGTTCCAGTAAGGTTTTGGAATCCACATTTGCCACTGCACCTGTGAGGTCGCTTTTCCGCATCCTCGCTCCTACCACTACCACTTCATCAACAACAGACGAGGCCTGTTTCATCTGAATGTTCAGATTTGACAGTGTCTGTGCATTGAAGGGCACCATCTGGATCTCGAAACCTATATAACTCAACTCCAGTGTACCTGTCTTCTGTGAAATACTTAATGAGAACGTTCCGAGCGCATCAGTAACAGTACCTGTTTTTGTACCTGTTAATTTTACTGATACCCCTGGAAGCGGTTCACCGTTCATATCCGTAACTTTTCCGGAGAGCCTGCCATCACTCTGAGCGAAAGCAGAAAATAACATTGCCTGGCATAACAGCAGCAATAATAGAATTATGGGAGCTTTTTTTGCATTCATAACGCAATTCATAAGGTGGTGAATAAAGGTTGTTTTCAGTGAACAATAGCATAGCTAAGCACTCTATTGGCTGTGTAGCCTATAGAGCGTACGTGATAAATACATATATATCCGTGGTTGATTATTAACCGTAGCGTGGTGTACTACTGTGTTATTCTATTCTGTTCTACCAAGCAAATATAGTGTCTTTTCTTACTTTTTCAAATTTCCTTTGAGAAAAGTTTTCAAGTGGGCTTCATGTGTGGGAACGGGGTTAAAAACTGCTGGTATTTAAAAACAAAAATGGGGCAATTTCCTGCCCCATTTTTATTCTTTTGCATATTCTAAAATATCTCCCGGCTGACATTCCAATGCTTCACCAATAGCTTCCCGTGTACTGAAACGGATGGAAAGATTGGCAAGCGCTGTTCTGGTTATTTTATTATTTCTGTATCACTACTTTATACGTTTGCCGCAATCCGCTGCTCTCCAATACCAGCAGGTAAATTCCGCTGCCTGTTTCCGGGGGAAGCGGGAGCCGTTGCCGCAACTGTCCCTGGGCCAATAACCAGTAATGCACAACCCTTCCCCGCAGATCAACCAGGCTTGCACGTACCTTTTGTTCCAATGCCTGCGGGAACTCCATATAGATAGCATCAGATGCCGGATTAGGATAGATGAAAGCAACCGTTGTTCCGGGGAACATAGCCTGCTTATATGCCAGTCGCATACTGCTCCCGCTCAACCCTGTTGTATACCATCCCGCACCATAAGTACCAGTGGAGCTTGTAACCATATCTCCGGCGCTGGCATCAGATGGTATTACATTGTAGGCACCGGTATAAGCAGAAGAGAATGCAAGCCTGTCCTGCGTTGCCCCATCGTCTGCTCCATAGCCAATACTAATACTGGTAAACCCGGCAAGATTGCCACTGCGCACTCCGCAATGCCAGCGCCTTGCAGCAGACAAAGTGCTGATACCTGTACCCGTTGTACCGGCCGCAGTATCAATAGATACCTGTACCGTTACCGCACCACTAACAGATGCCAGGCCTGTTAACACCACCTTCCTGTATTGCTCCACAGATCCGGTTGGAAATGTTTTGGTAACAGCTGTTGCACCAGCAGTCAACGCCACTGCACCATTTACAAAACTGTTGCTGCTACCGGCTATACCATTGTATGAAGTATTGGTGCAGATCAGTGCTTTCCCCGGAGGCAGGTAAATGATCCCATCTGTGAGCGTAATAGCTGCATTGCTCGATTTAAGTGTGAGGCTATCGCTGATCATCACACCATCCGGGTTATTGATGGTAATGTTATGCAATGACCGGGAAAGAGGTACCTCAAAACCTTCCGTCATGAGCTGTGCGGGTGCATTCACATCGTGATTGTAAACAACGTACAATGCAGCAGTGCTTCCCAATGTATAGGCATTGGCAAGTGATGCATGCTGTGAACGCCTGATCTGGCAGTTAACAGAACTGGCGCTGCCACCTACATTTGTATTGTCCATTGTGAGATTTGCGCCGTTATGAAACACGCCCGCAGTAAGTGTTAATATGGAAGGAATGCTTACAGGTATTTGCAACACAACACCTGCGGGGTTATTGATAGTAAGGCTGCGGATGATGCCATTTGTATAAGTTCCTGTTCCGCCAATCAGCGTACTATCTGCTGCGGGCCCCATGATCAGTGTGGTACTGGCTTTTGAAAAATCAGCATTACCATTGTTCAGCAGGTTACCGTTAACGGTAATCGTTCTGCCAACGGTACCATTGCGGGCATAGAATGTGCCGGTGGTTTCCACTACCAGGTCTCCCGTACTGAAGGTATGCGTTGTGGTAGTATTGAAGCCAAGGGTACCAGCTATTTCTGTACGTGTTACTTTCACCGGCGAATTAATGGTAATGGTACTTCCGGTAATGATCACTGCTGTATCTGCATCTGCAGGCACCACGCCACCCTGCCAGCTTCCGGGCAACGACCAGCTTCCTCCGGATGAAGTTGATCTTATCAGTCGTCCGGTTGTGGATGGTGTTACTTTAAACGGAATAGCTGCATTGGCAATCTTGCCACGCTGATCGTGCACATATACATACAGCCGGTAGTTACCGGCAGCAGCTGGTGCCAGGAAACGGGCACTGTCTGCTGCCTGCGAAACGATCAGGCCCGGAAGCGCAGGCAAACTGGCATTCGCATCTCCACCTGCCATGATACTGTTTTCTGGAATGATCAGCCATTCGTAACGCAATGAATCATTATCAGGGTCACTGGCACGGACCCATCCGGTATTGATTGAATTGGCTTCTACGATCACTGTATCTTCTGCGCGTTTGCCATTGAAAAGCAGCGAATCCCTGTTGCGGATCACCGGAGCACGGTTAGAAGGATACCCTCCCGTCCATGCATACTGCATTTCATCAGTAGCGCCAAAAGCCTCTCCCTTCCTGCTATACAGTCCAAACCAGGTAACTACATCACCGGAAGACTGGTAACCCCATACGAACACAAAACCACCGAGACAGTTGTTGGATGCATTCGCAGCAATATGGTCCAGGTAAACCTGGCGGTACACCACCGCTTTTTCTGTACTGGTTTGCTCCACAAATGCGCCCCATGGCATTTTCCTCAGGGGTTCCGGATTCATCTGCCAGGTACCTCTTGGCCCAAATTCTGTGATCATATAAGGCTTTGTCCAGCCGGCGGTTTGCAGGTTTCCCAAAACACCGGGAATGTTAGGCGCGTAACTATTGATAGAAAGTATATCCAATGCAGTGAAGCGTTCTTTCAGTAGTTTAATTTTCTTCAGGTCAGAGTTAACCAATACGCAGGTGGTAAGGTGGTTGGTATCTGTTTCATGGACCATCTCAGCGATGCTGTTGAGTGCATCCCAGAAAAGGATATTGGCAGCGGTATCCAGGCTATTATAATTTGCATCTGTTTCATTACCTATTGCCCACATCAATACTGCCGGATGATCTTTAAATGCCAGCACCTGGTTCCGCATGTTCTCATATTGCAGGCGCACGGCAGTAGTATCCGCATAATTCATTTCCTGCTGCTTTTTGACGCCCAACCCGAGGCAAACAGTGATCCCATGAGCATCCGCACTGTCCAGCCACCTGCCGGTGGAATCGTTGATGCTGTACGTGCGGATGGTATTACCTCCGAAAGCGGCTACCTGTACAGGAAAATTATTGGCGGCTGCGCCCCTGATGTGATAAGGCACACCATTGCGGCGCAGGGTATAAACACCCGCAGAATCTGTGAGTGTGGTTTTAACAGCCTGTGCAATTGCGTTGCCCGCAACCACCAGCATTGCCATCATAAGTATCAGTTTTTTCATAAGTGGAATTGATTTTAAATTGTTTATTTATCTACCATTCCTCCAAATAATCCAGGTCTTTATGAAATGTTTCCTGCATGCCGGCAAGTGACCAGAAGGCCAATGCCAGGCAAATTATACCAACGCTGATACCGGCATATACAAGGGAGCCGTTAAAAAGCAGTTGCATAGATTGAAAAAGAAAAGTGAGTGGCACAACTGCGCCACGCACAAAGTTGGGAACAGTGGTAGTAACCGTTGCACGGATATTAGTACCGAACTGTTCCGTGGCAATGGTCATGAACACTACCCAATAACCAACGGAGAAACCAAGCAGTCCGCAAACCCAGTAAAAGAGCTGCAGGCTGATACCCGAAGCCAGGAAATAAATACTTACTGCGGCCATGCAACAGAACAGGTAGACATACACCACCCTGATCCTGCTTTTCAGCAACTGGCTGAGTGCGCCGCTGAAAATATCCCCTACAACAAGGCCTCCATAACACCAGGCTACGGCAGCGCCAGCATTCACATCTCCCCTGATCCCCAGTACCTTTCCAAATTCCGGGGAGAGGGTGATCAGCACACCTACAACAAACCAAAGCGGTACACCTATCAGGATGCAGCGCAGGTATTTGAGGAACCTTTTTCCATTCGCGAAAAGTGCAAGGAAGTTCCCCCTGCTGTCTGCCTGCTTTGCTGAACCGAACATACCGGATTCTGCCACACCTATGCGCAGCAGCAGGAGTAAAAGCCCCAGGCCGCCGCCGATGAAAAAGCTGGTCCTCCAGCTGAAATGCTGTGCAACAAAATAAGCTGCCACAGCACCACTGATACCTACAGCAGCAACAATTGTGGTGGCGTAACCTCTTTTTTCCTTTGGCATCAATTCAGCCACGAGTGTGATGCCCGCTCCCAGTTCACCCGCCAGCCCAAGGCCGGCAATAAAACGCCAGAGTGCATAAGACCATACACTGTCCACAAAACCATTGGCAATGTTAGCAGCAGAATAAAGGAAGATAGACCCGAAGAGCACGGAGAGCCTTCCTTTCCTGTCTCCCAGCACTCCCCAGAGAATGCCGCCTAACAGCATCCCGGTCATCTGTACATTGAGTAATAAAATGCCTTTGTCTGTTACATCCTGCCCACGCAACCCGATTGATTCCAGGCTGGGCACCCGAACGATGCTGAAGAGCAGCAGGTCGTAGATGTCCACAAAATATCCGAGAGAAGCTACTATCACCGCAGCAATAACAGCACCTTTGTTTGACCCTTTCATATTTTAGTTATTTCCTGTCGAGTGAAAGTACCTGCCCATCTTTCAGCAATACCGGTTTCAAAACATCATACGGTAATTCCTGTAAGGTGATATTACGGTCCAATGCCAATGCAGCAGCCGTGCCTGCAGATTGGCCGAGTACCATGAATACCGGCTCCATACGAATAGAACTATAAGCTACGTGCGAGGCCGACAAACATACAGGCACCAATAGGTTGCGGGCTTCTGACGAACGCGGTCTTAATGAACGGTAACTGATCGTATAATAGGTGTTCTTTTGTTTTCCGTAACTGCCCTCTGCATGCACTCTTCCCTGCTCATCCACCACACGGGAAACATAATGGCAATCCAGCGGATAGGTGGCTACGGCAACTGCATCCTGTACCGGCTCCTCCCCGTTACAGTTCTTTTCTGTCATCACATAATCGCTCACCATCCTCCGGGCCTCTCTCACATACAGTTGATGAGGGAAGTTGCCATTGTCCTTAAACTCATCTTTCGGCAAACCCCAGCGTTTCATTTCTGTCCGCAGCGAATCAGGTACCCGGGGATCGTTACCCAGGAACCAAAGCAGGCCTAATACATAGGTTTTATGCATCTGCGCGATCTTATCCCGGTCTGCATAATTACCTTCCGGCCATCCGTAATTGGCCCCTACAAAATCAGCCTGGTTGGTATCTGTTTTTTTATTGGGCATAGGCGTGAAGGAAATGATGTTCTTCAGCATGTGGCCGGGATTCATTTCCAGCATGCGTGCCAGGAACTCGTACCAGAGCGGCTGGTAGCCCGCGGGTTTTACAATGTTGATGCGGTTCGCCGGATCGTCTGTCAGCGTCATCCGGTAACAATAGGATTGTGTGCGGTGATCGCCTTCCCCATCTGCTCCCGGGATCCGGGGCTCCAGGTAAGGCAACACACCGGAAGAAGGCATCCCTTTTTTTACATAGGGATCTATAGAAACATGGTCTTTACCGATAATTTCGTTAAGCTTGATGCCATTCAGGGTTTCGTTATAAACACTGTTCGCTTCCCTGCCTACACTGTAAGAAACGCCCGCCTTTGCCATCAGGTCTCCTTCATAGGTAGCGTCTATAAATATTTTAGCCTGATAACGATGGCCGTTTTCCATGCGTATGGCAACAATGTTGGCGTCCTTTTTTTCCACGCCGTTTTTCAACTGTAGTCTTTCTTTGTACACCACGGAAACACCGGCTTCCTGTAACATTTTTTTCAGGATGTTTTCCCCTACATGGGATTCATATACCCATTGCATTTTCAGAGAATCGTTCTTACCGGAAAAAGTGCGCTTTTTAGAGCGTTCAAAATATACGTCCCTCGACTCATTCCGCCATGCACTGCTATCGCTGTAGTAGGTATATAAACGTTGGTAAAAATCACGCGTAAGCCCACCCGCGCTCCGGAAATTATTGAGGTCTGTAGCTGTGAGCCCTGAAGTGGCCACGCCACCCAAATGTGCGGTATTACTGATCAGCAATACCTGTTTATTCATTTTCGCTGCCTGTATCGCTGCCGTAATACCCGCAGGTGTTTCTCCATACACACATACATCCCAGCGTTTTTGGGCTAACAGCCGGTTGCCGGTTAATAAAACCACGATTACTATCAGGCCACGGATAATTGAAGTCTTCATTTTCGTCAATATTTAAGCATGAGTATAGCTGCACGAACAGGTAAAACCTTGTTCGTGCCAGCTGTAAAAAATTATATGATCAGAATCCCGGGTTCTGTTCCAACAGGGGATTGGTATCCCGCTCTTGTGATGGAATGGGGAAAAGCGTATCTGAATCTCTCACGATGATGGTGGGATCCTGTGCGTTCACTGCCTGTTTCAGCTTACCTGTTCGCAAGAGATCAAAGCGCCGCTGCCCTTCAAATGCGAATTCCAGCCTTCTTTCTTTCAGCACTGCATCCTGAAAGGCTGTAACACTTAGTCCTCCTGCAAGATCTCTCACAGAGGGTGTATTAACAGGCAGCCCGTATCCACGCCTCCTTACCTGGTTAAATGCCTCCAGCGCTTCAGTACTGCCGGGGCTGGACAAATACAGTGCTTCTGCAAACATCAGCAACACATCCGCATACCGAACGATGTAATAGTTATTGCCACCGTCGTTCACATTCAGTGCTGCGGGATCTTTAAACTTGGCAACATAATAAGGGTTCTTGATGGTGGTGGGCGCTTTTGGATCGGCGGTATAGGAATACTTTATCACATTAACGTCTCTTCTCAGATCTCCGTCAGCATAGGCATCGTAGTGATTTTTGGTAACAGGGTTATCTCCGTTGCCTCCGAATCCCGGCCGTTTATCGAAGGAAGGACGATAAAAACCTGCATAGCTGCTGGGAATATTGCCGGACCCGCTCAGGAACTGTACTTCAAAGATCGATTCAGTTTTATTTTCATTGGCGATCAGGAATACATCCTGGTAGGAAGGCCAGAGCGAATAGCGGCCGGTCGCCATCACTTTCCTTGCTTCTTCTACTGCTTTTGTATATTCCTTCCGTGTCAGGTATGTTTTAACGAGCATGGCCAGGGCAGCCCCGCTTGTAGCGCGTCCTGCATTCACCGCATCGTAAGCCGGTGGCAGATGATCTGCACCAAACTGAAAGTCTGCGATGATCTGCGCATACACTTCTTCTTCCGTTGCTCTTTTAACCGCCAGGTTGTTGAGTGAAGTGGTAGGTATAAGTTGCAGCGGCACTCCACCGAAAAGGCGCACGAGGTTAAAATACATCAGCCCCCGTACGAAGCGGGCTTCTGCCTGCAACCGTTCCTTTTTTTCCTTGCCAACTGCCGTCATGCCACCAATGCTTTCCGCAGCTGCATTCGCCCGGTTGATCACCTGGTAAGAAGTGCTCCAGAACTGGTAGAACAAATTGGTGCCGGCATCGAAAGTGAATTTATCCAGCGCCGTTTTATCCGTATTGCTGGTGTTGCGGCCAAATCCCCATTCACAGTCATCTGTGCCCTGCGACTGTATCACTTCCATGAACTGGTTGTAGAGATAGGAACTGGTCATGCCGGAATACACGGCATTAACAGCAGAAACAGCGTCTGCTTCCGTTTTATAAAAATTACCTGTGGTGTAGGTACCTTCCGGCACACCATCCAGTTTGGCGCAGCCTGTAACTGCCAGTGTAAAAAATATGATGATGAAATAAAATGCAGATCTCATAACGAATGATTTTGATTAGAAGCTGGCATTGATACCAAAAGAAATCGTGCGTGCGTTCGGGTAAGCGCCGGAATCAAAACCCGGGCTTACATTATCTGATCCATAACGGCTTACTTCCGGATCAAGCCCTGAATAGTTTGTGATGGTGAACAGGTTCTGTACATTCACATATACTTTCAGCGTAGAGAGTTTAATCCGTTGCAGGGTTGCAGATGATAAGTTGTATCCCAGCTGCACTGTTTTTCCTCTCAGGTAAGAACCATCTTCCACCAGCCGGTCCCAGGAGCGGGCTGTGGGTTTTACGGTGGTTGCTCGTGGAATGTTTGTATTGGTGTTATCCGGCGTCCATCGGTTAAGTGTGGTAGTGCTCTGATTTTGCAGGCCGGTGAGATTTTCCAGGGTATTGGTATTAACGTTATACAGTTTGTTACCATAAACGCCCTGGAGCAGCACCATCAGATCGAATCCTTTAAATGAGAACGTATTGCTGAAACCGAAAGAGAATTTAGGCTGTGCATTGCCCAGCAGCACACGGTCATCATCATTGATCTTTTTGTCGTTGTTAATATCCCTGAACCTGATATCGCCGGGTTTAGCGGTTTTTTGAGCAGAAGCATCCACTTCTTCCTTCGACCTGAAAATACCTTCCGTTGCAAAACCGAAGAAGGTACCCAATGGCTGGCCTACCTGTACAATGGTAGATTGATTAGGTCCCTGGCCGGCAAAGAGGCGGTCTACACCTGCGAGGTCCAGCACTTTGTTCCTGTTGAAAGAAATATTAAAACCGGTCTCCCACTGTACGCCCTTATCCAGCGGCGTAGCATTAATGGTAAGTTCTATCCCTTTATTCTCTACCTGTCCCCTGTTTTGCAGTGAGGTGGAAAAACCTGATGTGGTGGGAATTTTCACATACAGCAACAGGTCGCTTGTTTTTTTGTAGTACACATCTGTGATAAAGGTCAGCCTGTTATCAAAAAATCCCAGTTCCAGACCAATATCCGATTGTGCAGTGGATTCCCAGCGCAGATCAGGATTGCCGACCTGCGAAGGCATCAAGCCTATCACATTCACATTGCCGATCGAATAGTTGGCCTTACCCATCAGATCGAGAGATGGATAATTCCCGATCCCATCCTGGTTGCCGGTAAGGCCATGGCTCACCCTTAATTTCAGGTTACTGAAAACATGCAGGTCACGTATGAACGCTTCCTGATCAAGCTTCCATCCAACTGCTACGGAAGGGAAAAAACCGAAACGGTTATTTTTCCCGAAACGCGAAGATCCATCGTACCGGCCTGTGAGTGTGAGCAGGTATTTGTTCTTGTAGCTATAGTTGGCCCTGCCCAGGAAACTAAGCAGTGCCCATCTGGCAATGCCTGAAGAAGAAGGCTGTACCGCGGCAGCATTGCCCAGCGCATTCGTACCGAGATTATCGTTCAGGAAACCCTGTGCTTCTGCGCCGAGTGATTGATAGGAAGAACTTTGCTGGGTAAACCCGCCAAGCAGATTGAGCTGATGCCCACCCCGGTCCATGGTATAGTTGAGGGTATTTTCATTCAGCCAGGTAAAGGTCTGGTTGGTAGATACCGCTGCGTTTCCGCCTAACTGAGATCCGGAATACACCGCCTGTGGAAGATAGATATCGTTCCGTCCGAAATTAACATCGGCCCCCCAGAGTGTTTTGAAAGTAAGGCCTTTGGTGATATTAACACTGGCATATACGTTTCCAAGCGTACGATAAACGTTGTTATAATTTTTGTAGTGGTCGATCAGTGCAATCGGGTTATCAAAAGGTGCGCCCTGGTTGTTGAGTTCGGTAAAACTCCCATCTGGTTGATAGATGGGCAGATTGGGCGCTGTAGTGGCCATTGTAAACAGCGATCCGCTGTTCACCCTGTTGGTACGTACATTACTAACAGTAAGACTGCTACCGATCTTGATATTATCCCTGATGTCCTTATCGAGATTAGCGCGTAAGGAATATCGTTTCAGATCAGATCCCCGTGCAATGCCCTGCTGGTCAAAATAATTAGCGGTAACAAGGAAACGGGTCTTTGGATCAGCACCGGAGAAAGACAGGGAATAACTCTGGATGGGAGCGGTTCTAAAGATGGCATCCTGCCAGTTTGTGGTAGCAGGCGTTTTGCTGAGATCATACAGCACAGGGCCATTTTCGGCAACGCTGGCTTCATTTGCCAGTTGCTCAAACTGTGCAGCATTCAGCAGCGAATATTTTTTGAGGATCTGCTGCGAACCATAATAGGAATCAAAAGTGATCCGGGAATCGCCCCTCTTCCCGCGATTAGTAGTGATCAACACTACGCCATTGCCGCCACGCGAGCCATAGATCGCGGTTGCAGATGCATCTTTCAGTATTTCAATGGAGGCTATATCCGTGGGACTAATACTGTTCAGTGGATTAAGGGAAGTACCATCACTTCCCTGGTCTGCGAATACCGGCACACCATCTATCACATACAAGGGCTCATTGCTGCCGTTGATAGAGTTACCACCACGCACGCGGATAGAAGAACCTGCACCCGGCATACCTGAGTTCTGTACAAAAGTAACACCCGCTACCCTCCCCTGCAATGCCTGGTCCACAGAGCGGATAGGTGTTCCTTCCAATGTTTTGGTATTTACGGAAGCAATGGCTCCGGTTACATCACCCCGGCGTTGTGTACCATATCCTACAACCACCAGTTCATTCACAGATGTATTTTGCAATGTGAGCACTACGGTAAGCGTCTTTTGACCATTCACCGCTATATCGGAGGCCTTGTAACCAAGCATGCTGAAATGCAGTTTGGTGGCAGGTGATACCGATATTACAAAGTCGCCATGGTCACTCGTAACAGTGCCCTGCCTGGTACCCGGTACCGAAACAGACACTCCGGGAAGTGGCCTGCCTTCCACATCAGTTACTTTACCATGCACCTCGATAATAGAATCCGCTGGTTCCGGGGCTTTTTGCTTTACAACGATGGTTTTACCAACAATTGTGTAGGTCAGCGCAAATGGCCGGACGCAGAGGTCCACTGCTTCCTGCAGGGTACCTTCTGTGATATCCACGCTGATCTTTTTGGACTGTTCCATCAGGGAGTAATCCAGGAAGAATACATAACCGGATTGCTTTTCGATATTCCTGATCAGCTTTTCCAGGGACGCGTTCTTTTCATGAAGCGTAACCTTTTGCGCATAACTACTTGCATGGACCTGGCAAAAACATGCCAGCAAAAGAAAGTATGTCAGTTTCATAATGAGCCTGATTTTTCTGCACGGTAAGAGGCAGAAACGCCTCGTAGCAGGCAAACGTTTCTCGCTCAGGTTTTTGAAGAGACCTGATAATTGCATAAATTCGAGTTGTTTAGGTGAGTCAATCAATCTTTCATACACGGAATTTTGTAATGATAACCTGGCATAACGGAGGTGGTAACGACACTTCCGTTTTTAGTTATATTACTTTACTGTCATTTCATAACGGAACGATGTTGGTTGTTTTTACTGGTGAATAATAATTGTATCGCCTTTCATGGAATATGGAATATTACTGAGTTCCAGTATTTTGAGCGCCTCACTCAACCGCACATTCCTGGGTATCTTACCCCAGAATTCCCTTTTACCGGTATTGCCTTCATAGCGAACTTCCACGTTATACCATCTTTGCAGCTGCTGCATTACATCAGCCAGCGGCGCTTTGTTGAAATGGAAGTAACCTTCTTTCCAGGAAACCGCTTCATCAGCATCTGTTTGGCTGACGGTGATGTTACTGCCATCAGCAGCCCAACTGGCCTGCTGCCCGGGAATGAGCCTGGCGGAATGAGCACTATGCGTCACTTTCACCGCGCCCTGCAACAGGGTTGTTCTAACCGTTGTTTCATTCTGGTAAGCCATCACGTTAAAACGTGTGCCCAGTACTTCCACCGTACCACTGCCCAGCTGTACTTTAAACGGCATATTGTTCCGGTGCGCCACTTCAAAGTACCCTTCCCCATTAAGTTCCACGGTACGTTCTCCGTTATTGAATGTGGTTGGAAAACGAAGGGAGGAAGCTGCATTGAGCCATACGAGCGTACCATCCGGCAGCTCTATCTTATATTGCCCACCCCTTGGCGTGCTAAGGGTATTATATACCACCGCATCATCCGGCACCTGGCCTGCTTCATATTTTAATTGCCCGTTTATCCTGATCACTTTTGTGGCACCCTGGCTGGGGATAGCATCATTAGTAGCACTGTCCAGCACCACAGTGGTACCATTTGCCAAAGTGAGCATTGCTTTGTTGCCTCCCGGCAGCGGGTCCCGCTTATTATCTGCCAGCTTATCAACAGCTATATTTTCGGCGGAACGGTAGTGCTGCCATCCAAAAGTGGCGACTGCCAGCAGCAGTACTGCTGCTGCCACTTTCGGCCACCATTTTTTATAGAGAGGGACCACTTTTACCGGCTGTGCGGCAAGGAGGAGTTGTTGCCTCACCCGGTCGCGCCAGGGGCCCTGGTCTTCCTGTACAGGTGAGCCAAAGGAAGCATTCATTTCTTCCAGCAGCAGGCGGTTGGAAGCGTTCTGTTGCAGAAAGTTCAATAACTCCTCGGCCTCTCCGGGAGTACAGTTGTTATCAAGAAAACGTTGCAGCAGCTGCTGGTAATGTTCTTTTTCCTGTGGCATACTTAATATATACCACTGCCGGGAAAAACAGGGTGGGTCCCTCCACAAATAAATTTCATTATTATATGTACCACTTAGAATTTGTGCATGAGCAGCAGTAAAGCAAGGGAGAGATCTCCATGCCGGTAGAAATAGGCTTTGATATCCTTAAGGGCCATTACCATGTGCTCTTTTACGGTATTACGGGAGATGCCCAGTTCTTTTGCAGCTTCATCATAACTTTTGCCTTCCTGCCGGCATAATGTAAATACCCTTTGCCGTTGGTAAGGCAGTTGTGTGATGGCGTTGTTGAGCATTTGCTGGTACTGCGCCCATAACGCCTGGTGGTAGGGCGATGTTGTTATTTCGCCAATACGCTGCATGATCTGAAGGCGCGTAGCTTCGTCAGCAGCATTCTTCCGGAGGAAAGTGAAGGTTTTGTTGCGGCTGATCTTATAGAGATAAGCGGGAAAAGACTGGGTGGGATCAAGCCGTTCGCGGACCTCCCATATTTTCAGGAATACATCCTGCGCAATGTCTTCCGCATAGGCGGGCACTTTCACAAAACGCAATACCCATCCATAAACGTGCGCACTGTATTTATCGTACAGCTGCATGTATGCATCTACATCTCCCTTGCGGAGCCGCTCCAGGTATTCGGCTTCAGTGATCGTGGAATCCCCCATTTGGCTATAAATGTAATGAAATTGGGAATTCGGAAGGTAATCTCATTTTGCCTATATTCGTTCCCAAACAAAATGTTATATGAAAAGGTACATGTTGTTACTTTTTTTACTCGTTCCTTTTTCAGGGTATGCCCAGCAGCAAACGATCAATAACTACAAATACGTACTGATACCTGAAAAGTTCAGCTTTCTCAGGGAATCCAATCAATATGAATTAAACACACTTACCAAATCACTGCTGGAAGAAAAAGGGTTTGCTGCGTATTTTGATAATTCAGATATACCGAAAGAACTCGCCGGCAACAGGTGTAATGCATTAAATGCTGAAGTAGTGCAGAAAAAAGGACTGTTTGTTACGAACCTTACGCTGCTGTTAAAAGATTGCCAGGGTAATATTGTTTTTAAAAGCAAAGAAGGGAAAAGCAGGGAAAAAGAATTTGACGTTTCCTATACACTGGCTTTAAGGGACGCCTTTACATCCCTGAACGATGTACCGTATGCTTATAATGGAACAACCAATGCAGCACCCCAGCAGGTAACTCCTGCTCCGGCAGTTGCTCCGGCTACAACACCTGCTCCTGCTCCGGCTCCGGCAGAAACAAAGGACGCAGCAGGAACATTATATGCCCAGCAAACGCCTACCGGGTACCAGTTAATAGATACCACTCCCAGGAAAGTGCTGACCCTGTTTAAAACTTCTGTAGCTGATTATTTTATTGCGGATAACGGAACTTCCCATGGAATAGTCCTGAAGAAAAACGGGGAATGGTATTTCGAATACTATAAAGACGATAAGCTGATAGCTGAAAAACTGTTGATTAAATTTTAAAGATTTCCCAGGAAGCTATTGAGGGATTCGCCCGTTTGCAGTCCCAGCTTTTTCCTGATCCGGTAGCGGTGGATCTCTACCCCCCGCACCGTGATATTACTGAGCTGGGAAATTTGTTTGGAGGAGAAGTTAAGGTATAGGTAAGCACAGATCTTCAATTCACTTTGAGATAACTTAGGGTAATCTTTCTTTAATTTCTTCAGCAGGTTATCGTTGGCTTCGTCGAAATGCACGGCAAACTTATCCCAGTTGGCATTATTATCTTCCACCTCTTTTAATAAAGAAATGATGCTCTTTATATCACTTTTATTATTGGGGTTATTATCCAGCTTGATCACTTCTTCCCGAAGCTTATGAAATGTATTCGCATTTCCTTCCAGCTGCATGCTGGTACTTGCCAGTTCTTTGTTCTTCAACGCTACCTCACTGGCCAGCTTTTCGTTCTGTAACTTGATGATCTCCTTTTCATTTTTCTCTAACTCCAGCTGATGGATGTATTCTAATTGCTTTTGCTTTTCGTCAAATTTCTTTTGTTGCTGCAATAACTTCCTGCGATGCCATTCATTGAGCAGGTAGAACAGCAGGCACAGTACAAGGAAATAAACAGCCTTTGCCCAGACTGACATATACCATGGCGGCATGATAGTAAAAGTGTATTGAACTGTAGCTGATTCGTGGTTTAAATTATCCCGCGCTTTCAGGTTAAAAGTATATTTACCAGCCGGCAGGTTCGTATAATCCTTCTCCTTTTTTGAGGTCCAGGCAGACCATTCCCTCTCATACCCTTCCAGCCGGTAGCTATATTCGATATTATTAGGGCGTCCATATATCGGGGAGCTGAATTCAAAGTGGAAAGAACTGAATACGGAAGAAAGAGAAACGACCTCTTGCGGCTGTTGGGAAAAAGCATCTTTTTTATCCCTGAGAAAGAACCCTCCGAATACCAGGCTGTCTTCTTTTCCGATGGCTTTAATTTCATTCAGAAGAACAGTGGGCTGGAGCTTTTGCTCAGCATACTTTTCATAGTTAATATGTATGGAGCCGTTTTCTGAGCCTATAAAAATGTTCTGCTGGTTGTAGGGATAAACATTATCAAAGTTAGACAAGGTATACCCTTCCAATTCCGGGAAATAAGAAATAGTATAGGTCACCTGCCGGTCATTTGCTGAGAAACGTGCAATACCCAGTTTCTTACCGCTGCAGAACCATATATTGCCTTTATCATCCTCTTTCATATATCGCACCGGCAGGCCATCAAAAACTGATAAGAACTTTGATGGAATAAATTTAGCAGTAGCCGGGTCAAACTCATACACCCCGGATTCTGTTGGAAATACGATCCGGTTCCTGATCTTAAATACGTAGTTGTTAAAAGTAGAAGGTAATCCATCCGCATTTGTAAAAAGGCGGGTATTAAATTTCATACTGTCCGTAGATACCTGGAGCTGATAGATACCCCTGTAAGGATGCGATGCCCAGATCCCCCCGGTTTCGTCCTGTACCAAAAACCGGTATGAGTCTGATCTTCCTTTTAAAGCCCCCCTGCTATGAAATCCGTTGCCGGCATATTGCAGCAGATCAAGCCCCCAATAGGTACCTACCACAATATCCGTTACCGGGTATACTGATGAAGTGGGCAAAAAGGTCCAGCATCCGGCTCCGGCTGCAACCGGAACAGCCTGGTTATTCCTGATAACAAAAACCCCCTTGTTATGCGCCAGGAAAATCTCCTGGTTCATTTCTTCCAATTGCCAGCCCTCACCGTCATCACTGTTCTTTACCAGTGAGAACCTGCTTTTTACCAGGCTGAGGTCGCCTTTAAGACTGGATAAGGGAGCCACAAAAGCCCCATTGGAGGAAGATATGTACAGGTTATCCTTAAAAATAAGGGAGGAATAGCCAATTACATTATTAACGGTATCAGGGCTCAGGAACTTTATAGGTGAATTATAGTTGACCAGGCTGATGGAATTGTCCACCCCCACCCAGATGTTTTTTTCCCTGTCAACAAAAACGGATGTGACGTTATTATTCTTCAATCCTTCCTTTACAGAGATGCGCTGTATAAAATGATGTTGAAAATCCTGTATGATACATCCTTGCGTAGAAGTGGACTTAACATATTCGGAATCACTGATCCTGGCAAAAGAAGGGGTATACAGGTCTCCCCGGGGTATATTATCAATATGGCTTATAGAATCGTTTTGTAAAGAGAATAAGTTGTTATCAATTGTTGCGATAATGAATTTATCCTCTCCGCTTTCAAAGAAGTCTGCCGGTACCCTGCCTTTTAGCGAACTGCCGTTTACCAAAGGCAGCCACTTGTTCCGTTTATATTCCAGCAAACCAGCATGCTGGTCCATGGCTAAAAGCCTTCCCCCGGCCTCTCCCATAAACAACCATTCTCCCTTAGTTGGCAGAAAGACCTCTATACGGTTGTTAACCAGCATAAAGATGCGGTCAGAAGCCCGGAAAAAGATCGATTCCCCGAGCGCAACCGTATTCCAGATATCCGAAAAGTTCCGGTATTGCTGCGGGATCATGCTTTTTACGGAGGTGTAGCGCAAAACGTTATTGGCTCCCGGCTCAAAATAACCGATCTCATCCTGCCCTCCCACGTACACCCGGTCGTTCTTATCTATATATATGGAGCGTAAAATGGTTTTATTGGGCAAGGGGTACAACTTCCAGAAACCGCCATTATAGGTTACAAGTCCTTCATCATTGGCAAAATACATGATCCCCCTGCTATCCTGCTTAATATCCCAGGTCCGTAACCCTCCCTTGTACAACGACTTATTATAATTTATGATCAGGGGTATCCCCAGCGTGTTTTGCGCGGAAACATGCACTGAACCAAATGCTAACAAGATAGTTATATACACAAAAGCCTTTTTCATATGACCAGCTTTCCTTGATGAGGTGATGAGAGGTTTTGATGAGGTTTTGATAAGGTATGAATTTAGTGATAATTAATGAATTATAAAATAACGGGTGAGGTTGTGATGTGGTAAATTGCCTTACAATCTAACAAGACAAT
Source organism: Chitinophaga niabensis (assembly GCF_900129465.1). Lineage (NCBI taxonomy): Bacteria > Pseudomonadati > Bacteroidota > Chitinophagia > Chitinophagales > Chitinophagaceae > Chitinophaga > Chitinophaga niabensis. The sequence continues at coordinate 1,034,286 of NZ_FSRA01000001.1, read as the reverse complement.
CTTATTTTTATCCAGCCCTGTTTAATAACATTTTCCACCTAAAAATTACGTTATGAAGAGAAAACTGTACCTCTCTACTTTGGTAACCATGTTGCTTTTACTCGTCATTCACTCCACCACACAAGCCCAAAACAGGACCCTTAAAGGCAGGGTTTTGGATGATACAGGCAACCCTTTACCCGGGGTAGCCATCAGGGTAAAGAATAATCCTACAATTGGTACCGTTACCTCCGGAGAAGGCACATTCAGCCTTTCCGTGCCATCGTCTGCAGATTCTTTACGGGTAACTTTCCTGAGCTTTAAAGAACAAATTATCGCTATTTCGGATGATGTGGAGGTGAGGCTGCTCCCTTCAGAAAGACAGATTGACGAGGTAGTGATCGTTGGTTATGGTACCCAAAGGAAGGGAGACCTGACCGCTCCTATCAGCACTGTTAATACAGAAGACATGTTAAAACGCACCACTGCCGGTACAATGGATGCCATCCAGGGGAGTGTGCCAGGTGTTCAGATAGTAAGCAGCGGAGCTCCCGGCAGCAACCCGCTTGTGCGCATACGGGGGATTGGCTCCTTTAATAATACAGACCCATTATATGTGGTGGACGGGATGTTTGTTGGCGACATTAACTTCCTGAACCCCAATGACATCGCAGAAATATCTGTACTGAAAGATGCTTCCGGAGCAGCCATTTATGGGGTGAGGGCAGCTAACGGCGTAGTATTGATCACCACTAAAAAAGGGAAGCTCAATATGAAAACCAGGGTAACCTACAACGGATATGCAGGGATGCAGGTGCCCACCAATGTACTTAAAATGGCTAACGGGGCACAATACACGTCTTTCTCTTTACAAAGGAAAACGGCCCAGGATAGTGCCACCGCTACGCTCTCTTCCCAAAGATTTGGCGGCAGCGGTATTGCCCCTACTACCAGTACGGACTGGTACGGGGAATTGCTCCGCAGCCAGGCATTGATCACTAACCACGGCATAGATCTGCAGGGCGGTAGTGATAAAGTAACCTATTCTTTCGGATTCAATTATACCTATCAGAACGGTATCATGGAAACGAAGAATGATTTCAAAAGATATAATATCAGGTTACAGGTAGAGGCAAATGCCTTTTCATGGCTGAAGGTTGGTTTCACTTCTACGCTTACCAACGCTACTACATTTTATGCGCCTAACGTGGCTTTCTCCCAGGCCTATTCATCTTCTCCCTTATTCCCTGTATATGATGAGCAAAACGTGAATGCATCTCCGGTGAAGTTCGCCAACGCATCATTCATTGGCAGAGAAGATGCCAACCCTGTTGCAACAGCCTATTATAATTACGACCGGCTTAAAAACTTCCAGGTATTGCCCGCCGTTTATGCGGAAGCAGGTTTCTGGAATAATAAGATCACCTTCCGCTCACAGTTCAGTCAGTTATACTCCTCCGGCCACAGGGTTAATTATAGCCCGGAACGTAATTTAGGGCCAGGTACACAGGTGACCAAGTCCAATTTGAGGTCTACCCAGGAGCGCGTCACCAATTATATCTTAGATAATCTGCTTACCTATAAAGACGGTATCGGCGCTCACCACTGGTCCATCTTACTGGGTCAGTCTACCAGGGAGGAAAGATGGCGGCAAACATGGGTTTCTGCCGATGATGTTCCTAATGTAGAAGAATCGTGGTATGTAGGACGGGGAACCCAAACCGCCAACGGATACAGTGAAAATGGATCTCGTAATGCCGGTATCTCCTACTTTACGCGGGCTACTTATGATTTTGATAATAAATACCTGCTGACTGCAACGTTCAGGGCAGATGGCAGCTCCAAATATCAAACCAAATGGGGCTATTTCCCCTCAGTTGGCCTTGGATGGGTACTTACCAATGAAAATTTCATGAAAGGTCAGCGGATCTTTGATTTTGTTAAACTGCGTGGTAGCTGGGGAAAACTGGGGAACGACGGGGTAAATGCCAATGGCGCATATGCTAAAGCGCTCGGCGGGAATTCTAATTCAGCCATCTTTGGAAGCACAGGCACTTCAGACGGGCAATACCTGCAAGGGTATACTGTTGACAGAAATTTCACGAGTATTACCTGGGAAGTAGTAACAGAATGGGACGGAGGTATTGATTTTGAATTATTGAACAGGAGATTACAAGGTTCCGCGGATTATTACCACCGTACAACAACCGGGGCAGCATTTCAAAAACCCCTTGCATACACCTACGGCTCCGTGTATGGTAACTGGGCAGATATGGTAAACAGCGGTTTTGATGTTTCACTGAACTGGAAGGATAACATTGGAAAACTGAACTACCAGATCGGTGGAAATTTTTCCACCCTGAAAAACAGGGTGACCAACCTGGGAAGCCTTCCCAGCTCAACAAGCGGATTCCCGGAATGGACAGCTGAATTCCCCAACCGCATTGTTGTAGGCCAGCCTATCAATTATTTCTATGGTTATGAATTTATAGGTGTATATCAAACCCAGGATGAAATAAACAAAGACCCTATCGCTTCAAAATATAACAGTACCGCCACATCTAAGATACAACCCGGTTTCCCTAAATATAAAGACCAGGATGGAGATGGTGAACTCACCAATGCTGACCGTGTAAATATTGGTAACTATATACCAACGCTCAGCTATGGTTTCAACCTGGGGCTTCAATATGCTAATGTTGACTTCAGTATATTTTTCCAGGGCGTTTCAGGAAACAAAATCCTTAACCTGAACCGTGGAAAGCTCTACAAAGCATCCACATCATTGAACATAGATGAAGAATTTGCCAGCAACCTCTGGACCGGCCCTGGTTCTACCAATGCCTATCCATCAGCAAATGCGCTGCGTGATTCATGGTTCAAAGTGAGCAATTCATTCTTCACGGAAAGTGGTGCTTACCTGCGCATACAAAACATACAACTGGGATACAATTTCAAACTAAATCAAAACAAAGCGCCGATCAACATGCGCGTGTTTGCAACAGCAGACAGGCCGTTCATTTTCACCAGGTACAACGGGTTCACTCCTGAAGTAACCGGTGTGGGATATGACGTGAATGTATATCCTGTTTCAGCAACATACAGCTTTGGTGTAAGAGCTACTTTCTAATTGTATCATCCAATTAAAACAGCACATTATGAAACTTTATAAATTAGCCGTAAGCCTGGTGATAATGATCATCCTCTCAGCAGGTTGTTCCAAGTTTTTAGATCGTCCGTTGGAAAATGACGTGCAGGCCGCTAAGATCAATTATGCAGACCTTACCCTGATGTACAGGCCGGTAGCAGGTGTTTACCGGACCGCCAGCAGCGGCACTTTTGCCAAATGGATCAGCGTAGCCATCAGGTCTGTACGCGGCGATGAAATAGAACCGGGTAATGATGATGCCGGCCAGATTGCCATCCACAATTTCCAGAACAATGTAACCGTAAAGAGTTACTGGGGTATCAATGATATGTGGATCAGTCTTTATGGTGTAGTATTAGGCGCTAACTCCGCACTGGTTGAGTTAGATGAATTTGCTAAGAACATACCTCCCAGTGATGCAGCTAACACTAAGCTCCTTGCACAATACCGGGCAGAAGTCAGGTTTTTCAGAGCGTTGGGGCATTACTGGATCAGCCGGTATTTTGGAGACATTCCCATGCTTGGACAGGAAAGTACAGATCCGGCCAAACTGGGCAATGCCACTAAAAGTAAACTGGAGGATATCAGGAAAAATATTATCGAGGAAATGGACTTCTGTATTGCCAACCTGGAGGATGCAAGACCTAACCAGGTAGCGGCGCCCAGGCAGGGAGCAGTAACCAAATATACCGCCTTAATGCTGAAAGCCAAGGTTGCTATGGACCTTGCAGGTAATACCAATGCAAGTCCTTATTGGGATGTTGTGCTGGAAACTACAAACCAGATCGTCAATAGCCATAAGTTTACATTGTTCGGCGACTACTACCAGTTATTCAAAAAACCCGGCAAACTTTGTGATGAAGCTATATTAGAATTTCAGTATTCGGATTTTGGAACAGAAACAGGTGATGTGGTTACCTCCGGAGGTTCCAATGAATCCTGGGGTAATTTTTACCTCTTCCAGGGACCTGAAAATACTTTTGGAACACCCATCACTGGCCCGGGCTGGATGGTACCCACTCAAAAAGCAGTAGATTTCCTGACTGCCCGTAATGATGCACTCCGGTTAAAAACAGCTATACAATATTGCGGCGTAAATGGAGAACCCGGTACAGTTACTGTTACGCCGGATGGCGATCCCGTTTCCGGAAATGGCGCAAGGAAAAAATACTTTAACGGGAAGTCTTATTTCCCTAAATCCCAGATGACGGCAGGCAGGCAGGATTATGGCTCCAATAATAACGTACGGATATTCAGATATGCAGAAGCATTGCTGATGAATGCAGAAGCAAAGGTCCGTAAAGGCCAGAATGGAGACGGCCCGTTGAATGAAGTTCGTTTGCGGGTAAACCTCGGCCCTCTTACAAACGCTACTTTGCAACAGGTTTTGGATGAACGCCGCGCTGAACTTATCTGCGAATGGTGGGGAGAAAGGTTTAACGACCTGCTGAGAACAGATCAGGCAGCTACCGTGCTTCCCGGATTCATAAAAGGTAAAAGTGAATTTCTGCCTATCCCACAGGCACAGGAAGACGTAAATTCAAATCTTAAATAATCACTTATCTTTCTCAAAGAAGGCATGATGCAATATTGATCATGCCTTCTTTCTTTCAAAACCCATAGACATGATATTTACCCGTAACTGTTTGATCACACTGATCATATGCGCCTCTCATTGCTCCTATGCGCAGAAAAAAACCGTCAACACCTCCTGGAAACTTGCCTGGAGCGATGAATTCAATTATAAAGGGCTTCCGGATGCTAAAAAATGGGGGTACGATGTTGGCAAAAGTGGCTGGGGGAATAATGAACTACAGAATTATACAGCCAACGATACCGCTACTGCAAAAGTGGCCAATGGCATGTTACAGATAAAAGCCAACAGGCATATTCAAGGTACCGATACCTCCTATACCTCAGCCAGGCTGCTTACCAAAGGCAAGTATGAATGGACATACGGAAGAATAGAGGTCCGTGCAAAAATTGCCAAAGGGCTTGGCGTACTTCCTGCCGTATGGATGCTGGCTTCCACAAAGAAATATGGCGGTTGGCCTAATTGTGGCGAAATTGATATCGTGGAGCATATAGAATGGCATACTGACAGCATCTATCAGACTGTTCATACAGGTGCCTATAATCATATCAAAGGAACCCAAAGAGGGGTTAGAACTTACCTGCCAAGGCCATGGGACGCTTTTCATGTTTATGCTATGGAATGGACGCCGGAAGGGATCGATTATTTTATTGACGGCATACACCGGTATCATTTCCCCAATGAACACAAAACACCGGCGGAATGGCCGTTCGACGCCCCTTTTCATATCATCATGAATATCTCTGTGGGTGGTAGATGGGAAGGTGCCAAAGGGATTGATCCCACTATTTTCCCGGCAACGATGCTGATAGATTACGTGAGGGTTTATCAGGATAAGAAGTAGAATAAAAAGGCTTCAGGTTGTTGACCTGAAGCCTTTTTTTATTATTCCTGTGCTACCCATTCAGTGGGTGCCTTACCGAATTTCTTCTTAAAAGAATGGGAGAAATGAGAAAGGCTTTCAAAACCCAGGTCAAGATAGATCGCCGATGGCTTTTTGTTCTTTGTTTCTATAAGATGGCGGGCTTCCGCTAATCGCCTTTCCAGCAACCACTGCCGTGGAGCCAGTCCGAATATTTTCTGGAAATCACGCTTGAAACCGGCAAGGCTTCTTCCCGTGAGGCGTGCAAATTGATCAACAGGAATATTGTAATGAAAATTGCTGACCATGAATTTCTCCAGGTCCATCTTATAAGGATCAGAAAAATCGAAGAGGAATTCCCTGAGTCCCGGCATGATATCCAGGAGGAGATATACCGCTTCTTTTACTTTGAGCATACCTACCTCTGTGGTGATCTTTTTTTCCGGATGACGGACATATGGCAACAGGGATTGAAAAAAAGCATGTAAAAAATCGTTTCCGGGAATTAGCACATTGGCAGGCCCTGCATATTTTTGTTCTACAGCTATTTGCTCTTCAAGGGCAATCTTCCTGAGTAAATCTTCCTTGAGGCGAATGACAATTGTTTGATATCCCTCACCGTTCAAAGGGATCTTGGTAATTTCTCCCAGTTGATTCTTTCTTACCAGCAACATTTGGCCGCCTTCCATGGAGATCTTATGGTTGGCAGTTTCCAGGATAAACTGGCCCAAAACCTGCAATATGAGGGTATTGTCCTCCATGAATGCCACCTTCTCCTTTCTCATGTTGGAGTAATAGGAGAAAAAGATGATCCCCGGAAGTATTTCTGTTGGATTGGTCATACTGTAAAGTTACAGCTTTAGCGCTGCAGGTAAGTACCTCCTAATATCGCACCTGGTGAAAAATGAGTATGAAGCGTTTTTAACTCGTCAGGTGAGAAGGTAATTTCCATAGCCTGCAGGTTTTCCGGCAACCGTGATCTGCGGCTCATGCTTACCAGTGGCATAATATGATCGCCCTGTGTATTCACCCAGGCAATTGCCAGCTGTGCAGGTGTGTATCCCTTCTCTTTTGCCATTTGCTTTAATACTTCCACTTTTTCCAGGTTCTTTACCAGGTTCTGTCCCTGGAAACGGGAGAAGTGACGATGGTAGGCATTGGCAGGAAGCGGAGCTTTCATTTCCCCGGTGAGCAATCCTTCGGCCGTATTGGCAAATGCCACAACACCGATACCCAGTTCTTTAGCCGTAGGAAGCAGGTCGCTTTCTATCTGGCGGTCTGCCAGTGAATAGCCTATTTCCAATGCAGTTACCGGGTAAATACTATTTGCTTTGCGCAATTGGGCGGCGGTAATTTCAGAAACGCCGAGATAACGCACCTTTCCTTCTTTGATCAGATCGGCCACCGTTCCGATCACGTCTTCCATCGGAACACTGTTATCGAGCCTGCAGGGTTGATAAAGATCAATGGTATCTATGCCTAAACGTACCAGGGAATATTCGATAAAGTTTTTGATAGCCATAGGGCGAAGGTCCAACCCAAGGAACTGACCACCATAAACGATGCCGCCAAATTTAACACTTATAAAAGCGTCGTCCCTCCTACCTTTGATGGCCTTACCTACCAACAGCTCATTGTGCCCGCTGCCGTAAAAATCTCCTGTATTCAAAAAATTAATTCCGCTGTCCAATGCCGTCTGAATGGTGGCGATACTTTCGCTTTCATCATTCATCCCGCTTCCCCAAACAGGAGACATGCGCATACAGCCTAATCCGAGCTTGGACACGAGTGGCCCATTTTTTCCCAAAGTTATCTTTGTTGTCATTGATCTTTGATTTAATGACACAAAGGTCAGTATTACGGGCGCTGGCTGCTTTCTCCCATAGCTCAATTTACTTGCCTGGGTAGCTCAATAACGAAAGCCTTCAACCCGGCCATCTTACCATCGCGGAATCGCCAAACATCGCAGTAAGCGTAATTAATTGTTTTTCCATCTTCGTTCTTCAAACTGATCTTACCAATTGCCGTTACAAAGTCACCTTCCGCAATTAAATTTTCGACCATGAATTCTGGTGGCTCTACGTACGTTGATGCCATATATTGTCTAACGGCTTCCTTCCCCCGTAAGGTCCTGTCCCCTATAAATGTCCATTCTGTATCCTCGGTGCAGAGAATCAGAAATCCTTCATGGTCGCCTTCCATGATGGCAGCATTTGCCTTTTCGAGTATTGCTTTATTATTCATGATCTATCGTGCTTTTCTTAACATGGGGCGTAAAACAGGCGAACTGCCGGATTGAATTTCGCCGATCACCTCGAAACCGTGACGCTCGTATAGCGAAATATTCCTGGGATTTGAAGATTCGAGATATGCGATTGACCTATCACGGTCCACTGCCTTGAGTGCTTCCGCCATCAGTGCAGATCCTATCCCGGCACCCTGATGAGCCGGGTCAACGCCTATCATGGGTAAATACCAGTGCGGTTCTGCCGGGTGGAATTTTTCCATTTGCTCAAAAATCACCTGCATGTCTTCTTTTATATCGTCGTTCGTGTTCTCGTCGAACAGCCTCTTTAAGGATTTCTCATCGGATTTGGCGCCGGGCGGCAACCATAAGGCAGCACCGGTGAAACCATTGGCTACGTAGGCCGTTCCCTGCTCGAACGCACTGCCTCCGAAAGCCTTTGTTATAGAAGAGAAAGTGGCCAGATACGTTGCCGGGTCTGATAGGGACCATCTGGCCATTGGATCAACAGTGAATGCCAATGTTAATACACTAATGGCACCGGCCTGGTCTGTTTCCAAAGCTGTTTTTATTTTCATATCCATTCATTTGAACGGTTCATTCAGTACAAGCTTTGGGCCAATTAAAACTGCAAAAAAAATGTGACACGCAATTGTGTCACATCCCATTACTGAACGATTTAAGATCTTTAAGTGCAATATTTATTTGGCGCTGCCCGCATTGAGCTGTTCTGCCAAACCAATTAGCAGACCATCTTTTGCACGAATGTAGCAGAGTTTGTATATGTTTTCGTAGTTGACCACTTCGCCCACAAGCTGAGCGCCATGCCTGATGAGCCGGGATACCAACTCGTCTACATTTTCAACAGTGAACATAACGCGCAGATAACCGAGCGCATTCACAGGAGCAGTTCTATGATCTTCTATAACAGGCGGGGTTATAAACTGAGAAAGCTCCAGCCGGCTGTGGCCATCAGGGGTAATCATCATGGCTACCTCTACGTTCTGCGTACCCAGTCCAGTAACGCGTCCAGCCCATTCTCCTTCGATCGTGGCCCGTCCTTCGAGCTTCAGGCCTATTTCTGTAAAAAAGGAAACAGCCTCATCAAGGGATTCTACAACAATCCCTACATTGTCCATTCGCAGTACTTTATTCGTTGCCATGGTTTTCTATTTAAAGTTTATCTCTAAAGATACGTAAAGTACATTTTGCAAAAAATGGTCATTAACACCCGCATATTGTCGGAATTGCACCCTACGCTTGTTTCTGGTCTGTCCTAAATTTGGATCATCATTAAACAACAACAAAATGAGAAAGATCAGGATTTTCGAACATATCTCCCTTGACGGCGTGATTGAGCACGGCGAAGATTATGAGTACGGAGGATGGACAGCCCCCTACCGCACACCGGCCGGGCAGGCAAGCCTCCTGGAGGCATATGGTCCCGGCTTTGATCTGCTGATTGGCCGCCGGACCTATGATTCCTGGCTGGGATTCTGGCCAACTGCCGGCGACTTTCCTATGGCAAATGCCATCAACAGCGCTACCAAATACGTTGTTACCCACAGACCGGAGAGCCTGACTTGGGGACCCGTTAAGGATCTGGGCGGAGATCTCGTTGAAGCGCTTCGCAAACTTAAGTCCACCGAAGGGCCTGACTTTGTTCTTTCCGGAAGTATATCATTAACGTCTGTACTGCTGGATGCTGGATTGATAGATGAAGTTATCCTGATCGTATACCCGGTATTGCTGGGCAAAGGCAAGCGCATTTTTTCAGACAGCTTTGATGCCCGCAAACTTGAATTTGTGAGTACCGCCACCACGCCTACCGGTGTGTTACTTAATACTTACCGGCACCTGGGATCGCTGAAAAGCTGATGAGGCTTAGATCAGAAAAACTATTGAAGGAAGGAATGCCTTTCAGACAATACTACCTGCCCACTATCCTTTTTGTCACAAATTCGCTGAAAAAGAAATCCCTATAAATACTTCCGATAGGGATTTCGTTTGTACCGATGTACACCGTGTTATTATCCACTGAACCGATATGTTTAACATTGATGACATAGGATTTACTTACTCTCACAAACATATCTTTCGGTAACTGGTCGTAGATAGTTTTGATATTCATCGCCGTAATTACCTTCTGATTTTCGCTGTGCATTATAACATAATCTTTCAAACCCTGGATAAAAAGTATGTTATTGAAATATACTTTAAAGATCCTGCGGTCTGCTTTCACAAAGAAAAAGTCGTCAGCTACCTGTTCAATATTGTTATTAGCGTAATCCGCCTTGAATAATTTGGCGTAGGTATGGGCTTTTTCAACAGCCTTTTGAAAACGGGCTAATTTTACAGGTTTTATCAGGTAGTCGATCGCATCTACTTCGTAGCTGTCGGTAGCAAATTCAGAATAGGCGGTTGTAAAGATCACAAATGTATCTTTGGGAATGGAGCGGGCAAATTCAATTCCATTAATTCCCGGCATTTGTATGTCAAGGAAGATTAAATCAACGGTATTGCCCTCCATAAAATTTGTGACCGTTTCAGGGCTGTTGAATGAACCGATCAGATCCAAATCGCCAGTTTGGTTAATCAACATTTCTATGGCTTCTCTTGCCAATGGTTCATCATCTATAATAATACAGTTCATAATTTTATACGCTTTACTATAAAACGAAATGATCGCCTGCGATATTCGAATTTTCTTATCACCCTCATAGCTTTATGGTTAAGGTTACGCAGTAGCTTTCTGAACCATCTTCGATATGTAAACTATGTGTTTCCGGGAACAAAAGTTGCAGCCTTCGCTTGACATTTGCCAACCCCAATCCGCCTGTATTATTAACGGACCTGAGCATCGGTTTGGAATTGATGCATTTAAAGAAAAGTTCATCATTCCTGACATCGAAATACAGGTTTACATAAGACGATCTTGTTGCATCATTGTTGTGCTTCACTGCATTTTCCACAAACGAAATGAACAGCAAAGGCGGAATCTGCACGCCGCTCAAATCCCCATCTTTGGAGATCAGGAAATCAAAACTATCCCGCCTTATTTTTTCCAAATTTAAAAAATCCTCCAGGAAATGAATGTCCGAAGTCAATAACACCTTATCTCTTGCACTGTCATAAAGCTGGTAGCGAAGTAGATCGCTCAGCTTCATTAAAACCTCTGAGGCTTTATCGGGGTCTTTCTTCGTTAGAACATTGGCGTTGTTCAGCATATTAAACAAAAAATGCGGGTTGATCTGGTTCTTCAATTGTTCCAATTCTGCATACGTTTTCGACCGTTCCAGCTCGTAGATCATTTGCTTGTCCCTCATTCCCTTCTGAAACAGTTTTATGGAAGATGAGGCCGCTAACAGCAGCACGGTAAGAAAGGAAAAAAGCGGGATGTTCAGCGCATTTCCTTTATTAAAAGGATTGAAAAAGGAACCACAAATAGCCACTACAACAAGGATGCCGAGCACAGACAAGCCATATTCAATATTTCTATTCCTGAACAAAAGCTTCGGCACCAGCACATACATATTCACGTAGAATAATATGATAAAATAGGCAAATACCGCTATAGGGTTGGCAATGATGGAAGTGCTGTTATACAATACGGTGCCTATAAAAACAATGAACAGCAGATGCCGGAAGATCCTGCGATCAGGTGAGATCAGGAAACGAAAAAGTATATTTTCTTTAATAAGCTGCTGATGGGTAAGATCATTCATCTAGAAAATTGTGTAGCACAAATTTAACATTTAAAGCTATGCTCTGATCTGTTTTTATACGAAAGTTCCTGCTTTTTATACGAAAGCAGGAGCAATATGAAACGCATGAACGGAAAAGATATTTTGTAGTGCCCCGGCGTACTTTGCTATAAAAGATACTGCGTTTGGTATAATTAGAAAATGGTGGTTCTCCAGGAGAATAGCTTTGTATCCAATTGTAAGTTAAATCGATCTTTAAAAGATGAGATACAAGTTCATTTACACACTACTGTTTATAGCCATTTCATTGGGGGCCTATTCGCAGGGGAAGGTCACCTTGAGTGGAACAATTACCATAAAAACAAACACCGAAACAATAGCCGGCGCAAGCATCTTCGTCCCGGAAGCGAAAGTTTCAACAATTACCAATACATATGGTTTTTATTCCATCACCCTGCCCAAAGGAGAATATACGATCGTTATCAGTTGTATGGGATTTGAGAATATTGAGGAACATATCTCCCTGACAGAAAACATCAGGAAAGATTTTTCCATGCTTGAAAAAAGCAAAACGCTGGATGAAGTAGTGATAAAAGACAGGCGTTCAGCAAGCAACATCCGGAAACCGGAAATGAGTGTGAATAAGCTCAGCATTGCCACCATCAAAAAGATGCCGGCAGTGATGGGCGAGGTTGATATTTTGAAAGCCATCCTGCAGCTTCCCGGAGTTTCCAATGCCCAGGAAGGAGCAACGGGCTTTAACGTCAGGGGCGGTTCGGTTGACGGCAACCTGATATTGTTAGATGAAGCCGTTGTGTACAATACTTCTCACCTGTTCGGTTTTTTCTCCGTTTTTAATGCTGATGTGATCAAAGATCTGAAATTGTATAAAGGTGGAATACCGGCTAATTTCGGCGGGCGAACTTCCTCTGTTTTGGATATTTACCAGAAGGAAGGGAACAACAAGGAATATCACCTAACGGGTGGGATCGGAGCGATTTCGAGCAGGTTATTGGCAGAAGGCCCGATTGTAAAAGATAAAGGTTCGTTCGTAGTTGCCGGCCGTACTTCTTATGCGAATTTGTTCCTGAAACTGGCTGGCAACGACAATGCGGTGTCTTTTTATGATTTGAACGCCAAACTGAATTATAAGATCAATGACAATAACCGGCTTTTCCTTTCAGGATATTTCGGCAAGGACAAAATGGATTTCAGTAATTTTTTCAGCAACAATTATGGGAACTCATTCTTTAATCTCCGCTGGAACCATATCTTTTCTGATAAGTTCTTTTCCAATGCATCCGTCATTTACAGCAAGTACGATTATGGCCTGAAGATAAAATATGTTGGCATTGATTGGGCATCGGACATCCGTAATTATAATTTTAAGTACAATTTTAACCATTACCTGTCCGATAAGCTGGTGTTGAATTACGGCATCAATTCCATCTACTACCAGTTCAATCCCGGCACTATAAAGCCTATGGACACTTCATCACCTATCAATGCTGACCAGATTGAAAAAAAATATGCCTGGGAAAACGCCTTGTATATCAGCGCCGAGCAAAAACTCTCGGATAAAATATCATTGACCTATGGACTGCGATATAGCAATTTCATGCGGTTGGGGGAACAAAATGTAAATAATTATGCAAATAACCAGGCTGTGTCTTTCAATCCGGCGTTACAACTTTATGAAGAAGGAACGCCCACAGGCATAACACATTACGATAAGAACAAAAAGATCATTGGCTTTGGAAATGTAGAACCCCGTTTGGCCGTTTCTTATGCCATTAATGACGACCAGTCCATTAAGGCGAGTTATAACCGGATGAGCCAGTATATCCATTTAATTTCCAACACAGCCTCCGTTTCCCCACTCGATATCTGGGCGCCGAGCGACCAATATTTGCAACCTGAGATCCTTGACCAGGTTGCATTGGGCTATTTCAGGAATTTCAGCAATGAAAAGTATTCCCTGGAAACAGAAGCTTTTTACAAGAAAATTAAGAACAAAGCAGATTACATCGACGGCGCCGAATTGATTGCCCACAAAGCCATAGAACAGGTACTGCTAAACGGAGAGGCCAGGGCTTATGGACTGGAGGTGATGCTGAAGAAAAATACCGGGAAGCTCACAGGCTGGCTTTCTTACACACTTTCCAAAGCAGAGCAGCGCACGCCGGGAAGAACGGCAGAAGAACCTGGCATTAACAACGGCGAATGGTATCGTGCCAATTACGATAAAACGCATAACCTTTCACTTACTGCCGCTTATCAACTGACCAAAAAATGGAGCTTTGGCGGCATTTTCACCTACCAGACAGGGAAAGCTGCAACCTATCCCATCGGTAAATACCAGTACCAGGGAATTACGATCGGGAATTACGGAGAACGAAATATTAATTCACTTCCGGCTTACCATCATTTGGACCTATCGGCAACATACATACCAAAGCCAGACAGCAAAAAAAGGTGGAAGGGAGAATGGGTGTTCAGTATTTACAATGTTTACAATAGAAGCAACGCCGCATCTCTTATGTTTGAGCAAAACAGGGAAACAGGGCTGAGCGAAGCAAAGAAGATATCGATCTTCAGCATCATTCCGGGCGTGACTTACAATTTCAGATTTTAATGCTAATAAAAATGAAAAATATATTCAGATACATGGTGGTCCCCTCCTTTTTTTTCCTGCTGTCCTGCACAAAAGTAGTGGAAGTGGATTTGGAAACAGCAGCACCCAAATTGGTGATTGACGCATCGATTGACTGGGTTAAGGGCACTACCGGCAATGAGCAGAAGATCAAACTCTCCACCACAACCGGATATTACAGTACGGAATTCCCAACAGTTTCAGGCGCGGATATAGTTATAACAAATTCAGCAAATACTGTTTTTAGCTTTACAGAAAACCCCGGTACGGGAGAATATATCTGCTCCAATTTCCATCCGGTTATCGGGGAAACATATACATTAAAAGTGGTTTTAAATGGGGAAACATATACTGCAACCGAAACTTGCATAGGTGTGCCGGATATTGAAAAGAATATTACACAGAATAATAACGGCGGATTTGGAGGTGATGAAGTGGAAATCACCTACTACTACCAGGATAATGGTAATGAAGAAAATCATTATCTGCACCGCATCCTGTCTCCTGTATCAAAATTTCCGGATTATAAAGCCAAAGATGACAAAAACACCCAGGGCAACCTGATGCAGGAATATTTCTCCGACGAAGATCTGAAGACGGGAGACCTGATAAACATCAGGCTATATGGAATCTCCAGGAGGTATTATGATTATTTCAGAAAACTGCTGGCGGCATCCGGGGCTGGTAACGGCCCGTTTCAAACAACACCAGGTTCGGTGAGAGGGAATATCATCAATGAGACCCATGTAGCCAACTTTGCTTATGGATATTTCAGGTTATCGGAAGTGGCCGTAAAGGATTATACGATACAATAGTAAATTGGGGGTAATGCAAAAAGGGGACAAGTTCATCATTTCAGACTTGTCCCCTGTACTAAGATCAACGTTTCTTTATCTTCTTAGCCTCCTCTGAAATTCTGGCAAAAGACTTATCTCTTTTTCGTTTTTCATGTTCAGAAGTAGAAAAGTACCAGGATTCTTTTCGCAATTTGAGGTAACTACTGTACACCTCCTCTTCTAAAACACCGTTGTTTACAGCTTCAATAACTGCACAGCCTGGTTCATTCACATGCGTACAATCCTTAAAACGACAGGATGCTGCAAAATCGGCGACATCAAACATATCTGCTAATGCCTCCGGGTTGTCCAGGGCCAATCCAAATTCCCTTACGCCCGGCGTATCTATTAAAACACCGCTATCATCCATCAGCACCATTTCTCTCCGGGTTGAAGTATGCCGTCCTTTACCTGATGACTGGCTTATTTCAGATGTGGGAAGTACAGCCCGTTCACACAATGCATTGATCAAAGAACTTTTCCCAACCCCTGAAGATCCCACTAATACGATCGATTCTCCCGGTTTGATAAATTTCCGCACAGGAAGTATTGTTCCAGGAGAAAGAATGCTGGTGAAAAATACCGGCATTTGGCGGCTAATATGTTTCAGCGATCCATCTACCTGGTGGCGGTTAAATTCCAGATCAGATTTAGTGAGTATCAATACCGGCTGAATATCTTCTTCTAATACTTGTGCCATAAAACGCTCCGTTCGGCGAACATTGAAATTAGCATCAAGGCTTTGTACAATAAATGCCTTATCAACATAGGATGCAATAGCCTGCCGTTCGGAAATTGTACCGCTCTTTCTCCGGTACAGCGTATGTTTACGGGGTAAGATATCAACGATTATTCCTTTGCTATCGTCAAGCGGTTGAAAAATAACCCAATCGCCTGTACACGGAAGTTCAAATAATGACCTTCCATAAAGCAGGTTACCGGTTAGTTCGCACAACAGCAAACCGCTCTCAGCGATAACTTCATAATTGGTTTTGTTTACCGCGGAAACACGACCGTGGGAAAGATGATTGTATTGTGAGGTTTGTTTGAGTTGGAACAGGGCGTCGTTCCAACCATATAATGATAAGTTATTCACTACTTATAATTTAGAATGATGAAATAAAATTGCCTCATCTTCTTTCATCCGAATGGTTTGCTGCATACAAGATCGCCTTTGATAGTATGGGAACTACCAAGCTGGCAATTTCAGAAACAAGACACCCGGAATCAGGCAATCATTCCAATCGCTACATTATAATATGTGAATAGCTGTTTTTGCATGAGGTACAAAGGTAAAAAATAATTCAATGTCATAGGGCAATGTACCCATTATACTAAAACGGAATTTGCAGGTAGATGAATTAGCTATCGTGAAATTTTAGGGGGTTATGGTAATTTAGAATCTTGTTTTATTTTCAAGAAAAATTTATTCCTGATACTACAGTGATGCATTTACCGGAGAAAACAAACCTTACTTTCAACGACATTCAGATCATTAAGGCACTAATTGAAGACCCTGCCAGGTGAGGAACAGGCTGTCAACACCTTGTAAAGGACAATACCAGAGAGGAATCCCCGGTAGGTTAGGTAAGTGATTATATTTCGTCGTCGACTGGTTGGTCAAGGTATCTGCCTTTGTACATGTCTCAGTAGTTTCTTTACGGGTTAAATGCAGGTATGTGGCGTATTGAATCAAAAAGCAAAAGCCACCAATCGCTAAGACAAAAAATATAATGGCCCACAGCGGCATTCCCAGTTCTAAATGAATGGTATGGATCGTATTGCTTTTCTCCATGGCCACAGATTTTGTGCGCCACAAAAAAAGGCGCGGTACTCAACTCGCCAGCCGACCGACCAAGGAGGACCAGACAAGAAGAGCCCGCGCACATACGTACGCAGGCCTCACTTCTGATCCCGTGTCCTCAAACTTGGTCGGTCGGACAGGATATAAAGCGATGCCTTCAAATTATTTAAGGCAGTAAAGATATATGAATATAAGGCTTTTTTTGGACTGTGGGTAAATATCACCACAGTTATTAAGATCGGAATTATCAGATTTAGGATGAATGAATGACAAAAAGGATAAAATAAGGACCAATCTGATGACCAGGCTACATGAGCTCCGGGAAGCCAAAGGTTGGTCATTCCGCCAGGTTGGGCTTGAGGCAGACATTGAACACAAACAATATGAAGGTTATGAGAAGGGCGAAAATATACCCGGCTTTTTTGTGTTATGCAGGATAGCCGATGCTTATGGAATATCCGTTTCTGAATTACTTAAAGGAGTTCATCCTGTCCCTTAAATTTTCTTTTTGCTTTCACATCATATACAGCCATAAGTGTTAACGCTGAACAAATTGCTACAAAAACTGAGAAGAGAAAAAAAGCCTGAAAGCCTTATTGAAAAAGCTTTCAGGCCAGTGACCCCCCTGGGGCTCGAACCCAGGACCTACTGATTAAGAGTCAGTAGCTCTAACCAACTGAGCTAGGGAGTCAAAAAAACCCACAACATTTCTGCTACGGGTGTGCAAATGTAATAAAAAAATAAAATCAAACAGGCAATATTCTATACGCACAATGCCTCGCTCCTTCTATCGCATGATCCAACCTTTCCACTGTTGCCCATTCTTTAAATATCTGCTGAAAGGTCTGCAATTCCACTTTACAAATATCGTGGCAGGCATTCGCTGCTGCACAGATCGGACAATGATTCTCGATCAAAAGGAATCCATTCCCCTCAGCCCGGTATTCCGCCAGGTACCCATCGGAAGACCGCAAAGCCGCAAATTTCCGGACCTTGTCCTCCAGCCCCTCTTCCAGCCTGATAATGTCATAGTAACGTAAAAGCGCTTTATGCTCCCGGGCGGAGATCACATTTCCCAGGGCCTCATCTCCCAGCACATCCCGGATGGTATTGATCAGCTGCACCGTCAGCTCTGCATGGGTATCCGGAAAACGGCGGTTCCCCCGGTCGGACAGGCTCCATATTAAAGATGGGCGGCCTACCCCTTTGGAACTGGATTCAAAAGCTACCCAACCCTCTTCCGCCAGCCGCTGTAGCTGCTGACGGGCTCCCTCGCCGGTAATTCCCAGCTCCCGGGCGATGCCATTTGTTGAAAGCGGCCCTTTGGTCTTGAGCAGCAACAACATACGGTCCGTTGAAGAGGTATGATATGCCTTGTAGTTTTCCAAGTTTTTACTTGCTTTATTAGCAAATATCGTAACTTTGCGGAGATTTCAATGCATGTATTTGGTTAGCATAGCTGAAATTCCCTTCTTATATGATAATATACCGCTTCGGACGACCTATCTTTGCAGTACCATCTCACATAAAAGGGGGAATTCTGAACGATTTTGAAGAATAAATTGATAGAGAAGCAAAATATATGAACGCAGAACAAGACATATTGCAGGAACTGGCAGGCCGCGATTACGAGTTCGGGTTTGAGACGCAGATCGAAATGGATATTGCACCTCCGGGCCTGAGCGAAGAGATCGTACGCTTCATTTCTGCCAAAAAACAGGAGCCCGAGTGGCTGCTGGAATGGCGGTTAAAAGGTTATCAGCTGTACCAGAAACTGTCTATGCCCACCTGGCAGAACTTTGAACTCCCTGAAATTGATTTTCAGAGTGTTTCCTACTATGCCGCACCTAAGAAGCAGGTGAAATATGAAAGTCTGGATCAAGTAGACCCTGAACTCCTCCGTACTTTTGAAAAGCTGGGTATTCCACTGGAAGAACAAAAACTCCTCTCCGGTGTTGCCGTGGATGCTGTATTTGACAGCGTATCCGTGGCCACCACCTTCAAGAAACAACTGAACGAACTGGGCATTATCTTCTGCTCCTTCAGCGAAGCTGTTAAAGAGCACCCTGAACTGGTGAAGAAATACCTCGGTACAGTGGTTCCCCAATCAGACAATATTTACGCCGCCCTGAACTGCGCAGTCTTTTCAGACGGCTCCTTTGTATATATTCCAAAAGGCGTGCGCTGCCCGATGGAACTTTCCACCTACTTCCGCATCAATGCCAAAAACACCGGCCAGTTTGAGCGTACGCTCATTGTGGCAGATGAAGGCAGTTATGTAAGTTACCTGGAAGGTTGTACAGCACCCATGCGTGACGAGAATCAACTCCATGCAGCGGTGGTAGAACTCATTGCTTTGGATAACGCAGAGATCAAATACTCTACCGTTCAGAACTGGTATCCCGGTGATAAAGACGGTAAAGGCGGGATCTACAACTTCGTTACCAAACGCGGTATCTGTAAAGGTCATCATTCCAAGATCTCCTGGACCCAGGTGGAAACCGGTTCTGCGATCACATGGAAGTATCCGGGTGTAATTTTACAGGGAGATCACTCCATTGGTGAATTCTATTCTGTTGCCGTAACCGCTAACAAGCAGGTGGCAGATACAGGCACCAAAATGGTACACATTGGTAAGAATACCAAAAGCCGTATCATTTCCAAAGGTATCTCCGCAGGCCACGGTCATAATACTTACCGCGGTCTCGTAAAAGTAGGCCCTAACGCAGCCAGCGCCCGTAACTTCACACAATGTGACTCCCTGCTGATCGGTGATCGTTGCGGGGCACATACTTTCCCCTACATCGAGTCAAAGAACAACACGGCGATGGTGGAACACGAAGCCACTACCTCCAAGATCGGGGAAGACCAGGTGTTTTACCTGAACCAACGTGGAATTGACAGCGAACAGGCAGTGAATATGATCGTTAACGGATACGCAAAAGAAGTTCTTAACCAGCTCCCCATGGAATTTGCCGTGGAAGCGCAAAAATTATTATCCATTACCCTGGAAGGTAGTGTTGGATAACATAAAAGACAAAGAAATGCTTAATATTAACAATCTGCATGCGGCAGTAGAAGGAAATGCTATACTGAAAGGCATTAATCTGAATGTGAAAGCGGGCGAAGTACACGCTATCATGGGGCCTAACGGTTCCGGTAAAAGCTCTCTCGCATCTGTACTCGCTGGTCGCGAAGCTTATGAAGTAACAGAAGGTTCTGTGGATTTCGACGGTAAAGACCTGCTGGACATGAGTCCTGAGGTACGCGCACGTGAAGGTCTCTTCCTTGCCTTCCAGTACCCGGTAGAAATACCCGGTGTTTCCAACATCAACTTCCTGAAAACAGCGGTGAACGAGATCCGCGCTTACCATGGCCAACCGCCTATGCAAGCCAAAGCGTTCCTGGACATGCTGAAGTCCAAACAAAAGCTGATGGAATTTGACGCCAACCTGATGAACCGCTCCCTCAACGAAGGTTTCTCCGGTGGTGAAAAGAAACGTAACGATATCTTTCAAATGGCTATGCTGGAACCTAAGCTGGCTATCATGGATGAAACAGATTCAGGTCTTGATATCGATGCCCTCCGCATCGTATCTGCAGGAGTGAACAAACTCCGCAATAAAGACACTGCATTCATCATCATCACCCACTATCAGCGTTTGCTGGAGTACATTGTTCCGGATTTTGTACACGTGCTGTACAACGGTCGTATCGTGAAATCAGGCACCAAAGAACTGGCCCTGGAACTCGAAGAAAAAGGCTACGACTGGCTGAAAGAAGACATCCGTTTAGAAGAACCGGTACAATAGGTAAAAACAACATGACGACCATCGCATCTAACATAACATTAATTGACCAGCTGCCGGAACAGTTCTCTGAACTGAGCAGCAACGCACAATGGCTGGATGCCAGGAAAGCTGCCTTTGCACGCTTCCAGGCCCTGGGCGGATTCCCCACCGTTAAAACGGAGGATTGGAAATATACCAATGTAACGCCTTACCTGAAAAACGGCATCAGCCTTCAGTTACCGGCCGCTCCTCCCCTTTCTGCAGAACAGCTGGAAGCCACCGGCCTCCTGCTGCCGGACACCTACCGGGTAGTATTGCTGAACGGCGTACTGCAACCGCAATTCTCTCAACTGCCTCCCGCTGCACAGGTAACGGTTTGCAAAATGAGCGAAGCGGCCAACGAACCAGCCTTCATACAATACTTCAATAAAAGCAAGAAACTGGAAGAGCATCACTTTGCACAACTCAATACGGCGTTGTTCAATGATGGCCTTTTTATTGAAGCCAAAGCCAAAGTGCTGGTAGAACAGCCTATTCATGTTATCCACCTCTATCACAATACAGGCAACCTGTTCGTACAACCCCGCCATCTGTGGGTAGTGCAGCCGGGCGCTCATTTACAGGTCATAGAATCCGCCGCAGGTTTAAATCTCGCAGGCAGTGTATTCGTGAACAGTGTGATAGAAGCCGTAACATCCGAACGCGCACAGCTGGACCACTACCAGCTGCAAACAGGCTGCCAGCAAACCCGCGCCATTAATCAAACACTGGTGCAGCAACATGGCAAAAGCCTTTACAACAATTACACTTTCACTTTGTGTGAAGCAGACCTTGTTCGTAATAACCTGAACATCTCCCTGGACGCTGAACGTACAGAAACGCACCTCTACGGGTTCTATATCGCCACCGGTAATCAGCTGGTAGATAACCATACCTCTGTTGATCACCGCATGCCGCATTGCGAAAGCAATGAACTGTACCGTGGTGTGATGATGGACAAAGCAACCGGCGTGTTCAACGGCAAGATCTATGTACACGAAGACGCACAGAAAACAAACGCTTTTCAGCAGAACAATAACCTGGTGATCAGTCCTACTGCCAACATTTACACCAAACCGCAACTGGAAATATTTGCGGACGATGTAAAATGCAGCCACGGTACTACCATCGGCCAGGTGAGCGACGAAGCGCTTTTCTACCTGAAGGCACGCGGTATTGGTGATGAAACTGCCCGCATTATGCTGGTGAAAGCCTTCGCCTTTGATATCACGGCCCAGGTTAAAATACCTGCCGTACGCAAACAGGTGGAGCTTTTGGCTTCGAGATACCTCGCTGCTGCGGTGAACAACTAAAAACCGCGATCAAATGGAAACCACCGCAACGCAAAATATTATCTGGCCGGATGTGGAGTTGATCAGGAACGAATTTCCGATCCTTCAGCAAACTGTGAATGGCAACCCGCTTGTGTACCTGGATAATGGGGCCACTACCCAAAAGCCCGTGCAGGTGATCCGTTCCATGCAGGAATATTATACCGGCTACAACAGTAATGTACACCGTGGTGTACATACCCTCAGCCAGAAAGCTACTTCCGCTTATGAAGCTGCCCGCCACCAGGTGGCCAGCTTCATCGGCGCTGATCATACAGAAGTTATCTTCACAAAAGGTACCACAGATGCCATCAACCTGGTGGCAGCAGGTTTCCGCAAAGAATTCCTGAACGAAGGGGATGAAGT
Organism: Chitinophaga niabensis; assembly: GCF_900129465.1. NCBI lineage: Bacteria > Pseudomonadati > Bacteroidota > Chitinophagia > Chitinophagales > Chitinophagaceae > Chitinophaga > Chitinophaga niabensis. The sequence continues at coordinate 1,011,934 of NZ_FSRA01000001.1, read as the reverse complement.
GATCATTTCCACCATGGAGCACCACTCCAATATCGTTCCCTGGCAACTGGCCTGTGAAGAAAAGAAAGCACACCTTAAAGTGATCCCTATCACTGATAAAGGTGAGCTGGAAATGGATGTGTTTGAGTCTATGCTCAATCCCCGTGTTAAGATCGTTGCCGTTACCTGGATCTCCAATTCCCTCGGTACCATCAACCCGGTAAAAGATATCATCAGGCTGGCACATGCACAGGGCATCCCGGTATTGCTGGATGCTGCCCAGGCTGCACCACATATCCAGATCAGGGTGCGCGACCTGGATGTTGATTTCCTTGCTTTATCCGGCCATAAAATATACGGCCCTACCGGCATCGGTATCCTTTACGGCAAAGAAAGCTGGTTGCATAAACTGCCTCCTTACCAGGGCGGCGGAGACATGATCAAACATGTTACTTTCGCCAAAACCACTTATGCTGACGTTCCGCTGAAGTTTGAAGCCGGTACACCTGCCATCTGCGAAGCAATTGGTTTAGGGGCCGCCATGGCATATGTAACACAGCTTGGCATCCATAAGGTCCAGGCATATGAGCACCAGCTTACCAAATATGCCATTGAACAACTCAGTACCATTCCGCAACTGCGTTTTATTGGTGAAGCCAAACACCGTGCAGCCGCTATTTCCTTCCTGATCGGCGACCATCATCCTTCCGATGTGGGAGTATTGCTGGACCAGCAGGGAATTGCCGTACGCACAGGCCACCACTGCACGCAGCCCCTGATGGAAAGATTCAATATTCCCGGCACCGTAAGAGCTTCTCTCGCTGTATACAACACAACGGAAGAAATAGACCGCCTTGTGCAAGGTGTGCGTAAAGCCGTAACTTTGCTGGGATAATTTAAAACCCGGAATATGACTATCAAAGAGCAACAGGACAGGATCATAGAAGACTTCGAAGTGTTTGGAGACTGGATGGAGAAATATGAATACATCATCCAGCTGGGAAAAGACCTGCCGCTCATTGACCCGAAGTATAAAACAGACGATAACCTGATCCGTGGCTGCCAGAGTAAAGTATGGCTGCATGCGGAACTACAGGATGGCAAACTGGTATTCTCTGCAGACAGTGATGCCGTGATCACCAAAGGCCTTGTAGGACTGGTGATACAGGTACTCAGCAATCAAACGCCGAAAGACATCGCAGAAGCAGAGATCTATTTCATAGATGCCATCGGCCTTACCAGCCATCTCTCCCCTACCCGTTCAAACGGCTTGCTGTCCATGCTGAAACAGATCAAAATGTACGCCATAGGATACCAGGCTAAATCAATTCAAAACTGACGTTATCATGGAAACAATAACACTCAGAGACCAGGTGGAAGAAGCGTTACACACAGTGTACGATCCGGAGATCCCCGTGAATATCTACGACCTGGGCCTTGTGTACTCAATAGATGTGGCTGACGGAAATGTAGTGGTGATCATGACCCTTACAGCACCCGGATGCCCTGTGGCCGGAAGTATCATGCAGGAAGTGAATGATAAGATCATGGCTATCCCCGGCGTTACCAATGCAGATGTTCGCCTTACTTTTGATCCGCCCTGGACAAAAGATATGATGAGCGAAGAAGCAAAACTTGAATTAGGATTCCTCTAACCCCCTGTATGGCAGAAGACCTCAGCATTATCAAAGGCACAAAGGAAAGCCAATACCAATCCCTTCTCCCACAGATCAAAGCACTGATCACCGGCGAACCGGACCTCATTGCCAACCTCGCCAATATTGCCGGCGCACTGAAAGAACAGTTCGGCTGGTTATGGGTAGGATTTTATCTCGTAAAACAGGATGAACTGGTGTTAGGGCCTTTCCAGGGACCGGTAGCGTGTACCCGTATCCGTAAAGGAAAAGGTGTTTGCGGTACCAGCTGGGCAACGGCGCAAACCCTGATCGTACCGGATGTGGAAGCATTTCCGGGACATATTGCGTGTAGTAGTTTATCGCGGTCTGAGATAGTGGTACCGATGTTGCAGGATGATGTAGTTATGGGCGTATTGGATGTAGACAGTGTTGAGTTGAATGAGTTTGACGAAACAGACAGGCAATATCTTGAAGAGATTGTTTCCTGGATAAAATAAAAAAGCCCCAGGTTATAACCTGAAGGCTTTTTCATAATATGTTATACTACTTCTCTTATGCTTCTCAATGGCTTCTCCGGTACTTAGCACCCGTATATCCACCGTACTATCAACGCACTACTAACGCTATTACAATACACTACCAATACACTTACAACGCTCTTTCAACGCACTACCAACGCACTACCAATACACTATGAAAACTTTTCCATGGCAAAATGCGGCAAAAGCGGCGGCTTTGTTTGTACCGGGTAAATGATCTGCGTATTTTTGCATGATAAGGAACTACATCGAAGTCATAGGGATCGCTTTCCTCTCTGCTGCAGGCTTTGCTGAAGTACCCTTCGCCAGGATCCCCTCTGCCTCCTTTTGCGCCTCAGGACTAAAGCCCGTAAACTTTGTAATGATATTACCCTGCGGGTCGATCATATACATGGTAGGAATACCTGAAAACTGGAATACTTCCATCGTTTTATCCTTATCATCACTTAATAGCTGCATCCAGCTCATCTTTTCTTCTTCCATTGCTTTCCTCCAGGCTTTTTTATCTGTATCGATAGAGATGCTCACTACTTCCAATCCCTTCTCTTTGTATTGCGTGTATAATTCTTTTACCCTTGGGATCGCCTGGCGGCAGGGACCACACCAGCTGGCCCAGAAATCAACCAATACATATTTGCCTTTGTATTGCTCCAGGCCTTGTAATTTACCCAGGTCATCAGGATAAGAGATAGCTGGAACCGGCTGTCCTGCTTTGAGCTTCATGGCTTGCGCCTTGTTCCTGAGGATGGTGGTCTTCATTTCCTTCGCTTCCGTTAACCAGGGGTATTTCGCGATCAGGTTATCCAGTTTGGTTAATACCGCGGCATACTTTTCTCCGTCTTCCGTACCTGCCATACCACGCAGAGCATAGATCAGCACCGGGCGGTCCTTATAGATCTCCATGAGCAGCTCTTCACGCATTTTTGCGTCTTCTCTCATAGGATTATAACGCTTGCGGGTTTTAAGGTAACTGATCCAGGCAGAATCTCCTTTCTCATCCTTGTATTTTTTAGCGTAGTATTCTTCATTCAATTCGTCTACCATCCGGAGGTAACCATTGGTATTATTTAATTCTACCTGGTTGATGAAATTGTTGTCTGAAGAGCCTTTTACAAGATAGAAGTGCGGGATCTTCATTTTCATCTTAGCGGTATCATAACCACGGGAATCAACGGTTACATCAGCATCGCTCCAGAAGCTGATATGGTCCCATTGCATGATATTCAGTTTATAGACACCGGGATGGTCCTGTTTGATCCTGAAAGAATAGGTAAGGTCTGCCCCGAGAACAGCAGAATCCACTACCACAGCTTTGCCGGTACCATTATCGCGGGAGAGCCAGATCTTTCTGAAACGCTCTTCCGGCGTGGCAAACTTTACACTCCCTTTTACGGTGATCTGTTTAGGAAGGGCTGTTTTCTGTGTTTGTGCCATCAGGGCCATAGGGCTCATCAGGGCTGCCACAACTACTAATTTCTTCATTGTTTAGGTTGGTTATTGATTAAATGAAACGAATGCTCCAAAATAAGCAGCATCTGCTTTCCGGCGATCAAAATAGTACGTACAGGCGTTCTGAATGTACGTTCCGGCATCCTGCAAGTATGAAAAAAAACACTCCTGTAATCGCCCAAACTCCGCGTGGATACTGTAACTTACGGGGCTAATGCTCAGCAGCAAACCATACCGTTATCTCGTACACCTGGCCATCTGGATGGCGCTGGTAATGCTCTATATTTCACCGCAAATCCTGGCAAATTTCAGCTCCTCCTTTGGTATGCAATGGGTATTGGTAAGATATATCGTTTATGGCTTTATAAACTTCCAGCTGTTCTACCTGCTCGTTTTTGTAGTGTTCCCTTTAAAGGGCAAAAAGCCGGTTGTTGCAGTGATCCTCACATTACTTGCTTTCTGCCTGATCAAATATGGCGCAGGACTTATTTTCCCTGACCTGGTATTGCAGAAAGCCATAGCCCTGATAGGGGTAAAAAAAACTTACCTCTCCTTCTCCGCCTATTCACGTATAGCCCTGCAAACCAGCCTGCTCGTTGCTTTCGCGGCATATGCCTATTACATCTTCATTCACTGGCGCTCCAGCGACAAAGGCAGCCGTGAGCTGGAAAGGTCCCTGGCAGACGTTTCCCGGCAGTATGAGCGCATGCATTTATCCTCACAGTTATTGTTGCGCAAATTAAAAGCATTGGAAGATGTACTGAAGGTAGAAGAGAAAAGGGACCAGGAAGGAGTGGAATGCATCCTGCAATTATCAGAACTGCTGCGGTATATGTTGTACGATAAATCTGTTCAACGCGAAAAGGCCAGCCTGCAAAAGGAGCTGCATTTTTATAATATCTACTTAAAGCTGCATAACCGCCTCTTCCCGCAGCAAATGATCAGCTTGCAGATCAATGGCAGCACAGCAGGTTTCAGTATAGAACCTTTGCTGCTGCAATCTGCCACAGAGCAACTCTTACAGCAACAATCCTCCCCCGCCCCTTTCACGGTGGAACTGCATATTCAACCGGATTCCTTATCCCTGAAGGCAACACAAAAAGCCTTTAAAACACCTTTATATCCTGAATTAGCCTGATGCCTGTACGCTTTACATATCGGCCCTTTGTGCTCCTGGTGATCTGGATGATGCTGATGTATGGCATGACCCTCTTAGGGCATCCCAGTCCGCTTAAAGCGCTGTATTACATTCATATTAACAATGGCCTGTTTGGTTTCATCAGCTTCTTTCTCTTCTATATCACCATCTCATGGCCGCTTCCGGTTTTCCTCCGAAACAGGAACTGGTGGGCCTTACTGTCTAAACTGATCCCGCTGATCCTGTTCTTTATCCTGTTCAAATACTTCATAGCGCATACCTTTTTCCGGGAGGAAGTATTACTGATGGGTACAAGAGGTAATGCCAAAGTGTACAGAACTTTCGGCCAGTTCTTTTTCAACGGGTTATGGAGCAATACCCTGGTAGTGCTCGCCGCCGTTGCTTATGTGCTCTTCTTTTCCTGGCTGGAAGAAGATAAACGCAGGAAGAACCTAGACCAGCAAAAACAACAGGCTGAATTTGCTTTCCTGAAAATGCAGCTCAACACCCACTTCCTGATGAACAGCCTGAACAGCATTTATTCGCTGGCACTGGTCCGTTCCCCGCAGGTAGTAGATGCTACACACACGCTTTCAGATATACTGGAATACATGGTAGCGCAACCGCCCATTACCAGCTATCGCAGCAAACTGGTGGACGAGATCCGTTACCTGGAAGATTATATTGCGCTGCAACGTTTGCGTACCGGCTGTGAGGAATGCATTCAGCTCACCGTAGCCGGAGATCCGCATGTTTATGAAATAGCGCCGCTGTTGCTGGTACCTTTCGTGGAGAATGCATTCAAACATGGTATTGCAAACCAGGCAGCAAAACCTGTTACCATTCATATCACCTGTACTGAAGAGGAATTACAGTTTACTGTATTCAATTTCAAATCGGGTGCCCGGAAAGACAAAACGGGCGGCATTGGCCTGCACAATGTGCGCAAACGCCTGGACCTTGTATATCCCGGGCAGTATCAGTTAGAAGTACAGGATAACGATGCGGATTATTATTGTAAATTGAGTATACGCTGGTAAACAACGTGAATATGGCTATACAATGTATTGTGGTAGATGACGAACCGCTCGCCGTACAGGTGATCGAAGCATTCATTTCTAAAATGCCGGAACTACAACTGCAACGCAGCTTCTCCAATCCGCTGGAAGCATTGGCCTACCTGAAACAGGAACCATCTGTAAAGCTGGTGTTCCTGGACATCCAGATGCCGGAACTCACCGGCGTTGAATTCATGCAGTTATTACAGAACCAGGTGGATGTTGTGATCATCTCCGCCTACGATGAATATGCACTGGATGGTTTCCAGTACGAAGCCACGGACTATCTTCTGAAACCCGTATCCTTTGAACGTTTTGTGAAGGCAGTGCAAAAGGTGGTGAATAAACAGCAGAAAGATAATATCTCCCTTGTGCAGAATGAATTCATCTTCATCCGTACAGATAAACGCATTGTACGGGTGAACCTCAGCGAAATATTATTCATTGAGGCATTGCGCAACTACGTAGCTATACAAACTGCAAATCAGAAGATCCTTACCCTGCAGAACCTCCGTGGGATCGAGGAAATACTCCCGCCGCAGAAGTTCATCCGGGTGCATAAATCATTTATCACGGCTATTGACAAAATAGATAGTGTGGAAAGACAGCGTATTTTTATCGGGGCGCATACAATACCTATCGGGGATACTTATGTGAAGCAATTCTTTGAAGCTATCAAACTGGGATAAAAAAAGCTGGCCGGTTACCCGGCCAGCCTATAAAATTTATTTGTTCCAGACATTATTCAGGGTATTGGCATCCGGCAAAGCCTTATCCGGGTCCACATTCACACTTACCACCTTACTACCGGCTGCAGTTGTATAACGGAAACGCCATACAGGACCGGTCTGCCAGATCTCTACAGGCAGGTTCACGCGTTTGCTGGTACCATTCTCTTCTTTGATCTCTACAGTGGCTGGCATGGGCAATTGTTCCAGGCACTCAATGGTAATGATAGCAGTGGTATCATTCTGATAAGTTACCTCTTTTGCAGCCAGGTCCACTTTCCAGTTGTTGATGATCCAACCGCGCCAGAACCAGTCAAGGCTCTCTCCGCTGCTGTTTTCAATAGCACGGAAGAAATCCCATTGGGTAGGATGTTTGAAAGCCCAGTTGTCGATATAATAGCGGAATGCTTTGTCGAAACGTTCTTCTCCCAATACTACTTCCCGCAGCAGGTCCAATCCCATGGCAGGTTTGTAATAAGCGAGGATGCCCAGGCTGCCGCCTCTTATCACATCGGCGCGGTGATAGATGCTGCTGGCAGAATCGTAGTACATCATGCGGCTGGCAGCGTGGCGGTTCGGTTTACCTTTATCTGCAAATTCGCCACCGTTGAATTCTTTTTCTGCAAGGCCATTAATGAAGGTATTAAAACCTTCATCCATCCAGGCAAAACGTCTTTCGTTGCTGCCCACGATCATGGGGAACCAGTTATGGCCGAATTCATGACTTGTTACGCCCCACAAACCTCCTTTCTGAGAACGTGCGGAACAGAAAACGATACCGGGATATTCCATTCCACCTACAATACCCGCTACGTTCACCGCCACGGGATAAGTATAGGGATACCATTTTTCAGAATAGTGTTCTATACAACCTTTCACAAATTCTGTAGAACGGCGCCATGCAGAATCGCCGGCACTCTCTACAGGATATACGCTCATAGCCAGCGATCTTTTACCGCCGGGCAGATTGATACGGGCAGCATCCCAGATAAATGCAGGGGAGGAAGCCCAGGCTACATCGCGCGTATTGGTACATTTAAACTTCCAGGTAAGGCGTTCTTTGGCCGGGCGGGTAGAGGCATCCGTGATCTCATTCACATCGCGCAGCATCACCGTTCTATCACTTTGCTCTGCTTTCTTCCAGCGTTGCAGTTGTACAGGCGTTAATACTTCTGCGGGATTCAGCAAAGCGCCGGAACCTACCACAATATGATTTGCAGGCGCATTGATGGTATATTCAATATTCCCGTATTCCAGGTAGAACTCTCCCTGGCCAAGGTATGGCAGGGTATTCCATCCTATCACGTTATCAAATACACACATGCGGGGATACCACTGTGCTATCTCGTATACTTTACCGTTCTTGGTTTTGAGGATGCCCATCCGGTCTGTACCGTATTCGGGAATATTAAAGGAGAACTTCACTTTCAGCTGGATCACGCCGCCATTGGCTTTTAAAGCCTGTGGCAGTTCTACCCGCATGCGGGTATCCACTATTTCATGAGTGGCTTTCTGCTCTTTGCCTAAAGCCACGATAGACACATCGCTGATCGTATAACCGCCATTGAAATTACGGTTTGCCCAGCGGCCTCCGGCAACCGGCGTAACAGCTACACCACGGGATGCTTCGTTGTAAATGTTCTGGTCCAGCTGCAGCCAGAGGAAAGGCAGGTTCTCCGGGCTATTGTTCTTGTACGTGATCACCACGGTACCGGCGATATTGTCCTTCACATCGTCAAAGGTCACATCGATCTTGTAATCTGCCGAGTTCTGCCAGTATTTACTGCCGGGTCTGCCACTTGCCGTGCGGACCTCATCTCCGTTGGCTTCGTAAAATACGGGTTCAAAAGCTTTGTAAGCATTGAATTTAGAAGCGCTTTGCTGCGCTGATACTGCCATTGGCAGGCATAGCCATCCAAGGAGGACAGCTAACACTGGGTATTGTCGCTGAAATGCAGGCATAGAATTGTTTGATTAAAACCGGGGTAATCTAGCAATAATATTCCGCTTTTTAAAGCCACATTGGATGAACGGATCAATCCGCCCGCAGGCTCCTTGCCGGGTTAGCGAGGGCTGCCCGCATGGCATGATAGCCTACTGTGGCCAATGCGATCACTATTGCCAGCAATCCTGCCGCAGCAAACATCCACCAGCTCAATGAGATACGGTAGGCAAAATCCTTCAGCCATACCTGCATACTCCACCAGGCAATGGGTATGGCCATCACCGCGGCGATCAGTACCAGTTTTAAGAAATCTTTGCTCAACATACCGGTGATACTCGCCACGGAGGCACCCAGTACTTTGCGGATACCGATCTCTTTGGTCCTTTGCTCTGCCGTAAAAGCAGCCAGGCCAAACAGTCCCAGGCAGGCAATGAAAATAGCCAGGAGGGTGAACAGCAGGAATACTTTGCTCTGGGCCCGCTCCGCGAAATATTGACGGGAGAAGTTCTCATCCAGGAAATGCGCTTCCAATGGATATGTTTTTTCGAACCGGGCATACACTTCTTCAAGGTACTGCAGTCCTTCCGGGATATGCGCTTTATTCAAACGTACAAACAGGTTATCTTCCATGGCCGTAAACACGGGCTGCATAATAGCCATGGGAGCTATTTTATGTTGAAGGGAATAAATGTGAAAGTCTTTCACCACACCTATGATCCGGCGTTCCCGGATAGTATCTGCTTCATATTGCACCCGTTTGCCGATAGGATCTTTCAACCCCATTTCCTTTACCATTGTTTCATTCACCAGCAGGGTAGTGTATCTTTCTCCCGGCCTGGCAGGGTCAAAGTTCCTTCCCTCTACCAGTTTAAGCCCCATAACCGGCACAAAATCCGCATCTGCATAATAGTTCTGTGTGATCAGTGATCCGTGTTCAAACTTCCCGTCTTTCTCTGCTTTAAAACCATTTGCCCCGATATTGTTATTGCCAAGAGGATTGCTGGCGGCGGACACGCTTTCTATATAAGGGCTCTTCTTCAATTCAGCCTTGATAGCAGACACACTTTCTCGCAGCCGCATATCGTTCAGGTGAAAGCTCAGGATCTGGTCCTTCGCAAAACCAAGGTCCTTTTTATTCACATATTCCATCTGCAGCCATGTAATGATAGACACTGCAATTAAAATGATGGCCACTACGAATTGGAAAGAAACCAATACCTTCCTGAAAGCTGCATTCCCTGTTTGACTTCCCTGTTTTCCTTTCAGCGCATTAATGGTTTTGAAGCGGGACATAAAGATGGCCGGGTAAGAACCCGCCAGGAAACCTGCCCCTATAGAAAACACCAGGAGCAATAACAACGTGTAACCCACACCGTATTGCCAGAGCGATAAGGATTTGCCGGCTATCCTGTTGAATACAGGCAATGCCACACTGGTAACTATAGCAGCCAGCAGCGCTGCCAGTAAAGTGAGGATAATGGATTCTACCAGGAACATGCCTGCTACCTGCCCCTGTACAGACCCTAATGTTTTACGCACGCCCACTTCCTTTACTCTTACAGAAGAACGGGCTGTGGAAATATTCATGTAGTTGATGCAGGCGATCAATAATATCAGTATGGCTACAGTGGCAAAGATATACACGCTCCGTTTGCTGCCGTTCACACCCAATTCATAACCAAGATGGGAGTTCAGATGTATATCGCGCAGTGGTTGCAGGCTCATCCTGAATTTCACACCATCTCCCATATCCCCTTTCATGTATTGCTCATAGAAAGCCTGGCTTTTGCTGCTGATCTTTTCCGCATCTGCGCCGGGCTGTAATAAGAGATAGGTATAGATGCTGAAATTATCCCACCTGGAAGTAAAGCCCTTCGGCAGCGTACGCAATGCCGTAAAATGAAAATGTGCGTTATGCGGAACATCTTCCATTACACCTGTTACCAGGTCTACATCTTTATCACCGTTCCATACAACACTTTTACCCAATGCGGCGGCGGGATCTGTAAATAACTTTGCGGCAAGGCTTTTTGTTAATACGATAGCATTCGGAGCTTTCAATGCCGTAGTGGGATCACCTGCAATGAAAGGGAAAGTGAAAACCTGGAAAACATTGCTATCCGCTAAAAGGGCTTCCCCCGGTTGAACACTTTTATCTCCTGCGCTCAGCAAACTACCTCCACCCTCCGGCACGATCCTTGTCTGCGCTAATACTTCAGGGAAGTTATTTTGCAAGGCCGGCCCTTGTGGCGCAGAGGAAGTAGCCAGGTTGAGCTGCCCTCCTTCCCAGCTGGCCGCATTCACCACCCTGTAGATATTTTCACCCTTTTCATGGAAGCGGTCGTAACTCAGTTCGTCCCCCACATGCAGCAGGATGACCCAGCAGGCAGCAAGGCCAATGACCAGCCCTGCCAGGTTAATACCGGTATAGGTACGATGTTTCCATAGATGGCGGAGTGCTATTTTCAGGTGATTGCGGAACATGGGAACAGATTTGGTTGCTTAAAGGCCATTATCATACCAAGGCTAACTTTGGTTGATAATCAGTATATTACATAAAAGGCACTGTTCATTACAGCACAATGGCTGTCCGTTATTGAACAGGCACAAAATAAACATTTTGGACTTACACTCAGGATATCCATATTCACTGATCCGGCATGGCCTGCCTTTCAATTACCCCAAACTGGAGAACGATCTTCGTACGTCCGTGGTGGTGATAGGAGGAGGTATTTCAGGGGCGTTAATGGCCCATGCATTGGTGCGGGAGGGAATAACCTGTGTAGTATTGGATGCCCGAACTGTGGGCCTTGGAAGCACCAGCGCCAGCACCTCTCTGTTACAATATGAAATTGATGTGCCCCTTACGGAATTAAAAGAGAAAGCAGGTATTGCACATGCAGAAAAAGCATATGCCTTATGTGCCGCGTCTATCAACAAACTGGAGAAGATCGCCAAAAGAGTGGATGCGCCTTATTTTGAAAGGAAACACAGTTTATATCTCGCCTCCTTTAAGAAAGACCTTCCCAAACTGGAAGCAGAATACAAAGCCCGCAAAGCCATGGGCCTGGATGTAATGTTCTGGGACCCCGGCATGCTGAAAGACTTATTGGGACTGGATGCTCCCGGTGCCATCTACTCCCGCACGGCTGCACAAACAGATGCCTATAGTTTAACACATGCCCTCCATCAGTATAACCTGAAAAAGGGTGCTGAAGTGTACGACAGAACATTTGTGCAGGATATCAGTTTTCCTAAGAACGGCGTCCGGCTCACTACCGCAGAAGGTTATACGGTACTGGCCGGTCATCTTGTAATAGCCACCGGGTACGAAACCCTTCAATATCTCCCGGCCGGCATTGTGGACCTGCATGCCACTTATGCTGTAGCCAGCGAACATCATGAAAAAGGACCTTTGTGGTACGAAGACTGCCTGATCTGGGAAACAAAAGATCCCTACCTCTATATGCGCAGCACACCGGAACATCGCATCATTGTGGGTGGCCGGGACGAAAAGTTCTACAATCCCACTAAAAGGGATAAGCTCTTACCCTCCAAGGCCAGGCAGTTACAGCAGGATTTCAGTAAACATTTCCCGCATATTCCTTTCAAGCCTGAATTCAGCTGGACGGGCACCTTTGGCAGCACGCAGGATGGACTGCCCTATATAGGCACCTACGCTAAAATGCCCCATACCTTCTTTGCACTGGGTTTTGGCGGTAACGGCATCACCTTCAGCCAGATAGCCGCAGAGATCGTTTGTGATCAGATCAGGGGGAAACAGCACCCGGATGCGGAGGTTTTCTCCTTTGCCCGCTATAAGGGATAAAATGCGTAAATTTGTACCCTTAAAATTGATGCGTATGAAGATCGATATCTGGTCTGATGTGGCATGCCCGTTCTGCTATATTGGAAAAAGACACCTGGAGGCGGCATTGGAGCAATTCCCTCATAAGAATGAGGTAGAAGTGACCTGGCATAATTTTGAACTGGACCCGAATGCGTCCAGGGATAATAAAGAAGACCAATACACTTTACTGGCCCGCAAATATGGTATGTCCCGCGAGCAGGCTATTGAGAATACAGACAGGGTAGCAGCATCCGGCGAAAAGGCCGGCCTTGCTTTTGAGTTCGACAAAGTAATTCCTACCAATACATTTGATGCACACCGCCTGATCCAGTTTGCGGCACAGCATGGTAAACAGGATGAAATGGAAGAACGTTTGTTCTCAGCCTATTTCATGGAAGGAAAACATATCAGCAACAAGGAAACACTCCTGGCTATCGCGAAAGACCTTGGGCTGGATGCAACAGAAGTGCTGAACAGCGATGCCTACACAAAGGAAGTAAGGAAAGATGAAGCGGACGCACAATCACTGGGCATTCGTGGTGTGCCGTTCTTTGTGTTTGACATGAAGTATGCCGTATCAGGCGCACAGCCCGTAGATGCCTTTACACAAACCCTGCAAAAGGTATGGGAAGAAACCCACCCTCCGGTGGAACTGATCCGGACCGGCGATAAGGGTGAGACCTGCGAAGATGGTTCCTGCACTGTGTAATGAATGGTGATAAATAAACACCTTCGCTATATCCAAGCCAAAAAGCCTTTTAAAAGAGATACAATGCTCTTTTAAAAGGCTTTTCTTATTTACAGCAAACAGGTTAGAAGTTAAATCCGGCTTTCAAACCGAAGAAACCGATGTTCCCGCTTTTGATCCAGGTTTCGTACTTGGCAGCAACATCCAGCCCCAACACACGGATACCAATACCCGGCGCAAGAATAAAAGCTGCGCCTGAATCATCGCCGGTATACGTAGAAGCACCGCTTTCCAGTTTCACATAAAGGATAGATACCAGCTGGTATTTGATACCCAACCTTACAGGTACCGCAGAAACAGCGGGATATTTATTGTTCTGTGCATCTTTTTGTCCACCAAACCGCATGTACCCAACGGAGCCTGTTACACCAAACCCTTTGATCAGTTTAATGTCTGCCCCGAGGCCCACACCGTAACCCGTGTTATGCGTTTTACTGAGATCACCCACCGGGAAACCTGCTTCAACATATGGGCCGAGACTGAAACGTTTTAATTGTGCATGGCTTGCCAAACTGCAGATCAACAGTAGCGCGATGAGCGCGGAGAATTTGTTTTTCATTTCAGGATATTATGAGGTTATGTTACTGATTACGAATGTATTACTTATTTGCAATTCCCCCTAAAGAAATTAGTTAGTATCTTCCAATTAATGAAACATCTTGTCTTATTCTTATTATCCTATTGTATCTGTTATCCTGCATTATCTCAGGAAACCTCCGCCTGGCAATACTATAAAGAGATCAAGCTAAACACCTCTCCCAACGGCGCCAATGTAAGCGGCGACGTAAAGGACTTCCCCCTTGCCGTTACGCTCACTATGCAGAATTTCGATTTCCCGCAGGCAAAAGCCAATGGGGCAGACATCCGTTTTTCGGATGGTACTACCTTTCTCCCTCACAGCATTGAATGGTGGGACCCTGTGAACAAAAAGGCCCTCGTATGGGTAAAGGTACCCGTCGTAAAAGGCAATAATGCCACACAGGTCATCTATATGCATTGGGGAAATGAACAGGCCCCTGATGAAGATCACAGCAAAGAGATCTTCGCCGGTAAAGATGGCTTTGTGGGGGTATGGCATTTGAATGAACCCGGTAATACTTTGCCGGAAGGTTATAAAGATGCTACGGATAACGCAGCAGATGCCACCGGTGTAAATATGAAGCCCTGGACCGCTACAGATGGCATTATTGGTAAAGCACAACAATTCAACTATGAAGATCAGCAATGGATCAAAATAGACTCCGATAAACGCAAACTCTTTGACCTTACAAGAAAGCTCACCTTTTCCATCTGGGCAAAAGCCCGCAGTTATGCCAATAAAGGTGATGAAGCTAAACGGATAGGCCCCGGTTATGAAACCATGTTTGCGAAAGGCGATAATTCATGGCGTTTGCAGAAGTTTGGGCCAAGGTACTGGCATAAACCGGCAGCAGAACTGATAGAGATCTGCGTGGAGCAACAACCCAAAGGAGACCTCTGCGTAGTAGGTAAAACGGATATGGTCACCGGCAAATGGTTCCACCTTACCGGCGTACACGATTACCCTTATGTAAAGCTCTATGTGAACGGGGTGTTGGACAAGGTGGAGAAATTTGATGTGGAATGGAAGTCGGACGATCATCCTGTTGGCATCGGTAACCAAAGTCAGTTCCCGGATAAAGGGCGTTTTTGGGATGGATTACTGGACGAAGCCAGGGTTTTAAAAGTAGCGAAGGATGAAAACTGGATAAAACTGGATTACGAAAGTCAGCGGGAAGGATCTGTATTACTCCGGTTCGGAAAAACACAGAAAAGGCATTAACATATGGAAAATTTTATGTAATTTATGGAAACGATTGCCCCCTGAGGGCAACACCAAAATCTAAATCCATGTATACATGCTGCCAGCCCACTGATAAGGCTGGCAGTCTGGTTTAGCTGAAAACAGAAAAACACCGGCTCCGCCCATAAAAAAAGCCGGATCGAAACCCGGCTTTCTTATTCGTTGACCATCCTGTTTATTTCTTTTTCCTGGAACGCTTTTCTGCAATGATCCCATTAAAAGAGATCGCCTGCCGGTTAGTGCTGGTCACCTGCAAAGAGGCATAACCATCTTCAGAAACAGAAAGGAAGAATTGCTGCACATCCCGAACATCCTTTGGTTTGATGGTGATATCCCATCCACCTTTCTTACCCGGTGATTCTGTGTATTCGAAATCTTTGGAAATGAACTGTATACCACCTTTCGAAGGATCTATCGGCGCAGCATAAGCACGGCCGAAATAAGGCAGATAGGAGTTCACCGTATCCCTGGAAACAGTTACATCATACCCCTCTCCCGCTATCTGCCGCGTACGGCCTGACATGGGAAAAACGGTCTGTGCCTGGAACTGATAGTTCCGGTTGCTGATGAGTTCTTTTATCTTCTTTGCTTTTTCGGATTCTTTGGGCTTTACGCTGGTCTGGGCAAATGATCCAACTCCCAGCACTAAAAGTAACAACAGGACCGGTATAGTTTTGATGTACTTCATATGATTGGATTTATTCCTTTTTTGCCTTATAAAACAAAACGCAGGCCACAAATGTTCCATACAATTCCTAAATAATAATTATTTTGTTAAAATTCCAGTTATGAACAGCAAAAGCATTTTATTGTCTTTCCTGCTCCTCTCTTTCATGGGAGCTAATGCCCAGGATTTTTCACCCTTATTCAACGGAAAAGACCTCAGCGGATGGTATTCCTTTATTAAGTCGAAAGGAAAGGATAATGATGTGGATAAGGTCTTCTCCGTACAGGATGGCATGTTGTATATCACCGGCAAAGAGTTCGGTTATATCGCTACCGAAAAAACCTATAGCGACTTTCACCTGGTGGTGGAATTCAAATGGGGGAATAACAAATGGCCCCCCAGGGAAAAGGTAGTACGCGATAACGGTATCTTATACCATACCGTGGGTAACGACAAAGTATGGCCCCGCGCAGTGGAATGCCAGATCCAGGAAAAGGATTGCGGCGATTTCTGGCTGATAGACAGTGTTACGGCCATCATAGATGGTGTACGTTCCCCGGCTACAAAAAACACCCACATTGTAAAGAAAAAGGATGCAGAAAAACCCACCGGGGAATGGAACCGCATAGAAGTGATCTCCCTGAAAGGAAAATGCACACATATCGTAAATGGCGTGATCGTAAATGAGGCGGAAGATGCCAGTGTACGCTCAGGAAAGATCGCTATTCAAAGTGAGGGGGCCGATATTTATTACCGTAAGATAGCACTGAAGGTTTTGTAGTGACAGGAATTTAATTATATTTATATATATCATATCCAAAAAACACTGTACACTATGACTCCATTCACATTGTTAGCTATTGCAGCAGCTGCATTCTTTGTTGCACACGTTTTATTGCTATTCACCTCATTTGGAAAAAGTGGCTACAACAAGACCAAATATTTCTGGTCGCACCTCACCCTCTGGATCTGCGGAGCGCTGGCCTTTGCTATGGCATTGCTTTTTGCAGGAAAAGGAGAATCAGACATTATTGATGTATTTGACACACCGGTAAAACGCTGGCTCATTATTGTGGTGGTACTGGTATTATCCGCAGTAGCCCACACGGTAGTGAAACTACTGGTAATGCCACGTTACCAGTCAAGGTAATTTACATCGCCTTTTTCATGGGCCTTGCATGCTGTACCATAGAAGGAATGCCTCGTTTTTGCATTTGTTTTTCTGCCCAGCAGCTCAGCAGTTCAATGAAAGGGATCAATTCTTTCGCTTCCCCGGTGAGAAGGTATTCAACCCGGGGAAGTACTTCCGGGTAAACCGTTCTTTGTACCAGCCCATCTTCCTCCAATTCCCGCAATGCCTGCGTGAGCATTTTAGGGGTTATTCCCTGCACATATCTCTTCAGTTCACCATACCGCATCACCTTATCTTTCAATGCCCAGATAATGCGCCCTTTGTATTTTCCGCCAATGCGCTGGAAAGCATAATCTACCGAACAGATTCCTTCATTTATCATTGTTCCCGTTTTATCAAAGATACGATATGTATATTGCACCTATGTCCGTGCAACGTAAGATCATTCATATCGACATGGATGCATTCTATGCATCTGTAGAGCAGCGCGACAATCCGGAATACCGGGGGAAAGCCATTGCAGTGGGAGGTTCTCCGGAAGGAAGAGGTGGCGTGGTGGCCACCTGCAGTTATGAAGCCCGGAAATTTGGTGTGCGTTCTGCCATGCCTTCCAAAAGAGCCCTTCAATTATGCCCCCATCTCATTTTTGTACGGCCACGTTTTGCCGCTTACAAAGAAGTATCCCAAAGCGTACGGGAGATCTTCAGCAGGTATACAGACCTCATTGAACCCCTCTCTCTCGATGAAGCCTACCTGGATGTTACGGAAGACAAACAGCAGATCGGTTCCGCCATTGCCATTGCGCAACAGATCAAACAGGCTATCAGGGAAGAGCTGCAGCTGACTGCTTCTGCCGGTGTATCCATCAATAAATTCGTAGCTAAGATTGCTTCGGATATGCAGAAACCGGATGGCCTTACTTTCATTGCGCCTTCGCAGGTGGAATCTTTTATGGAGAATTTGCCGGTGGAGAAATTCTTTGGTGTGGGAAAAGTAACGGCAGATAAAATGAAGAGTATGAACCTGCATACGGGCAAAGACCTGAAGAAACTTTCAGAGAATGAACTGGTGCAATACTTCGGCAAATCCGGCCGCTTTTATTACAAGATCGTAAGAGGGATAGACGACAGGGCGGTGGAGCCACACCGGGAAACTAAATCCGTGGGGGCAGAAGATACGTTTGCCTATGACCTTACCCTCATAGAAGAAATGAATGCGGAATTGGATAAGATAGCCGTAACGGTGGCCAACAGGCTGGAGCGGTATCAGCTGAAAGGCAGAACAGTTACCCTGAAGATCAAATACAGCGATTTTAAACAGATCACCCGGAATCAGTCCTTAGCCCAGGGCATCAATGATCTGCCCACTATTGCAGCTGTTGCAAAACAATTACTGCTTAAAACAGAGCCGGAGGACAAAAAGATCAGGCTGCTGGGGATCACCTTATCCAATTTTGGAGAAGAGCAACCTCCTGAAACGGCGCAGTTGAGTTTGTTCTGATCCCAACGACCCCGCAGCTTTCGAACTGATCCCACTCATGGTCAACCCAAAGGGATAATAATGAGTTTCATCCTGTAAATTCACCCGTTAAGGATATATTCAATGCCCTCCGGACTCGGGAATGGAATTCGTTTTTATGAGCTTCCCTTTTTTATCAACTATCCAGTAAATACTATGATCGATGACCGATATCTTTTTTGGATAACCATATGAATGAGGGCTCTTTTCCCTTTCCTGGATACTCGGCATAGGTATTTCTTTATAAACATACTTCCGTTCTTCAATAGTAACGACAGGTTTATTTGCTTTTATTTTTGAATAAAACCAATAATCACTATCAAAAACAATGGGATAAAATTTATCATTGATAAATAGTTTCCTATTTGATTGAATAAATTCTTTTTGATATAATGTGGCGAGATGAAATTTTAATGTTTCGTCTGAAAGGTGTTCAACAAAGAAAGCTATATCTTCCTTTGTTCTCAATATCTCATTATAAATAGATTTCTCCGTATTCAGATCCACTACATAAGGAATAACATTGCTCCTTTTCATCGTTGAGCAACCAGCTAATAATAGCATAAATCCAATTCCGAAAATTTTCCACATAAGTAATGTTTTTTAGAATCCGCTCCATCTGCGAAGCGCATCCAATCCGATGTTAAAGTTACCCGCTCCAGTTGCGCCTTTCATTTGGCCAACTTTATTTGTTTGTGTTCCATTTGGAGTAACCCTGTGAATTTGTGCCTGCCGTCCAATGGGGGTATTGTAGGCATCAATAGCAGACTGATCAATGATCAAACGGCGGCTACATAAAAAGAACGGCGCCTGGTGTAAGCGCCGTTCTTCTATTAATATTTTGCAGCCTGCCCCTGTTTGGGAATAGACTTCTGAATAAATTCCCTTAGATGTTCGTTACTGGTGGCGAGGTCATCTTTACGCAGGTACATCATATGCCCGCTGCGATAGCCTTCCCAGGAGAGGCGGTCTTTCAGTTTGCCGCTTGGGTCCATTTGCCACATGCTGTATTTCGCATTGAAATAATCGCAGGCGCCATCGTAATAACCACTCTGGATCAGTACGTGCAGGTATGGGTTCTGCGCCATGGCTTGTCTTAAGTTCTCTCCTGTTCTGTTGCCGGTATTATCCCATGGAAATACGGGGCCGAACATGTAATACTTCAGGTCCGTTTTATAGTTCAGTTCTTCTCTCAGGTACATATTGATCGCCGGTGTGAAGGAATGCAGCCAGGAGGTTAATTCCGCGTTGAAATCCACATTCTGCCCTGCATCTTTACGATCAAGACCCAGGTAGCGGGAATCCAGCCGCCCCACCGTATAACCACGCTCACGGAGTAATTCCTTCCAGAAGAAACCAGTGGGGATATCCAGGTTATTCTGCAGTACCGCCTTCTCGGAAATACCGGCATAACGGGCTACTTTAGCTGCTATCTCTTTCCTGCGGGCATCGCTGATAAAACCACCTTCTGCCAGTGCAGGGATATAGTCTTTGATGGTAAATGCTTCTACTTCCTGTAACATCACAGGCAGGTCTTTCTGCTGAAGGTCTGCCGGTAAGGCTTTATGGTACCATGCGGTAGCGGCATAATAAGGCAAACGGAGCGCTGCGGCCATAGGGCCATCTCTTTCTATGCCTAATTCGGTAGGCGATACCAGTACCACGCCGTTCACATAGATCCACTGGGAGTTCTGTAATTCCAGTGCCAGGCCGGATACACGGGTGGTGCCATAACTTTCGCCCACGAGGTATTTGGGAGAAGCCCAGCGTTTATAACGTGTGATGAATGTATTGATCCATTCTGCGAGGTAACGTACATCCTGGTTTACACCAAAGAACTTACTGCCCTGCACATCTTTATTGGCCATTCTTGAAAAGCCCGTGTTCACGGGGTCTACGTATACAATATCTGCCACGTCCAGGATAGAATTTGGATTATCCTTCAGGCCGTAAGGCTGTACAGGATATCCTTCATCGTCTATTTTGAGGATGCGTGGGCCGGTATAACCGATCTGCATCCATACGGAAGCGGTGCCGGGCCCACCATTGAAGGAAAATACCAATGGGCGGGCATTACGGTCTGCTACGTTTGATCTTTCAAAATACGTATAGAAAACGCCTGCAATTACTTTTCCATCATCGTCCCAAACAGGGAGGCTGCCGGCGGTAACTTTGTAGGGTACTGTCTGCCCCTTGATGGTAACGGTATGAGAGGTGGTAACGCCCGCATCGATATTCAGGGCGCGGTTAGTGCCTCCTTTTGAATAGAATTTGCCATCGGCCGAGTCTGTAGCCGGGGCTTTCTGAGCATATAGGCTGGTGCAGCCGATCAATAAGGCTGCCGTTAGGATACTTTTCATATTTTAAACATAGGTATTTCTATGAAAATATCCGATTTTTTGTGATAGCTGGATGCGGGTTAACGTACCTGTAATGATTTATCCACCTTGGGAAATATGTTTGCAGGGACCTTTCCCGGGTATATGCCCGTTGCGCGCAGTGTAAAAGAATTGTTGGGGTATATGCACCGCATGGATAAATAATAGGCCTTCATCCGTTTGTAAATAACATCATAGTTAAATGCCTTGGTTTGCTGATACCACTCAGGATTAGTGACTAGATCAGGTGAATAAAGATATATCCTTGTTTCTTCCTTAAACTTCAAGGTCAGCTTATGACATACATGCCCCAGGATAGTATCTGTATTCAATTCCTGCCATACATCCAGCAATGGGGTCTGCCCGGGAAACGGTTTACCACTGTTTAGTACCCGTACGGAATCATTATTTTTTAATTTTAACCAGAATTCGTTCGTATGAGGATTTAGATACTGATATTCATAAGGAGATCCTACGGCGATAGATAAAAAACTACCTTCATCAAAATAAGAGATCATAGAATCCTTCAGGAAACCAAACTCGAGATCCGCTTTTTTAATACTATCTACATCGTGCGTTTCCCAATCGAACATCTTATACACGATCTTTCCTTCAAAATCATTGTCCAGCCTTTTGGGCTGGCATCCTGCCAATAACAGGATAACCAGCAGGGATATCATTAATTTCATAGCCCTCCCAAGATACTACTACTTCGTCATAAACGTCCAGGTCACCTTTTTATCATAGCCAAAAGGTTTACCGTTTGCCGGAGCGCTCATGGATCTGTTAGCACTTTTTAATTCCACTTTGTTATATGCTCCTTTCTCAAAGTTGAATGTAGTACCATCATCGTCATACAACGTAAATGTGCCGGGCGCGGTGCCATATACCCTTACTTCCAGTGGCAATACCTCTCCTGCTTTCGGAGCCTGCCTGCGGGCAGGGACCATAGGGACCAGCCCTCCATCGCGAACAAATAAAGGGATTTTCTCCAGCTCTGCCTGTACGGTGATCACCTGGTTCTCCCCTGCAAGTTTACCGGTATAGAAATCATACCATTTACCCGCCGGCAGATATACTTTGCGGCTTTTTTCTCCTGCAAATACAGGCGCTACTAATATGTTATCCCCCATCATATACTGATCCTTGAGATCAGACTTTGTTTTTGCTTCATAGGGGTTTAGTGTGGCATCCAGTTTGCCGGCAGTGACCTGTGGCGCATAAGCAAAACCGTCTACCAGGTTCATAGAACGGAAAGGTGGTTTGCCTTCAAAGTGGTATTGTGCGAAAGTAGAATAGAGGTAAGGCAACAGGCGCATCCGCAAAGTGGCTACTTCCTGCACGGCTTTTTCCACTTCAGGGAAAGACCATGGTTTAGTACCATCTGCCCATGCATTCAGCATAGCCATGGGGGAAAAGCAAACGGACTGCATCCTCCTCACCCATTCTTCAGCAGATTTGGAAGCACGTACTTCCGGTGTCCATAACACACCGATGAAGCTGCTGTTCACTAAAGCCGTGATGAAATCAGGATGGGAATAGTAATCGTTGTAGATCACATAAGGCAGGTTACTGGCGCCTGCATTGGAAGCACGTACCAATCCGTATGTACGCTGATTCTGTTCACGGTACCACTCATCCGTCATCTTCTGCATTTGCAGGCCATAGATCTGGCGCATCTGCTCAGCGGAAGTACCGGAAGGAAAAGTAGCTACATCCGGCCATAACCATTTATCATAACCATCGTTCTCATCCATTTTATATCCGCTAACGCCAAGGGATATATGGTTTTTGATAAAATGCTCTTTGAAGATATTACGTGCTTCAGGAATGGTAAAGTCTGTTACGATCCCGTTCCACACTGTATGAGAACCGGAGAAAGGTTTCACTTTTGGATACAGCGAGCTCTTGGGGGATACATAAGGATTGAGCCAGAGATTAGCCCTGATACCTTTCTGCAGCAGGCTGTTGATAAAACCTTTTGGATCAGGGAAACGGGTAGCATCCCATTCAAAAGTGCAGGGGTAAGCCATGGAATGCCATCCCGGCTCCACGCCTATAAAATCCAGGGGGAAATTATGCGCTTCGAATTCGTTGGCCTCCCGGAGGATATCGCTTTGAGAATATAAGGTAGGTACCCGTTGTGTAAAGCCCAGCCCCCATTTGGGAGGCAGGTATCCACCCCCGTTAAAGAGGTTGTATCGTTGTACGGCATTCATGGCTGTGGGGCCGCCGAAGATATAGATGTCCACACCGGAAGCCGGTACCAGGATCTCCACGGCATCTGAGTATGGAGAGGAATCCCAGTTCTTATTGGTATTGCGGTCCATTAGTTCAGGAGGATTTTTGCTATCCACCCTTACTGCGGAACCTGCATATACGGTAATATACCGCGCTGCATCGATCAATACGCCATAACCACGGGAAGACACATAAAAGGGTACCGGCGCATGTGTGCGGCCATCGTCTTTTCCACCATAATGGTCCATGTGCAACTGGCTCACACGGCCACGCTGTGCAACCGTTTTAAAGTTCAGGCCCAGGCCGAACAATTCTTCTTCTTTTACCAGCGGAAACTTCAGGTAAACCTTACCATCCACCACCCGGCTGGTGATCTCATCTTTTGCCAGGGGGAACTGTGCAGCAGGTAATTGCTGCAATGCATTTTTAGCAGGGGTGACATTGGCCACACTCAGCAAGGTGATCTTCTCCGGCACACCGGCAGTAGCTTTCCAGATCCCCGGCTCTACTTCTTTCCATTGTAATTGCGCATTTGCGTTGGCGGTGAAAAAACTCAGGCATACCAGGATAACGAATGATCTTAACATAATTTTCATATTCGTGGATACAATGGGGCAAAAGTTAGCAAGAATTTCCACGAAACCTATGTTTTGGCAATATTCAGGTATGAAACGATAAAATACTGTTGCTGGCAGCCATGGCTACCCGGTAAAACTCATATCCTTTTTCCGCCCTTTCCGGTATGTAGCGCTTGCGGTAATCTTCCGCGCCAAGGTCTTCTTTCAGTTCCAGGTGATATTTGGCGAGGTAGGCAGGTAACTGTTCCGGCGCAAAACCAAAGGTCCAGCGTTCTTCTATCTGCTCCAGGTCTTTCAGCAATTTCTCTGCGCCGAAGAACTGTTCCGGGGTGTTTAAAACGCCCTGGTGTACATAGGTGAAGATCACAAAAGATCCCGGGGCAAAGCGGGATGCGAAAGCAAAGGTGGCATCGATGGCTGCAGCATCGAGGTAATTGGTCACGCCTTCCCATATAATGGTGGTGGGCAGGCTGAAATCGAAAGAGAAAGCGTCTAAGGTTTGCTGGTTGAAATCCAGCTGGTAATAGGTGATATGTTCCGGCAGTTTTCCCAATTGTTGTGCAACGATGGCCATCTTTTCCTTAGCGGTATTGGGATGGTCTACTTCTATCACTTTCAGTGGCTTTAAAAAAGGTAAGCGGATGCCCCGTGTATCGAATCCTGCCCCCAGGATGATCACCTGCTGCACACCCTGGCTGACGGTGCTTTCCAGCAGATCGTCTATATAGCGGGTACGGGCAAGGCCTGAGGAATAAGCGCCTGGTATTTTACGCTGAATGATACCCCGGATGATATTTCGTACAAAAGGAATACCTGATAAACGGGTGGCCATTTTAAGGCCGCCGCTCAGGAAGGAAAATGCATAAGGGTCTGTGAACAAACGTTGATAAGCAGGACGGCCATATTCCAATGCACGGAATAAGGCCATGTATTGCGCCGTTTTACTGGCTGCGGTTGCTTTCATTTATATTTTGGTGCTGTTGACGGGTTGTTTTACATCAGGGTTCACCTGGTAACTCAGCACTTCCCCATTCTCCAGTAATTCCACCACGCGGTAGCCGGTATAAGGCGTTCCCCAGTTACCACAGATATGCGAATCCCAGAAATAGTGTTTGCCATTTTTCTCTTTCACACTATCCTCTATATGATCATGCCCATGGAATACACCCTTTAAGTTCTGCTGTGCGGAAAACATCTCTATCAGCTCAGGGCAGTCGATGCCATGCTCCGTCCACTTTACAGGGGTGATGTGCATGAATACGAAAAGCTGCTTTTTATGCTTGTATCTTTCGAGTTGTTCTTTCGTCCAGTTCAGGTCCGGGCAGATATATTTTCCTTTGATGTCTGCTGTGTTGAGGATCAGGAAGGCGGTATCATCCACTTCAAATGCATGGTGCCAGGCAATGCCCCAGGTCTGTTGCCAGATCTCCTCTTCCACCATATCGTGATTACCATGCGAAACGTAATAAGGCATGGATAAGCCGTCCCAGGTGGTTTTAGCTTCCGGCAGGAATTTAGGATCGTTGTGGAACACGTCTCCATTGATCACGGAGAAGTCCAGGCCGCGGCGGCTTCGTTCTTTATTCAGGTGCTGCACCATCTTTTTATGGTTATCAAAGTAGGTGGTTTTCTCCTGGCCGTAGTGGCCATCTGAGGCCAGGGCAAAACGAAGTTTCACCTTTCGTTTATCGGGCAGGATAAAACTGTCTGCAGCAAAAGATTGCAGTGTATTGCCGGCACCGATCAATACGATGCCTTTCAATGTGTTCTTGAGGAAGGTTCTCCGGGTAAGCATAGGGTTTAAAGTTAATTAACTTTTTAATTCCCCGGGAGGATATCCGAAATGTCTTTTAAAGGCTTTGGTAAAATTATGTGCTTCGCTGTAACCGAGGTCGAAGGCCAGGTCTCCGATGGTAATGCCGCCATCCAGCAGGAGGCGTTTGGCATGGTTCATTTTCAGTTCATTCAGGTACCCGAACACGGTTGTACCAAATAGTTCCTTGAAGCCCTTTTTCAGCTTAAAATCATTCAAACCGGCGGCCCTGGCTACCTGTTGCAGGCTAATGGCCTCAAACATATTCAGCTTAACGAACTGCCGGGCATTATGCAGTTTATCGATATCTGCGGGTTTGATCATGAGGGGCTTGCGGCCCATATAACTTTCCGCCTGCTCTGCCTGCAGCATAAAAAGCTCCATGATCCGGGCCTCAAAATAGAGTTCCCGCAGGTGACCGGTATAATTACAGTTAAACAGGTCTAACAACACTGCTTTCTGACGGGAGGAAATGGGGAGTGGATAAGGAGAAAGAGCAGCCGGCAAGCCTTTTTGCATCTTATCAGCTAAGCGCTGGAGGCAATCCAGCTCATTGGACAGCAGCCGTTCAAAGAAGGGCAGTTCCAGCTCAATGCCCAGGTTATGGTTGAAGGAAGATTCTACCAGGTAATAACCATCGAAATGAGGTTTATAGCCCATTACATGCTGGTTGGAGCTGAGCCGTAACGCTTCTCCTTCTGTAGGATAAGCGCCGCTGACGCCTTCTATGGAAAAATACATGCCTACGCTGGGGCGCTTATCCTGTTCCACATAGCGGACAGGTTTTTGCTGGCGGCTTTTAGCAGTGAATACATGAGCGTTCTTCAATCGGAGTTCTAACATACTGATATGCGCTTCTGCGCCTCTGTCATCCACATATAAAACTTCAGGCAGCATTGTATTACTCATAAGTTCAAATTTATGCATTGGCTTTAGCACCGCAAAGCACCAGTTGACCAATGCCGGTCATCATTTTTCAAATGCGTTTAAGCAAAGGAACAAGGGGTGGATGACAACCTTATGTCAGCAGTAATTCCTTATATAAAAGATAAAGCGTCCAGCTGTTTGCGGTAGTCGAACTGGAGGTCTTCGTGCTGGGCCTCAATGGCCTTTTCTATTTTGCGGAGCTGCTGGAGGTAAATGTTGTTCAGTTGTACGCTGTAATCGATCTGGAGGCCGGAGCGGCGCATCTTTTCACAGAAGAAAAGCAACAGTTCTATCTCTGCCTGTTTTGACCCGGTGAACCGGATATGTTTGGTGGTGAAACGCAGGATCTTCCGCAGTGTTTTTTTGGCGTGGTATAAGTGGGTAGTGGCCAGGCCATCAAATTCAACACTGATGTGTTCCTTAACGGAGGTAATATAGCCATCCAGGCTGTGTGCTTCAAACAGCAGGTAGGTTAACAGTTCTTTACTGTCCTTTTTGAATTTAGCAAGGCGCAGGCATAGTTCCACCAGCTCTGCCGGTGGCAGGCTGCCTAATTCCTTTTTCAGTTCCGTGATGGTGGCTGTTTTCATTCTCCCTCGTAAAAGTCTATCAGGCTGCCAAAATACGCTTCATTCCAACCTTCCACGATGTTGTCGTAATCTTCATCGGGAATGTTGGAATGTTTTAGTTCTGCGGAGGTACCTTTTTTATGAGGATGTAAAATGATGGTAACGATAGAAGGTTCTTCCTGGTCGAAATACCATTGCTGCACAATCTTCCTGCCCTTTTCGAATTCCAGGTTCTTACCGGAGATACTGCCTTCCCATAAAGAGAACTCAGAGCCGGGTTCTGTGCTCATTTCTGCTACTTCGCCGGTCCATAGCTGAATAGTGGCGGGCAGCGTTAATGCCAGGTATACCTCTTCGGGAGGCGCTGTAATAATAAAATGCTTTTTATAATCCTTCATAAGGCGCAAATCTACCTAAAAAATCATGCTTCTGCTATCAGCTGAATACCTGTTTTGGTAAAAGTGATCTTTTGCTGTTTATATAAATTGCCGGTGGTCATTTTGAAGGTTTTCTTACTCATACCAAAGAAGGCAACGATCTCTTCGGGGTCTGATTTATCATGGTAAGGGAGGTAACCGTTGTTTTCATGCAGCAGGCGGAGGATCCTGGAGGATTCATCTTCCACCTTCTTAAATCCGGCCTGGCCCGGCACTACATCTATCCTGTTTTCGGATTTAATAGCTTTTACAAATCCTTTCAGCTTATCGCCGATATCGTATGGTTTAAACTGGTCTGCAAAATGCAGTACGCCGGTGTGCAGCTTGTTGATGATGGTCACAAAACCGATATCGCTGCGGCGGTAAATGATCAGGTCTACCACGTCCTTTTCCTTTACGGTAAGGGTTTCGTTGCTGAGGTACTGATCTATTTTTTCTGTTGCGGCAACGCGGCCCGTCATTTCATCGATGTAGATCTTTACGAGGTATTCCTGCCCTTTGAGCATTTTGCTCAGCTGCTGGGAAAGCGGCACGAAAAGGTCTTTTACCAGGCCCCAGTCCAGGAAAGCACCCTGTGGGGTGATGTCTACTGCTTTGAGGAGCACAATATCTCCCGCCACGCCGTAGGGCCTGTCTGTTGTAGCGATCAGGCGGTTTTCAGAGTCGTGGTACAGGAAAACTTCTATTTCATCGTCTACACGGGTTCCTTTGGGCACATATCTTTTAGGAAGCAGTATTTCCAGGTTATCTCCTCCGTCCAGGAACACCCCGAAATCTGTTTCCTTCTTTACTTTCAAATGATTGTATGCGCCTATGCTGATCATGCTTTTTTTGCGAAGGTACAATAAAAAAACAGGGCAAAACAGCACATATACCGGATTTACACATTCGTAAATTGGTAACCGTCAATTTAAATTATATTAACGAGTGGTTAATTAGGTGTAATAGATATTTAGTTATATCTTCGCAACCATATTTTTATAATACAATACACAAATGGAACAAAAATTCACCGGAACTGTAAAGTTCTTCAATGAGACAAAAGGTTTTGGCTTCATCAAGCATGATGAATCTTCTAAAGAAACTTTTGTACACGTAAATGGTCTCGTTCACGAGATCCAGCAAGATGACCGCGTAGAGTTCGAATTGCAGGAAGGAAGAAAAGGCATGAACGCTGTAAATGTTAGACGTATAGATTAAGCTTGCTTAATATCGTTTTACAGGGCTGGTCTCAAGACCAGCCCTTTTTTATTACATAAACCGCTTCAGGTCTGCCCTGTTGAAGGTCCATTCCGGCGTAAGAAGCTCTCCCTCACCTGCTGCTTCATACCAGGGGCTTTGCCCGGAAGCGGGATTCCTGAGGATATGGATATCCTGCGCGGGCATATAACTTTGTGCCAGCAGGAAGATCTTCTGCCCTGTTTTATTGACGGCTACGTCCATTACGATCACGGCATGGCCCGGGGAACCTCCCTGGATGAATACATCTCCCGGCAATATATTATTTACCGACTGTAATTCTCTGCTGAGGGACAGTGTGCCCGCATAGGAGAATACAAACTCCAGGTACTGGCCAAAGATGGTCCTGTTCTCTGCTGCTGTTGCTATGCGGCTGCGTTTCAATTTTCCGTTGCGGAGTACAAAACGGTCTCCTTTTGCCCAGCCGGCATAGTCCATTTCCGTGCCGTCGGTTGCTTTGAACTTTATCTTACCAAGTTCCTTATTAGCATACAGGTATTCTGCGTAGAGCCGCATAACGGCATCGGCGCATTGCTGGAGGTCTTTCTTTCCTACGGAGATGTCCAGCACGGCAAATTGGGCGGACTGGTTGGCTTTTTTATTGCCGTTATAGAGGTAAACGGTATTGTTCTTTTTAAGGGGAACTTTCCGGAGCCAGGCACCGAAAGAACCTTCCTGTTGCGGAACGCGGGCGTAACCGGCCGGTAACGGGAGGTCCCGGACTGTTTGTGCAGAGAGCGGGTGGGCGCAAAAAAGGGCTGCGATGAGGATGTACTTTTTCAAAGGAAGCAGTTTTACATCCAGATGCGATGCCTTCTTTTTTCCATAAAAAACGCTAACTTAATCCTGTCAACCAATTCAGTTATGAAACATACGCTAACACTATCCGCAAAAGAATTAGCGGGCTCATTGTTATTGACCTGGCTTAAGGCACCCTGCAACTTACTTGCACCCGTTAAGAACCGCATCTCTTTAATCCTGTTCTGCGGAGGATTCAGTTTCCTTTTCATGTACATCTTTTCCCCCTTTAACATGAACCAATGGTACGAAGGCGGCCCGCAAACTGTAACAGGCGTTTTCGGCATCTTCTCCCTATGCGGCGTAACAGGGTTAACCCTCTCCCAATTCGGACTGATCCGCTTCAAAGGCAATAAACCCCTCAGCCATTTACAATTCATCGCCTGGTTCCTCGGAGAAGCCATGCTGATCGCCATCATCGTAAACATTGTGAATGTTTCCATGCACGACTATCTCCAATATTCCTGGTCGGAATACACAGATACATTGAAATATGCTTTCGGCGTAATGGTCCTTCCCTATTCCATGGCAATGGGATGGTTTTATGTAGGTCAGCTGAAGAACCAGACCACAGAAAAAGAAAAAGATTCAGCCCTGCACATCCGGGACGAATATGATAAGCTCACCCTTACCCTCGCTCCTTCCAATCTATTATTACTGAAAGCAGAAGATAACTATGTACATATTTTCTACCTCAACGGAACGGTAGTTAAAAAAGAACTCATCAGGAGCTCTCTCAAAAAACTGGAACCCCAGCTTTCCGGTCTCGGCTTTTCCCGATCGCACCGTTCTTATATGGTCAACTTATCCCGGGTGATCCTTTTTAAGAAAAATGCAAAAGGGCATTACCTGCTGATAGATGGATTAGAGGATGTGACCATTCCGGTATCCACTTCTTATCTCTCCGATTTCCTGCAGCGGTTCACCCCTGCCTGCTGATTTTCACCCCGCAGGCTCCTTCCTTCACCCCAAAGCCCCGCTGAACGTAGGGCAATATCCCCTATTTGCCTAATATCGCCTTACCACAATTTCCCTGCCCATGCATAAACTGATGCTACTCTCTATCTGCGCTATGCTCACTGCCCTCACCTCACTGCAAGCGCAGGAGGTGATCTCCGGAACGGTCCGGAACAGTGTTACCAAAGAAGTAATACCTGCGGTTTCCGTAGTGGCAAAGAACACCCCCAACGGAGATTATTCGAGTGACCAGGGGCACTTCCGTTTCACCACCAAATCGAAGTTTCCTGTAACCCTCGTTTTTTCCTCCCTGGGATTTAAAACAAAAGAAATTGAAATATCCTCTGCCAAACCCTTGCAGGTTGAATTAACGCCCACCACCATCCTGGGGACGGAGGTGGTGGTATCCGCCAGCAGGAATGTGCAGCGCAAAATAGAATCGCCGGTAACGATTGAAAGGATCGATAATAAAGACATCATCAATTCTCCCCAGACCAATTATTACAACATGCTCCAGGGGCTGAAAGGTGTTGATATCACTACCTCCAGCCTCACCTTCACCACCATCACCACCCGTGGTTTCAATACCAGCGGCAACACCAATTTCACACAGATCGTGGATGGAATGGACAATTCTGCTCCCGGCCTTAACTTTCCCCTGGGTGCCGCCATTGGTTTAACGGAACTGGATGTGGACAACCTGGAAGTATTATCCGGCGCCTCTTCCGCATTATATGGTTCCCGCGGATTGAACGGTACCCTTGTGATGACGGGTAAAGATCCCTTCAAATACCAGGGGCTCAGCGTACAGATCACCCAGGGCGTGAACCATGTTAAAAAAGGCAAAGGCAACGACCCTATGGGGCCGCAGCCCTATTACGACTGGACCCTCCGCTGGGCAAAAAAGGTAAATGAGAAACTGGCCTTCAAATTCAACCTGCAATACACCATGGCCAAAGAATGGATGGCCAATGATACCTCTAACACCAATGGCCCCGGCTCACGATATACAGATCCTAATTACAACGGGGTGAACTCCTATGGCAGCAAAACCTCGGTAGATATCAATCCCTTCCTGCAGGCAGCCCTGGCCGGCGATCCTTCCCTGGCCCCTATTATAGATCCGCTGCTGGAGAAACCTTCCAATTACGTTTCCCGCACGGGTTATGCAGAATATGGTTACCTGAGCGATGAGGCCAAACTGCTGAAGCTGAATGCAGAAGTACGTTATAAAATAAAGCCCAAACTGGAAGCCATCATTTCCGGCACATACGGGCAGGGCAATTCCGTATACAGTAACGATACCCGCTATGCCCTGACCAATTTCCGGCTGGGGCAGTACCGGGTGGAACTGAAAGCAGAACACTGGTTCCTCAGGGGATATACCTCCCGCGAAAACTCCGGTAACACCATCATCGCCAGCCCCACGGCGCAGCTGCTGAACGAAGCCTGGAAGCCCAGCTTTGATCCCTCCACCATGGATGGCTGGTATCCCCAGTATACCGGCGCTTTATTGCAAGCCCTCGCCACAGGCAGTTCGCTGAACGATGCGCACCTGGCCGCCAGGAGTTTTGCTGACCAGGGCAGGCCGGCTGCCGGCAGCGCCCGGTTTAACCACTTAAAAGACAGTATTGCAGGCATCCCTACTTCCCGGGGCGGCACACTCTTCCAGGACAGGAGCAAATTGTACAACGCAGAATTCCAGTACAATCTTTCCCATTTTATTAAGGTAATAGATGTGATCGCAGGATTGAACTACCGCCTGTTCCGGCTGGATTCAAAAGGTACGCTGTTCCCCGATACAGATGGGCCGATAGATGTAGCAGAGTATAGTGCTTATGCACACCTTGCCAAAAAACTGATCGATAATAAACTGAGATTAGGTGCGGCCTTCCGTTATGATAAAAATACCCTGTTCAGCAAACCCCGGATCACCTCCCGCCTGTCTGGCGTGGTGGAAGTGGCAAAAGAGAACTTCCTGCGTTTCTCTTATCAAAATGCATACAGCTTCCCCTCCAATATCCAGTCCCTGCAAAGCACGCTGGTGGATTATAACAGCTTTGCCTCCGGCGGCTCTGCCAGGTTACTGTATGGAGAATACGGGTTTGATAAATACCCGGCCTACACTTTAACCAGTGTGCAGGAATACCAGCAAAGCAATGATCCTTCCAAACTGGAAAAGTTCCGGTTGAGTGATATAAAACCGCAGTCCGTAGACGCATTTGAGCTGGGCTATTCTGCCCTGATCTCAAATGTGGTATTGATAGACGTACTGGGTTATTATTCCACCTGGAAGAATTTCATCGGGTATGTGAATGTGGCCAATACGCCCGGAACGGAGGATGTGACGGCTTTTAAGGACAGGAGTAAATATATTGCCTATAATATTGCTTACAATGGCGCAGAAACGGTGAACACTTATGGTTACGCTGCGAGTGTAAGCGTTGATCTTTCCCGTAACTTTGGTGCAAAGGCGAACTTCTCTTCAGACTTCTTAAAGAACAGGAATAATAGCCAGATCAATAATTTCAATACCCCGAACTGGAAATTCAACGTAGAATTCGGTAACAGCGGATTCGGCAAACAACAGAAGCTCTCTTTCAATACCAGCCTGCGGTATAAGCCGGCTTACTTTTATTCGATCGGGTTCGGCAGCGGCACTATCCCTGCCAATGTGGTGCTGGACGCACAGTTCAGTTACAAACTGATCAAAGCACATTCAAAGATCAAAATAGGGGCTACGAACCTCACCAACAGGTATTATTATACAGGTTTCGGCAGTCCCGCTATCGGAGGAGTCTATTATGTCACTTTTGCTTATAATGTATTCTAAAAACACACGTCTTATGAAAAGGTATCTATCCATGCTGATTGTTATCCTGGCCGCCGCCTGTTCAGCACCTAAACCTCCGGGAGACTATAAAACCATGCTCAGCTTTGGCCCCGGGGAAGAAGCCAAGATCCTGGAAGCCTTCCTGTCGCTGACAGACAGCAGCAGTATTGAATTGAAAGAAGGGCTGTACAAATTCGATAACCTCAGCCTGGTGCAATTGAAACATATCAGCATCAAAGGTGCAGGGCCGGACAAAACCATCCTTGACTTCTCCGGCCAAACCCAGGGCGGCGAAGGTATCAGGGTATCAGAGGTAAAGGACTTCTCCATTTCCGGCATCACCTTAAGGGAATCCAAAGGAGACCTGCTGAAAATAAATAAAAGCGAAAACGTACGCATTACAGACCTGCATACCGTATGGAAAGCCATGGATTCCAGCAATGGCGGTTACGGCATCTATCCCGTGTTATGTAACGACGTATTGATCGAAAACTGTTATGCTGAAGGCGCATCTGATGCGGGCATCTATGTAGGGCAAACCAATAAAGCCGTAGTTAAGAATTGTAAGGCTTATAAAAATGTGGCGGGCTGTGAAATAGAGAACACTACCCATGCGGAAGTATTCGACAATGAATTCTATGGCAACACTTCCGGCTTCCTGATCTTTGACCTGCCGGACCTTTCCCAGCGGGGCGGGCATGTAAAAGCTTACAACAATTACATACACGATAATAATGAAAGGAACTTCGCCAAATCCGGCAGCTTTGGTACTACCTGGGGTGTGGGTAATGCAGCACCCGGCAGTGGTGTGATCATCCAGGCCACTTCTGATATTGAGCTGTATAATAACCGCATCGTTAATAACAATTCCAGTGCTATCATTATAGTATCGGGCTTCTTTGTGGACAGTAAAGCAGGTGAAAAGATCAAAGCCAGCTACTTCCCTGTTTCAAAGAACATCTACATACATGATAACACATTGGAAATGGGACCCGGTTTCCCTGAACCCGTATTTGCACACCATACCGGCAAGATCCTCGTAGCCATCGAACAGCAATTGAATCAGCAGGATGCTTCACGTAAAGGAGCACGCATCCCTTTGATCCTGTATGATGGCATTTCTACGAACGTGATCACGAAGGAACAAAAAATAAACCCGGATTCCATCTGCATCAAACAAACAGGCAACAATCTTTTTGTGAATGCGGACGCATTGAACATCGGCACAAAAAACTGGCGTCCGGGTACGGACATGACGGCATTTAGTTGTAAATAGAAAAGCGGAATGAAGCGATTGATCCTTATCAGTATTGTATTATGGGGTTGCGGTCAACCTCAGCAGCCTAAACAGGCTTTCGAATTTAAAGAGAAATTATCCGATTACGGTTTCTTTACAGGAGAACTGAAAACACTGACCGCAGCAGGCGGTGTGCAGCATTACGAACTCAGCACACCGCTGTTCACGGACTATGCGCTGAAGGACCGCTTTATTGTACTGCCCGCAGGAAAGAGCATGCAGTACAGGGATTCCGGCACACTGGATTTTCCTGACTCTACCTTCATCATTAAGAACTTCGCGTATAACGATACGGCTCATGTTAAAACACTGATCGAAACCCGTTTGTTATTCAAAGATCCCTTTGATCAACGCTGGAAGGTGATGAACTATCTCTGGAATGCGGAACAAACGGAAGCCGTTAAATGGATCACCGGGAAGAAAGTACCCATCACCCTGTTGGACGATCGGCAGCAAAGGGTTACTACGGTTTACCAGGTGCCGAATACCAATGATTGTAAAAGATGCCATTCCAACAACGGGGAACTGCTGCCTATCGGGCCTAAAGCCCGCAATCTCCATGCGCATTTACAACAGTGGGCAAGCAATGGCTCCCTGAAAGGTATGCCCGCTCTTGCCCGGGTACCGGTACTGCCGGACTGGAAAGACAGTGTACACTATACCGTAGCCCAACGGGCACGTGCCTACCTGGATGTAAATTGTGCGCATTGCCATACTAAAGGCGGGGATGCCTATAATACCGGCTTATTTCTTGAATACGAACAAAAAGACCCTGCACATCTTGGTTTCCTGAAAGGCCCTGTATCTGCGGGTGGCGGGGCAGGCGGACTCGATTACGACATCCTTCCCGGGAATGCTGACCAGTCTATCCTCGCTTACCGGATGAACAGTACAGAACCGGGCACGGCTATGCCTGAGCTGGCCAGAACATTGGTCCATAAGGAAGGGGTTGCGCTGATCAGAACATGGATAGATCAATTGCCACGAAATCAGTAATTTCGGGTAATTTCTTTCCTGACATGCAGCAACTACTCATTGATTTTTCAGGCAATATGCCTGATGGACTACAAATCGATTCGGCTTTGTCGTTTAAGCCGTTCATAACTTTCCTGCACAAAAGGATCAAAGAAGAAAAAACGGTAAAGGCAGACTTCTTCAAAAATGTATTGGAAAAGTTTGAAGCCGCCAGGCTCCCGGATGAACTGAGCATAGAACAATTCTATGCCCATGCGGACCTGCTGGAATACTTCTATGCTACGGTATCTCCCATGTCCTCTTCGGAAGAAGAAACCCTGTGGGCACTCTGGGTGCCGGTGCAACCTATCATCATCTATGGTACGGAGGCTTTCTATACGGTGCTGCAAAGCCGTAAAACATCCCTGAATAATAAAACCTTAGAGGATTATAAGAAAGAAAGGATAGACATGGTCTACTCCTACATCCTGAAAAAATTCTATAATTACCACTCACCATTAAAACACGAACAATACAACGCATACCAGAACGAAGAAACAGGGCTGTTCCAATACTACACCGTTCATATCAACACGGATTTTATTGAAGCTACTGCCAAAGGCCCTTTGCCGGAACTTAATTTTGGCAAACTGCATGCACACATAGCACAGAACACCAGCTCCCAATACCTGGAAGACATCTTACCCCTGGAACTCTTTCAGTTCAGGGGTATCTCTGTTTCTACGATCCAAGACGTAACAGCCGAAAAAGCGATCGACAATATCACCAAGATCAGGCTGAACCGTACGGCGGAAACAGATGATGTGGTGTATAAGAACGTGATCCAGTCCCTCAAAACCCTGGTGTGCAGCAGCAAGATAGAGTTCGACCTGTTCCCTTTTGTGCGGGTGAACGGCAAAATGGTGTATGGCTTCGGACGTGGTGGTACGGGCATACTGTATAAAACCTGGGGAGACCAAACACTTACGCCTGAACACTTCCAGCGCCAGGCATCTCACTATGCAGCGAATCCCAACTCTTTTTTTTCGCCGGATGTGGCAAAGGAAAGTATCCGGGAATTCA
Organism: Chitinophaga niabensis; assembly: GCF_900129465.1. NCBI lineage: Bacteria > Pseudomonadati > Bacteroidota > Chitinophagia > Chitinophagales > Chitinophagaceae > Chitinophaga > Chitinophaga niabensis. The sequence continues at coordinate 975,620 of NZ_FSRA01000001.1, read as the reverse complement.
GCTTTCTGCAAACCTTTGTCAATGACGGCGTACGCTCTCTCGCGTTGATCCCTGTATTTCACAATGGCGTACTGGTAGGTGTATTGGCCATGCATACCTGGGCACCGGATTCCTTTGATGAAAAAACATTCGCGAAACTGGAACCGGCTATCCCTGCCATTGCTCAACTGATGCAGATCTACATCGATGAATTCAACCTGGAAATTGAGAACATCATCAAGGAAAAGTTCACTTCCATTCAGCCTGCTGTGCAGTGGAAGTTCAATGAGATAGCCTGGGAATACCTGTATCGCAGAAAGAAAGATGCTTCCATTACAGAAACGGCGCCTATCCGCTTTACCGATGTATATCCGCTCTATGGCGCTATAGACATCCGCAATTCTACTGTAGAAAGGAACCTGGCCATCCAGGCAGACCTGGAGCACCAGCTCATGCAGCTCCTCGGCCTCTTCACGGAAGCCCAGGCTGTTCAGCGCTCTTCCCTGTTGGACGGGATGGTCTTCACCTGTAAAACATGGCTGCAGAAAGTAGCAGGAGAACAGCTCACCACTACAGAAGAAGGTGATATCACTTATTTCCTGCAGGCGGAATCTGTAGAATACCTGCAGCACCTTTCCCGCCAGGAACCGAAGCTGAAGGAACGTATTGAAAGTTATGTAAAGAACATCGCTGAGGTAACAGATTCCAACAAACATGCGCTGGACCAGTCTATGACCCTGTTAAATAATACCATTAATAATTACCTGGAATCAGAACAGGAGCAATTGCAAAAAGGTTACCCCTGTTATTTTGAGAAGTTCAGAACGGACGGGATAGAATATGATATTTACATTGGTCAATCCATTGCACCGGAACAGCCATTCTCTCATTTTCATCTGAAGAGCATCCGGTTATGGCAACTTACCTCCATGGCAGCTATTGCACGCATCACCAGGTCCCTGCTGCCTTCTATGCCCAAGGCCCTGCGTACTACACAACTGATCTTCCTGCATAACAACACCATTGATATCAGTTTCAGAACAGATGAAAGGAAGTTTGATGTGGAAGGAGCTTATAACATCCGTTATGAGATGATCAAAAAGCGGATCGACAAAGTGCATATCAGGGATACGGAGGAAAGATTAACACAACCGGATACAATAGCGCTGATCTATTTTAATGATAAGGATGTGGAAGATTACCTGCCTTATATTCATTACCTGCAGGAAGAAAAGGTACTGGATACGGAGATCGAAGAGCTGAAGCTGGAAGACCTGCAGGGGTTAACGGGGTTGAAGGCCCTGAGGGTAACGGTATTGCCGGAGTAAAAGAATAACCACCATAAACAAACGGGGCTGCCTCTTGCTGAGGCAGCCCCGTTTATATTCAGTAAACCCGCAGGCTTATGGTATCAACTATTTTTCAGGCACCAGTACGGCCCTGAAATAGTCAGCGCCGCCCAGGTATTTCTGTGCTGCAGCTTTAACGCTCTCAGGGGTTACCTGCTCAAGCCGTTCGTTTTGTTTCAGCACGCTTAAAGGATCTTCGTTGTTGCGGAATTTGCTGGTGAGGTAGGACAGCCAGAAATTGTTCTCCCTCAGGCTAACTTCCATAGCCCTTCTGCTTTCTGCTTTGAACTTCTCCACATCTACCGCGGTAGCGCCTTCTTTCTTGATCTTCTCAATTTCATCCAGCGCCGCAGCGATCAGCTTATCCACATTTGCAGTAGCGCAGCTGAAAGAGATCTGCAGGTTGTAGTACGGGCTGGGCAGTTTCTCATAGGAAACACCCACATTCGGGCTGTACACACCACTCTCCTTCTCACGTAAACGCTCCAGTACTTTAAACTCCAGGATATCGCTCAATGCACTCAGCTGCAGATTGTTCTCCGGTGAATACTGGTAATCGTTGTGGAAGTACAGTTTCACCTGTGCTTTATCTTCAATACCTTTTTTCACAGTTCTTTCTACTTTACCGCTTAATGGTTTGATACCACGGTCGATGTATTTTTCTGTATGGTTAGCCGCAGGTAATCCACCCAGGTAGGTTTCCAGTAATGGCTTGATCTTGTCCACTTCAAAGTTCCCTACAAATACAAAGGTTTGTCCGCTGGCATCAGCGAAGCGGGCCTTGTAGAAGTCAAAGGACTTATCCAGGGAAATGGCATCGAGTTCTGCAGGAGTTGGTTTTCTTTCACGGATGCTGTTGGAAGAGAGTACGGCAGTGATGGTATCGCCATACACACTTTCCGGGTTATCGTCTGCATTCTGCAGCATCACCTTGTAATCGTCCAGGTTCTTTTTGAACACTACAGGATCTTTACGGGGATTGGTAGCACGGGCATATACCAGCTGCAAGGCTGTTTCCAGGTCTTTGGGAGAAGCGCTGCCGCTAAAGCCCTGGTGCAGATCGCCAATGTAAGCGCCGGCACTGGCAGTGGAACCGGCCAATAACTTCCTTAACTGTGTGTTATCAAATTCGCCGATACCATCGCCGGCAATATTGCTGGCGTAGTTCATGGCCAGGTATTCCTTATCGTCCGCCAGGGAAGTGCCGCCTTCTCCAAAAGAAGAGAACAGGATCTGGTCGTTCTTGAAAGTGGTGGGTTTCAGGTATACTTTTACACCATTGGATAAAGTGAGTTTGGTTACATCGATACCTTCGATCTTTTCTTCGCTCACTACTTTACCAGCCACCGGTTTTTTCTCCAGCAGCGGTTTATCCACTTTATTCTCTACGTATGCAGTAACACCTTTGCCGGCGCCCTGAACAGTGGCCAGCAATTGTGCTTCCGTAGGTAATTTTTCTTTTTCTTTCTCAGGCGCCTGTATAACGATCATCATATTCTCAGGCTTGATCATCTCCTTCGCTTTTTTGTTCACATCTTCCAGTGTGATCTCACCCAGGAGGCGTTTCACCATTTCATAACGGTAGGTAGCGGCCGGGATGGGGCTGCCTTGCAGGAAGTTGCTGAGGTAAGCCTGTACGTAGGAGTTAGAAGGTGTTTTGTCCTTCTCTCTGAAAGACTTTTCATTCCCTGCTTCCAGGTTCTTCTTTACAATGTCCAGCTCAGAAGCGGTAAAGCCGAACTGGCTCATGCGTTCTGCCTCCGTCATTACACCACCTAATGCTTTGGTAAGCTCATCCCCGGATTTGGCAACCGCTACAACGCTGGTTGCTTCCAGGCCAGGGATCAGGCCTCCCTGGTAGGCGCCATAGGAAAACTGGCCTTCCACGAAAGGCGCGGTGCCTTTTTGTTTCAGTTCATTAATGCGGTTGCCCATCATGTTATTGATCATACCATTAATGATACCGGCTTTCACCTCCGCAGTTGTTTTGCCAACAGAACCGTGGTGACGGATCATTACAACAGCTACGTTGTAAGGGAATTCTTTATCCGTTACGATCTTTACCAGCGGCTCCTTGTTATCCGGCATATTATATTTAACAACTGGTTTAGGGTTGGCAGGGTTCTTCAGCGGGCTGAAGTTTTCTTTGATCATCGCTTCCACCTGTGCAACATCAAAATCACCTACCGCAATAACCCCTTGCAGGTTAGGACGGTACCAGTCTTTATAGAACTGTTTGATCTCGTTATGTTTAAAGTTCTGGATAATATCCAGTTTACCGATAGGGATGCGTTCTGCATAACGGGAACCTTTCAGGAGTACCGGCAACAGTTCTTTCTGAATACGGGATTGCGCATTCTTGCCCCGCTGGCGGTCTTCTTCCACGATCACCCCTCTTTCATTGTCAATTTCACTATCCTCCATGGTTACGTATCCAGCCCAGTTGGCCAGGATCTTAAAGCCGTTCTTGAACAGTGCGGCGCTATCTGTAGGAATAGGCAGCTGGTATACCGTTTGATCAAAAGCAGTAAAGGCATTCAGGTCTGCCCCAAACTTCACACCGGCCTTCTGCAGGTAGTTGATCAGTTCATTTTTGGGAAAGTCTTTAGTACCGTTAAAGGCCATGTGCTCCGTGAAGTGAGCCAGCCCTTGCTGAGCGTCGGTTTCCATCAGGGAACCTGCTTTTAAGGCCATATAGAGCACAGCCCTGTTCTTAGGCTCTGTATTCTTACGGATATAGTAGGTGAGGCCGTTGGCCAGCTTGCCGATCTTTACATCGGGGTCGTCAGGGATAACATCTCCTGTTTTCTTTACTACCGGCGCGGCCTTTTTCTGCGCCAGGGCGGGTTGCTCCCATAAAGAAAAAACGCTTGTGGTAGCAAGCGCAAGCAATAGAACTCTTCTTTTCATATACTGAAATGGTGGTTTGGGAGTAAATATAAGGTAAAATGCCGTACCAGCACAAAACTGGTACGGCAGGAAGGGGGGATCATTTTACACCATTACCCTTTACCAGGGCGAAAGCTTTATTACCGTCAATGATCCTGCAGATGGTATTGACGGTGGCGGCAGACCGCAATCCGTCTGCCGGCGTTTTTAAAACATAATCTATCAACTGATCCAGTGTGGAGGTGGCCACATGCATCCTTGTATCGGAAGAGGCGTAATAGATGAACACCTGCCCATCCTCGTCTGCAATCCAGCCATTAGAAAATACCACATTGGATACATCTCCTGTGCGCTCCTCACCTTCCGGGGCCAGGAAATAACCGGCGGGCTTATGTGTTACCCTGGCCAGGTCCTGCAGGTCCGTCATAAAAAGGTACAGCACATAACGCAGCCCTGCAGCGGTGTTCCGCACACCATGTGCCAGGTGCAGCCAGCCATGTGCTGTTTTAATAGGTGCAGGGCCCAGGCCGTTCTTCATTTCGTAAACGGTATGATATACTTTGGGGTCCAGGATCTTTTCTTCACCGATCACAGGGCGGGTAATATCCTCACAAACCCCAAAGCCAATGCCCCCGCCGGTACCGGCCTCAATGAAACCATCCTGGGGGCGGGTATAGAAAGCATATTTCCCATCCACAAATTCCTGGTGTAATACCACATTCCTTTGCTGGGGAGAAGGTGTTTTCAGATCGGGCAGCCGCTCCCAGTGTTGCATATCCTTTGTGCGTACAATGCCACAGGCGGCAATGGCAGCGCTTTGGTCAAAGGGGGCTGCGGCAGGGTCTTTCCTTTCCGTGCAGAACAGCCCGTAAATGTAACCATCCTCATGAGCCGTCAGGCGGATATCGTAAATGTTCCCATCCGGATCATCCGTTTCAGGAATGATGCAGGGATATTCCCGGAACCTGAAGTTATCAATGCCATTGTCACTCTCCGCGATGGCAAAGAAGGATTTGCGGTCCACCCCTTCCACCCTTGCCATCAGCAGGTATTTACCTTTCCATTTGATAGCGCCGGAATTGAATACGCCATTGATACCAAACCTTTCCATCAGGTAAGGGTTGTTATCGGGATTCAGATCATAACGCCATGTTAGTCTTGTATGCGCCGCAGTTAACACCGGGTGTTTATACCGTACAAAGACCCCATTCCCATCAGGCATGGGTTCATTCTTACGACTAACTAATGCTTCATAGGCTCTCTCCAGGCGGTTTAAACGCTCCGTAAATTCTTTCATATCTAATACTGGTTATTTCCTTAGTACCCCGGATTATTAACGGTGATCTCTTTATTACCTGCAATCTCTTCCTGTGCAATAGGGTATAACTTCTGAAACTCCAGCCTGTCGCGGCCGGCAGCTTTCATGGTTTGGATCCAGATGCCCCAGCGGATCAGGTCCCAGCGGCGCTGGAATTCACCATAGAGCTCTTTCCTTCTTTCATCCCTGATCCGTTGACGAAACTCTTCTTTTGAGAGATTACGCGTCCAGGGAAGGAGGTTGGCACGCACCCGCACTTCGTCCGCCGCATCATAAGCCAGGCCGGTGGGGCCGTTCACTTCGTTCTCTGCTTCAGCTAACAATAACAGTACATCTGCATAACGGATGATGATGGGGTTGTTGCCGTTTTCATCTTTTGCCTGCGCATTGGGGTCCGTATATTTTTTGGAATACAAACGTGGCGAAGCAAAGATATCTTTCCCGCCAAAAGTATAGGTATCCTGTCCATAACCGGCGCCACCACCATATTCACTGCCCCAGGTGCCTCCTGCTTTAAACACAGCACCAGCCGGCAGGCGGCTTACATAATAATAATCTTCGTTGGCATTATTTTTCCAGCTATCCCAGATAGCTGTACCAAATGCCACGCGGGCATCGTTCGCTTCAAACTTATTGTAAAGGTCTATCCGTATACTTACAAAACCACCACTGCCGCCACCACTGTACCTGCCTTGTGGTGAAAAGTAACCGGGCAGTTCAGAGCCCTGGTTGGGAGAATGTGTGGCGGGAATAGCAAAGAGGATCTCATCACTGTTATCCTGTTCGGACTCAATGAAATTCTTCATATAGTTCATTTCCAGTTTCGGATAACCGGAAGCCTTTGCCATATCCCTCACTGCTTTGGCAGCAGTAATAGCTTCTGTATAATAATTCGTTTGTTTCAGTTCATCACCTGCCATATGCATATAAACTTTTGCCAGCAAACCCAGTGCGGCTGCTTTGGTAGGGCGGCCACGATCTGCGGCGGCATACTTTCCGCCGGTGTAATTTTCAGGCAATACAGCAGCTGCTGCTTTCAGATCTGCTTCTGCCTGTTTATATACATCTGCTACAGGGCTGCGTGCAATGTTCTTGGATTGTTCCGGCGTGTAAGCTTCCGTGCGGATCGGTGCGGCACCATACCTTCTTACTATCTCAAAGTAACAGAAGCCGCGGATGAATAAAGCCTCCGCTTTTATCCTGTCTATCATGGCAGCATCCCCCGTAACCTGCGCTGCATATTTCAATACCAGGTTAGCACGCTGTACGGCATAATAGTAACCTTTCCAGGGCCGTTGTATATACCACTCTCCACGCTGGTTTCCGGTATAACCGCCAGCCAGCCAGTTTTCCAGCAGCAGGTCATCATCTTCACCCAGTACAGAACACCAGGCCGGGGAGATCCACATATCCCAGGTCATGAGATTTTTGTATACGCCATTGATACCCTGCAACAGGTCTTTATCTGTTTTATAGAAATTCTCAGGGTCTTTAAAATCGAATACTTCTATTTCTAACGCTTTCTTACAGGAAGTAGCAATTAAGCATATTAATAAAATGGTGGTGATTAACTTTTTCATGTTGGCAGTTTTAGAAAGTAACATTAAGGCCTACGGTTAAAGTGCGGGATTGCGGGTAGCTACCCAGGTCCACACCACGCATGTTTGCATTCTCAAAGGCACTTACTTCCGGATCGTATCCGGAATAATTGGTGAACGTGAACAGGTTGATGGCATTCAGGTAAAGCCGCAGGTTAGAAACACCTTTGATCTTTGGGAAGGTATATCCCAGCTGAATGTTCTTCACCCGCACATAGGAACCGTCTTCCAGGAACTGACCGGAAAAGCGGCTGGCCGTTGTATTTGCCTGGTTAGCCTGTATGATGCTGTTACCGGTACCCGCTCCTTTCCATCTTCTGTCATATACTTCCTGCGGAATGTTGGAACTACCGCTGAGTGTATGGAAGTTCATGAGATTGGTATTAAGCACATCGTTACCCTGCACGCCGGAGATCAATACACTCAGGTCAAAATTCTTATAGCTGAAATTAGTGGTGAAGCCCCAGTTGAAATCAGGGTTCACATCCCCTATCTGCTGCCGGTCCAGGTCGTTCAGCTGTTTATCGTTATTGAGATCCTTATACCTGGTCTGCCCGATCTTTGCATCCAGTTGTACTGCTTTGAAAGCATCTACTTCTGCCTGGTCCTGGAAAATACCATCTTCCACAAATCCCCAGACCGCGCCGATAGGTAAACCTACTTTTTGAATGAAAGGCCGTGCATCCAGCCCGTAACCTGCTCCCAACCTGTCTGCAAACTGTTCCTGTAATTCACCCAGGTCTGTTATCTCATTCCGGTTGAAAGAGATATTACCTGCCACATTCCATTTGAAGTCGCCCGTGAAGATGCTGCTACCCAATTCCAGTTCCAACCCTTTATTCATTACATTACCGGAATTCACGGTGACGGTATTATACCCGGTGCTGGGTGGTTGCGTGATCTGTTGCAGCAGGTCCCTGGTTTTACGTTGATAGATGTTCACAGAGAAATTGAACCTGTCGTGAAAAGCAGCATCCAGGCCAATGTTGTATTGCGAAGTGGTTTCCCATTTCAGGTCTTTGTTGGGCAGGGTGGTTTCATCCACCGCAGCAACCAGGGCATTGTTCATGTTGGCGATAACACCGGATAATTTTGCCCGCACGCTATAGGGAGATACGGCCTGGTTACCTGATTCACCATAACTGGCGCGGAGTTTCAGATCAGAGAATATGTTTGCTTCTTTGATAAAAGGTTCTTCACTTAAACGCCATGCCAGTGCTACAGAAGAGAAACCCTGCCACTTCTTTGCCAGGCGGGACGAACCATCTGCGCGGTAAGTATAGGTGAAGAGGTATTTATCTGCATAACTGTAATTGGCGCGGGCAATAAAGGATGCCAGTTGCCATTGTGAGCGGCCTGTTAAAGTAGGCGCTGTGGAAAGGCCGGAGAACAGATCGTTATAACCAAGTTTATCATCTGCAAAATCGCGGGTTTCTGAAGTACGGAAACGGCTCGTGCTTTTTTCATAAGAGAAACCGCCGAGAAAGTCGAAACGGTGTTTACCGATCTCCTGCCGGTATGTGAGCAGGTTTTCTGTAAGTAAACTGTAATAGCTGCTATTGCTTACAATGGCTTTACCATTGGTAGCACGGCCTTCACTCACGGTACGCGGGAAATAAGTTTCGTTCAGCTGTTCAAAATAATTAGCACCAAGGCGGGTCTGGAACATCAGGCCTTTCACAATATCCACATAGGCATTAAAGCCGCCGAAACCGGAAGTGATGGTCTGCAAACCTTTCACTTCATCCGTATAACGCAGCGGGCTGGCGCCGAAACGGTCAAACATATCCTGCGATACTTCCCGGTCATTGAGGTAGTCTATTTTTATAATATTCCCGTTGGCATCTGTTCTGTAATACGGGATAGGAGAATAGTTCAGGGCAGACCTTACAATGCCACCTTCCCTTCCGCCGGTAGTGGCAGCCGTGCGTACGAGTGCGTTGGTAGAACGGGATATGGAAAGATTGGTAGATGTTTTCACCCTTTCATTCACCTGGTTATCCAGGTTCAGCCGCAGACCACCACGTTTGAACTGTGAGCCTTTGATAGCTCCTTCCTGGGCCAGGTAATTGCCCATCACCGCATAGGTATTCTTGTCCGTACCACCGGAAACACCCAGTTCATAATCCTGTAGATAGGCTTTGCGGTAAATAGCATCCTGCCAGTTCACTCCTTCTCCGAAATTATCCCTGATCTGGTCTGGCGAAAGCTTTCCGTTCATACCGCTATAAGGCAGGTCTGCAGGGGCAAATCCCGCATTCGTATATGCTTCATTGAGATACTGTGCATATTCGTATGCATTGAGCATGTCCAGCTTTTTGGTAACTGTAGAAATGCCCTGGGAAGTATTGAAGGTGATCTTACCTCTTCCTGCCTTTCCTTTTTTAGTAGTGATCAATACTACCCCGTTGGCACCACGTGAACCGTAGATAGCAGTGGCAGAAGCATCTTTCAATACTTCAATGGATTCAATGTCGCCGGGAGAAATGGTAGACAATGCATTGGTATTGGTGCGCATAATATGATTCTCTTCCCTGGGACCTGATTCTTTCAAAGATGCCCTGGCATTGGCAACAGGCACGCCGTCTATTACGTACAGGGGCTCCGTACTGCCCAATAAAGAACTGGCACCGCGGATCTGTATACTGATGCCACCGCCGGGCGCTGCATCGTTCTGTGTAACAGCTACTCCGGCCAGGCGGCCCTGCAGGCCCTGCTCCAATGAGTTAACAGCAGATTTGCTCAGCTGGTCCCCTTTAATGGAAGCAACTGTTCCCGTGAGGTCACGCTTCCTCACTATACCATAACCGATCACCACCACATCCGTAAGATTGGTAGCAGTAGCCTTTAAAACGATGTTGATGGAACTACGTTGCTGTACGGCTATCTCCTGTGTTTCATAACCGGTAAAGCTAACCTGCAGGATGGCCGCATCCGGTACAGACAGGGAGTAATTCCCCTTTGCATCGGTTACGGTAGCAATAGCAGAATTCTTAACACGAATGGTTGCACCAGGGAGCCCTCCGCTCGTTTCATCCTTCACTGTACCTGAAACAACTCTCTGCTGGGCGAATAGGGAGGTTCCCGGCAATAATAGGAAAATGCTGAAAATAGCACCGTGGAGTAAAAGAAATTTCATAACGAGAATTATTTGAACCAAAACTAAATTTAAAACAGATGCACTTATAGTACTTTCTTATCTCTTATTTGATAATTTCAGACTTAACCATCATAAAAGCCCTACTATCACCTTTTTTTGATAAAAATTGTACTTAATACTTTTTTATCTAGTAAATTCGGATAATTGAATCGGTGTTATGAAAAATGATATCTTCCGGGAGATCACCCCGTTAACACAGCACGACTGCTTCATGATCTTTTCCCGTACAAAGGACAAGTTCGACTTCCCGCTGCATTACCATGAGGAACTGGAACTGAACCTGATCCTGAATGCTCCCGGCGCACAACGCATTGTGGGAGATCATATAGACGCTATTACGGATCTTGAACTGGTATTGGTAGGGCCCAATCTAAACCATGGCTGGTTCACCCATGAATGTAAAAGCAAGGCGATCACAGAAGTGACCATTCAGTTTCATAAGGACCTGATAGATGAAAAGCTGCTGCGTAAGAACCAGCTGCGTTTTATGCGGAGCATGTTTGAAAGCGCTGCCAACGGCATCCTCTTTTCTCCTGAAACCATTAAACAATTAAGCCCCCGTTTACTTACGCTCAACCAGAAGAATGGCTTTGACTCCGTACTGGAATTAATGTCCATCCTGCACGACCTGTCTATCTCCCGGAACATGCGTACTTTATCAGACAGCTCTTTTCAGAAAGGACTGGTCAACCATAACAGCCGGCGGATTGAAAAGGCTTTTGAATACATGAACAATAATTACGACAAGGAAGTGAACCTGGGAGATATCGCCAGGCTCACTAACATGACGGAAGTATCTTTCAGCCGCTTCATTAAGAAATGTACGGGTGTAAGCTTTATAGACAGCCTGAACGAAATAAGATTAGGCCATGCCTGCCGGATGCTGGTGAATACGCGTTATTCCATTGCAGAGATCTCTTACAAATGCGGCTTTCATAATATCTCTAATTTCAACCGTATCTTTAAAAAGAAAAAAGGCTGTACACCGAAGGGTTTTAGAGAAAGCCTTTCCGGCACCCGCACATTTATATAGATAATGAAGCAGATCCCGATCAGGCATATTAAAGAAGCAGGCTCCACAGAAAGTTTTAGCATAAGAGAGGTTGGTGATATGGTGCAGGAGCTGCACAGGCATGATTTCTTTTACCTGCTGGTTTTAAAGAAAGGGAAAGGTACGCATGCCATAGACTTTATCCCATACGAAGTGAGCGATAACACCGTGTTCTTCATGCGTCCGGGGCAGGTACATGAACTCACGCTCAAAGCAGGAAGTAAAGGTTACCTGCTGGCATTTAAAGCCGGTTTTCATACTACAAAAAGCAGTACAAATTATTATCAGCCAAATGCTGAAAGTTTTTCAAAACTGCATTCCATATTAACCTATATCTTCCGGGAATACACCGATCAGCAGGAAGGTTATCAAAAGGTGATCAAAGCGAACCTTGATATTTTTTTTATAGAACTACTCCGCCTGCATGGCAAAAGCAATGCCGCCACTTATGAACAGGAACGCCTGGAGGAATTCTTATCATTACTGGAAACACATATTACTGAGCACAAACAGGCATCTCAATATGCAGCGATGTTACACCTCTCCCCTTATCAGCTGAATGCCATTACCAAAGCAACGCTGGGTAAAACATCTTCCGGGCTCATTAATGAACGTATCATCCTGGAATCCAAAAGATATTTGCTGGCCACCACGGAACAGGTGAACCAGGTAGCCTGGTACCTGGGTTATGAAGACGTTTCCTACTTTATCAGGTTCTTCAAAAAACATACAGGATATTCCCCGGAGGCATTTAGGCAGAAGTACCGTTAAACTGCATAATTATCCTATCCCTCAGATTAGCGCTGTATCTACCTTTGATCCATGAAACAGATATGGAATGAAAGATACAGGGAGCAGGAATTTGCCTATGGCAAAACACCCAATTTATTCTTTAAAGAATGGCTGCCAAAGTTTGAAGCGGGCGCTATACTAATGCCGGCAGACGGGGAAGGGCGTAACGGGGTATTTGCAGCACAACTGGGCTGGAAGGTAACTTCATTTGACCTGAGTGAGGAAGGGCAATACAAGGCGCTGCAATTAGCGAGGGAGCAGCAGGTTTCGCTGGAGTATATTGTTGGCGACCTGGAACAACTGGAATTCAAAGCGGCAACATTCGATGCCATCGGGTTGATCTATGCACATTTTCCAGCGGATCAAAAATCCGCCTTGCATGTCAAGCTGGATACCTATCTCAAACCTGGTGGTATTATTATTTTCGAGGCGTTCAGCAAGCGGCATTTACACTATGTAAAGTCAGATCCAAAGGTGGGCGGCCCGAAAGACATTCATCAACTGTATTCAAAAGAAGAAATAACGGCTGATTTTAAGAACTATGAAACCGTGCTGTTAGCGGAAGAGGAAATACTTTTGAATGAAGGGAAGTTCCATATCGGCAAGGGTTCCGTGATCAGGTTCATAGGAAAGAAAAAAGCCCCGATGTGATCCATCGGGGCTCGCTGTTATGGTTTGATCACCACCAGTGCAGGATTATATAATTTCTTATTTACCTCATAGAAAGAAGCAAGGGGATTTTTGATCACCTTCCTGTCGTAGGTCATCAATCCGTTGATCTCTACTTCCACATCTGTGGTTTGCGTATATACAGCTGCTGAAAGTCCCTGGCGGATCAGATCTTCCAGGCGATCTGTAAAGGTGCTGTACCTTTTAAACAACTCTTCCGGTGTTTTAAAGCTCTGATAACCCCAGTTATCTTTCTGCTGCCATACGTGACCGTCTACCGGAAGGCCCAGCCCACCGAACTCACCAAGCACGATTGCTTGTTTAGCGCCGTAGATATCAGGTTGGGGCATCGCGGGGTCCGGGTAGTTGTGAAGGTCGATGATATGACCGGTGAGGAAGAAGTTACCACCGCTCGCACTGTTCACGAGGCGGGAAGGATCTTTCTGCATCGTCCACTCTGTGATCTCCGTTGTTTTGAACTGGCCCCAGGCTTCATTGAAGGGAACCCATACTACGATAGAAGGAACATTATGCAAAGCCTCCATGATAGCATTCCATTCTTCGCGGTAAGCTCTTTCAGATTCATTGCTGCGTTTCTGTTCAGTACCACGGCCAACAATGCCGGGCCTTGGCTCCCAGCGGTTGCCAAGATCGCCGCTGGGCATATCCTGCCATACCAGCATACCCAGTTTATCGCAATGATAATACCAGCGGGCAGGTTCTACTTTAATGTGTTTACGGATCATATTGAAGCCCATCTCCTTCGTTTTCTCCACATCAAACTTCAGGGCTTCGTCTGTTGGTGCAGTATATAAACCATCAGGCCACCAACCCTGGTCCAGCGGGCCGTACTGGAACACAAACTTATTGTTGAGCAGCATACGCAGAACGCCGTTGTTATCTTTGCCGATGGAAGTTTTACGCATCGCGAAATAACTTTGCGCTTCATCTACCGGTTTTTCTTTCCGCACGATCGCATAACGCAGATCATAAAGGAAAGGATCTTCCGGAGACCATAACTTCATATTGGGGATCTTCAATACCGCAGTGGCACCGGGTTCCACGGACTCTTCGGAGATCATGTCCGTTCCGTTCCATACGGAAACCCTTACTTTATCGCCGGGTACAGGGTTCACTATCGTAGTGCTTACTGTCAGCGTTTGCTGATCAATGTCCGGCGTTTGTTTTGTGGAAGCGATATAAGTAACAGGTACTGATTCCAGCCATACCGTTTGCCAGATACCGGTTACAGGGGTATACCAGATCCCTTCCGGTTTACGCACCTGTTTACCCCTGGGTTGTGTGCCCTGGTCTGTAGGGTCCCATACACGCACCACCATCTCCTGTGTTTTGGTCTTTTTCAGGAAACCGGTGATATCAAAAGAGAAGGGGTCAAAACCACCGCGGTGGCTGCCCACTTCCTGCCCGTTGATGTATAAGGTCATCTGCCAGTCTACGGCACCAAAATGCAGGAGCGTTCTGTTCCCTTTTTTGAAAGCAGGCATGGTAAAAGAAGTATGATACCAGAGCAGGCTATCTTTCCCAACTGTTTTGCCAACGCCGGACATAGCAGATTCAATTGCAAAGGGCACCAGGATCTTTCCCTGGTAAGCTGCCGGCAGCGATGCACTCCTGGGTGTGATCACATAATCCCACAGGCCGTTCATGCTCTTCCAGCTTTCGCGAACAAATTGCGGGCGCGGATATTCCGGCAACACAGAATCAGGAGTAACCTTTTCACTCCAGGGAGTAGTGATCTTTCCTGGTACTACTTTCCAATCCTGCGCCTGCGCGAAGGAAGAGGTCAATAATAAGAGCGTGAATAATTTTTTCATTTGGCGTTTAATTTATCTATAGTTCTGAATCGCGGTATACGGTGAAATGTAAGGTAATTGGCCTCATGGAAACTATTTGCGTCAAAGGTCGTACGGGACAGGAAGATGATATCCTCTCCCTCAAACTGCCAGTCCACATAACCAAAACCATGCTTTTCATGATCTGTGTGCTGTAATACAATCTCTCTCAGTTCCCATTGCAGCAGGTCAGGTGAACTGCATAAAGCCTGTGTATTGCGCACTTTATCCAATTGAATGATATGCCGGTATGCGGGTGGTACGTAGTTGGCAATGGTCCAGTACAATTGGGAAACAGCATCGTAACGGATGCTGAACTTTTTGCTGCCTCCCGGAAAAGGGATAAACCTGTCGAAAGCTACTGTACTGCCATCTTCACTGACCTTTATGATGGCCGCATGTTCCTGCTCTTTATTGTCCGGCCGGTGTACCCTTAGCATGTTCCACATTTCTCCATCCCTGGTGGCCACTGCATTTCCTTCCAGCCAGCCGGTACTATCCAGGAGGTGATTGGAGTGTTTCCAGCTGGAAGCCTTCAGCAGGTCTGCATTTTCATCTGCGCTGAACATACTGGCGCCCAACATGGCAGCCCATTCCTCAGCAGGCCCGGTAGCCACTTCCACACCGCGCCACAATCGCCCTTTATGTACAGTGACCGGCACAGGTGCTGTATGAAAACGGCCTTCCCTGATAAGATACCTGTCCGTCCAGTTACTGCCATGGTCCGCAGAACGGCGGATCACCAGGTTGCCGTAGTGTTTATCCGTTCCCATCATATACAGGGCGCCGTGGTGTACAAAAAGATTAGACCAGAACTGGCCTTTCAGTTCTGCCGTTTGCACCCAGCTAACTCCCTTATCTGCAGAGCGGTAAACCTTTACCACCGGCGTTTCGTATTCCGCGGAAGCAGGTCCAAAAAGGTCGTGGGACGCCACATACTCTCCACCAGGTAATATACAGATCGAAGGAGAACCAATATAACGGCCTGTGGATGGCGGACTATGGAATATTATTACACCCGGAGGATTCATCTGCCGGGAAAATAATAATTTATAAAACAATTTTCATCTTTATATCTTTAATGGTATTAAAAACCGCGTTATTCAATATGAAAACAATCTTTGCTGCCGTTGTATTCACCCTCTGCACCGCAAACATTTTTGCGCAAACCAAAAACCTTTTCAATGGTAAAGACCTCAGTGGCTGGCATATAGATGTGCCTGCCATGGATAAGGACTCCAGTGTAAAAACGCCCTTTATTGTGCGGGATGGCAATCTTGTTAGTCTTGCCAAACCACAGGGCCATATCATTACAGATGCTGTTTACCAGAACTACCGGCTGGAAGTGGAATACCGTTTCCCGGCCAAACCGGGCAACTGTGGCGTACTGGTACATGCATCTACTCCCCGTGTGCTGTATGCCATGTTCCCTAAATCCATTGAATGCCAGCTGATGCATCAGAACGCGGGAGATTTCTGGTGTATCGGGGAAGATATTGCCGTACCGGATATGGAAACACGCCGCGGGCCTAAAGAAAAATGGGGTGCTGTGGATGGTAAAGAGAGGAGGATCAAAAACCTGACAGACGATTCAGAAAAACCACTGGGTGAATGGAATAAGATGACGGTGGAATGTGTGGGAAATGTGGTAAAAGTATGGGTAAACGGGGATATGGTGAACGAAGGTTCCAACTGTACCGCCTCTAAAGGCCAGATAGCTTTACAGGCAGAGGGTTCAGAAGTAGAGTTCCGCAAGGTGGCTTTAACGCCTATCAAAAAGATCACGAAATAACACCGCTTATTCGTCCATTCCTTCAGTATTACCGGCATTGTTGCCTGTTTTACTGCTGTTGGCTACCATGGCAGAGATGGTATTGATCTCTTCTTTTGTAAAATAGCGCCACTTGCCGGGTGGCAGGTCTTTTAAAGTAATATTCATGATACGGGTGCGGCGAAGCGCTTCCACATTATAACCAAGCGCTTCGCACATCCGCCTGATCTGGCGGTTGAGGCCCTGGGTGAGGATAATACGGAAACGATTGGTACCTTCCTGCTGCACAAAACACTTTTGTGTAACTACGCCCATAATCTTCACGCCATTACGCATGGCTTTGATAAACTCCAGGTTTACAGGTTTATCTACGGTAACAATGTATTCTTTCTCGTGTTGATTCCCGGCCCTCAGGATCTTATTGACAATATCTCCATCGTTGGTGAGGAATATAAGCCCTTCGGATAATTTATCCAGCCGCCCGATCGGGAAGATCCGGGAAGAATAATTCAGGTAATCGATGATATTGGATTTATCCTTCGTATCTGTGGTGCAGGTAATGCCTTTGGGTTTGTTCAGCGCCATGTAAATGGTGGCTTTCTTTTTCTTCAGCGGCTCGCCATCCACTTCCACCACATCGCCGGTCTTAACACGGTTTCCTTTGGAAGCAATGTTATCATTAATGGTTACACGGCCCTGCTCAATGTATTTATCTGCTTCCCTCCTGCTGCAAAAGCCGGTATCGCTGATGTATTTGTTTACGCTTATATCCATTTCGCTGCAAAATTACTTAAACCTTCATAACATTTAAATACTATTAAATTCTAATACAAATTGCGTACTTTGCCAGAGTGCCAATGTATTATATTCTTTTACCGTTCATTTATTTATTATCCTGGATACCGTTTCCCTTGTTTTACGGGGTTTCTGACCTGATGTTCGTGATGATCTATTATGTTTTCGGCTACCGGAAAAAGGTGGTAGGGCAAAACCTGCGTAATGCTTTTCCTGAAAGGTCTGAAAAGGAGATCAGGGCAATAATGCGGCGGTTTTACCGTTCTTTCTGCGACGTGCTCCTGGAAACATTCAAAACACTAACTATTTCGGAGCGGTCCGCCATTAAGCGATGCAAACTTACGCCAGAGGCCTTGCTGTTGTTTAACCGCTATGCGGATGAAAACAAGAGCATCATTATTGTGATGGGGCATTTTGGCAACTGGGAATGGGCAGGCAACACCTTCAGCCTGCAATGCCGCCACCATCTTTACGTAGTCTATCATCCACTGTCCAACAAACATTTCAACGGCCTTATTTACCGGATGCGCACCCGTTTTGGCACCGGGCTGATTGCCATGAAAGACACCTTCCGGGAAATGGTGCAGCACAAAGCAGAATTAGATGCCACTGCTTTTATTGCTGATCAGACGCCTGCGCCGGACAGCGCTTTCTGGCTCACTTTCCTGAACCAGGACACGCCGGTGTTCCAGGGAACGGAAAAGATAGCGAGGAAGATGAATTACCCGGTAGTATATGCCAGGGTGGAACGTGTAAAACGGGGATATTACGAGATCTCTGCAGAAACGTTGTTCGATGAACCGGGAAGAACAACAGATGGGGAAATAACAGCAGCGCATACACGCGCATTGGAAAAAGACATTCAACGCCAGCCGGAAAGCTGGCTGTGGAGCCACAGAAGGTGGAAACACAAACGACCTGAGATCACTAAATAATTATATAGCCTACAACTGCCTGAATAATGCGAACTGGAAAACAACTGATCCTGGCAACGAAGCCGTTTGCCCGGGACGTGACATGGAAAAGCTGGTATTACACACTTACAACAGCAATCATCCTGGCGGGTTTGCTTACCGCTGTTTATATCAATGAAACGCTGCCTGTTCTACGCATTGCCTGCAGCATTTTATGCGGGCTTGTTATAGTAAGGATGTTTGTGATCTATCACGATCATCAGCATCATGCCATCCTGCACAGGTCCCTGCCGGCAGACATCATTTTTACCCTCTTCGGGATCTTTGTGCTGGCCCCTACCAGTATCTGGAAGCGTTCGCACGATCATCATCACAATCATAATTCCAAACTATTCAGTGCCAGCATAGGCTCCTATCCTATTATGACGAAGGAGAAATTTGAGGGGTCCACTGCTGCAGAGCAACGTGCTTACCTCGCCGTGCGGCATCCGCTCACCATCCTGTTTGGTTACCTGAGCATGTTCGTGTACGGTATGTGCGTGCGTTCTTTCCTTTGCAGCCCGTTGAAACATTGGGATTCTATCCTGGCCCTTGTTCTACACATTGGCGCCGGCATATTCATCTTCCTGAAGCTGGGCTGGGCGGGCTGGTTATTATTGCAGTTCCTCCCTTTCTTTATTGCCTGTGCTATTGGTGCCTATCTTTTTTATGCACAGCATAACTTCCCCGGCGTTACTTTCAGCGATAAAGAAGGCTGGTGCCATGATAATGCAGCTATGGCTTCTTCCAGTTATATGCTGATGAGCCCTTTCTGGAAATGGGTGACCGGCAATATTGGCTATCATCATATCCATCACCTGAATGCGCGTGTGCCTTTCTACCGTTTACCGGAGGCGATGGCCAATATTCCTGAACTGCAGCAGGCTAAGACCACTACGCTGCATCCAAGGGAAATATGGGCCTGCCTGCGCCTGAAAGTATGGCATCCTGAAAAGAATGAAATGATCCCTTTATAAAAAAGGCTCCCTGCAACGGGAGCCTTTTTCTTTATTCCGGGATCTTATCCAACGGAGGTACATTTTTTTCATACCCCACATATCCTTTGTTCTGGTTGATCACCCCATAGGTGTTCGCAGCAATAGGATTGGATGGAATGGGCCACAATACATGAAAGGCGCTCATGGTGTATTTATCGCCGTGATTGGTAACAATACCTGTTCTGTAGAAAACATTCTTTTCCATCACACGGTCATAAAAGAAATTGTTGTCTGAAAAATTATCCAGGCTATAGGTTTTACCATTGTAAGCTGCTTTGCCGGTTTTCGCGAACAGGAAGGCGATGCGTGTCAGCTCTGTTTTACGTGGTTCTTCAAAATACAATTCCCTGGCCCTTTCATCGAGGATGGTGCCAATGTTCACGGATGCTGCAGCAATCGGGTCGCAGCCGGCACGTGTTCTCACGGCATTGATATCAGCCGCTGCCAGGCCCAGGTTATCTTTCCAGTAATAAGCTTCTGCTCTCAACAGATAAGTTTCTGCCAGGCGGAAAATATACCAGTCCGTATGCCCGCCCTGCATGGGAGAATTTTCTGTATCAGGAATAAAGATCTTATAGTGCGGCCATCCGAACCAGCAGCGGATGGTATCTGTACACAGGAGGCCGCCGCTGGCATTCCTTAACTGTAATGGTTTTAAATAATAAGGATCATTGGAAGACTGCAATCCCGGGTCGTTGTACACCAGGTCTTCCATGTTCATCCAGTTACCGGGTGCATGGCGCAGGTCTTTAGGGTCCGTCCAGATCTCATAATTGCTGTAGGGCGTAGGCCTGCATCTGCCGATCCCCCTGCCGTAGAGGTTGCTGAGTACCACCGGCGGATTGGTGTTATCGTTCGTACCTTTTTTGCCGGAAGGTGTGTTAATATTTGATCCCCATAAAGGCACCGCCTGCCGCATGATACGCATGCCACCATCGTAGCCGCCATCGCCGAAACGGTCTATCACCATAAAGATGCCTTCTTTATTTTCACCCAGTGATTTATTCTCCGGGCGGTGCAGGTCCCAGATCACATTCTTTTTCGTAGCACCGAAAGGAACTTTCATAAGACTGTAAGCACCGCCATTGATCACCGCATTGGCAGATTCAATCGCTTCATCAAATTTACCCAGGGCCAGGTTCACTTTTGTGAGCAGGTGTAACACGGCTCCTTTTGTTACTTCTCCCCTTGCTACGTTATCGGTGAGCCATCCTTTGGCAGAATCCAGGTCCTTCTTGATATATTCCAGTATCACTTCCCGTTTGGTGGAGGTATAGTCCAGCTTGGGTCCTGTTGTTTCCTTCATAATAGCAGGTACATCTCCAAACTGTTGCGTGAGGCGGTAATAGCGCATGGCACGGTGGAAATAAGCGGCACCCAGGATTGCATTCCTTTCTGCACGGCTTGCATAGGTAGCATTGTCTATCCGCCCGATCACCGTGTTGGCATATTTGATGCCCAGGTAACCTTCGCTGTAATAGTAATAGATCCGGGCACGGTCTGCATTGTTCAGATTAGCGCCATCCGGTGTGATGAGCAGGTTGAGGTCCTGCGGCGGGCCGGATTTATCTGTTACGCCTTCCACTGTTACTTCAGAAAACAACATCTCGGTGAGAATGGGAGGATTATCCCCATAATATTCGATCCGGGCATTGCGGGCGCAGGATACCAGCGCCGCACGCATGGCAGCAGCATCCACATACGTAGCATCAGGGTCGTATGTAGAAAGTTGTTTCGGTTTCAGCCAGTCTTTACCACAACTAATGCTGAGTGTGGCTAGTAATACCAGTAATATTGCAGAACGCATAACGGAATTTTTAAAGAGTGATATTGATGCCCAAAGTATAATTACGTGCCGGGGGATTGTTATCCCCATAAATGTATTCGGCATCCCAGAAAGTCCAGTCCGGTTGATATACACCGAGGTTGTTCACATTGCCATAGATCTTCACACCATCCAGGCCAATCCTGTTGGCCGTTTTAACAGGCAGGGTATATCCCAGGGACATGGTGCTCAGGCGGATAAAAGAGGTTTTACGATATACATCAAACACCGCACTGCCATTGCTGGAGAATAAACGCGCATAATCATTGGTAGGGTTCTGCGGCGTCCAGTAAGGTAAACGGTAGGAGTTCTGACGATCTATAAAACCGGAGTTGTTCTTGGCAAGGTTATAAGGGCCCATGGAACCCCAGTTGGAGTAGAACATGAAGGAGAAGTCGAAGTTCCTGTAAGAGAAATCATTCCGCAGGGTCCATTGAAAACGGGGTGATCTGTAACCCAGGAACTGGCGGTCCGCATCAGAGAACTTGCCATCCTTGTTCACATCTTCTAATTTAAAATCACCTGGTTTAACGCCGAATTTCGCTGCTTCTGCCGCTTCCGCCACCTGCCATACACCCAGTACTTTCAGGTCCCATATCGCATCCAGATCATGCCCTATGAACCATCTGTTAGCGGGATCATCCCTTTCTTCCCGGCCTATCACTTTACCTGTTGCATCTTTGATATCCACTTCACCATAGAGGTGTTTGATCTTATTCCTGTTCAGCGTGAAGTTCAGGTTGGTGTTCCATTTGAAACCATGGCTGCGGATGTTTGCACTGTTGAGGCTGATCTCAAATCCTTTATTCTCCACTTCACCCAGGTTATCCATTACCGTAAGGAAACCACTGTGAATGGGCAGCCCGCGAAGGATCAGCAGGTCTGTGGTATTTTTCTTATACACATCAAAAGAACCGGAAAGCCTGTCCCTGAAAATGCTGAAGTCCAGCCCTACGTTATAGGAAGTACTCTTCTCCCATTTGAGGTTAGGGTTTTGCAAACGGCCCACATATAATTGGGAAACCAGCTGCACCTGGCCGTTCTGCTGCACATACTGGTACTTGCCGGAAGTGAGGTCGGACAAGGCGAGGTAACGGCCGATATCCCTGTTACCGTTCACACCCCAGGAGAGGCGGAGCTTACCATAATCCAGCCAGTCCAGGTGCACAAACTTTTCCTTGGTGAATACCCAGCTCAATGCAAGTGCAGGGAAGTTAGCCCTTGGATTACGCTGCCCGAAAGCAGAGTAACCATCCCGGCGGATAGAAGCGGTTAACAGGTATTTACCGCGGAAGCCATAGTTCAGCCGTGCCATGAGCGCATCACCTGTACTTACGGAATCCGAACTGGAGATCACCGGTTTAATACCGGAGCCGATATTGTGCCAGCCTAAGTTATCATTGGGATCAAATCCTTCATTATCCATCTGGTTGCGCCAGGATTGGAACTTTTCTGCGTTAAAAAGAAAAGTAGCATCAAACTCATGGTCGCCGAATGTTTTATTCCATCTCAACAGGTTATCGATCTGCCAGTTGTAGATCGTCATCTGCCGCCTGGTAGCTACACCTTTGCGGGCCGCATAACGGAAATCTTTTGCGGAGATGGAATTGAAGTACCGGTTGAAATCAAAGTTGGGTGAAAAGTTACTCTGGTAAGAAAATCCAAAAGGCAGATCGCCTTTCAGGTATAAGGAACCGAAGAGCGTATTCGTTTTGTCCATCCGGTTGGTGTAAGTATTATCGAGGAAAGGATTGAGGTTATTTCCCACATCGTCATTCGGACTGTCCCGCAGTGTTTTACCATCATCCTTGTATTTTTCACCGTAGGGAGAAGCATTCACCATCTGCCCCCAGGTAACAGGTACCTGGCTTTCATCCCGGTCAGCAAACTGCATATTGATGCCCACCGTCATAAACTTCGCTGCTTTTGCTTCTACGTTGATGCGTGTACGGAAGGTTTTGAACTTATCGCCTACAATGATGCCTTCGTTGTTCACATAACCGGCGGAGATATAATAAGAGATATCTTCTTTTTTACCGGCAATGCTCACGGTATGATCCTGCCGGAAAGCATGATGGAACATCTGGTTGTACCAGTTGGTGGTTTTGCCGGCTTTGTAGTTCTTTACTTCCACCGGTAATATTTTCAGGCGGTTCAGCCATATATCAACAGGATCGCCCTGGGAGTTATCATAGGCCTTCCATTGATCCACCGTGATATTGGAAGGTAGTGCGCGGGGATCGTCAAACTGATAAGGTTTGGCATTTGCGTTCACGCTGTACATCACATCTGTTCTCCATTTCACGAAACCGGGGCCATCGTACAGCGGTTCATCCATGGACAGGGTAGATACGCCCACATTGGTATTGAAAGTGATGGTAGGTTTTGAACGGGTACCTCTTTTGGTATTGATGAGGATAACACCCTTGGCAGATTTAGCACCGTATACCGCTGCGGCACTTGCATCCTTTAACACATCGATGGTTTGGATATCGTTTGGATTGATATCACTTAACTGGCCGGGATAGATCACACCATCCAGTACGATCAATGGCGTAGTGCCTGCATTAATGGAGGACTTGCCGCGGATGGTAAGGTCTCCCCCACCTTTGGCGGAATTGGAAGAGGTAACGTTCAGGCCGGGTACATTGGCCCGGAGCAGGTCCTGCACGCTGGCCGGGTTTTCATTTTCCAGTTGGGTGGCCTTTACCTGGGACACAGCGCCGGTAACATCACTTTTCTTCCTGGTGCCATACCCTACTACTACCAGCTGATCCAATTCAGTAGTATTATCCTGTAGTATAACATTATAGGAAGCAGCATCACCTACGGTTAATTTCTGCGTCTGGTAGCCGATAAAGGAGAAAACAAGCACCGCATTTGCAGGGGCATTCAATTTAAAACGTCCTTCGGCATCTGAAGTGGTGCCTGTGGAAGTTCCCTGTACAACAACTGTAACGCCGGGAACGGGTCTGCCGGTTTTATCTCTGATAATGCCGTTCAGGGGTTTTGTTTGGGCAAAGGTGGTAACGCAGAAGAGCATGAACATCATTGCGAGTGCGCAACAGGCTATTATCAGCCTGTTCCTGATGCTAATCGTCATGTTGGATCAGTTTAGTTTGATTTAGAAATTGGTATTTTCTGTACGGTGGAATGAACTGCTGTTAGGTCCTTCTTTAACGCGAAATTCTACAACCAATTTACCATTTGCAATCGATTCTATTCCCTGGCCGGTATACGCAAAACCTATTACAACGATTGAAATGGTTTATTACAACGTTTTCTTTATTTCCGGATTATTTTAGTATTATGGACTGAATAACGCTTTTTACATGAAAAGAGGGGTAACCATTAAGGATATAGCCAAAAAATTAAACATGTCTGTATCCACGGTTTCAAAGGCCTTGAATAATGATGCTACTATCAGTATTTATACCAGTGAACGGGTAAAGAAACTGGCAAAGGAACTTAATTATATTCCCAATGAAGCAGCGAGGCACTTTAAGCTGAGTAAAACATTTACAATAGGGCTGATCATACCTGATCTGCTGGACCAATATTATGTACTGGCCATAAATGGCGTAGAGGAAGAAGCGGAGAAAAAGGATTACAATGTGATCCTTTCTCAGTCCCATGAAGATGCGCAGAAGGAGGAGAAGATAGTAGACGTGATGATCCGTAACCGGGTGGACGGGGTGATTGTATCTGTTACCAAGAATACGGTGGACATGCAGCCATTTCAGAAGTTTCTGTCCATGGGTATTCCCGTAGTATGCATTGGCCGCGAGCCCAAGGGTGTGGTGTTCGATTATGTATCGTCCAACAACGAGGAAGGCGCCCTGGAAGCTACCCAGTTCCTGATAGACAGGGGGCATACCCGTATTGCGCATATTATGGGGCCTGAATCCATGCGTACCAGCCAGGCACGTTTTGCGGGTTATAAACAGGCATTGCTGAAGAACCTGCTCCCATTCGATACCGCTTTAGTGCAGGAGGTGGACCTTACCCCCGCCTCTACTTTCCAGGCCATGCAGCAACTCATGGAACAGGCAGACCCACCCACTGCTATTTTTACTTTTAAGAATTACATCACCATCCAGGCTATCGACTTTTTAAAGGGCCATTACCCGGATAAAGTAGATATCATAGAGTTTACGGGCTTCGGTAACCTGCCTTTGCTCCAGCACCTTGATCACCGGCCGCTGGCTGCCATTGAAGAGAGTTCTTTTGAAATGGGCAGCGAGGCGGCACGCATCCTCTTTGAACGGATGGAGGAAGAGGATACCGGGGAGCCGGTGGCTTACATTAAAAAGCAGTTTCCCTGTAAGCTGGTGATCTATTGAATGTTTGTTAATATTAATATAAAATCAGCCATTTTATGGAATGGGCTTATTTCTTTCATCATAAAAGAGGTAGTTTAAAGAAGCTGTTCTTTTGATGAAAAAATGCTTATCCCTCCTTCTCTCTATATTGGCGTTTTTGTGCAACCCCAGCGGATACGCACAAAACAATCACCGCATTAAGGGCTATGTAGCGGACTCTGCCAAAATCGCTGTTAAAGATGCCAATGTAATACTGATCAGCGATAAAGACACCCTGCATACCACTACCGACCAGGATGGGTATTTCAGTTTCAAAAAAGTGAAAGGCGGATCATTTTCCTTAAAGGTTAGCTCCATCGGGTACCACGACTTTACAGGCAATTATTCCCTTAACCAGGAAATAAAGCATATCCAGCTGAAACGGGATGCCCGCATGCTTAAAGAGGTTGTGATAAAGGGCAAACCAAACCCCATGAGAATTATGCAGGATACCATAGAGTATAATGCTGCTGCATTCCAGGTGCTGGAGGGCGATAACATGGCTGACCTGCTGAAACAGCTCCCGGGCCTTGAGGTGGACGATGAATACAACGTTACAACTATGGGTAAAAGGATGTACAAACTGCGGGTAAACGGCAAAGATTTCTTTACCAGTAATGTAAAAGATTTTATCGCCAGGCTGCCGGCCGAAATTGTAGCAAAGATCCAGGTGATTGATGATTATGGCGATCAGGCCAACTTTACCGGCATTAAGATAGCCGAACCAATTAAATTGCTGAACATCGTAACTAAGCCGGGCATGAACAAGGGCCGCTTTGGTAACGGAGGTGTAAACGGGGGAACCAATAACCAGTTTGGAATTGGCGGGAACCTTAACTTATGGAAAGATACCAGGCAAAGCAGCGGCGAGCTAAGCTACAATACTTCAAATAACGGGGCCGGAACAGCACAGGCCATGGCAGGCGGGATATCGCATGCGGACGAGATAAACAAAAATATGCGCTATGGTATTAACTATAACCTGGGGCGCAACAGGAATGCCTTTGCCAACGAACAGGCCATTGAAACCTTAAATCCCCTGGGAACTTTCTACCAGAAAAACCTTAGCACCGGGGAAACCTGGAACAACAACCATCACTTCAATACTAATTTTAGCTATAAGAGTAAAAAGACCTTTTTCGATGGTAATGTAATGGTATCTTATAATAATAGCGAGAACATGAGTTCTTCGGTGAACAACCAATGGGGGGTGATCAAGCAAGACCTTGAGAATGTGAACCGGTCTACCAATACCTCACCTTCCATCAATGCCGGCATAAACTTCTCCAGGATCTTAAAAAATAAAAAGAGCAGCCTGTCCGGCAACTTCGGCATTTCCAGTTCATCCAATCATTCAGATCAGTACATCAGCACCAATACGCGGTATTATGATAAAGTGACGGAGCTTTTAGTGAAAGATTCTTTGCTGAACAGGAACCTCTTTACAGATAATAATAACCAAAGTTTCAATTTCGGGTTCAATTATAGTCTTGGTTTAAAAAAGCCAAAAGATACATTGGCCAGGCAAAGTTTAAACTTAAGCTATAACCTGTCGGTTGGCAGGAACACCAGTACTGTGCAAACGTATGTGATAGACCAGCTGAGCAAATTGCCTGCATTTGTAGATTCGCTAAGTACAGATTATACTTCGGTATCTGTTAACCAAACCATCAGCTTAGGGTATGGATATTCCAGTAATAAGATGCGCTACAATTTTGGGGTTAGTGCCAGTCCCACTATGCTGAGCAGCGACGACCTTCACCTGGGGCAAAAGATCAGGAGTAACACCCTGAATTATTCTCCCCGTATTAACCTGAGCAAAACTATTTCCAAAAGTAAAACCATCACACTTAATTACAATGGCAGTAACAGGAATCCAAATATCAACCAGCTTCAACCAGTTCGAAACACTGAAAATCTGCAGAATATTGTGATCGGTAATCCTAACCTGCGGCCTTCTTTTAGCCACAATGTTAACGCCACCTATAATTACGTAGCTGCCAAAACGGGTATCTCGTTACAAACAGGGCTAAACTTTAATCTTACGCAGCACGAAATTGTTACCAATGTGGTGCTGATACCTGATACTTTAAACAGTTTAAAGCAGGAAACCCGCTTCGAAAATACCAATGGAAATTACAGGCTGGGCAGTAACTATGCTTTAAGTATACCGTTCAAAAAGAATAAATATTCCATTTCCTGGTCCGGTGGCGTCGAAACGTCCAACAGGGCTGTTTTTATTAATAACAACAAGCGGTTTAGCAAGGGCATCAATATATCCCAGCAGTTGAATACAATGTTTACTTCAAAAAAGGTATCTGCGGGTGCGAGAGTATCCTATCGGTTCAGCTCCAATAATAATGTATTAAACGAGAACCCGATCGTTAATGTGCTGGGGCAGGTTAATGGGGCTGTTTTTTATCATACGCATAATTACCTGGCAGACCTGAACGGTTCCTTAAGATTCAAATATCTTACATTCAATACGAGAATGAACTATAGCTTCAGTACGAACAGGGGTGACAGGGTGAGTGATAACTTTAAAAACGTTCAAAGGCTTGCCCTCTCACTTTCAGCTATGGGGCGGATAAAAAAGACCTATTATATAGATATAAAGACCTCAAAGACCATCAATACAGGTTATGCATTAACCAATACCAATCCTTTTATCGTTCATGCCAGTTTGAGCAAAAGATTCCTGAAAGATCAGTCATTAAGCTTTTCTATATCTGCCAATGACCTCTTAAACCAGGGGAATAACCTGGAGCGGTTTATTTCAGGCAGTTCAATTGTAGACACGCGGACAAATCAGGCAACCAGGGTGTTTACTGCCAGGTTGAGCTATAATATTTCGAATTTTGGTGGTAAGGGGTTCCGGGTGGATCCGGATTAGGCAATGACCCTGCCGCGCGGCAGAGGGCTTTCTAAAGCATTACTTCATCATAAAAGACCTGATCTTCACCTCCCCTTCCAGTATCCGGGAAATGGGGCAGTTCTTGGCGATCGACAGGAGTTTTTTCTTTTGCTCCGCATCTGCTGTGTTACCCGGGAAAGAGATATCCCTGTCTATGATGGTGTGCGTTCCATCCTCTTTTTTCTCCTGGAACATATTGGCATTCACTTTAATTTCCGGGATCTCCCAGCCTTTCCGCTCTATGTACATCCGCAGGGTCACCAGGGTGCAGGTGACCAGGGATGACAATAGCAGGGTGTAAGGATCAGGGCCCTGATCTTCTCCGCCTGAGGAGGGTGGTTCATCTGCAATGAATCTTCCATTGCGCCATTTGATGGTACACTGGTATTTAGCTGTTCCGATCGTTCCGCGAACAGGCAACGCTAGTTTGTACTGCATAGGCTCAAAGGTTGGTTACGGAAGGGTCCACAATACGTTTCCATTCCGGATGCCTTTTTATATAGGCCACTACCAAGGGGCATAGCGGTACCAGGGAAAGATGATTGGTTTCTATATAGGCCAGTGTTTTTTCAATAATAGCAGTAGCAACTCCTTTCCCTTCCAGTTCCGGAGGTACTTCTGTATGGAGCAGGGTAATGCGCTCAGGCGTCTGGCGGTAAACAATGATCGCCTTATAACCGTCCACTTCCATTTCAAAGCGGTGCGCTTCCGTATTATTTACCAGCGGCAGGGCAATGTATTCATCTTTCATATCAACAATTTAGTTACTTTCCACGAGTTTCCTGATCTCCACCAGGATAGGGTCCCAACCTACTCCGTCGTTATATGCTTCTTTGTACCTGCGTTCCCCGTCTTCCACCTTAGCGTAATCTCCCTGGGTTACGGTGAAAGTGGTTTGCCCGTTCTTTTCTTCCAGGCTGTAGGTAACGGTGATACAACGCTCCGGCGTGTCTTTGATAGCAGGGTTATTGGGGTCGATGGCAGTATAGGCCAGGTATTTACCCGGTTGAATATCCACGATCACCCCGGTCACGGCTACCAGGTCTATCCCATCAAAATTACCCTTCCATTCCAGGGTACTGCCCTTTTTCCAGTCTGATACCGTTTCGCAACCGAACATGTACTGTTTGGTTTTAGCAGGGTTCACAAGGGCATCCCATACTTTGGCGGCAGGTGCATCAATAATGATGTTGTTAGTTACAACTAATGAAGTATGCATAATGTTTTTATTTTGACACAAAAATAACCTGCCGGGAAAAAGAGGGATTGCATATTACGGATTATTTCTAACGGAATTGGGTGTAATACCGAATTTGGTCTTAAAGGCATTATTAAAGTGCTGCGGGGTAGCATAGCCCAGCTCATAGGAGATCTCCGCAGCTGTTTTGGAAGTATCCCGCAGGTATTGATGCGCCAGGTGAAGCCTTTGCTCCGTGAGGTAACCAAATACGGTATTGGAAAAGGTTTCCTTAAAACCCCGCTTCAGCTTGTATTCATTCAGGCCAACGGTACGGGCAATTTCAGAAAGATTGGGCGGGTCTGCCACCCGTTCATTGATCAGGTCCCTCACGGCTATGATCTTTTCCTTATCCGTTTTACTCTTTACAAAAAGCTCCCTTTTTTCCATGGCCACGTTATACGCTTCCGCGCATAACACCAGCAATTCTATGCTTTTGGAAAGGAGGAAGAGCTTTTTAAGGTCTCCCCCGTATTTGCAATGAATGATCTGCTGGAGCACCTGCTGGATAGGTGCATCAATAGCCCCCCAGTGTTCTGAAAGCATCACACTCTTTTCTGCCAGGATATCTTCTGCAAAACGTTTCAGGCGGTCGTTGGCATTCTGGGTGAATTTCACGAAGAGTTCCCGCGGGAACTGGATGCCAAATACCTCCACTTCCAGCGTCCTGTTCCATATCTCAATATCAAATCCTTTGGAGTACATGATATTGTGATGCCCGCCGATCAGGTCGTAGGTTTGGTCCAGCTGTTTGTAGCTGAAACTGTAATTTCCCTTCATGCCAAAATGGAAGCGTACCACATCCGTTTCACTGCTACCCTTATGAGAGGTGAGCCTGTTATACCGGGTAATGGAATGCCCTACAAGGATCTCATCACAATGCCAGATCATGCGGGTCATTGTGCCATATTCGGTGGTGGTGATTTCCGGTTGTTCCATAATGCTGCAAAGATCGGCCTTTTTCTTTTAGCGGTTATATGGATATTCATTCACCCACCTGAAACCCCGGCTTATAAGGCGGAAATTCCGGTGATCATATTTTTTAAAGCGGTAATAGAGGGAATCATTGGATAAAGTGAGATAAACGGAATCCGCTTTATAATTCAAAACTACCTTGTGTAAGGTATCTGTGTTACTAAAAACAGTGGCCGTTTTCAACGTGGTATCCACCACAAGGTTATACGGCTTGATAGTATCATTCATCAGCTTTACCGTAGCCCTTTTTTCAAACTGGATGATCAGCTGCCGCCAGCGGGTGGTATCTGTTGTGAGTGGCGGAATGGTATCATTATTACGCACCAGCAGTTCTGTATTGTAAATACCGTATAAAGGCGGTAGCGGCCGCTTATCGCCGTAACGCTTTTGGCCATTTATGCCGTTTTCAACCTGGGGGATAATGATGTACGCAATATAAAGGACCTTTATCACAATGGCGGTAATGCGCATCCAGCGCTTAGGCAGGTAAGAATAATATGCACGCGGTTCCGCAGGTTTATTCAGGAGGAAAACGTTCAGTAAACGCTGCACATCCGGCGCCATCAGGAAGATGGACATCAGCAGCAACATAGAGGAGAACAGTTTCACCGGTACATCAAAGCAGAAATTGATCGCAACAATATTCACGGCAACAAAAGAACATAATACAGCCCCCAGCAGCGTTGTTCTGCGGAACAGGAGGAATGCGCCTGCAATCACTTCAGACCAGCCGGTGAATGCACTGAATGTAGTGGAGTACCCTACATAGGACCATGCCAGGCCCATAGGAGATTTATCCCCGAAAGGCTGCACCAGCTGGGAGAGATATGGAGCAGGCATCTGCAGATGGAAGATCTTGATAATGCCATAAAGGAACATCATACCTGCCACGTAATAACGGACCAGCACCCTTAACCAGTGATAGGCGATATGATAACTTTTCCGCCGCCTGTCCAGCAGGGACCATATAATGGCGATCAGCAGGGCCAGTGTTATATAACTGAGCAGTAGCAGATAGTCATAGGTAGTATCTCCACTGCCATTCGTAAAAATGGTGATGGGTGGAAGATGCAGGAAATGTGCGCCCACCCATGGCACAATCTGCTGCCATAACAGCGAATACCAGTAAGACAGGTAAGGCACTATGGTCAGCGGAAAAGGGAAAGTGTATAAAATGAAAAAAGCGAAGAAAAACCGGAAAGAAATTTTCTGTGTCGGGCTCCAGGGATGCGTTGGGTATACAGGCATTTGATTAAATTTAGTGAATAGGTAGTTCTGCTCATGAATATACTTTAAAAAAATAATCCATGAAAAAATTCCCCTTTTATTTCCCGGGAGCATGATAAGCATGAATATCAATGATCTAGTGTTTTTTTTCAGGATGGAGGTAACAATTCTCCCAGGTCGGTTATCTACTCCTGAAAACAAAAACACACTATATGAAAAAGCTGATCCTTTCCATCGCCGTTATTTCCGCTGTAGGTATAACCTCCTGCCGGAAGGACAAACAGGTAACGAATGATTTTTCCGACCTGGGCACTATGACTGCTTTCTTTGAAGCTTACGCTCCTAAAGCAGAATCCTTCACCCTCGATGCCAGTGTCGGCGGAACCATTACCACCAGCAAAGGCACTAAGATCAAGTTCCCGGCTAATGTATTCCTGGATGCCAACAACAATGTAGTGAGCGGGAACATTAAAGTGCATGTTAAAGACATTCTGAAACCCAGCGACATGATCCTCGGAGATAAACCTACCATGGATGCCAAAGGTGGTTTCCTCCGCTCTTTCGGAGAATTGATCGTGAAAGCTGATAAGAACGGCGCTGAACTGGGTATTAAAAAAGACTCAGCACAGGTGGTGGTACCACTGGGTATAAGAGAAGCACAGGGGCAGGGCAATAAAATTCCGATCTGGGATGGAGACACTACCATTTCTACCACTTCTACCGGTTACAACCATGTGAATGCTCCGAGCAGTGTAACTTCCAGCATCAAAGTACCTAAAGGTGTTAACTGGATAGATATGGGTACTACTGCTACTTCCAATCCTGCAGGTACCGAATCCACCTTTATGCTGGATGCCCTGGGTCAATGGCGGAACTGTGATGCGCTCCTCAATAATGGCGGCACAAGAGTAACCGTACTGGGATACTTTACCGTTAACTATAACGAGCAAACCAATTCCAACTACACTGGTAAAGAACCTACGATGCTCTTCTTCAAACAAAAGAACCAGAATACGCTCATTAAACTCTATAATGTAATTGTGAATGCACCGGCTGGTAAAGAGGGATTACTGAGCTATCAGCAATCATTCACCGTGGGTATGGAAGGTACCTTCCTGGCCATCTCTTCAAAGAACGGAAAGTTCTACGCACATATGAAGGATGTGACCATCCCCGCTCCTAACGGTACAGATAATTATGTAGGGATCGATTTTATACCACAGGAAGTATCTGAGGCAGCGTTAATAGGCCTGATCAATCAAATGAATAGCAAATAGTATAGCCCCTTTAAATTGGAAAAGCCGTCCCGATGTATTGGGACGGCTTCTTTTATTATGCAGTTCTTAATTTCTTTATTTCATTTTCAATAAGCCATAGCAGCATCGGCATCATGATCATGATAACGGGTACCAGGAACAAACGTGTCTGGTAAGTTACCACAGAATAGAGATGCACGGCAAACCAGGCAGGTACAATTGCCAGGAACCATACTTTCAGTAAAGTAGGGAAAGAACGGAACTTGTACAGGATGATCAACGGAATAACAGTGAACACGCCCAGCATTTCAAAGTAAGATTTCATGGCTACGGCACTGAAGAGGTTCAGCTTGATCATTTGTATACCTGCAGGTACTTTCCAGATCTGCGGCGGACGGTAACCATAATGCACACGTACCGCAATAAATATGGAAAAGAAGATGATATACAATGCACCTGTGATCATCCATATCTTAAGCGGAGGAAACATCTTCTTCAGCTGGAAGTCAGAAAAATCCATTTGTGAGACAAAGAAAAGGAAAGGTATCAGCAGCGATGTTTCCCTGTTAAATGCCGCCAGCGGAACGATCACAAATAACCAGTAAGGGTTCTTTTTATAGACGATCAGGTAGGCTGTAAGCAGGTAGAATACATTATCCAGGTAGGTATTAAAAGTAAGATCACTTGCAGCCACTGCATTCCCCATGGCAAGTGTTACAAACAACAGCCCGAAGAATGCCAGCCAGTTGCTTTGCACAAAATACTTCCATACACAATAGGCTAATGCGAACACCAGCAGGTTCAATACAAAACGGAAGAAGATAAAAACGATCATGTACTTCAACGCGCCTTTGGTATTCAGCAATTGTATGAACTCCTTTGTTTCAGGTGTTGGTTCAGATGTTTCGTTGATCTGTATATGCAGCTTTTCCTCTATGGGATAGATCTTATCAACGGTATGGTTGTACGTCCACATTAAACCCTCGATGATCATAGGGCTTAACATGCGGTACTGCCAGGGATTGTAGTATTCAGACCTTCCTTCTATGAGTGCGATGTGACGTTCGTAAGTAGTAACAGCCCTTCCATTATAAAAGTTTTTATAGATGGGATACAGGGATAATAAAGAGAAGCAGATGATGAGAAACAGCCCCTTCCTCTTAGTGTTTCTCTGCAACAATTGTGTAATGGGGGTAAACATATAATCTTTGTTTTTTAAATGCTAAAACTTTGGCGCCTTCTTCTCCGAGCCATTTATCTACCGTGGCGGGTGGCAATTCATTTCCTATTTCACCTGCAAACACGAGGTCGTGCATTTTGTTGAAATACACGAGCGGGCTGGCTCCGTTGATATCTTTGATGATCAGCCGGGCACCCGGTTTCATTTTTGCCAGTAAACCCTTCATGAACTGGTGCTGGCTATCCTTAGGTACATGATGTAATACATCATTCAGGAACACCACATCCAGGTCACCTATGGCATCGGGGAAATGTACCCCGTCGAACTTCTCGAAATGATAGGGAACATGCGCATACCGATCAAATAACTGGCGTGCGTTCTCTACAAGGCGGTCGTTGATCTCTATGCCGAAGATATAGGAAGGTTTGGCAAATTCAGCCAGCAAAAGGCAAAACTGGCCGGAGCCACAGCCAACGTCCCCGATCTTCTCTCCCGGTTTTAGTAAGCCGATCAGATCTACAAAGGGGCATACGAGGGGCCGGTAGTACACTTTCAGCTTGTCCACGAAGCCTGCAGTAAAGTCGAGTGATTTAAGGTATTGTAACAGATCCCTGTTGGATATTTGATTTTGCATGGGGCGGCAAATTACATATTGATTTTAATTTATGCAAACATAGCCATTTTAGGCAGAGGTAACAAACCAGGGCCCCTGTTGATCTCTATATGTGATCAAAATCCTGAAAGATGAAACGTTTATTGATTCTACTGTTCTTTATTGCCACCACGGCTTCTGCGCAACATAAATTCACGCAATTCTCCCTGAGGGGCGGCCTTGATCTTGGCCATAAATATAATATGCCCCCTACCGTTAAAATGCCGCTGGCAGGCTTTAATGCAGGCTTCAGCGCAGATAAGTACTGGAGTTTCTGGGGCATTGGTATAGACGTTGACGTTTATACCAATAAGGCTGCCCGTTATGATTCCAGCGGTTTAAATGCCAACAGTTATACCTTTTCCGCTACAAAAATGCAACGGTACTTTGCGGGCATAGGACCTTCATTTAAACTCCAGGCCGGAAAGCTGGTGGCAGAACTCAACCTGAGGGGCGGCATTTCTTATGCGGATGGGTCTGCGATCAAAGCAGATGCAGTTTTTGCGGGGCCGCTGAATATGTCCATGTTCAACCATGCAGGGTATAATAAAAAGCACTATGGTGCGGCGAAAGCAAAGGCGAGCGTTAACTATTATTTCACACCAAAATGGGCAGTGCAGGCCGGGGCTTACTACCTCTATCATATCAATAGCGAAGCGCCCTATTCTTATTCGGAGATCATTGCGCTGCCTAACAATGTGAACTATGTGAAAGACATCACCTCTGTGTCTTCCTATGGCGTTTTTGCAGGTGTGAGCTACCGCATCTTCCCCGTTAAAAAGAAAAAGCAAACGCAAACGCTCCCGCCTGCGGCTGTTCTTTTGAAAGACATACAGGTATATGTAAAAGACGAACTAACCGGGCAGCCGCTGCCTGATGTCACCGTGGCACTGTTCAATGCAGCAGGCAAAATAGCAGAAGCTGCTACGGATAAAAATGGTAAGGTGGTATTTCCTCAAACAACACAACTGGATTATACCGTTAAAGCCAGTCTGAATGACATTGCTGCCACCTACGGCACGGTAGATAAAGAACAATATACCGCCGGTGATATCGTGGTCACCTTAACGCATAATGATCCCCGTTTTACCCTGGTAGGTAAAGCGGTGAACAAAACTTCCGGAGAAGCAGAAGGAGATGTGAACGTTACGCTCACCAACGAAACCAAAAGCAGTGTTCGCCAGGCTTCTTCCAAAGCGGGTTCAGGGGAATTCCGTTTTCAGCTGGAAGGGGGCTCTGAGTTCAACGTTGCGGGTAAAAAGAAAAACTACCTCTCCAATATTGAGAAGATCAGCACCAAAGGTCTGAACAGAAGCCAGGCATTGTATGTACAGCTGGAATTAGGTGTGGAAGAAGCGGTAGAAGGCAAAGAGATCAGGCTGGAAAAGATCTATTATGACCTGGACAGGTCAGACCTTCGCCCTGATGCAAGTTCCGATCTTAAAAAGCTGATCCTCTTCCTGCGGGACAATCCTACGCTACGCATTGAACTATCTGCACATACAGATGCAAGGGGCAGTGATGCACATAACCTCAGGCTTTCGCAGGCCCGGGCACAAAGTGTGGTGGATTACCTGGTAAGGAATGGCATCAGCAAAGACAGAATGGTAGCAAAAGGATATGGAGAAATGAAACCGGTGAATGCCTGTACGGATTGTACTGAGGCAGCGCATCAGCAGAACAGGAGAACAGAGATAAAGGTATTATAGGGCTTTACCATCTGCCAGGGAAAACGATGAGGCGTTTCTCCTTTGTTTTAAAATGTACCTGGCCGGAGGCTTCCAGCATTTCAAGTAACCCGGAAAGGGGGACATCCCGTAAGGTGTCTGCCGATAATAACACGCCGGAGAAATCGCCTTTCCATTCCACATCCATATTATACCAGCGGGCTGCCTGGTTTACTACGCTGCCGGCGCTGCGGTTGAAGAACCGGAACTTCCCGTTCTTCCAGGCAACTTCCTCTTCTACCTTAGCATTCCTTACCTGTACCCTGCGGGGGCTGTAATGCACTATTGCCTGTTCTCCGGGCCGGATGATATATGCTAATCCCAGGGCATTGAGCTTCACCGAGCCGGACACCATGGTGGTGGTTTGCTGCGGCTCGTCTGCATAAGACAGGATATTAAAACTGGTACCTATTGCCTCTGCCACTGTTTCACCTGCTTTTACCCGGAAGGGCCTCAGGGTATCTTCCGCCACTTCAAAAAAGGCTTCGCCGGTAAGTACTACTTCCCGGGCCGGGCCACTGAATACAGTGGGGAATGTGAGGGAAGATCCGGCATTCAGGGTAATGTGTGAACCATCCGGCAGGCTGAGCTGGTAAATGCCTCCGCGGGGGGTGGCAATGGTGTTGGAAACAACTTCCTGTACCCCGGTTGCCGGCACCTTATATTCCAGCATAAAATCGCCGGATTTGAATACCTCTATTCCGCCCTGGATAGTAAGCAGGCCATCCCTGCGATTGGTCAGCTCAATAGCAGAACCATCCGAAAGGATCAACGTGGCTTTGTTGCTGCCGGGGGGTATCAGCTGCCGGTTATGCAGTTCCTCCGCTCTTTGCTGCGCTTTGTAACGTGAATGCCAGAGGTAGGAGATACATAAAATAAGCAGGGCAGCTCCGGCGGCAATGAATAGTACTTTGCGCCGCGAAAGCAGTTTGCCGGAGATCAACCTATCCTTCCAGCTATGGAGGGACCTATCCTTCCAGCCGGGGGCGGACTTATCATTCCATCCGGCGATGCGGCTTTCCAGCTGCTGGCGGCTGCGGGGGGACGGCTCAACTGATCTGTCGTTCCTGGTGGAAATGTGGCTTTCTAACTGCTCGAATACCTGGCCATTGCCGGAAGACAGTGGTAGCGGGGTTCGTTTACTGCTCCAGTTGGAGATATAGCTATCCAGTTCTTCGAACACCTTCTGATTGCGGGCCGGAGGGGCTCCGTATGCGAGAGACAGGTAGGAAAATTCGTGGTCCGGCCGGCTTCTCTGTAAGGAAGAATTTTCTTCTTCATCATCGTCAAAATCATCGTCTTCATCTTCCTCCTCTTCGTTGTTGTAAAAATTATCTTTCTCTATCTGCTGCTGATGTATAAGTATGGTTTCCCCCTGTTGCTGCCCCTGTACTTCAGGAACATGATCTTCTCCGGGATCGTTTTCTCCATCTGCCTGCACAGGTACCTCTTCCACCTCTTCCTGTTCAGCCACCCCTTTAATGACGATCATCTCTCCCTGGACCTGGTGTGGCTCAGACAACCGACTCAGCACCGCCAGCTCCATTTGCTCGGAAGCTGTAAGGTTGTTAGCCAGATATTTTTGAACCAGATTGCTATAATGCTGTT
This sequence comes from Chitinophaga niabensis, assembly GCF_900129465.1. Taxonomy (NCBI): domain Bacteria; kingdom Pseudomonadati; phylum Bacteroidota; class Chitinophagia; order Chitinophagales; family Chitinophagaceae; genus Chitinophaga; species Chitinophaga niabensis. Next base: position 937,483 of record NZ_FSRA01000001.1, on the reverse strand, counting down.
CCATTGGAAAGTTGACCTCTTAAAGATTGTTTCAATCCCCTAGTCAGACTCAAATTTCTTTGCAATACTTTCACGGTCTAGTTGATGCTTACGGGTTAGGTTATATTTAAAATCCCCCGGTATAGATTCTGATCCTAAATCTAATATTATTGTCAGACAAAATAATAATTTATATGTGAGTTTAATCCAATTGGAACGACTTCTGATATTCCAGCGGGCTTTTTCCCGTTACCTGTTTAAAACACTTGTGGAAATTGGAGAAATTATTAAATCCACTTTCAAAACATATCCGCTTGTTATTCAGGCGACTTTCCATTAATAGCTTGCAGGCATGCCCTACCCTCAACTCCATCAGGAAGCGGGAGAAGGTTTTTTTTGTCTTCGATTTAAAAAAGCGGCAAAAAGAGTTGGGACTGATGCAGGCTACCGCCGCTATCTCCTCCAGGTCTATCCTCCTGGTGAAATGCATCTGGGAATAGCGGTACACGTTATTGATCCGGTCCATTTCATCCCTGTCGGGGGAGATCATGCTGTCTGACAGGAATTCCAGGTCCGCAGAGCGGGAGATCACATGTAAAAGGTTGAGCAGCAATATGAGTTTTTCCGTGGAACCGGCACTGAGCATACGGGTGAGCATATCTGCGACCTGTTTACCCGTATCACCCTTTATCACGATCCCCTTTTTGGCTTTTTGGAGCAGGGAGCGGATATGCGTATTCTCATGGAGGCGTAAAAAAGTTTCTCCCCAGAAATCTTCCCTGAAATGCAGCAGCGTAGCCCTGGTTACTTCTTCCTCACTACGTTTCCAGTAATGGGGTACTTCTGCGCCGATCATCAGCACATCACCCGGCTGGAAACCGGATACATGTTTGCCAATGAACTGCAAACCTTTTCCTTCTTCAATATGAACGATCTCCACCTCCGCATGCGCGTGGAACTGTGTGTAGTAGTAAGGTATTACATCCTGCCGGATGCTAAAAGAGTGCATCTCTCCCAACGACATTCCTTTCATAAATACAGGTTGGAACTAATAAATGAATATGTTGAATACTTAAAAGGGGGGGAGATCATAAAAGTAGGGAAAACATTTAGAATTACAAATGCAGGAAAGAAAAACCCGCAGGCAAGACTACCTGCGGGGGTACATTGTTTACAAAGAAAAATACTTGTATATAGTATGTTGAATGCCGGATCCCGGCCTTAGCTGTCAGACTGAAACTATCTTGATATAAGGACGCTTTGTGATGTATAAAGTTGCCTCTGTGAAGAACATTCAATTACACCTGCAATAAAAAACTATTCCGGGTGCCGGAGAATGCTGATATTGGCAATCTGTTCCATTATATTAGCATTTATATGCCGCTCAGGGAGATCATATCAGCAAACCGCGAAAACATTGCCTTTATTGTGGGCAATGGTATTAACCGTTACCCCGGTAATCCAAAGGCTATTTCCTGGGACCACCTGTTATTACAGTTATGGAAAAAGTTCTCCCCGGAAAACTTTGAGCAGATACCCCAGGGGCTTAGCATGACGGAGTTTTACGATCTGCTTGACATACAAGGGTCTACCGCCAATTATGCTATTCAGAAAGAGGCGGCCAGGCTGCTGGACGACTGGTCTTTCCAACCACACCATAAAAGCTTCGTAGCCAAAGCCCGGGAACTGGGCAGCCCGGTACTGACCACTAATTTCGACCTGGTATTACCCAACTCGCTGGACCTGCAGCAGTATTTTACGGATAAAAAGGGCTTCTCCGATTTTTACCCCTGGAGCACTTATTATGGCGATCAGCAACTGAAAAGCCCTACGGCCGGTTTTGGTATCTGGTACATCAATGGTTTTGTACGTTATCCCCGCAGCATCCGGCTGGGTCTCTCCCATTATATGGGTTGCGTGGAGCGTGCCCGCAGCCTCATGAGCCACGGCCTGTATGCACATACATCCTGGAAAGGAAAGCAAACCTGGCTGGAGGTCCTGTTAAACAGGTCCCTTTGCATCTTTGGCCTTTCCATGGAAGAGAATGAAGTATTTATCCGCTGGCTGCTGATAGAAAGGGCCAAGTATTTCAAAAAGTTCCCTGACAGGAAAAAGGAAGGATGGTATGTGATGCCCCGTACAGAAACGCCCAATGCCCGCAGTGCGGGCAAGGCGTTGTTCCTTAAAAGTGTAGGATTAAAAGTAATTGAGGTTAACAGTTACGATGAGATCTACAGGGATACCTGGGGTTAAGGTATTACCTGTATTCAAACGTTGACGTTACATCGTTATCCGTATCGTCAGAGAATTTCGTTACTGATCTTGTGGGAAATCCGTCTGCACCATAAGTGTAAGTAACCGTACTGGAAAAGTCTGGCCCGCCTCCTACATACTTATAGTCCATAGTGAGCATTTCATTGGGAGAAAATAATTCAAATGCAAGGCTCGGAACCAGCGCGTATTTCAGGAGGAAACCGCTGTAAGGCGATTTCTTATTGCCATACGTGAGCGTAACGTTCACTTCTCCCGCATCTCCTTCTGCCGTTAACCTGGTGAAATTCGCGCCGGTGTAGAACAGTTTGTAAGTGGTTTCCATATCTCCCTCCGGTGTATTGGTAATGGCATTGATCTGGATAACCTTTCCGTTAGCGAGGGTATACTGGTAATTTTCCGTTGCGTTCAGCGCGCCTTCCATATAGATCTTATGCGTACCGGCCTGGGGTTCGCCGGCGGCATTGTAGGTGAATTCATATACATCCTGGTCCTTGTCCTGCTTCAGGGTGACCTTAGAAAGAAGACCTTTGTTGTTGTACGTGAATTCCCTTGTTTCCACACCATCTTCCCTGTTAGATGACAGGATGCGGTTCTGCGCATCGTAGGTTACGTTGTAAACGGTGGTAACGCCCGCTTCTACGGACACTACTTTTTTGAGGAACTTTTTACTGTTATCCGGGGCTGGGTTGTCCTTATCCTTGCAGGCGGACAGAAATGTAATGAGGGTAACAAAAAGAAATACTGATTTTTTCATTTTACTTTGAATGTTTTCCGCAAAGCTATATGGGCTGAAAGGATCTGTGATGTTACAACATCATCAAATGTTCATTCTGATGGTTGAAATGATGATTTAGGGGGTTTAACAGGAAAGTACGCTTTTACTATGCTTTTGATACGGGATTGACAGGGGTTTGATACGGGATTACTACGGGATTGCTACGCTTTCTTGGGAAATCCCAATAAACCGGGTGTACGCTCTCCCTTACCTTTGCAATATGGCAAAGCAAACCGGCCCGATAAAGATCAGCGGTACCGTTGGTAACATTTGTTTTTATAAAACAAAGGATGGTTACTATGCCCGTCTGAAAAGTTCCTTAACCGGCAAGCGGGTGAAGAAAGATCCCCGGTTCAAAAGAACGATGGAGTATGCCGGTATGCTGGTAGCGGCATCCAGGCTGGCTTCCCGCTGCTATGGCAGCCTGCCGGAAGAAGAAAGGGTGCATGCGGTGTACCGTAAGATGACCGGTATGGCTATGCAGATGTTGAAAATGGGAATGGAAGCGGAAGATATAGCGATCCATCTTCGGGGTGTGTATAAAGAAGAAGAAAAGATCGCAGTTGCCAGGCCCCGGATGTATGTAGACCCAAACGGAACATTGATCTTCTGTTTATCCTGTTCAAAAACGGACACCGTCCGGCTTAAAACCGGACAATCCAGCCACCAATACCCATTGATAATCAACGCAGTTACCACTGGCATCCCCTTTGTGCCGGATTAGCCATGCTGAAAAACTACCTTATCATCGCATGCAGGAATATCTGGCGCAACTTAGGGTATGTATCCCTTAATGTAATGGGATTAACGCTTAGTATAGCCTCCTGCCTGGTCATCTTCCTAATTACAAAGAACGAATTAAGTTATGACAGCTATCACCGGAAGGCAGACCGTACTTACAGGGTAACCATGAACGCACTTGATTTCAACCCCAGTGTATCCATGGCCGTTACTACTGCCCTGCGTACTGATTTTCCGGAACTGGAAGAGGTGAGCCAGGTATGGTACCAGCCTGAAGGCATTGTGAAGATCGGCGATACCCGTTATGTGGAAAAAGGATACTCCTTTGCCGATCAGGCCTTCCTCCGGACCTTCGATCATCAATGGTTAGCCGGCGATCCGAAGACCGCACTAAGCGCGCCGGGCAGCATTGTGCTTACTGAAAGTATTGCCCGGAAATACTTCGGCAAAGAAGATCCTATGGGCCAGGTGATGGAGGTGGATGGTGAAAAAGGCCTTAGGGTAACAGGATTGATCAAAGACCTCCCGGGTAATACCCACTTCCCTTTTACATTCCTCATTTCATGTGAAACGATCGCGAAAGATCTGGCAGGAGTGAAACACTTCTACCAGATCATGAACGCCAATACTTATATCGTACTGCCCGAGCATTACGACATTGCAAAGCTCAACAGCCGGCTTCCTGCCTTTATTGCCAAGAACTGGGGAAATGATATTGCCAAAGAAGCAAAGCTGGTGATGCAGCCGCTGAAGGAGATCCATTTTGATCAGCGTTATCTCATCAGCATTACACCTACCACTTCCCGCAATACTTACCGCGCCTTGGCAGTGGTGGCTTTACTGATCATCATTACTGCCTGTATCAATTTCGTGAACCTGGCTACCGCGCAGGCTATCAAGCGCGCAAAAGAAGTAGGTGTACGCAAAGCGCTCGGCGCCAACCGTTCTCAACTGATCCGCCAATTCCTGGGAGAAACAAGTTTCCTCGTATTGCTCGCTGTGATCATCGGCTGCCTTGCTGCTTACCTGGTATTGCCCAATGCGGCACAATGGCTGGATGTAAAGATCAGTGCGGCCCAGTTATTCCAACCGGGTGTAATTGGATTATTACTGGCCATAACAGCGCTGATCATCCTGTCAGCAGGTTTGTATCCTGCTTTTGTACAATCTTCTTTCCGGCCTGTTGATTCGCTGAAAAGCGGTGTTGCAGCCATTTCCGGAAGAGGGCTTACACTTCGCAAAGGACTGGTGTTCGTGCAATTCACTATTTCGCAGGTCCTGATAGTAGGCACCTTGGTTGTAGCCGCACAAATGGATTATTTCAAGAACCGCGATCTGGGTTTTAATAAAGAAGCAGTGATCTCTTTTGGCATTCCGGAGAATGCTAAAAAGGATGTATTGCGGGACCAGCTGCGTGGCAATCCCGGTGTAAAGGAGATCAGTTTATCTTCCGGCGCGCCTTCTTATAACAGTAACTATGCGTCCTTCACCTGCCCGGAAAGAGGCATTACAAAAGACGATGTAACAGAGATCAAGAGTGTGGATGAACATTTCATGGATATGTTCGCCATCAGGTTACTTGCAGGAGAAAAGATCCGTAAAAATAATCCGGAAGATACAACCCGTTATATAGTAGTGAATGAAACGCTGATCCATAAGCTGGGCATACATCGTCCGGAAGAAGCTGTTGGTATGTATATCAGGGCCGCAGGGCGCCAGTGTATGATACAGGGTGTTGTGCAGGATTTCCAGAGTGAATCCAAACATAAGGACAGAAGGCCCTGCATCCTCCGTTATACACCCCAGGGCTTTTTTACAGCCAGTGTAAAACTGCAGCCTTCAGATATGCACAGCACTATCAGCCATATAGAAAGTGAATGGTCTTCTCTTTTCCCGGAAAGTGTTTTCCGATATGAATTCCTGGATGATCATATTGCCTCCCTGTACAAACAGGAACAAAAGGTATATACAGCTTTCCGTTTATTCTCTTCGCTGGCAATCCTTATCGGCTGCCTGGGCTTATACGGACTGGTAGCCTTCGCAGCTCTTCAGCGGAGGAAGGAAGTGGGTATCCGCAAAGTGATGGGGGCTTCACTGGCCAACATCCTTGCGCTGTTCGCAAAAGAATTCTTTGTACTGATCGTCATCGCTTTTGTTGTAGCTGCACCGGTGGCCTACTTCATTATGCGCAGCTGGCTGGAAAATTATGCTTACCAGGTGAGCATAGGCGGAGGCATCTTTATAGTGGCGATTGCGGTTTCTTTCATCATTGCTGCGGTAACGATTGCGCATCAGTCTTTGAAAGCGGCGTTTGCCAATCCGTTAAAGAGTTTAAGGGTGGATTAAATATTTCCCGAGGAATATCCCGGTGGCGGAGGTTTTATTTTGAACAAGCTGCGCAGGCGTGCCTTCAAATATCACCCTGCCTCCCTCCTTTCCTGCACCCGGTCCCATATCAATTACCCAATCTGCCTGGCTCACCACATCCAGGTTGTGTTCAATGACGATCAAGGTGCTGCCATTATCCACCAGTTTGTTGAGGATCCCCATCAGTCTGTCCACATCACTCATGTGCAGGCCCGTGGTGGGTTCATCCAGCACATAGAGCTGGCCCGTGTTTTCCAGTTCCGCAGCGAGCTTGATGCGCTGCCTTTCCCCGCCGGATAAAGAGCTGAGCGGCTGGCCCAGCGTGATATAATCCAGGCCTACCTCGTACAGCTTCTGCAAAACGGGCTGAATGTCCTGCTCATGGAAAAAGTCCTTCGCATCTGCTACTGTGAGCTTTAATACTTCCCAGATATTCTTCCCTCTCAGCTGATACTTCAGCACTTCTTCTTTGTATCGTTTGCCGTTACAGGATTCGCAGATGCTGGTGATGGGGTCCATAAAGGCAAGGTCTATCGTTACCGAACCGATCCCCCTGCATTCCGGGCAGGCACCGCCTCCGTTGTAACTGAATAAGGAATTACTCACCTTATTCTTTTTTGCAAAGAGGTTTCGGATGGTATCAAAGATACCGGTATAAGTAGCCGGGTTAGAGCGTTTAGAGCCTGATATGGCCGATTGATCGATACAAAGGGTCTCCGGGTATATTTTCGGCAAAACGCCATTAATCAGGCTGCTTTTACCTGACCCTGCCACACCTGTTACCACCGTCATTACCCCCTTGGGTATTTTCACGTTCACCTGCTGAAGGTTATGCAGCGTAGCGTTCTTTATCTGCAGGTAACCATCAGGGGTCCTGGGAATTTCTTTAAGCGGGTTGCGGCGGGAAAGGAACTTACCGGTTAAGGTGTTGCTTTTCGCCAGGCCTTTGAGCGTTCCTTCAAACACTACCGTTCCACCGTTACTGCCGGCCTTAGGGCCCATATCCACGATATGATCTGCAACCACTATCACATCGGGATCATGCTCTACCACCAGTACGGTATTACCTTTATCCCTGAGCAATTGCAGCAGTTCGTTCAACTGGTGTACATCTTTGGGATGCAGGCCAATGCTGGGTTCATCAAAGATATAGGTCATATCCGTGAGGCTGCTGCCCAGGTGTTTGATCATTTTGATCCGTTGCGATTCTCCACCGGAAAGGCTGGCGGTTTCCCGGTTCAGGAACAGGTATCCCAGCCCGATATCAATCATGTGCTTCAGGCGTTCGTTGATGGCCAGTATCATCGTGGCAGCCAGCGGTTCTTTGATGGTGGCAATTACATTACGCAGATCTGAAACCTGCATGGCGGCAAAATCTGCAATGTTGTATTTACCTATTTTACAGCTGAGGATCTCCGGGTTAAAGCGCGTGCCTTTGCAGGAAGGGCAGACGCCACGTGTAACGATCTTTTCAAATGCCTCTCCTTTCGCTTCTTTGCTCTCTTTGTTAAGATAGCTCCTGTGAAACCGGGGTACAATACCTTCGTATTTTGAAGTAGGTGGAAAACGAGGGTCCGGATTCTTTAATGTGAGGTCATCTGCATATAACAGGTTATACCATTCTTCCTTTGTGTAATCCTTCAGCTTTTTATCGTTATCAAACAAACCGGAATAGGCATAACGTGCCCAGCGCCAGCTTTCTTTGGAAAAACCGGGGAAGAGGATGGCACCGCTGTTGAGCGATTTGGACTTATCAAAGAAGTGTTCGAGGTCCAGGGTGGCTACTGTGCCTAAACCTTCGCACTCCGGGCACATGCCCTGCGGATGATTGAAGGAAAAAACATTTGAATAGCCTACAAAGGGTTTACCAACACGGGAGAACAGGAGCCTGATCACCGTAAAAATATCCGTTACCGTGCCTACTGTAGAACGGGCATTGCCACCTATGCGTTTCTGATCAATGATAATAGCTGCAGAGAGGTTTTCCAGGGAATCTGCCTCCGGCTGGCCATAATGCGGCAGGCGGTGGCGCACAAAGGCGGAAAAGGTTTCATTCAGCTGGCGTTGGGATTCTGCCGCAATGGTATCAAATACCAGCGATGATTTACCGGAGCCTGAAACACCGGTAAAGACCGTGATCTTCTTTTTGGGAATTTTGAGTGAAACGTTCTTCAGGTTGTTTTCCCTTGCGCCTTTTATGATGATGTGGTCCATAGTTACAATAGATAACAACCTGCATGCCAATGTATAGCATATATGGCATAGTTTCTGCATAGAACAGGGTATGAAAAACCTGATTATTATATTCGTAACAACAATGACGCTGGCTGCCTGTAACAATAAGGCAGAAACAGCAAGGGCTGTTGAGGCAGCCAAAAAGGCAACGCTCGATTCTATTCATGCGATCAATACCGCTAAGCAAAAGGCAGTTGATTCAATGAAACATGTTCAGCGTGTGAAAGAAGAAACCGCTGCTGCGGATAATAATGCACCGGTTGCTAATGAACCTGTGGCCAAAAAGAAGAAAAAGTGGAGCCATACTGCAAAAGGTGCTGTAGTAGGAGCAGCAGGCGGTGCAATTACGGGCGCTATTGTAAATAAGGACCGTGCAAAGGGTGCGGTGATCGGTACTTTGATCGGGGCTGGTGCAGGTGCTGCTACAGGGGCTATTGTGGACCATAACGAAAAGAAGAAAAAGAAAACAGCGCAATAGGATGCTGGTGTAAACCATAAAGGCTCAGAGCAAAAGAAAGTAATACGCAACCTCAGCAGCATGCTGCTGACATTATAAAGGAACGGGAAATAGCATACATACTGTTATTTTTTCAAAAGGCGTCCCGTTATGCGGGACGCCTTTTTATTGTTGCGCTTAATAACCAATAGCTCCTTTATTCGCTTCAATCGGCCAACCCGGATTCTGATAGATCGGGGAAGTGTTTACATCGTTGTTGTCCGAGGTGATCAGGAAGTGCTGCATGGCAATGGAGCTATGATAATGCGCCATTGCCCACTTATAACCAGGGTAAGCTAATACTGTTGGTGTTTTCTGATAGATCCGCAGATAAGGGCTTAAAGCAGGATCAGATACCGTGCTCTTATCACCGATGTTATAAGTGAGCGCAGATGCCTTATACCAGTTCTTCATAGGGCCCCATAATTTGAACCCTTCTATATGGTAAGCTGTGTTAAGCATCTGGTCCATCGCCCGCCATCTGCGGAGGTCCATATTCCTGAAACCTTCTCCCATTAACTCACAGCTACGTTCCCTGCGGATGTTATACAACGTTTTATCTACCATTACACCGGCAGAATAAACAGCCCAGTCGTTCTTCGCTTCCTGGGTCAGATCTGTTGCTGCGATCGTTTTCTGCATATCGATATCTACGCCTGCCCTTTTCCGGATCGCCTCCCAGTATGCTTTTGCCACACCATCTATTGCACCTGTTTTTTCGTAACAGGCTTCCATATAATTGAAGTAGGCTTCTGTTCCGAGGAATACAATACTTCCTACATCTCCTGTTCCATTGCCCAGTTGTGCCCCATCGTACACATTGCCTTTGCGGCTCATATACCCTGTAGCATGATCATGGTTCCCGATCAGGTTCAGGATATCCGGGTAAGGTACAACCGGTGTAGCATGTGTACCTAAAGGAGAAGGTTGCAGGATATTTACCTGGCCGGGTTGTGCCAGGAACAGCCACAAACGTCCATCCCTTTTCTCCCTGATCGTTTGTATGGAATCGTCTCCTGCATAACCGGAGCCCGGGGCATAGATGGGCAAACCGTTCGCCATCAGGAAACGATCTACATACCCTCTCGTGAATCCATAACCATGCGCCGCCTGTATAGTGTTAGAGATCCCATTGGTGAGGCCAAGGCCAAGGTCATAATCTCTCCATAAAAGCACTTCGCTGTATACGGACAGGTCCTTGGAACCGAACATTTTGCAATAAGGGTTCGCATCGCTGGCCACTGCAAAATCCTGGTTGGAGCTTTGTGTTTGGGCCGTCATGGTATTATTCACCAGCGTCACCGCATCTGCTACTAATTTAGCAGCTTCCATAGCTTGTGTTAAGAAGAAGTTGATCTCTCCATCTATGCTACCGGACTGGAAATTATAATTGGCGTTATAGTCCTTTGTTTTACCGGGCCATTCCGGACCGTTAGGTACAAACGCTGTGCCTTTGAAGTATTTAAGGTAGGTGCCTTCATACAGGGCTACCCTTGATTTCAGCAACAATGCACAGTTCTTTGACAAGCGGTTCTTACCACCGGAAGGTGCTGTATTGCCCATCAGTAAAATGGCCGAATCAAGATCGGAAAGGATGAACCGCGCCACTTCTGTATGCGGCATGCGTTTGCTGGCCTCTGTTAAGATCTTCTTGTCGTCGGGCAGTGTATTCTTAATAATGGGAAAATCTCCCAATCCCTGCATTTTATCAAAGTAGGCCCAGGCTCTGAGGAAATACATTTCTCCGATGTAGTGTTTGATATTAACCGTATTACCGGCGATCTTCCCTGCCGCCAAACGCGGGTTCACTGTTTCGAGGAAATAATTACACTGGTAGATGCTGGTGAAAGACCAGGCTCCGCCGGACTGTGCCACTTTCCATTGACCGGGTGTATACTTAATATCATATGCCCTTCTCGCTGTAACATCTGTATGTGCATCTCCATCAAAAACACCGAAGATGGGAAATCCCTCATATTGTTTGATGGCATAAGCAGCTAACTGAGATTCTTCCACCAGGTAATTTTCCGGCGTAACGTTTGATAAAGGCGGTACTTCCAGGTTTTTATTACAGGCACTCATCAACATTCCCACGCCTGCTATTAATGCTATATATTTTGCTTTCATCTGTTTAGAATTTACAAGGTTACATTTATACCAACAGCATAGACCTTAAACAAGGGATAAGAATTTCCTCCATATCCTCCGTCTACTGTTTCAGGATCAAACAGGGTAGACATCTTTGTGATGGTAAACATGTTTTCGCCGGATACAAATACGCGGAGTTTCTGGATACCCGCTCTCCTGCTGAGGGACCTTGGCAGTGTGTAGCCTAACTGAAGGTTCTTTAATCTTACATATGATGCATCCTGCAGGTACTTTGTTTGTGCTACCTGGTTCTTGGTGCTGATCAATGGGCGCGGATAGTAGGAATCCAGGTTCAGACCCAGTACGTGGTTTGGATCGTCCCGGAAATAATCTGCATGCTGCCTTAAACCGGCGGAGCCATAAATACTGGCAGAGGTACCCCAGAAGTAATAACTGTTCTGGAAATAATCCCTTTTCAATACACCCTGGAAGAATGCCCTGAAATCAAAACCTTTCCAGTCTGCCCCGAAATCTGCTCCAAACATGTAACGCGGTGTGTTATTACCTATCAGCATCAGGTCGCCCATATTAGCCTCCGTATTGGCGCCACTTGTGATCTTGCCATCGCCGTTGAGGTCGCTGAACATCAGGTCGCCTGCTTTCCAGTTACTGCCCAATGCGGTTTGCCCGCCATTGGGTAAAGAAGCCAGGTGTTTATCCATATCTGCCTGTGTTCTGGCAATACCAATGGTGTTGTATCCCCAGATCTCCCCGGTTTCATGGCCGGCTATATAAGTACTGAGGCTGCCAGTGGGATTAGGATACTTTGTGATCTTTGTTCTGGCATCTGATAAAAGGAAGCGAACGCTATATCCTAAACCATTCTTCAACTGATCTCTCCAGCCCAGGTCCAATTCCCATCCTGTAGTTTCCAGGTTGGTATTATTAGCCGATGGTACACCTGTGCCCAGGATAACGGGTAATTCCGGTGCAGGGCCTATCATGTTATTGGTATAACGGGTATAATATTCAAACGTGGCCGTGAGCCTGTTCCTGAAGAAACCTGCATCCACGCCGATATTCCAGGTCCTTACTTTTTCCCAAGACAGGTTAGAGGTGATAATGGGTGGTGCAGATGCTGTATTTGGTTTTGCGCCGTTCACCAGCCAAACACCGTTGGAGCTGCCTATAGGCATCGTAACATAAGTAGGATACCAGTTGGTGGTATTCTGGTTACCCAGCTCTCCAAATGAACCTCTCAGCTTAAAAGCATTCACATACTTTTCCACCGGTTTCCAGAATGTTTCTTTATCCAGGTTCCATCCTGCAGATACGGAGGGAGAATACATCCATCTCATATCTTCCCTGAAGCGGGAGGAACCGTCGTAACGGAGATTTGCTTCCAGTAAGTAGCGGCCTTTGTAATCGTAGTTGATACGCCCGAAGAAACCGCTGGTAGCCCATTTCTGGTTATTACCTGCCACGGAAGGCGGAACCGGTTTGCCATTGAAGTCGTTGCCGGAAGTGGCATCCAATACCGGTATAGAGGGTACTATCAGGCCATTCCGTTCGGCCATGATGAACCGGGTTTTGGTTACTTCCGATTGTGTACCGGCCAGTATTTTCAGATGATGTTCCCCCAGGTTCTTTGCATATTCAGTATAAATATTTGCATTCAGGTAATTGGAACGGCCGGCTTCTTCATGCACGGATGTACCGGACTGGTATACGTAAGGATTACCGGCTACATCATGATTGAATGTTTGCTGAATATCCCAATGGTAGAACTGATCTGAAACACTGTAATTAAGGTCTGCAAAAACCTTCCATCCTTTTAACGGTTCGATGGTAAGTTTTACCTGCTGGGCAATCACATCGTATTGTTTTGCACCTATTCCACCATCCCTGAGCGCCAGCGCCGGAGAGGGGGAATCGTAGAGAAAACCGTTATTATCATAGAGCGGCAGCATAGGCCATCCCTGCGGGGCAATCTGCTGGTTAAGCGAATTGGTCATGCGGCTGGGCCTTGTAAATTCTTCGCGGCTGAAACGTGCTATATAAGTAACCGATGCCCATTCAGACAACTGGGCATTCACCTTCCCCATTATATTGTAACGCTTGAACTTATCTTTACCGAATCTCATAAACCCGGTTTGGTCCAGGAAGTTACCGGATAGGAAATAGGTGAGGTTTTCCTTTCCTCCGCTTGCACTTAAGGAATATTCCTGTGCAGGAGATTGCTCTTTATAAATAGCTTTATACCAATCCACATTATCATTTCCTTCATAATACCCGTCTGCCCATAAATTAGGCTGGCCGGGCCTTGGAATGATGGTGGTCTTGATCTTTCCATCTATGAAATCCCTGATACGCTGGATCCTTGCCGGTGTAAAGTAAACACCATTGCCTGAGTTAACGCTGGCATCATTAAAGTAAGTGGCAAAGGTATAGGAGTCCATGGTATGTGGAATTAACACGGGGCTGCTGGTGCGGAAGTTGGAACTGATGTTCACGGTGGACTTTCCTGCCTTTCCCTGTTTTGTAGTGATCAGGATCACACCAAAAGGCGCCCTGGTACCATAGATAGAAGAAGCGGCCGCATCCTTCAGCACGGAGATATTATCAATATCCTGTGGGCTGATGCCATTAAGATCTCCTTCCATTCCATCGATCAAAATGAGTGGTGCGCCACTGGACCCCTGCCCGATAGTACCTACGCCACGGATATTGATACTGGGCCTGTTTTCCATACTTCCTCCCAAAGCACCGCTCTGGGTAATGTTCAACCCCGGTGCAATTCCCTGCAGGGCCTGCGCGGTGTTGGATACGGGCCTTGATTCCAGAGCTTTGGAAGTAACCGTAGAAACAGCTCCGGTAAGGTTGGCTTTCTTTTGTGTGCCATATCCAACTACCACTGCTTCGTCCAGGCTTTTAACGGAGGAGGACATGATGATATCGATCACCGTGCGGTTATTGATCTCCACTTCCTGTTCCTGCATGCCGATGAATTTAAACACCAGCACTTTTGCTCCTTCTGGGGCCTTCAATTGATAAGTACCATCTGCTCCCGTAACAACACCAACAGCAGTGCCTTTTACAAGTACGGTAACACCCGGTAAAGACTGCCCGCTGCCATCGGTTACTTTTCCCCTGATATTGATATCAAAAGCAAATGCGTTTACAACAACGCTCATTAATAGTATGAATGTCAGTTTTGCAATACGCCCTGCGGCATTAACATGCGTAGAGAACATCATTTTTCATGATTTTAGCATTAAGTAATGTGTGGATCTATTCTGTATTCAGTGGAAAATCTTTAAGAAGGTGGTTTTGGTTGATATATGCATCTTTGTAACGTGGTTCCCCTCAACACCATAAATGTAATATCAATTATTGCCGGGGATGATGGATAAAAACTGGATTAGGATGGAGAATCTTATGATTTCAGCTGGCGTGTGTTAAGTCTTTGTAAAGTGTCTTTCTTTTAATGTCTACCGGAAAACAGCCAGGCATAAATAATGGTTTCCCGGTATTATTTAGCTGTGGGAGTATAGTTACATTTACACTATCCTTTTAAGAATAGTGTCTACGAATAATCCTTGACGGAGCATTAAAGAAACCTGCGCATTCGCGCGGGTTTTCTTTTTTCACAGAAAATAAGTGTACCATTAACACACATTTCTTTGTATTTCGGTTTTTTTTATTCTATTTTTCTAGAATGAACAAACTGATATCTCTCCTCCTTGTAGTAGCCCTGCTACAAAGTTGCCGGCAGGAAGGCGCTACAGATAAGCGCATCAAACTGATGGACTCCACCCAAACCGCACAGATAGCAGCCTCCATCGACTCTATCGTGAAACCGGAGCTGGCAGAAGGCCTCACGCTGAAGTTATGGGGCATAGATTCCCTTGTGATCTCTCCCATAGCCATTGATATTGATGATCATGGCCGTATATACTATACCACTACCCTGCGGCAAAAGAATTCTGAATTCGATATCCGTGGGCACAGGGACTGGGAGATCCCTTCTATCAGTCTCCAGACCGTGGAAGACAGGCGGGCATTCCTGCGCAAGGAACTCTCTCCCGAAAACAGTAAAAAGAACCTCTGGCTGAAAGACCTTAACGGCGACAGCTCTCACGACTGGAGAGACCTTACCCTGGAAACAGAACAGGTATACCGGCTGGAAGATGTGAATGGGGACGGTGTAGCGGATAAGTCTCAACTGGTAGTGGACGATTTCCACGATGAAGTAACAGATGTGGCCGGTGGTGTACTGAGCGACGGAGATGACCTGTACGTGGCGGTAGCACCTGATCTGTGGAGAATGAAGGATAAGAATAAAGACGGTATTGCAGATGAAAAAACATCTATCTCCCACGGTTATGGTATCCACGTTGGGTTCAGCGGCCATGGCATGTCCGGCGTGGAAATGGGGCCGGACGGAAGGATCTACTGGCAGATAGGTGATATTGGTTTTAATGGCAAAGGGCCTGACGGGCAGAAATGGGAACATCCCAACAGCGGTGTTATTGCCCGCTCCAACCCTGATGGCAGTGACTTTGAAATATTTGCCTATGGCATCCGCAATACGCATGAATTTGTATTTGATGAATACGGCAACCTGATCAGTGAAGACAATGATGGCGACCATCCCGGTGAAAAGGAACGCCTGGTGTATATCGTGAACGGCTCTGATGCCGGCTGGCGCAGTAACTGGCAGTATGGTAAATACAGGGATAAGGATAACAACAACTATAAGGTATGGATGGAAGAAAAAATGTACCTGCCCCGTTTTGAAGGTCAGGCAGCTTATATCACTCCCTGCATCGCCAATTTTGTGAGCGGCCCTGCCGGGATGGTGTACAACCCGGGTACCGCATTAGGCCCTGAATATAAGAACACTTTCTTCATTGCTGAATTCGTAGGCAGTCCTACCAACTCCGGCATACATGGTTTCAAATTAACGCCTAAAGGCGCCACATTTGAACTGGGTGAACATAAGAAGATCTTAGGTGGCGTATTGGCAACCGGCCTTGACTTTGGCCCTGATGGTGCCCTGTATGTGGCAGACTGGATAGATGGATGGGATACCCATAATTACGGCAGGATCTGGAAGCTGGACCATAAAGATGCCGCGGCCTCTGCCATCCGCAAAGAAGTGCAGGCATTACTGGCAGCAGACTTCTCTTCCCGTAAAGAAGCAGAATTGGGAGCCTTGCTAAAAAACCCTGATATGCGGGTTCGGATGAAAGCACAGTTTGAACTGGTAAAACGTAAGGACAAAGGGGCCGAAGTATTCAAACAGGCATTGCAGCAAACAGCTGACCAGCTTGCCCGCGTGCATGCTATCTGGGGTATTAGCCAGCTTGGGCGGCAGGATAAAAAATACGCGGCTGTATTAGTACCGGTATTGAAAGATAGCGATCCGGAAATTAAGGCACAGGCTGCCAAATGGCTGGGAGATATCCGGTACAATGAAGCAGGCGCCGCCCTGGTACCTTTATTAAAAGACACCAGCAGCCGTGTTCGTTTCTTTGCAGCAGAAGCATTGGGAAGGATAAAATATGAAGCGGCCATTCAACCGATCATTTCCTTCCTGGAAGATAATAATGATGCAGACGCTTACCTGCGGCATGCAGGAAGCCTTGCACTGGCACGCATAGGAAAAGCAGAACCGGTGATCGCATTATCCACGCACTCCTCCCGCGCGTTAAGGATCGCAGCAGTGGTAACGCTCAGGAGAATGAGCCATCCCGGCATTGCGAATTTCCTGAACGATACGGATGAATTTGTAGTAACAGAAGCGGCACGCGGCATCAATGATGATCTTTCCATTAAGGATGCATTACCTGCCCTGGCCAACCTTCTGAACACCACCCGCTTCAGCAACGAAGCGCTGGTAAGACGTATCATCAGTGCTAACCTGCGGGTGGGTACTGATGTAACCATGCAGAACCTGATCACCTATTCCCAGGAAGGAGGCGCACCAGCCAACATGAGAGCAGAAGCCATCGATGCATTAAGTGTATGGCCTAAACCTTCCGTGCTGGACAGGGTAGACGGGCGCCTGAGAGGCCCTGTTGAAAGGGATGCTGCCCCGCTCCTGCTCAAATCCACCGATGCTTTTATCGGCCTGTTGAAAAATAAAGAATTACCGGTAAGGATCAGCGCAGCGAAAGCTATTCACAAACTCAATATCAAACAGGCCGCTCCGCAATTGCTGGCTGTATTAAAAGCAGACAAAGAAGCAGAAATGCGCGTTGAAGCACTCAAAGCACTGGTTGCCTTACAAGACCCATTGGGAGAGCAGGGCATCAGGCAGGCACTTTCCGATAAAGAGAAAAAAGTGCGCGTGGCAGGGCTTGATCTGCTGGAGAAGATGAATATCCCTAAAACGGTGATGGTAACATTGCTGACCGATGTGATCGCTACCAAAACCATGGAAGAACAGCAGGCCGCAGTATTAACGCTCGGCAAACTGCCACTGGAGAATTCCTCCGGGGTGTTTGATGATATGCTCAATAAAATGGCTGCCGGCAAACTGAGCCCGGATATTTACCTGGAACTGGGTGAGGCGATTGACAGCACACGCAATGCACAACTCAGCGCACGGTATAAAGAGATCAGCAGTAAATTATCCCCGGATGATCTGATGGCTTCTTATGCCAGCAGTTTACTGGGCGGCGATCCCAACAGGGGTAAACAGATCTTCTTCCGCAATCAGAACGCACAGTGTATGAAATGCCATTCCTACGATGACAGGGGCGGCAATGCCGGACCACGCCTGAATGGTGTAGGTAAACGCATTTCCCGTGAACAGATCCTGGAAGCATTGATCTCCCCCAGCGCACGGCTTTCCCCTGGTTTTGGCATGGTAACGCTGGAGTTGAAAGACGGGCAAAAGCTCACCGGCGTATTACAGGGTGAAAGTAAAACCGGCTTGAAAGTAAAAGTAGGGCTGGAACCAGACAGGACGATCAACAATGATCAGATCAGCAAAAAAACGTATTCCCCATCCAGTATGCCGGATATGAAAACGGTACTGTCCAAAAAAGAGATCAGGGATGTAGTGAGTTTCCTGGCGGAGGAGAAAGGAGAATAAATAATTTAAAAAAGCCGCATAACAATATGCGGCTTTTTTATAAATAATTGTGTAACCGAATGGTTTTATTTAATTTCGTATAATGAAACCAAAGATCAATTTCATCACACTCAGCGTTAAGGACCTTAAAAGGTCCACTGCGTTTTACCGGCACGTATTGGGTTTACCCACACAGGGCATACAACCGGGGTATGAAGATCATGTGTTATTTGAGTTGGAAAACGATTTCAGTCTCGTATTGCTGGCATCTGATAAAGCTGTAATGCCGGCAGGCCTGATCATTAGCCACGTTACAGAAAACAAGAGCGATGTGGATCACATCCTGGATGCCGTTATTGAGGCAGGTGCCACCCAGATAGGTGAAAGGAGAAATGAGGCCTGGGGTTATACCGCTAATTTTGCTGACTTCGACGGGTATCAGTGGGAGATACTGTGCATTTCCAAATAATTATCCGGCTGCTCTCTAAACAAAGTGGCCTCCTGCAAAATGGCAACTATCACCGGGATGGATACTACGATGGTTCTGCAGAAACGCCATGCATCAATGATCCCGCTGGCCATTAAGGGGCCAAAGAAGATGATCAGGAAAGTATCTAATGCGTATTTCTCTCCGAATATCTTTACTGTTGTTAAATTGATCTTCGACATAACCACTGATTTACATCTTAGACAGATGTAAAACTGTGCCAGAATAAATAGTAGCCAGGCAGGAGGTATTTGTGGAAGCTTATCTACTGTTACCAGCTATTCCGTGGCGCATAATCTCCATTCCGGTTCCTCAATAACAATCCCAGGGTGATCTCATGCGAGCCTTTGCTGACAAAATTCAGCGATGAGGTGGTGTAGTCATATGCATACCCCACATTGAGCATCGGTGTGATGTATATCCCCAGCATACCGGCAAACCCATCTCCGTTCCTGTAATTGGCGCCGATCCATAAGCGGTCCCGGTATTGCAGCCGGGCATTCAGATCTATTCCCAGCGGCACCGGCGAAATGTATTTGAGCATCAGGGATGGCAGCACACTGATATCATCATTGATCCATAAACGATAACCTGCCGTTATGAAAATATGTGGTGCAAGGCGGCCACGTTCTGTTGCGGTAGCTACACCACCTTTGTCAAAAGTGAGTTCCTGCGGAATGATATTATTGGCGGAAACACCTGCAAAGAAATCGGCGGAGTATAACCAGATACCGGCGGATACATCCGGCTTCCATCTTTCCATTAAACCAATGCCCCCTACCGCAGGATCGGAAGCACTAGCGAAGTTCAGCTTATCCGCATCAAGGCTGTAATTCTGTACACCTGCGCCAATGCCCACACTAATGCTGGTTTTAGGCGCCAGGCCAATATGGTGGGCATATGCCGCACTAAAAGCAAAACGCCTTATAGGGCCTGTTACATCATTCATTACCATCAGGCCCATGCCGGGATGGGAAGATGGCCTTTCATAATCCGTCCAGTATGCCCTGCCTCTTGGATTGTACCCTACATCGCTGCCGGTAGGGGTCACCAGGTTGTTGCTATTGCCCAGGGGGCCATGAGCAGTCAGATAACTGGTTACCGGCGCGTCCTGCAGGCCGGCCCATTGATGCCGGTGACTGGCCTTGATATCCCAGTAGTTTTCAATACCTGCCACAGCCGGATTGATCACAAAGGGATTCATGAGATATTGGGTGTAATGCGGCAACTGCTGCGCTTTTGCTGTCGCTGCAAACACTATTGTTATCAGCAGGATGTATAAGCTTCTCTTGGTCATTTCAGAATAGTTACAGAACCGGAAATAGGTTTGGTACCAGGCTGCAGGCGGATCACGTAATAGTAAGTACCTATTGGCAATGGCGCTCCGTTGAATGTACCGTTCCAGGGTGTGCCGTATCCGGCAGCACGGTACACCGGCTGGCCGTAGCGATTGAACACTTCCACAACGGCATCCGGGTAAAGCGCAAGGTCTGCAATCACCCAGGTATCGTTAATATTGTCCCCATTGGGAGAAAAGGCATTCGGTGGATTGATGACCTTGATAACCCTTACACTCATCTGATCCGTTGCGGTACAATAAGCGCTGTTGGCTGTTAAAGTGTACACACCATCCCTGCGGGCTATTAAAGATGCATTGAGCATTCCCGGATCAACAAAATCTTCCGCAGGCGACCAGCGGAAGGTTACACCCGCTGTACCATTCGCCTGTGCCTGCTGTAAGGGCACTACCGTTCCTTCCGGCACAACAATAGAAGGCCCTGCATCTATCACCAGTTGTGTTTCCACGAACACCGTATGAAAAGATGGTGCAGAGATACAGCCCTGAGCATCGGTAGTGCGGAGGCTGATATCATGCAGCCCGGTATTTGTATATTGTTTTCCCGGGCTGGCAACAGCAGATGTGGTACCATCTCCAAAATCCCAGCTCCAGCGAACGGCGGCTATACTTCTATCCGTTAATGTTAAGGTCTGTTGCTGGCAAACGGTATCTGCCGATGTCATAAAATCCGCTATCGGTAAAGGCCATACGGTAATGCTGCTTTCAACGGAATCTATACATCCGGCAGTTGTGGTGAATACATATTTTACCGGGTGTGTGCCCTCTCCTGCCGTTGCTGCATCAAAACTTCCGAGCGCATTTACACCCACTCCGCTGTAAATACCTGTGCCAGGCTGGGTATGCAAGGCCGTAGCCACTGAAACCGGTCCGGGTGCAGATATACATACAGGAGGAATAGTGCCGTATGTAAGTTGTGGTTTGAACCTGATTGCCACATTCACTGTAGTATCCTCTGAGCAGCCACCGCTGGTGTATACTTTATACTGTACGGGATAGGTACCACCCTGAGCATACTGGTGAACAGGATCTTTACCTGTTGCCATACTACTTCCATCTCCGAAATCCCATTCATACAGGTTGAATGCCTGCCCGTCAGGAACGACAGGATTACTTTGGAAAGCAGTGGTACCATTCAGCGGAAGGCAATCAGCGGGTAAAGTGAGATTGATCTTTGGTTTTGCATATACAGTCATGGTGGTACGTGCCGTATCACTGATACATAATGTGCTTAGCTTTGTAACAAGTTTTACTTCATAGCTGCCATAGGCCGGGTATGCAGCAGACTGGGGATCGTTGTTGCCGATCGTTACACCTGTTCCGTTCCCGAAGCTCCAATACCGCTGCGCAGGGGAAGCGGCAGCTACATTGTCTGTAAAGGTAACGGAGCCTCCTTCGCATACTGCAGGGGTTGAGGCATTAATGCTGGCTACCGGGCGGTCTGTTATTGTAATGGGTACAGTGATATCGCCTGAACATCCATCGGTAGTACTCACCTCCAGTTTAACCTGCTGGTTGCCGGGAAGGAGTATTTTCTTTGTTTCCTGCTCTGTAGCAGTGCTACCGTCCGCGAAGGTCCAGGTCCACTGATCAGGCGTGCCACCGTTTGCTGTGCCGGAGAGATACACAGTATCCATGGTACAGGTGGTGAGCTGGTTGCTGGCGATGTTCACCACGGGTTTTGGATGCACCGTGATGGTGGCACGTGCCGTATCACTGATGCACAATGCCGTTACTTTTGTTACCATCTTCACTTCATAACTTCCTGCAGCCGTGTAAACAGGTTGCTGTGGATCATTCACATTCACCGTATGCGCCGTTCCGTTGCCAAAATCCCAATAGCGTGTAATGATGGGCGTATTGCCTGTGTAAGTAGATAAGTTGTCCGTTAACGTAATGGGAGCATTGGGGCATAATGCAGTGGCGGAAGATGTAAAACCTGCCGTAGGGCGGTCTACAATAGCTACAGGCGCGATGGTTTCCACGATGCAACCCTCTGTAGAGATCTCCTGTAATTTTACCTGCTGACTACCGGGCATGAACACTTTTTTTGTTTCCCTGTCTGTTGCAACGCTGCCATCCGGGAAGGTCCATTGCCACCTGTCTATAGTGAAGCCGTTGTTTGTTGTTTTACCTGAAAGATAAACGGTGTCCATCATGCAATTAGAGGAGCGGGTAACGGTCATGCCTGCCGCCGGCCCATCCTTCACTTCTACAGGAATGATGTACTGTTCTGTTTTATCACAGGGATCGTTATCTGGGTGTGTGGCAAGTACATGAATTGTATAAGTGCCAGGCGCAATATTGATCCGGTAAACCTGTGCCAGCGTGTATTGATAGTAAGTAACTCCATTCCGGGTTACTGTTCCTGCAGCTACCGGGGCATTATCTGTTATATCCGTGTTCGGTGTGATATTTGCCGCAAGATCGCTGATCTTCCACACCAGCCTGGTCGGCTGATAGGGTAATAGAACAGACATATTGAATGGTGTATTCCTGCAGGTAAATTCATTGGACGTGGCAGCGGTATTCAACTCATTTTTTATCAGGCCTTTACCTTTCAGGTTATTCAGATGGAGTCCGATGTTATAACCATAGCTCTCCACAGAACCCAGGCCGTAGGTGGTACCCACAAACGGAAGATCTGAGGATACCTCCGCATAAGCATTCGCACCTGTCCATCTTTTCACCACTACTTTATAACCGGCATCCTGCGGATGGTCATATACATGATCGAATGTATTGCTGCCATCTATCACTAAAGAGGACAATCCCGCTGCGGGAATGATCAGCGTGAGATATTGAACGTTAATATTTTCACTGGTTGTACGTGAAAAGAATGTTCTGTTTATGCCCTGATCTATTGGACTTACATAGGTCATCTCAACATCTCCATCACCACTGATATTAATGCATCCTCCCTGGGAAGGCATATACTGCGCTACCATTACAGGTTTATCAGCTTCTATCAGGTCTGCCGTGCCGCTATTGAACTCATAAAAAGTATTCTGCTGCAGTCCTGTAAGGGGGGTGCCGTTCCATGTTACCACTGTAGCGGGATCCGTTACAAGCACCCTGTAAATATTGGTCTGCGGGCTGGCCGCAAGATTAGAATTCGAAAAAGGAGCGGTAAGGTACCGCATTCCCCATGCCTGCCGTGGTAATACCTGCTGTATGATATTATCACCGGAAGCAGGTGAGCCCGCCGGACAGTTGATGTAAGTGCGGCTGCTACCGGAAAATACTGCAACGGTGGGGCAACTGGCGCCTCCTATAGACTTCACCGTAGTACCCGTGAGATCACGCCCCTCACCACTGCCCATACCGGCACCTAACACCTGGTAAACATGCCCTTTCGATAAAACAACCGTATAAGGCACCCCTGCTGCCCTTCCGTTACGGGTAGGCACAGAAGGTGTGATCTCTACTGTGGAAGGTTCTTTTGCTATGATGTACATCCACGAGAAACAGTTATCTGCATACTTCTGCTGGCTGTTCAGGGAAGTATAGGTATAACCCCAGGACTCCACCGGCATCAGCATGGTGGACCCTGACGAAGCACTGCCATAGATATGCGCATTGGCTACAATGGGTACATTACTGGAGATGTAGATAGCTTTATTGGTGAATATGCCCTCACTTCCTGTACCGCCAAACGATGGAGGCACAGAATACAAACGTGCGTCATAGAGACCCGACTTGGGGATATTTTCTGTTGTGATGGTAGTGTTAGCCGGGATATTATACGTTCTCGTCCAGGCGGTACCGTAAATAGAAACGGTCACCGTGGCTGGCTGCCTGGCAGTCAGACGCAATACCATTTCCTGCGAATTGGATTGCCCTGGTTCCATAAACTGGTGATGGCCGTATGCCACCCAGAATTCTTTTCCTGCGTTGGATAGTTCCTGCGCAAAAGCCAATTGTTGGATAAAGAAAGCACAGGTAATAAGAATGGTTCTCTGCCACTTAGATAGTAGGGTCATAGATACATGGTCTGCTAAAAGCTTCCAAGATAAGGAAGATCATTTATTTTTTATAGCATTTTGATGACGTGCGCTAACACATTGATATCAAAATACATATATCCATTCCCGTTAAACCATGTAACTATTTTACCAGCAGTAATTTTTCCAGTCTTTTCAGCCTTTCTTCCATATCATTCACTTGTTTCTGCAATTGTTCTTTCTCTTTGCTCAATTCCTGGATAGCTTTGATGGCTATTGCCAGCGAGCTATTGGTATCAAAGCGATCCTGCTTCCTGGTAGAAAAATGCCAGTCTGAATTATCTGCAATGATCCCGAAGTGCTGATTCTTTTCCTGGTCATCCTTATAGTTGAATGCTTTAATAACAAGGCTGTTGATCAGTGGCAAAGCCGGTTCATTGAATGTTTCGATATTTTCTTTCAGGGATGAAAGGGAAGATTGATAAAAGCCGGTAGCGATCAGCTGCCCTGATCCATCCCGTTGGGCGAGTTTGTATGCATCGGCAGTAACGCTGAATGTAAGGTTGCCGGTATGCCAGATCTCTCTCCAGGAGCCCCAGCTACCATTGTATTGAGTACGCAAGAATACATTCACTTCATTTGTGTTACCGGTGAATTTCTGCGCTATCTGGTTACCATAAGTGGCGCCGGTGTATTCCGAATGAATAACGTTGTACCAGTCTGACGAAGGAGCGTTTTGCATGTTATAGCCGTTATAGAAACCTGACTTATTTACGCTATTCAGATTAGTAACGCTGATATCATTTGTAGCGCTTGCATTCATCCCATATACAAATCTTGATGCGTCAATATTGTTCAATGCCCCGGCATTATCAGCATATCCTGCTGCTATTTTTGTCCAGGGTGTATAAGTACCGTTTTCCAGGAACCTTCTGTATAAGTAGGGAGCCGTTTCTGTACCTCCACCACCCGGGCGTCCCATGGCCATTTGCAGGTTATAATTCCCAACTCCGTATTCAGCACCCAGGCCAAATGCCCAGGAGTAATACTGGTTGAGACTGCCATTACCTGGCCCGTTTGCAGGAGCAGCTCCGCCCCCATTGATAAATGTGCTACCAAACCTGTTTATTCCATTAAAATCGCTGGTACCTGCATGATTAGTTACCTGTCCCCAGTTACCTACTAAGTCTGCAGCGTGCATGCCATCCACCATATCAGCATCGAGACCACTCCCGGCACCATCATTTCCTGCATGCCAGATGGTATTGCCATTAATAGTCGGCACGCCGCCATTGGGCGCGTTAAAGGTGCTTCCTGCGCCTCCTACCTGCAAGGTGCCATCTGTACGAAGGATGCCCGCATCGTGATAGATTGATTTCGCGCCTACAGACCGGATCCAGGTGGCATCCTGCATATGCCAGCCTCCTCCATATGTTTCACTAACCCAGCCCCCATCTCCTACTGATCTGTACCACTTGCCATTGTACATACCGTCGGTATCGATCTGTACAACGGGAACATTATTACCCGGTATAAAAACGAATCCACGGTTGTATCCCGTAATCCTGAAATACATATTAAAATCATTCACACCCGCATTGTAAACCCGCCCTCCGAAAGTACCATGAACGGCATCAGACATCCAAATGGAATAATCTGAATTACCATCCCAGAAACGAATGCCGTTTCCATTACCGGATTGTAGCCCTACACTAAGCCCATCAAAATATCCTGTGTTATTGTACCCGCGTACAGCACCCAAAACATGTATATCTTTACCGAAATAAAACGCAGGCCGGTCTGTTTCAAAATGGCTCCATCCTCCGTTCTGTGAACCAACTTCTGTATACCCGGAAGGTGTTGTGATCCTGAGGGAACCATAATTTCCTTTGCTCAGCAATGTACCAGTCCCCTGTAAGTAAAGGCCATTCGCCTGGATATTATTAGAGGTTGTACTTCCTCTATCCGTTACACTTTGCAAATTTTCATTCAGGGAAAATGAAGGTGCTCCCACAATGTTACCCCAATGTACTGTAGCCTGACCACTGGTTTGGAGGTTCAGCTTTGTAGCAAAAGCATTTTCTGCATAATCTTTAAATAGTAATTCACGCCATTGCCCCCATGCTCCCTGTGTATCATCTTTATTACGCAGAAAGGCACCTTTAGGCCCTGTTTGTTCTCCATCCCAGTTCACGGCCATCTGGTATCCTGCGCTGCCGTTTGAGACTGTATGGCCCGCGTAGTAATATGTTTTCTCGGTACTGGTATTTGTCAATGCCTGATCTGAGAACATTGGCATATCCGGAGATATATACGCATTAAATGCAGTGAGCCTGTTTGGCTGGTATTGGGAAAAGCTGTAAGCAGTGCCTGCCGGGATCTCATAAAACTGCGGAAGGGGAGCATAGAGTGAATAAAGTATCCCCCGCTTGCTGTATTTAATGTTGTCTCCATCCCTGTAGATGGTATCTACACCACCAATACCCGGCAGGGTGCTGATATCCAATGTGTCCTGCCCGGAAATAGCGATCTGGTTGCCTCCGATCGATTCCAGCTGTAAACGCCTGAACTCCGTGCGACCGTTTCCTTTGTTGAAGAGAAAACCTGCTACACCACGTGTTCTGTTTTCAATAATAAGTTCTGCTGTATCACATACATTATAGATACGTACACTATCTGCACGGATCTGGTAAACATGTTGCGTATATGCCTGCTGACTCACTAACAGGATAAAAAGGACGCCTAAAATCTGCTTCATAGGGTATTGTATCAAGGTCTTATTTGCAATTCAAGCCCAAAATCCTGGTTGACATAGGAGGTTACATCTATATACATGTATCCGTGGCCGTATGGTACTTCCTGCCGGCTGACTTCCCAACCATCAATGTATAATACAAGATCTACGGGTTCAGAAAAAGAAGTGTTTACTTCTACTGTAAGCATACCAACATGGCTGGTAAATGTGCCATTATCAGATGTTCCGGGGCCTATTGTACCAGCCGGGCTCCAGCCATTAAGGCCGGAGACATCCCAGATATAGGAGTTATAGGTAGTATTCTGAACATAGATCGTGTTTGCTTCAATGCAAATGTTACCATTGGGTACATCTTTGGTGGAGAATAATACTTTCAGGTCATTATAGGTAACAGCATTAGCCAGCCCTGTAACATTATTATCATAGATCTCACAACCGATGGCTCCCGGCGTACCATCATCCCTGCCTTCAAGCCTGATCGTATGCAGGCCGGCAGTAAGGTTTACCGGGAAAACATGCCAGAGCTTGAAGTTCTCGGAGTCTGTTATTTCATTCGCTACAATAAGGCTACCATCTATATATACCCTGAAATGATTGTCTGCTCCAACGCCTATTAAATATTGTTTTGTTTCGGCGCAGGCGAATGTAGCATTCACAAAAAGCCATTCAGTTCCTACTGCAGAACATCCCCATATGCCAGAACGGTTTAACGGCCCCTGATCAGCCAGCAGCATGGGGCTCATCATACCTTTCTGCTGCACTGTTGAATCTCCCGGATTACCTGCCGGTGCGGACATAGCGCCAAAGCCCATCAGCGATGTTTTAGAACCTATTGGTGTGAACGCGCAATAAGTAGTCTGATCAGAGGAAGAGGCATTCATCAAAGGGTTGGTAGCCGCAAATCTTGACCTGGTGAAAGATGTCATATAGGTGCTGAATGTTGAATAGATCCAGCTGCCACAAGAATTATATGCAGGATTTGATACCCGGCAAACGTCGAAGTTGGTACCTATACAGGGAGTATAAACAGTAGCAGGGATGATCTCACTCCACCAGGGCATCCGGCTGTCCGTTGGAAGACGAGATTCATCCAGGTAAAGCCAGGCCATCGCTTCTGCTTTACTGATGCAATAATCATCCTGTGGAATGGTGGTTGACGGGCGTTGTTGAAAGTATCCCTCGCTCACTTTCTGATGGATGAACCGGTGCGTCACCAGGTGGTTCTGCGCCAGTGCATCCGTGACAGTTGATAGAAACAACAGCAGGAAAAAGATCAGACGGATTCTCATTATTTATTGTTTTTCTCCTTGGACAATTCTGTTATAAGCATTTCCAGCTTCTTTATTTTTTCTTCCAGTTCTTGCACTGATTTCACTAACAAAGCCACGGTACTGGCCTGGTCCACTCCTTTTCTTCCGGGTGTGGACATTTCATCAGGTACTTCATCCGCGATAAAACCTATGTTTGTTTTACCACTGCTGTCCGCCCTGAAAACGAAACTGCGCACCTGTGCTTTCCGGAAAACATCCAGGGCAGAGGCGGTAAAAGGCTTAATATCTTTTTTCAGGCTGCGTAATGATGATTGATAGAAGGAAGTGGCTTGCACCTGCCCGGTTACAAAGGCGTTGCCGTTTACATCTGTTCTTAAGCGCCAGGCATCATTGCTGCTTGCAATGCCAATATCTCCGGAAGCATTGGCCAGCAAGCCACCATGAAATTGACCGTTGGCGGTTTGCAATAACAGGAATGTTTGCGTGCTGCCTGTGCCTCCCCTAAAAGCCCAACTCTTCGTGCCATAAGGGAAAAAATGAAACCCATTGTTATTGAAAAGACCAGTTTCTGCTCCGGTACGTATCCAGTTTTCAATCCCAAAGTACCCGTTGGGTTCAGTTTTCAGGGGTTTATCTTCTCCGCTTGTATAAAATGAAAGGTTCCCGGCGTGATAGATAAGGTTGTTATTGATCCTGCCTTCTGTTTGCGAGAGATAGGTGGTCATGCCGGGAGAAAAGGTACCGTTGTAGACCCCCAGCCTATCTACTACAAGCAGTGGCTTATTGAAATAGAAATTTTCCCTGTCTGTAAGAAAATGTGCATGCCCGGTGTTTTGTGCACCGATTTCCATATTACCATGAGGTGTTTGCACTTTTAGCGAACTACCGCCCCCCTGCTCCAATTTGGTATTATCATCATTCAGGTATAAAGCAACAGGACGGGCAGTGACAGGGTTCTGGCTCACATTATCCTGCCAGGCAGAACTGGTGACCTGCTTGGTATCGAAATAGGCAATATACCAGGTTACATCTGTGCGGGGACCCTCCAGGTAATAGTAGTTAACTGACGAAAAAATACCTGACTGACCGGCACACCAAACGTGGATATAGTCCTGCCACTTACCCACACCGTCCTGTGAAGTGGTCCAATAGTTTTTAGGATTATCTCCGTGTTGGTTGGCTGCTGCATTGAGCGTATAACCTGCAGGAATAAAAGCGCGGATACGGGTTACGTATACCTGGTTTTCAGCAGTAAACAGGTTAGAATAAACGCCTCCCAACCCGGGCTGGGTGCCGCTTGAAGTACCTGGTTGAGATTGCACACGCAAATACCAGCCGGAGTTATTAGGAACAGCAGCACTGAGCGTACCGTTCTCCCGGAAGAGTTTCACTGCATCACCTCCATAGTTATTATACACCATCAGGTTATTCATTCCCGATCTGAATTCCGGATCAGCATAGATCTGTGCACCGCCGTAGGAATTCCAAAGCTGATTTGCACCATTACTTTCAGTGCTGGGGTGAGATAGATTCTGTCTGAACACTCCCCTGGTGGCAGTACTACCGTTCACCAGCAAGGCATTCTGACCATCATCATAACCATCTGCGCCGTTTACTAACAGGCGCTGGTAAATGCTGGTTGGTGAATTATCATTATTATGAATGATAAAAGTATTATTCGTGGAAGAACCATAACCGATATGCCCCCGGGCTGATCCATCGCTGTTCCGGAATTGGAGATACAAACCTCCAGGTGTGCCGGAAGCTTTCTGAAATACCATGTTTGTATTATCCCTCACAGAAAGATTTCCACGGTTGGTTACACTTTGTAAAGTTTCCCCGGATCCGGGCATGCCCAGGAAAGCTAGAATAGCAGCAGCACTCAGAGGGCGTATATACCCGTCTTCGTTACCTCCAAATATACGGGTGGGCGTTGCTGATTCAGTTCCTGCTGCTGTATTAAAATAATTGGCAAACAGATATCCGTTAGGGTCTCTTACCGGTATTGAAGCAGCAGTAGCTCCTACAGAAGCATTAAAACCATCCAGCAGATCTGCATCCAGCCCTGAACCGGCGCCATGATTATCAGAGGACCATAACAGTCCGTCCCGCCCACCATTACTCCTTACACGGAGGTTGGTACCTGGCCCAGGATAATATAATGCAACCCCATCCGTACCCGGTATATGAAATCCATATGAAGGTACTGCAGCGCTCTGCGCTTCATAGTTCCCATTTGCGAATAAGCCATTGTTAAGGGTATTGTTTGTAACGGAAGTAATATTCCTGACAGATAAGGGATTGGTGGTGGTGCTTCCCCGGTTGGTTACACTTTGCAATGTTTCATTTGCAGGTGCATAAAAGGTATAAGTACTTCCCCGTTTAACATACTTTACATAGTCGCCATCCCTGTAAATAGTATCTACTCCACTGATGCCGGGAAGTGTACTGATATCCAGCGTATCCTGACCTGTAATAGCGATACGGTTACCACCGATCGTTTCCAGGCGGAGGCGTTTGAATTCGGTACGACCGTTACCTTTATTATACAGGAACCCTGCCACGCCGCGGGTACGGTTTTCAATGATCAGTTCTGCTGTATCACAAACATTATAGATACGCACACTGTCCGCACGGATCTGGTAAATATGCTGCGCTTGGGCAAATTGGGTGAACAATAGCAAAAGGAAAAACCAAAAGACTCTTTTCATTGGAAACAGGGATACTTATTTAATTCTTCTTTTCATTCAATAATCTATGTACAAGCGATTCCAGTTCTTTTACTCTGCCGGCGAGTTCTTTGTTCTCTGCATTCAGCTCCTGTACAGATTTTACCAACAATGCTACTGTACTGGCCTGATCTACTCCTTTTCTGCCGGGAGTGGAAATTTCATCGGGTACTTCATCAGCAATGAAGCCGATATTGGTTTTACCTTCTTTGTCTGCCTTGAAAATGAAGGAACGCACCTGAACTTTATCCATGATAGCAAGGGCCGACCTGTCAAATGGCTGTATATCTTTTTTAAGGCTTCTCAAAGAAGTTTGGTAGAAAGAAGTGGCTTGCACCATACCGGTAACATAGGCGTTGCCAGAGGCGTCCGTTCTCAGGCGCCAGCCGTTGGCATCTGCGTTCACAAAGCCGAGCTCGTCAGAGCTATTGGCGTAGATTCCGCCTCTGTTGACGCCTCCTCCTGTTGGCGATTGCGTCTGCAACTCGAACCATATCTGAGAGTCGCTTTCTCCACGAATAGCCCAACTGCGATAAGTATTGTTATACAAATAATTTTTGCCATTGGTAGTATACATACCGGTCGCATTGGCTACACGCACCCAGTTATCCAGTCCAAGTGTACCACTGTATTCTGTTTTAAGGGCTACGTTGTAACCGCTTGTATTAAAGGTAACATTGCCGCTATGCCAAAGGGATTGCCAGGCATTCCAAACGTGTCCATCACCATTCCTCACACGGAAAGCGATGTTGTTACCAGTGCCGTAATCTGCATTTATCTGGCAATCATAATTGCCATTTAATCCCCCGAAAGATAGCAAGGGGCCACTGTAGGGAGACCCTGAGGCATATGAGAAGGTAGAGCCTTGCTGAAAATCATTGGCAGAGGTACCGTCAGAAGACATGAGCCTGAATAATGACTGACCAATTGGTCGCGAAAGGCTTCCCGCATGCCAAACATTAAATCCCTGGTAGTTCAGCCTGTCCCTGCCCACAGAAAGGATGTCAGTAACACCCGCACCACCACTGGTGGCTGCACTGCGGAAGATCCAGCCCTCATTATCATTATCGCCGGATTCGAAGATCATATTCCCGGAAGGGGTATCCTGTGGGGATTCCACAAAAATCTTCCAGTAATCTGTATTATATCCCCATAAGAGACCTGTGGAGGGGTTACCACTGCCACCAACAAACTGAATATTGTTTGTAGTATAATTGCTCCTGTCTGTTACACTTTGCAAGGTTTCACCGGAGGCAGGCATTCCGAGGAAAGATCGTATAGCACCAGCGGCCAGTGGACGGATATATCCATCCTCTGTACCTCCAAAGATGCGGGTAGGTATAGTTCCTTCTGTTGTTGCTGATGTATTGAAATAATTGGAAAACAAGTATCCGTCCGCATTCCTTACGGCTACTGTGGATCCGGCGTTAGCTACAGACGCATGGAAACCATCCAGCAGGTCTGCATCCATACCAGAGCCGGTGCCATGGTTATCTGAAGTCCATATCAATCCGTCCCTTCCGCCATTGCTACGCACACGGAGGTTTGTACCAGGGCCGGGATAATACAATGCAACACCATCTATTCCGGGTATATGGAATCCATAGGAGGGTACGGCGGCGCTCCTTGCTTCAAAGTTGCCGTAAGCCATCAGGCCATTCGTTAATGTATTCGATTTAACAGAAGTGATCTTTTCGTTTACATCCAGTTGTACATTAAATGATGCGGCGCTTGTTGCAAATCTGGCCAATGTGGTAAAGGAAATAAGATTTCCGGGGGTTCCGGTTGGAGCAGTCAGGAAATCAAAGCCCTGGTTAAACCTTAACAGCGTTGGATTATCTCCATTGAACTCCGCATCATATTTGTATTCGTTAGTACTGCTTGTAAAATCGAGCCCATAACCAATCCCACCGTAATCTCCCCCGCTGAAACCTATTTTTGCCGCCCTCGGATTGCCTATGTTATATCCATTCCAGCGGATATTGCCATTCACATCCAGTGCATGGGAAGGAGATTTGTTCACCCCTATCATACCTCCTGCCCTTACATATAGACTAGGTGCCACAGTAAGGTCAGGAAACACCTGGCCCATGATCATTTCATTGGCAGTGTTAATTCCGGCGCCATATACTATCGTGCCTGATTTGGTCATTGCCCAATAGGATAGATTCCCTGCAACAGCGGCCCTGGTAATGCCGAATGGTGCGTATGTATAGGTATCTGGTCCTACTACCGGATCGTGGATCTGCATGCGCTGGTTTGTTATACTTCCGCGAGAGGTGACAGTTTGCAGGTT
Source organism: Chitinophaga niabensis (assembly GCF_900129465.1). NCBI lineage: Bacteria > Pseudomonadati > Bacteroidota > Chitinophagia > Chitinophagales > Chitinophagaceae > Chitinophaga > Chitinophaga niabensis. Next base: position 904,605 of record NZ_FSRA01000001.1, on the reverse strand, counting down.
ATCTTCTGAAACGGGTGCAAGCAGGGAATAGGTGGTGCCGCGTTTGTTGTATTTTATATAGTTGCCGTCACGGTAAATAGTGTCTACGCCTCCTATTCCGGGTAGGGTGCTGATGTCCAGCGTATCCTGGCCGGAGATGGCTATCTGGTTGCCCCCGATAGACTCCAGTTGCAGGCGGCGGAACTCTGTGCGGCCGTTGCCTTTGTTGTACAGGAAGCCTGCTACACCACGGGTACGGTTTTCTATGATGAGTTCTGCGGTGTCGCAGACGTTATAGATGCGCACGCTGTCTGCACGGATCTGGTAGACGTGCTGGGATTTGGCGAGCTGGGTTACAAATACAATTAAGACAGATAAAACGAAATGTTTCATGGATACAGGGACATTTTTTTAACACTGAAAGCGCATTGCAGGCATTTGCATGTAATTATTCAGATCAACAGTAAAGCTAATTCAGGTAGATTATTCAATATATCTAATCACACCAACCCATTCGTAAGACAATATGTTATATACTCTTCGTAAACCTGGCTGAAAGTGTTAAAGCTGATTACGAATTCATATATATGTTCTTCCTTCTCGGGATTGTAGATTATGATAACATTATCATCCTTGTTAAGCAAAATCAGATCAGAACTATCGTTTGTAAATTGTGAGCCAAAATTCAAATGCAGTTTTGCTCTTCTTTGGTACTCCTCAAAATCTTCATCCTTAGAAGATGAGACTAACACTAATGCTTCTAATACTAAATATTCAATGATTTGAGATGGATTCATACCATCTAAAATGGGTAAATAATAATCCTCTCTATTACCTGAGAATTGATAATAAACTTTTATTGAATCGTCTAACTCTGCTCCCCTCGTAAATGTTCCTATCTTTTTCCCTTTGGCCCAGAAACAGAGCTTACATTTTTTCTTGTTAGGATGAAGGCCTAACTGAATAGCAAATTCACCCTTATTACCAAACAACATTATATCATTCATTCTGCATTTTTTTACAGGTTATTTTAATCCTTATTTGCTTTTCTTTTTCTTATTCTCCTTATGCAAAAAATTAGTCTTCCAGTTTGCACCATAATTTAACCTCAACCAGGCAACCCCAGCCATAATCTTTAACCTATCCTTATGAGAGAATTTTTTATTATCAATACGTGTTGATTTAATAACATCTGTTGAACTGTGTTGCTGCTTTAACACAACCCGCTCAAAATTTTTGCCATAAGTATTCAAAGCGATAAGGGCTGACTCGACACCTTCCGCCAGGAATTTATTGGTTTTACCAAGTATACCTCTATAATTGCTTATATTTTTAGCTCTTGGATTGCTGTTCTGGTATCTGCCACCAATGACAGCGTCCTTCGTGATGCCAAAATAGGGTAAGTTTCCTACAGATTTATCAACTATTCCCAAATCCACTTTGCCCTTACTTCCTGTTTCATAGATGTAATACCCATCATCTCCATTATCCTCCTTGGTTGGGCTTTGTTTTGGATCAAAAGCTCTTTGCGGATTAGGTGCTGTTTCCGGCTGTTTCTGTGAGCTCTGCGTTGGTGCCGGGCTGACATTTGGTGAAGGCTTTGTTAAGTACGGACCAAGATCATTATACCATGGAATTAAAGGAACAGAACCCCAAGGAATTACACGTGGAATTGGTGTAATTCTATTACCAGTTACTGCTAAATTGCTTAACCCCCCACCTTGTGCTGCCGAACTTGCTGTTCCTAACCAAGTGGATGTTGAGGCTCCTGTTATTGAGGATCCTGTTTCTCCCATCATCCAGACTGCATCAGTTGTGCCCAATAAAGGAGTATTTGAGAAGAACAGACCTCCTCCAAGCCCAATTTCAAGCCCTTCCAATTCCTTTCCCCAACCAAATTTATTCTCCTGTACTGCGTAAGGGCTATTCCAGGGAAACTCCTGATCCAAAGGATCAACACTCAAAAATCTTGCGATCCTGGGATCTTCTATTCTATAAGCAAAAGCTATTGCTCCGTCATAAAACTCCTTATCAGTTTCCTGCCCTTGGTACTCATGCCTATAACGTCCATTAGGTGTATATTTCCGCCCTGGCATTAACATACCTGCCGGATAATAATCTAATGCGGACACAATATTAGCTTCGTAATGGTCTACAGTAGCATTTCCATTGGATTTCGCTAATTTAACATCACTAACCATGGCCATAACGCTACCAACATGGTTAACAATTTCAAAAAGTTTTTCACCTCTTACAAACTCACTATTTATGGCAATTCCGTGATCTCCTAATCCAACAATCGGCAATGCATCCGGCGTTTGTACGTTCATATGCCGTGTAAGCAATCCCAATCTTTCGCCACCATACATATGAGATTCTGTCAGACTCAGTTTCCCATTATTGATTGCAGGATTCCCACTTTCATAAATAGCAAAAATCTGTCCGGCAGCATCTCTCACATACCTAGTCTCTACACCATTCACGTTTTTACTAACCCTGTTTCCTAAGGCATCATACGTATAGCTGATTACCATTCCGTTGTCCTTAGTAATCTTTCTTATTTTTCCGTATAATGTCCATTCAAAAGATAAGCTGTCCTTTTTATCCTGCAACAGGTTACCAATAGCATCATAGACATAGTTATTCACATCCATGCTGTCTATATCCATATCATAGTTGCCGCTAGGTACAGTATCTATGATATATGAAAGCCTGTTTTTCCCTGGCTCATAATGATATGCCATCCTGTCCATCTGCAGAGGAAGCCCTGCCCATGTTGCATTACCATTTCGCAAGTATGAAAGTATGTTACCATTTGGGTCGTAGGTAATCCTCTCTCTAAAATCATCCACAGCAATGGGATTCCAGACATTATCCGATACATTGATGTTCTTTGAAACATCCATGCCCGCCAACCTGTTAAGTACATCATAAGAATATTTGTAGAAAAGCGGTTCATCAAGTTTTGTAACATTGATGCTTGCGCCTGTGATATTCCCATTATAAAGGGGTTTCAGGGAAACAATAGCAGCAGCGAAAGGTTTTACATTCTGATTAATAGGCTTATACTCATTCTCTCCAAAATAGTGTAGTGAAAATCCGAATGCATCCTTTGCCGTTATACCACCAGTTTCACCATCTCTCCCTATATCATAAACAGATGTAAGGGTTGTACTATTCATTCCCTTTAACCATCCATTAAGCGTATACGCCAGATCCAGCCCCTGTACCTGCTGCTGTCCTAATACCATGCGAGCAGGACTACCATGTTTATAGAACTGATAGTAAGCATCATTCTCCCAATACACACTATCTGTACTGGTTTCTACATTTACGAGCCTATTCTCTGCATCATAGTTATACCTATGATAAAATGCATCAATCTGACCTGGCTGATAGCTAATAATATGCGTTTTTCCGCTTATCAGATCATAATCATACATGATCTTCTTAAAACGGTTCGCAGCATTGTTGGGGTGTTGGGAATTAAAGTCTTGCAAAAGCACTTTTACATTCCCATGAATATCATAATCATAAAAGGTTGCTGTCGTCCTATCACCATTAGCCAAATCAGCAGCTGTATTAAATGATGCAGACCAGGCTACTCTGTTCCTCAAATTAGAGGCATTCCAAACCAACCCTTCTAAGGGGGTGTAAACATCATAAAATGTCTCAACAATCTGTGTTTTTGAATTTGCAGCCGCATTCATCCAACTGGCAAAGTCATGTTCTTTACGACTTATACCGTCTGTCATAGCGGTCATACTAGTTATCTCCCCAACTTCAGTAACTCTTCCTAACCAATCAAACTGTGTATAACTATAGTGATTGTGAGTTGATTGTTGTGCGTCTTGGGAAGCTATTAATCGTCCCAACTTGTCATACCAGAAATTAGAGATGCCAGCATCGGGTGTCTTTTGGGCAATTACCTGGTTTAACGTATTATACCTGTAACTAGTTTCCATTGTATGTGCAGGCACTAAGCGTTGTCCAGCATTCCTGGCAGATTTTACCTGATCCAACCAGGCATGACTCCTATCCTTTACTACACCTGCTGGTGGCACTGTTTTCACAAGATTTCCTGCCTGATCATAATAGTATAAAGTATAGTGGTATTCACTACTGGAATATGTAACGGCAAATTTCTCCTTAGCTGCAGCATCTAATGCAGCCAGCACATAACTTTGATCAAAATCATTCTTCACAGAATCCTGATAATAATTAAACCTGTCCGTACCAGCGCTCACTGCAAAGAAAGTACTGTCTGAACAACTACTGATTTCTTCCAGTACCAGGTCCTCATACACCGGCGCTGCACTTCCGCATAGCATAACAGCAGTTGATACCATGAAGCAGGTATCCGTACCCGGACAATTTACAGTACCACGCCCCAGGGTAATAAAGCTTTCTCCAATATGCACAGTGCTGATAGCTGTACTTTTCAGGTTCACGACTGCAGGCAGCGTTACGGTTTTACGAACGCTGCTCAGCGTGATATCTGTAGCATTCATATTCAGCAAAGTATCATTACAGCCTGTACGCCCATTCACATCACCAAACATCAGCATGGCACGCTGGCCATCGTATACCCCGGCGCCTATCAGGTCTCCGGCGGTTTCATCCTGCATAAAACGGAAAAGGCGGTCTGTCTCCAGTGTTCTCACCTGGCGGCTCCACTGCACGGAGTTATCTGTTCTGATCTTGTGCCAGTAGACGTCGCTGGCTGACTGGGTAGCAAAGTACCCTCCATCTGTCGCCATTGCAACATTCCAGGAGGCTGGACTTATACCACCCGCCGGTGCAGGTACTTTCTGCGCAATGAAAATATTACCCGCTCCGTTCACATCCATTAGAACACCCTCACCTGTAGTACCTCCGGGTGTGCTTAGATTTACTAATGAAAGCTTATACCCCCCTTCCGGTGTTTTCAGGATACCGCTCACTACGTTTCCTTTACTTTCCAGATCATACTGATCATATTTCAGCAACGCGCCGTTTTGTTTCTTCAGTTTTATTATGGCTGCATCAGCATCTGTAGCTAATAAGCCTGTACCGGCTACCAGCGTATCATTGTGTTCAACAAGACTGATATCCTGCAGCCCCGTGGCATCACCGATCTGTTTTAACCAGCTCATCTCTCCATCCTCATCAAGAAGGCCCATTACCCAATTAGTATGGGTAGTTGCATTACTGCGGAGACCTGCAAATGCAAACTTTCCTTCGCTGGTCTGAATGATATCTGTGCCTTTTGCCCCATGGTCAAAGCCGAAATCCACTACCTTATTCCATAACACATTCCCTACTGCATCCAGCCGCACAATAAACATAGCACCGAGGTCAAAACAATAGGAGTAAGTGGAACCAATGGCAATGTAACCGCTGTCTGCCGTAGCTCTGATCCGTACAAATTCATCATGGGCTTCTCCTCCAAATGATTTGGCCCATTTCACATCTCCATTTCTGCCGGTTTTAATAATGTAGGCGTCCCGTCCACCATAACCGGTATTAGTAGTGGAGCCGGCCATAATATACCCGGAATCTGCAGCATGCTGTACATCCATCATCACATCCGTACCACTCTTCGCATATGTGCTCACCATTTCCCTGTAACGGGGATTACCCGGTCTGCACACCTGGTAAGAGGAACCTCCGATGCCAATATCGCAACTGTCAATATAGCTGAGATATTGCCATGCCTGCAAACCAAAACCAAAGCGGTTATTCATATATACCGCATAGCGTTCATTCATCTCCTGCTGCAGGCTATCCACATTTTCAAGGGATGGAAGGATGCTTGGATAAGCACTGAGAAAATCGTTATGTGCCAGCCTTACGTTATCACAAGATACACAGGCAGGAGCAGGACGGCATTGTAGAAGTGCCGGAATGGTCACAGGCCTTGGCAGGAAGGTACAACCTCCTGTTACTGCCGGCATACAGGCATCCAACAGGGCATTGATAGTGGATGTTGTAATAAGTACGCCGCGTGTACGTTTAATATAAACGGACAAACTTGTATCCTCTATTTTCCTGAGTGCGGTATACTCCACCTGCAGGTCCTTCAGTTTATTACATTCACAATCCTGCGGTTTCGTATAGCTGACATTATTAGTATAAATTGGCTGACGACCGTAAGGCTTAGGTGTGGTGATCCTGAGAGCCGTACAGTTTAAAGCATCTGTAATACCATGCGCCTGGTTGTATTCATTGATCACCTGTTCAAAACTCTTGTACTGATAAGTGCTGGCTGGCCTTACTGAACTGGCACCACGGGGATGTTCCATATCAGAACCTTCCTTGCAGACGATAATAAGTTTGTTTGTGATCTCTTGCAACGCAAGTGGTGTATAATAACCACATGCAGACAATTGTTCCTTCCAGAGGGCTACATATGCACGGCAATTGGCATCATACATCCTCATTTGCTGCGCTCTTGCAGTATCCTTCACTGCCTGCTCCGTCTGGCCAGGTTTGTTGTATTTATCCAGTCCGGCCATTTGCATGGAGCTGGCTGTATTACCAAACCGCGGAGTTTTACTAATTGTTTCTGCTACCAACTCAGCCGCAGTGGGCTGCAATTTACCTACAGGGCAGGAAGTTTTGCTCTTATCCGCCACAATCTCCATAATCACTTCGTTCTTAGCCATCAGGTATATCTCCCTGAAATTCCGCCAGGCCATGTCCAGATCGCCTGTACACAACTTAGTTTCGTCAAAGGAGGCAGCTATCGTAGCGAACTGTTGCGTGCAGGCCTGATCCTTTTGCTGACACTTTACGCCAATGGTGGCCATGCTCCAGGCAGAATAAGTATATGTTTTCCCGTTGTAGGTTGTTACGCTGTAGCTCTTTAGTCTGTTTGCAAGCTTATTGGTTACATCCTGCAGTTTAACCGGATCAAGCGTGCCGGGGGAAGCAAAAGATACTTCCGGCATGCCCAAAGGATTCAGATATCCTTTGGTCTTGGCCTCCTGGTAGGAATCTGTTTCACGGAAAGTCTTATCCCATTGCATAGCAGTTTTGAACTTCTCCCGTTGCAGGAACTTGCAGTATTCAGGGTGAAATTTAAGCAATGCTTCAGCCCAGGAAGCCCTGAACTTTTCCACGAATCGTTGTTTGGAGAGCTTATTAGGCGTAATGTAACCACCCGTTTCTTCGTCATAAACCAAATCCGGCTTACCTGAATCGTCCGTAAAGCGGGTAGTGTCCCTTGCATACGGCATCACGGAATTATCATTAAGAAGATAGAATACGGAATGTTTGCTCAGCGTATCCACCAGGTTGGCATACTGGCCAAAAGGCGGTGTCATATCCATTAACATCACTTTCCTGATATCATCATTATCAGTTGTGGTGCCGCAAAGCTCGTCACAGGCAACAATAGCTGCCTGATACGCGTGCAGGGCTTCATCCCGATACAAGGCTGTATCCTGAATAGCATGGCCTGCATCCAATACGTACTTTACCCGGAAATTATCCCAATTACCAATACTGTCCAGGCAGCTTTCGCAGGTAGGAAAGCAATCCAGCGAGCGCTGTTCTTCTTTTTTTGCCGCTATGATCTGCTCAACGGATGTACAAAGACTTGATTTCAGGAAAATGCTATCCCGGTAATAGTCCATTGCTTCCTTGTTAATGGCCAGGGACTTGGTGATCTCATAACTTCCTTCCCGCAGAAAGATGCTGAACTCGAAATTCAGCTGTTTAGGGGTACAACTGTTATTGATATCTTCTACTCCCTGAACACTATGAATAACCGTATCAAAGGGTTTACCACCCAAACGTTGGTTGTAGGCGTCATCGGTGATACGGATATTGAGATCATATAAAGCATTGTAGCAGACCTCTACCCCGTTGCAGTCCTTCTTTCTTAATACCGGTGAGGTTAACTCATATTTGAAAGTATATGTTCCAGCTTCCGCAACTGTTTGAGAACTGCGGCTTTCAAGCCGTAAATCCTGCACAATGTTCTTACCCACGCCTGAAAGGGAATCTGTTTTTACGGTAACATCCTTAGTGGGAAGATCATCCAGACTGGCAGAAAGCGGAGAACCTGCAAGTGCGGTTGCAATAGTACGGCCATGCATATCCAGATAGGTTACTGAATATTGTCCATTTGCATCTCTAGCTGTATTTTTAAAATAGTGTGTATTGTAACCTACTTCTGTTCCAAACAAAGCATCCAGATCTTCCTGCGGTGCTGTGCCATATGTATATTTTGATTCATGACCACCGCCTAACTTAAAAGTTCGTCCAGCACTGCTAACGCGGGAAATTCTCCCCGTATTGTCCTGTACATACTCTGTTTCAACAAAAGCATACCCTTCGGCATCAGGAATATACTGGCTGATCCCCACCAACTTATCGGGGTTGTTTGGCGAGTAGTACTGATTAGATCCAGATGACGTGCTCATTTGTTTAGCGCTGGCCAGCAGAAAATCTGCCGGTGTTTCCAGCCTGTCGTACTGGTCTTTATCGTACTCCGCACCGTTTACCGCATTATTAAGGTTGGCCGTATACTTTAAAACAGTATTAATTGTAGGTGCAGGCATTACCTCTATGGCAGGACGCCCATGATAATCATAGAAAGATTCTGCTACAATAATTGTATTAGTGGTATTATCTTTTGTAATCGCTTGACGTCCACGCAGGCTACCATCGAAATATTGTATTTCAATCTTACGTTTCCCTTCCTCTGCAAAAGTAACAGAAGACTGCCAGTTCAGATTACGCTGATGCCCGCAAAACGCATAACTCCCCAGCCCACCCGGAAAATCAGTACTCCAGTCTGTCTCCATCCGCCTGTATTCTTTCTTCTCCTGCACTGCCCTTACCCTATAAAAAAGCACACCTCCATTGTCGTACAACAGAGGAATTGCATAGCTGTTTGCTGATATTGTTACACGTGTGGTATTGTTAGCGAAAATGAGTGCAGCGTTAAGTGGTGAGCCATATCTGCCTGATTCCAGCGCACTGGAATCTATGTATGCCCATTCCAGGTCGTATACATCCGCCCCCAGCGTCACCGGCCAGTTAACCGTAATCTCATCTGTTGAATCAGTAACCGGCGGATTATTAGATGCAATGGACTTAACAGCATCCGCCGTACAATTGAGCTTATACACAGGGTGCAACTCCATTTCATTCTCCAGCATCAGCGCAGGCAGCACATTAGTACCTGCGTTAGTTGTAAAGGAAAGCACCTTCACATTTACCCGGTGGGAATTATTAAAAACAAAATAGTTCCTTACAGAATAAGTATTGGCCGTATCATAATTGATCGTCAACTCCCTGTCTATAGAATCTACCGTGCTGTTTGCCTTAGTATAGTAGATCCTTACATTTACTGTAGCATTGAAACTGGCAGGCAGGTACAGGTTGGAATATTCATTGATCTTGAAGGTGATGATATTCCGTACTGCATATGGCGTATCCAGCTTGCTGATGAGCAGGGGATTAAAATAAATGCTATCCTGCACCATAATGGAAGAATCCACCGCCAGGCGGTTTTCCGCACCGTCCAATACTTTTCGCAGAACAATACCGGAGCGGGACTGGGCTTGTATATGCTGAACAGTTGCGAGTAACAATACTAACAGCAACCACCTGCCTGTAATTTTCAGAGAATAAGGCTTCATAATATTTCTATAGGTTGGGCGTTCCTTTAAAAATCGTGTAATCATTATAAGCGGATGCAGTTTTAAATTCGGTGCCGTCCAGGTAAAAGAAATTCTTTTCATCAAAGCGGCCCAGGTCTCCATCCAGTTTTTTGTAATTATAAAACACCATCCGTACGATCACAAATTTTCCATAGGTTGTCCTATCCTCATCTGCTTCTCCGTTAAATAAGCCGGGGAGTAGTTCTGTTTTCAGCTCATACCGTATATGCTGCACATACCCGGTGGATTTTTCTATCTCGAGTAACATATTCCTGCAGGCGGATTGTGCATCAAATGTCATGCTTAGCAACTGGTGCTTTCCTTCCTCCCGTACGGCGATCTCCTGCAGTTTACCGGCCTTCAATAAAGTACGTACCGGCAACATCGGGTCCTGAACAGCTTGTACGGAAGGTTTGGTCAGATACATAAGCTTATCTTCCTTAAATAGAATGATGTTATACCGGGGATTGGTGATAGTTTCCATACCAGGTAACCGGTAGTAGCAATACACGCCATTCACAGCCACTTCTCCCTGTATAGAGTCCAGCGGTAAAGCAGGCTGCGATTCAGCGGCTGCTGTATAGCGTACATTGAAGGACATCGGTCCGTTCCTGTATACATCCCGGACCTTTGCCAACAAGGTCTCCAGCCGGCCTGTATCCAGCTTCTCCTGTGCATTTGCAGCAGGTAGCCATATTAATGATGCAATTAACAATACAATTGTTCTGTACATATCTTATTCCTTTATCAGGGCACTCCTGGTTTCTTTAATCGTTTTAATTCCTCTTTCAGTCTCCTTCTTCACCCGGGTGAGGGTACCATCATCATCGTATTCAAAGAAAGTGGCGTAGTTATTCTCATCCAGCTCTGCCATCATCCGTAATGTCACCGCATCGAATACAAAACTCTTCATATTGGCATTATAGGGATGTACGCGTATATCATCAAAATACACGGTAGAAGTACCGGTGGAGATCAGCTTGATGGCCAGTTCTGTTGTATTAAGCGGCAGATCCACTACTTGTTCATATCGCTGCCATCCTTCAATAATGGCGCCTGCGGGTTTTGCATGGGTAGGTGTTCCAACACCGGCATTGTTTGCTATAATGAGCATCTTGTTACTTTCATAAGATGCACAGTTGCAATCCTGTGTTTCTTTTACCCATGCACTGATGAGCACTTTCTTTCCGGCAAGGGGTGTAAAGGAAGGTAGCAACATGGCTGGCGTAGCTTTTACACTTTTCAACACTTCAACACCTGGCGCACATGCATTGCTCCCTTTATTGAACAGCGGGTTACCGGGGTCTGTATCAGTTGCTGTTACCCCCACCTTCAGGTGAATGGTATCTCCTGCAGGAATACGAATGCTATAACGGCCGGAATGCTTTTCTGTACTGTCAATGCGGCCGAGATAGCTGGAAAAATCGAAACGGCGGTCCGGTGAGCAATTCTCTTCGCAGCTGGCGGCTTTAAAATCGTAATCTTCAAATCCTTCGAATGCAGCTTCACGATACCGGCTATTTTGTACCATGGCCACAGGTACCGTATTATCATAACCGTAGATCGCGGCATTGTACCGGTTTAGCGGATCTTTATTTTCCAGTTCGTATCCTTTCTTATTAAATAAGGTAGAAGTAGCATTCCAAACCCAGCGGGTGGTATCATACTGTGGTTTCCAGCCCTCTGTCTGTTTTTTCCAGAACGCCATAAAGTCTGCATATTCCCCGTCCTTCCGGATATTGGTACCCTGCGAAGGGTCCGATTCTTTCCTTGCCCCGTAATAGACGTAGGCACGTGCAGGGCGCCAGTTGCCCAACAGACCGTAAGCATAAGGATTCACACTTGTATCTGTAACCGCACTATAGCAAATGCTGCTATAGGTAGCGGCGGTCACTATTACCGTATCCCTGATCGTATTCTGGCAGATATCGGCATTGATGGCTACCCTATACTCTCCTGCGTTTTGCGGACGAAAATTCCGTATTAACGGGTTTGGAGACGTACTTTTGAAATTATTTGGTCCCTCCCATAGATAGTTCACAGCCGTAGCAGGAAGGTTGATCACTGACAAGCGCACAGTTTCCCCGATACAATATTGCGGCTGGCTGGCAGAGGCCAGTTGCGCATTGGCCAGGTCCAGTATCTTCACGGTCTGTACGGCCGAAGCGCCACAATCATCTGTAACCTGCACATCATAATTCTGATTCACCATCAGATGGTAAGCGCCTCCTGAAGTAGCCGGGCCAAATTTCCCGGTATTATTTGTTGCCAGGTAGGGTCCGGTAGCGCCTTGCCCCGCGGCTGCCAAACGGTAAGTATAAACACCGGCTGCACCTTTGCGGCCGTTCCGTACATAAGCTGAAATGCTACCGGAATTAGCGGCTCCGCCGGGGCAGATCCATCCCAGTGTACGGTTAACATCCACCGTCAAAGGACTATAATTATAATCAACCGTAAAAAGATTTCCACCATTGCCTATTCCCGGGCCATTCCATATAATCAAAGTTGGATTTGTGCCCATACCGATTGTATAGGTACCGGGAACAGACAGGTTAATAGGCGTACCTGCCGGAACAATTTGCGTACTAAACCCGGCAGGGCCTGCTACTATACTGAAGTAAGAAGGATAATTTGTTGAGTTATTGAAAGTGACGGTACCAGATGGGGTCACTTTTAAACCGGCACAGGTAGTGTCTGTTGTAAAAACCGGATCATAGCGGTAAACGTGTTTTTCTTCTATGGTCACGAATTTATCATAAGTACCACAGGGATCTGTTATCCGCAATATATATTCACCCGGATAAAACATCTTATAAGGAACACTTTGGTCTACAAGGATATTTTGATATGCAGTGCTGAAATCCGTGGTATAGGTATAATTGTATAAATAGTTGCCAGGACTGAGTATCTGGAAATTAGTACCAACTGAAAGATTACCTGTTTTCTTGCGGATCTGGAAAGCGCCTGCACCATCCTGGCCATAAGCTCCATTATAGTTCGTAGGCGTTACTTCATAAGGATCTTCATTGCCAGGCGAGGCCACCGTGTATGCAACGTTGTCCTGGAGCTTGTAACCATCTGCTGTAACTGAATTGATAACGTATGATCCAAAAGGAAGTGTGAAAAACCTGGTTACGTGCATCCCGCCATATATGGTATCATATGTTATGGCTTGTGTAGTTGTGTTCCTGATCTGCGTATAGAGCGGGAAACAAGTTTTGTTCAGGTAAAGATGGTATAAGGAAAGTGTAAAATCCACATTACAGTTCACCCCATGCGTATTACTGACAATTGGTGGGTAATTAACCTGGTTCAAAGACATCTCTACTCCGCAGGCATCTTTAACATAATAGGTGATGGTTTTATTATAAGAGTCCTTTAATGTTTGACCGGCAGGCAGCACAATGGTATCAGGAGTGTTATACATGCTCCTGTAAGCAGATTTAGGACCTCCATTATAAGATGTGCACCACATCAGGGATGTGCCGGGTTCAATGTATTTGAAATAAGGAGAGCTACCAGCAAATGCAGGCACAGGTATGATCAATGAATTACAGTTTGGGCCGGCAGATTCCCTGTAACTCAGGGTAACAAGTGAAGTGGTTAAAACCGGCATTGTGTTCACCTTTACATCAAAGATGGGGGCCGTTGTTTCACAGGTATCAGATATCCTCAACTTATAATCACCTGCATTCAGATTATCCAAAGTGAGTGTATTACTGTAGCTCATGAATACAATACTGCCGGTATAACCAGCCGGGTAAGCGGTGAGCTGTACTTTATATGGCTTTCTTCCTCCCTGGAAGTCAACCTTGATCCTGCCTGAACCGCAACTGCTGAATGATGACCTTAGCTCTGCAGCGTTAGGCAGAAATTGCGCATAGTTGCCTGGTACATTTACGGTCTTAATGGCCGTATCCGGCATGCTATTGAGAATACCTACCGCCCTGATGACATAATCACCTGCAGGAATATTCTCCAGTATATTTGATTCACTGGGAGGAAGATTATACCCTCCGCCGGTAGAAGTTAGTGTGTAACGCACGTCAGATAAATTGCCGGCATTTGAACCGGTAAGCGTAACGGTTACCTTTCCACTTGCCGCACACCTGGAAGAGTCTGTAACAACCGAAATATTCCAGTTATTCTGTGCCTTTACCAAAGATGGTAATAACAGGAACAGCAAGCAGGTAACTCCCCTGAATAATGATTTTAATTTACTGGTCATTTCTTCCTGTTATACTGACAAATAAAAAATTGCTTTATAATAAGATTTCGTGAATGATCTTTATAGACTTCCACAGGTAATTCGATGATCAATCTGTCTGCATCCGGCATCTTTACTTTGCAGAAGACATCTGGCTGTGGCTGACCATTGATTAGGGTCACAGGTTTACCGGCATTCCTGAAAGCAAGACTTCCATCACTTAATAATAAATAAGTACCCTGTGCCCCTTGCATGATATAGTTCTGCCCATAGAATGTTATTCTTTTACCTGTCAGGATTGCCTGTAGCGGGAGAGAATCCTGCGTTCTTTCCTCCAGCAAATTATTCCCCGGGTCTGAGAACAACTTTACATTCACTTTATCCAATTCCCACTCTCCTTCCGGTTGCAATTGCGCAAACACCGCGCAAGGGGTTGCCAGCAACAGAAAACTTATGATCCATACCTTTATGTGCATATTCCTTGATTAAATGCGTGATTAAAAATCGCAGGTGATCTTCTCTTTTCGCCTGTCTTCTACCTGCCAGTTCTGTTTGTATTCTATCACGGATGCATTAATGATCCGGGAAGTCTGATCTATTTTCAGTTCCAGTTTACCTGCATTCATTACCAGCGGGTTCCCCATCATTGTAACACTCCCTACACTGGCGGATATGTTCTTTCTTCCGGAACGGACCACCTTCATGATCACATCATCTCCCGTAAAAGGTGCCCCATCCTGGTCCATAAAGAAGATCTCCGGTGCTGCACCACTCAGGGCATTTGCATCAACTGCCCATATCTTTTTTGAACTGCGCCAGGTGGCCAGTGCCGGTGTGCAATTGACACCGCTGACTTTATTTCTTGAATAGATAAGGATCTCATCCCCCGACGAAAAATAAGTAGCGGGCGTAGCCGTTCCAAGGCTTGTAATGATCCTTCCTTCCCTGATATTTACACCCTTCAGGAGTGTATTAATGTTCTTATAAGCACCGCTCATACCATCGTACATCCAGCCGGATGGATAGTTAAACTGATAGATAGTATCGTTGAATTCATTCTGGGTGGCGGTAAGCAGCACATCGCCTGTTTCACCATCATATAGCATATTCCTCATCAGCACCTTGCTGCCTTTTTCCACTGTTACAATACTATCCACTATACCATGCCTGTTCACAACTTTCACTGCTGCTATAGAACGGAACTTGTTCTCCTGCCGCTGCGGGAATACCGCAAACGAAGGAATGGAAATGATTGGCGGAAGCACTGTTGTAAATGCATCAACATTCACGTTAATATCCACGCCATTACTGATTGTTATCTGCTCACGCATATCCATCATCAACTCTATATCCATGCCTATGAGGGCTGTGGTATCAATTTCGCCCTTTGCATTCATAGACAGCACATTATTCTTCAGGTGTTTATGTACCGCATTAGGATTATCTACATGATAAAAGTGTTCCGAGTAGGAGATTGGTTTTTCTTTATCTGTTTCTGCATAACTGGCGGTATAACGTAGCTTGCCATGCATATCATTTAGCTCTATTTTAAATCCCTGGCTCAGCACAAGGTGATGTTTTGCATCAACGGCCAGCAACTTCATCAACAGGTTAGGTTTATGCCTGAGTTTGGTTTCGGGGCTAAACTTGGAATATTCGGTAATGATCGGGAAATCATATGCCGTATAGAAGGCAGTTTCATCATAACCTGTGGCAGATCTCGTTTTAGTGGTATTAATAGAACGTTTACGCACTTTGCTGTATCCTACGGAAGCACCTGGGAAGAAAGTTTCACCCAGCGGCACTTCCACATAACCAAGGCTTACCGGCGCGAGGGGGCCCATTTGCTGCACATATTCCAGCGGTTCTTTCATTGAATTCTCCTCACCACCTAACATCGGTTCATATTCTGCCACTCCACTGCTGATCACTTTCGGCTTCCCATTGATCATCCGGGTAGTCGTATAGCTATATTCAGTTCCATATATTGATTCTTTCTGCTTCGTCATTGCATTCCAATGATCATAAATGGTGATCCGCTTCACCCGCAGCCCGCCGCCGTATTTTTTCAGCCCAGGACTATGTAATCGCACAGAAGAACGGGACAGATCTACTTCTCTCGCCCATTTATTGCTCCGGGCAGTTTCATCAAAAGAACGGAAAGCATTTACAATATTATCACCCATGGAAAACAAGAGCTGAATACCGTCCTGGAAGTCCAGGTTATCTCCTATGTCTGAACCCGGAAAAGCTTTGGAAGGCAAATTGAGCCTGAGGAAGGAAATAGCTGTTTTAGCCATGGGGCTATAATTGCCTTGCCAATCCTCTGCTGCTTTATTCATAGGGACCAGTTTTACCCATATTGTATTACCATTGTTGAAATATCCGAACTGCGATTTATCCAGGTTGGCATACCCGGATACAAATTCGTGTCCGTTCCCCCATTTGTCGTCCGGCATTTTTACGTTCAGGCGGAAGTATAGCTTATTAATACCTTCCAGGTACTTGTAATAGACTTCGCTTTTTGAATTTACTTTTTCGCTGACGTGAATGGCTACATACAGGTTATCTCCGTTACTGCCTGTCAGTTGATTGCTCAGCTGGTTCAGCTGTGCAGGTTCAGCAAAAGAAAAACCTGCTACCTGGCTCATCTGTGCAGCGCGCCTGTTCTGCACAAATGCATAATCATCGCTTTCATAAGTGATCTTCATCCGGCCTCCGGAAGGCAACTGAATAGAATCCAGCGTCCACGCTGCTGCATTAGACGCTGCTACCGCACTGTCCTGTATAGCATATGGAAATTCTGCATTTGTTACCAGGTTCTGCCCATTTGATCCGGGGTTCTGCGCCGGGTCCTTATATGTACCCCAGCGGTCGAATGATTTCTGGTCATATCCGGGGTTTTTCGCGTTATAATTAAACTGGTATGCATTCTTAATGCCTTTCTTATTGCCGTTGTACGAAAACCAGATCTTCTTTAGTGTTAGTTTGCCAATGTTACTTCCAGGCAATGCTGCGCCCGGGCAGAGTTCATAAGAGTATTCAAAATGCACCGTTTTTACCGGCCTTGCTTTTGTATTGTACTTCAGAAAATCTGCCTTGGTATACAGGTTGATCTCCTTCAACCTTTTGGCAATGTGTTTGGAAGTATCTATCACACCACTTTCCGATATAGGCGCAAGGTCCATACGGTCCTCCAGCGTAAAGGTGGCGATCATATTCTTTGATTCTATCGTATTCAGGTACCACAATTCTTTTTCCCCATAGATGTAGCTGCCTTTATCATCCCGGTTATCCGATTTCATACCTTCACTGTAATTAGCTTTGTTTGAAAACGGCGTACGCCAGGTATAAGGATTTTTGGCTCCTGCTATTTTTGTATAATTAAACTTGATGGCATCACCCGGGTCATCATCAGATATACCATTTCCGGTAATATCCACATAATCAGGCGTTACTACGCCGGTTAGCAGGAAGGTATGGGCATAGGCAGGTATCTCTTCGCTGCTGAAATAACGGTCTTGCCCGTTCATATTATCTGTGGTGTTATCACTGCCGTGATTATAGGAGGTAAGGCCTTCCAATGCGTTACCTTTTTCCTTTGGTATGGCAAAGGTGACTTCCTTCTGTTTCAAGTTATAAACAGGGAGGCCGTAAATATACCGGCGGCCATCGCTGTTGAGTACATCCAATTGTGAAATATGGTTGGATTTCCGGAAAGTGTTCACTCTTTTTTCCTTCACCAATTGGTCCTCTATAGCAACAAACTCATCCTTAGCGCTGGGTATGAACATATCTTTTGCCTGTACTATCACATTACCACATTGCCACTTCATAGTTATCACTACATCGCCTGTGTTCTGAAAATATTCCAGCCGCACGTTGTAGATCTTACCTTCCTCCAGGTTGAGCGTGCGGGTTGTTGTTCTCAGGGCATGAACGGTCCAGTCATCCACAATGGCACTATCATTTACAAACAACCGCACACCATCGTCGGAGTTAAGAGTAATGGTATAAACGCCCGTTACCGGCGCCTTGATCCGTCCTCTCCAGCGGATAGAGAAGTTAGTGCTTCCGTTGGTCATGAAATTCCACCTTGCCTGGGTGGCATAATTATATGTTGCCAGGTTAGGGTAATTCACGGCGGTATCAATAGCATGGTAAACCTGCCCCTTCAGATCTTTATTTCTGAAAAAATATTCCGCTCTGAACCCTGTAGTGTCCTGGTCTATATCATCCGGTATCTCCTCTTCGCATTGCTGCGCCGAAAATTTATTCATGCTATAGTTCTCAATGAACCTGGGGAACCCGGTAATGTCTGCTTCTTCCGCCGTAAGGTGTGTGATCACCTGGGACCTTTTGTCACGTTCTTTTTTTACAGCATTGGCTGCGGTGAGTTGGATCTCATCCTGTTTTACTTCTCCTTTATACCTGCTCAGAAAGTTGGTGGCCTGCATATTCGGGGAGTTCCTCCCTGATTGCACGATTTTGGGCACTACAAGATCTGCACCACCAATGGTTTTATAATAGGCGCCTGAATTGATGGCCATCTCTCCGGGATTGCGGAAATAAACCGCTTCATAATCCTTGTCTGATTCTGTAAATGCAACTGTATTGCTGAGTGAATTGTTTTGCTGCCAGGGGCCAGTTTGCGTAAACGCTCTTGTTTCCGCGAAGTTGGCGCCAACGTGGAACAGGTTACCGAAACCCAAGTCCAGACTTGCACTCTGGCTCTGATCCTTGGTCCGCATGCTGTGATCATGCACGTAGCCAATGTCGCTGCGGTATGCACGGAACATTCCTCCCGTTCCTTCTCCTGAAATGGAGAATACATCATAAGTATAAGAAGGAATGGCAATATTGGGGAAATCCGGCTTTTCCCTGTAAGGGATCTCTTTTTCCCTGTTATAGTCCAGCAGGCCTGCAGGGTTGGCTTTTCCGCTGCCAAAGTTCAGGTAACCATAGGCAGGGAAATGCCTTACCTGGTCCTCTTTGGCAATATATTGTTTGGATACATAGCCGGTGATAGAGATACTAGGGTGTACTGTCATATACTCCAGCCCCAGTTTCACTGTAGCGGTAAAATTCCGGGAAGTATATGGCAGGTCCATAGACGGCGTGAAGGCCGGCGTATTGAAAGAAATATTACTTGTCCGGTAGGCAGAAGAGCCTATTTGTCCGGGAAGCGCCCTCATTTCCCGTTGTTCCTGGGATGCATCAATACTTTCCTTTATCTGCCGGTTTTTTGTGGAGCGGTACATTTTCACGCCACTGGAGAACTGCAGCGCTTTCAAGCCGGAACGTGAGTTATAGGATAGCCCCATGGAAACACTCCCGTCTACAGAACCTTTGTCCTTAGAAGATGCACTGAATAATTTCAACGAGAGATTAGGAGAAACAGTAAATCCTTCCTGGGAGTTGTTATTAAGAGAAAGTCCGCCGCTCAGAGGCCCGGAAGCTTTCTCTCCGACATTCAGGCTTGCATTCACCCCGCTCTCAATTCCCCATCCACGATAGGTATTATGAAATAATCCGGCACTGGCACCAATCGTAATAGGTAAACCTATCAATTCCACATCCACACCACCGGAAGCGCCGATCGTTTTATTCTCTTTAACAGAAGTTGTTTTTGTCACAGAATCTCTTCCGTTAAAATCATCTGGTAAACCACGCATGTTTCGTGTAATACTACCGGGATTGATATTCCATCCAAGTCCCACCCAGCTGGCCTCCTGGGCCATATCAGGACCACCGTTATAACCGATGGCCAGAGGATAGCCACCTACGTCCAGCAAAGGAACTTTATAAGTAAAGTCTCCTGTGAAAAGGTTCACCATATCATCTCCGTTTATGGAGTGAAAATCCTGTGACTCTGGCTGCGTAGGTCCTCCATTGAAAGGAGCCCTGGCTGCTTTGGCTGGCATTGTTACTTTAGGAGCAACCACCACTTTTTTTGCCGCAACAGGCGCCGGGGTATACACCGGCGCCACAAACACAGGCACCCTATTGCGTATGGCATACCTTCCACCGCCACGCCCATGGGCAAAAACCTGCGGAGGTACTACTATCTCAAAGTAGATAAGCCCCAGCATCAGGCATGCAAATGTCTTTTTCCACTTTTCAGCAAAAGCCAATATCATTACTCAATTATTTTAGGTATAAGGTTATTTTCCGCGGGTATAAATGAATTTCAATTGCCAGTATTCCTGCCGGCCGTTACGCAACCTGAACAGGTAGCTTTTGCCTTCTGTAAACTTGTTGCGTTTCCCCAGCGGCACATCCAGGAAGTTATTGCCTCTCTTCACGCGCAGGTCCCCGTTGTGCAATACTTTATTCTGGTCTTCCAACGCTATGAGTTCATACTGCACAGTGCTATCCGCTGTTTCGTTCACATATGCCAGCTGCAGAGGTCCGGAAGCATAAACAACCCGTCCGTCAAGGGACTTACGCAGTTGGGTATACACATCATTATTACGGCTAACTACATGTTGAAGCGCTTTAATCCTGAAGGTCCATACCTCCGCCTGCGCAGCAAACAGCTCTCCGTTCTTTGCAATCACCGTCCAGGCATAATTCTTACCGGTATCAAGTTTTGCAGCGCCGGCAGGATAGTTCAGATACATTTCCCGCTGCCTGTTCACACGGAACACAGGAATATTCTGTTGTACTGCCTCTGCTGCCGATTGCCCTTCCCGTATTTCCGCTACACGCATTTCATAATTCAGGTTATTGAACATCCCGGCGGGGGCAGGTGGTATCCAGGTGAACTGTGGTTGTTTTGTTTCCAGCTCACTCTGATTGGCGGGCATATTGAGCAGTGGAGGGCTTACAGGTTCTATGGTAACAGGGATGCAATCTTCCCGGTAGGTGTTTCCTTTATCTCCTTCCACCATCAGGGTATAACAGGCGAGGTAATTACCAGCCGGCAGTAACCCATTTACACTGCGATCTATCACAGCGCTCAGGTATTCATACTGCACAGGCATCACATCATTTACCTGCAACTGTTTCGCGCCTTTTGAGACGATGAGGTTACGGGTTATTCCGGTAAGCATGGGCTGGCTGGTCTGTGCATCCAGCAGACGTAAACTGATGCGTACGTTCAGTGGGCGGTCGTTAGCAGACACCAGCATAATATTCCATAACTGCGCCTTCAGGATCACGCCGGCAGGAGGAACCTGCGGTGTCATACTCACCTGCGCCCCGGCACGCAGGGCCAGCAAGAGCAGTGCAAGGCATAGGGATCTCTTCATATTACGAACACTTTTAAAAAATTCTGGTATAGGTAAGCCTCCCCGTTTTATTGGGAACGAGCTTTTTATCTGCACCCGGTACAAACCCCTGGTCTGCCATCAGCATAATCTCCCCTATCTTCGGAATATCCACCCGCACATTTGCTGTATAACCTACCTGCCGTAACCGGTAAACTGTCTGATAATTGTATTTCAATCCGCCACCTGCATCCAGCCAGCTCCTGATCTTGTATTGTGCATTTCCATCTGCACCAAACAGGGCATAGTCCTGATTGGTAGCGGAAGAAACGGTGCCGTTCAATGTAAGTTTTCCGAGGAAGATTGCCTGGTTCAGCAGCAGGTTGGTGCTATTGAAGTATACAAAATTGCTGTCTGCCTGGCGATTATAAAACCTTGTTCCGGAAAACATGGTGTTCATACCTGTATTACGGTATTTATAATAGTGACTTACAGTACCCGTCATCGTATAGAACATGTTCTCCATGAACCTGTCTTCTCCCAGTTTCATGAGCTGTGAGCTGGGGAAATACCCAAGGGATATCACCGGCCAGTTCCTTCTTCTGAATGTAGCCTGAATGCTTTTGAAGACGGTATTGCTCATATAGCTGGACGTTTCAAAAATGCTGGTGTATGTATTCTTCCGCAATGAAGCAGAAATAGTGAGTTGTTGTTTAAAGAAGGGTTGATCTGCTTTGAGCATCCAGCCACTCTGTTTGGATCCGGAGGCATACAAACTAAATGACTGAAAATTAGCACCCATCATTTTGTACATACCGCTCAGGCGTGTGCCCGTAGCGGGTATGAATGTATAAGAGGATATGGCATAGGCTTCATTGGAACGGTCTGCGAAGCGCAGCATACTTCCTCCCAGGCCATCTTTCGGGGCCACGCGCACATGTGATGGCATAGATGATTTCGCAGCTTCGCCAATGAAATAAGTATTTTTATCCAATTGCCATCTTCCTTCCAGGGAAAAGCCCATGATCCTGTTATCCGGCACTGTTACCTGCTGGCTGTTACCAAAGTTATAAGCCTGCTTCTTTCCGGTATAATAGCTCAGGATCACATTGTTCCCGTCCTTCATACCTTTACCTACCCTCACCACGTTGAGATACTGGCGCTGGCGGTTAGTGTTTACCACAAAATCCCTGAAACGGTAATCCACTGCTCCGGACGCTACTGCAAAATACCAGGAAGGATTCAACTCTGCCTGTACCCCTATGATACTGATATTACGGGCTGTGAGTTCAGAATAATCCACCATCGTTCTGCCAATGCCTATGGTACGTAACGACAATAAGGTCTTATATCCTTTAGGTAATATGGAATCCGGAAGGTTCATTCCTTCCAGGTGACTGATGAGCTCTTTAGGGCTGGCCCTCCTGGTAAGGAGGCCCACCAGTGTTTCTTTCTTCAATCCATATGCGCCCAGTTTCTTTTCATATAATGCCTCTGCTTTGGCTATGCTTTTCTGCAGGGAATCAATTTTAGCTGCCTTCAGCTCATATTCCCGTTGCAATGTTTGCAGCGTGCTATCTTTCACCAAGGGCAGTTTGGGCAATTTATTACGCAGGTCTTTTAAAGGAAGATGAGGTTTATTGGGGAGTTCCGGCAGCTTTCCTCCTGCCTTTCCGTATAGTTCCCGCTCACGCGCTTCTACCATTCTTTGTATCTGTTCCGGTGTATTGAACCAGCTTTTCATACGGTATAGTGAATCCCAGCTTTTATTCAGCTGCAGTTTCATATCCTGTATCTCCTGCCACTGTTTTATCTTACCCGCATCCCATGCCTGTGCTTTAGCCAACAGTGCGTTCTTAAAATCACGATTGGTATATTGAAGGTTCAGACCTGTAATACTGCGCAACAGGCTTGCATTACTTTTAGTAGTGCTAAAGGCTACACGTAATGGATATTGGTTACGCAAGGTAATATCCAGTGTGGTCTGTAATGTATGCTGATAGATCTCCCGTTCCAGATAAGGTGTATCTGCATGGGACTGATAATACAGGTCATACATAATGTTACCGTGTACCGTTATCAATGGTGTGCGTTTTTTTGCAGGCATGAAATATCCGTCATTCCTCGAACGAATGCGCACTCCGGTGACCGTATCTTCTCTCTCTGCGTACAAATAAAGCGGGATCATCCGCAAACCTTTACAGTTACCCGTTCTCCAACTGAAATAAAGAGTATCTGAAGGGAATTGATACGCATCCAGCGAATCCGGCTCACCCCATGTTCCGACATAATTATGCAGACCTGTTTTCAGGATGGATTGAGAAAATCCGGCACAGGCCAACAAATTAAGGAACAGTATTAAGGTAATACGGACCTTCAAATGTTTAAGCTATGAAAATGTGTTAATAAAAAAAGGCAGGTCCAAATGGGCAAACACAACTCTTTCTGTATAGGTATTAGGTTTCCTGCAATTACCGGGTCATAGGTTTCTATCCTAAGGTATAGGTTACTATCCGTTGACTGGGACAAATATAAGCGGGTTTTTCAATTAATCACAATGTTCTATTTATTTTTTTTGTTGTATGCATTCCTAACTTATACATTCATTTTCAAGCACACAGGAGCATATTATTTTATTGTTTTGTTAAGGTAAGGCCGGTTTTTACCTGGTTCCGTTCCAAACCTTCCACATGCATTATATCTGATAGGGGTAATGCAATCAGCTAAATCCACACAACCTTTTTGGAGCCATTTTTGTAATATCTACACGAATTAAACCACTTGTTATGAGAAACAACCATATCCTCACTATAACAGCAGTGAGCCTGTTAACTTCTATATCCTGCAATAAGGACAATGGCAGCAATCCGGACATTATATTCACCATCCCCCTCAACACCAGGCTGGAGAACCCCATGCCCGCCGGACGGACCGAAACAGGGCTATTAACCATGCAGTTATATGGCAACAATGTGCTCAGGTACTCCTTCCGGGTGGAAAACCTCGCTTCAGGCGATCAGCTCACCATGGCACACTTTCATGTAGGCGACCCGGTTACTAATGGCCCTATTATCCAGGACTTCCCTGCTTTCAGCGGCACCACAGCCACAGGAGAGATCACCCTGCGCCAGTCGCTGGCTGATAGTTTGAAGAACAGCAAAAATGATATTTACTTCAATGTACATTCTACCCAGGTTCCAGGCGGCCTGGTAAGAGGAACCGTGAACAGTGATATCATAGCAGCGGCAGATGTGGCCATGACCGGGCTGAATGAAGTACCGCCTGTTGTAACCACGGCTACCGGTACTGCTTTGATACGCCTTACCGTAGACCGCAAACTTTATTCAAAGGTGACCGTTACCAATCTCCCGGGCGGAGAAACATTAACGATGGCGCATATACACAGGGGTGCAGCTGGCGTAAATGGCGCCGTGCTTGTAGGATTGTGTGCTACCGCCGCAGATTTCGGCATCTCAAAAATGACGCAGCTGGATGAAGCGGCCGCCAACGCGGTAAAAACAGAGGCGTTATACACCAATGTACATACGAACATCCATCCTGATGGTATTATACGAGGCCAGATCAGGTAATAAATAAAAAACCCTTTAACGGTATAGTTAAAGGGTTTTTATCATCTCCTATAATACTGCTCTTATTTCCACAACACCTCCTGCCTTAATGATGGGATTAGTTTTGGCTAATTCCACAGCATCCTCCATAGTAGCAGTTTTTACGATCATGTACCCCAGGATGAATTCCTTGATCTCCGTGTAAGGGCCATCACTTACAATATCAGACTGCACTGTTTTTGCAAGGGAAAGGGATAAGGTGTTCCCCTTATCTGCCAGTTTATTCTGAGCGGCAATACTTCCCAGCCAGTTCATCTTTGCCTGCAACTGTTCAGGTGATGGTTTCTGATCAGGATCAACGGTGTTCCTGAAGATGAATACGAACTCTTTCATGGTTTTTTTACTAATAACGACCGGACCTGCCAAACGGGGACAGGTACTCAATAAAAAAGCAGCCGCACTATGTGCAGCTGCTTTAGGTTATGGAAAAAGGCCGGTTATTTATTATACTTAATAGAAACATGCACCAACCTGCAGGCCGTTGCTGCAGTTAATGTTCCACCGGTTGGGCTGGTAGCGGTGCCCGCCGTTTTATCCGCTACCCTTAAACGGATGTACAGATTAGCCAGCCCACTCGCAGCCTGCGGGAACTGGAAGTTGAGGGCTTTGTAACCGGCTACCTGTGTTAAGAGCGTATTGGAAAAGTTCGCTACATCCTCAAATGTGAAGGTGCTCACCTGGTTCCATACTGCGCTTCCGTCATTCTTATCTGACCATTCCACCACAAAGTTCCTTGGCCCGCCAATGTCCACATTACCATCTATCTGCAAAGAGATCGGCTGACTAACGCCTGCGGTAGACACAGCTATCTCCCAATACTCACCTTTGTTAGTGGTGGTATTCCACCAGCTCTTGCTGCCCCAGCCACCATTGGTAACTGCTCCTTTCACGGTGGCGCTTTCCTGCAGGAGGCCATTATAGTCGGTGGTAGTATAGAGGCCATTGGCTGTAAAGTCCATAGCGGTTTTTGCGCT
The DNA here is from genome assembly GCF_900129465.1 of Chitinophaga niabensis. Taxonomy (NCBI): domain Bacteria; kingdom Pseudomonadati; phylum Bacteroidota; class Chitinophagia; order Chitinophagales; family Chitinophagaceae; genus Chitinophaga; species Chitinophaga niabensis. The sequence continues at coordinate 878,949 of NZ_FSRA01000001.1, read as the reverse complement.
TTGTGTGATCTTTCCTTCGCCGATATCCGGCGTTAAGGGATTTGCCGCAAGGGTAGGTGTAGCAGCATATTCATTTTTGAAACGGCTCCATTCTACCAGTACTTTGGAGAACCCATTATTCCTGTCTGCCTTCAGGTCAATATCGCTGCGTTTCAGGTGGCGGATAGCATACTTTCCTATATTGCCGCCATAACGCTCGTAAGTTTCAGATACAATAATACCGGTGATACTGCCACTCCCCTGTGGTACGGCATTGCCATCCCTGCGGTAAGGTACATCCAGGTTGGTGAGCATATACATGCTGTTACCGCGGATATCCCGGATGCTGGCAGGATAACAATCCATCCTGGCCGTGTAACCTTCGTTGATGTTGGTAAATGCACCGAAAGGGATAGAGAGCTCTACATCCTTAAGTTTAACGTAGGTGTAGAGGTCTTCGTCCGTCAGTTCATTCATGTATTTTTCGCGGGGCAATAAGGGAACCGACTGACCATCTTTCTGCATGATATTGGTTACCGTTACACCGGAGATCACTGCTCTGCCGGGATTAGTGAGCTTAGCAAGCGTGGTGCCTTTTAGCCAGATCTTTACGCGGTCATTAAAATTAAAGATGTTCTCTCCGGGTGTTTTTGTTTTAAAATACAAGCCGCTTTTGCCATCCGGGCTTTGCACGTATACAGAAATAGCATTGTCTGTTTTATCCAGGTTATGTTTATTGGCAGCGCTGTTCTGGTTCTTAGCGATATTAGGATGCCCTTTATCACTAACCACTACCCCTTCCACATATATATTCTCCTCTATCAGGCCTGCAGCCAGTGTTTGTTTCACATAAGCGAAGTCTTTGGCCACTGCATCTTTATAGCTCATGCCCAGGTATTGTTTTACCCGAATGGAATCTTTTACGGTAGTACCGAGCGCATCTAGGTAACTAAGCCTGATAAAAGCGGTACGCTCTGCTGTTGTTTTGTTCGTATCTACCGTAAAGTATAAATATCCATCCGTGATCTGCAGCCGGGAGATCCAGTTCACCTGGCCGGTTGCATCGTATTGATAACTCACTTCCATTTTATCCAGCGGAACATTGGTGGTAATGGGTGTTTTCAGGATACCGCCATTGGCTATGCTTTGTGCAGTGGTATCGTTGATCACAATAGCCGGCACTAAGCCTCTTTGCTGTAACTGGATGGTATCTGTTTTGCTTTTGCTCCGTACGATCAGTTTCATCATACGCGGCAGTTTATCTGCGTTATCTGTTACGGCTACCAGCGCATCTCCTTTACCGCTGCCGGAAGCAGTTTGCACCTTGATCCAGTCTGCTTCTTCTGCGGTTTCCATTTTCCAGTCACCATCAGCGTATACAATAATACGTGTGGTATCAGGCGCAGCGTTTAACCTTACTATCCTTGAATCAACAGCCAGTTCGGTGGAGAACCTGCGCTCTTCTTCTTTTCTGCAGGCCGTAATAAGTATAAGCAGGAATAATATATAGCGTTGCATACTTTATTTTTTGAGCTCCATGGTGATGGGCTTGTGATCGGAATACTTTGCCGTAAAGTCGTCGTAAATGAATTTGCAATATTGCAGCTTCTTTGCGAGGTCTTTACTCAGGTAGATATAGTCTATGCGGGTATTGGAAAGGATCCCGCTTTTGCCGGTCTCTTTCTGTACTGTTCTGTCATATGTTAAACCCGCATCCACATAACCGGCCTGCAGGATGCTTTGCTGCACCTGGTAATCCACCGCTCCGTTTGCGAGATTGCTGATATTGGGGTTCTTCAGGGATGCCTCCAGCTGACGCTGTACAAAATTGGTTTGTGCCACACGATGACTATCTAAAGGAGATAAAGAATTAAAATCGCCCATCATCAGCCAGTTCTTATCTCCATGCTGTAACCGCAGTGTTTCCAGCACCTGTGCTATTTCACTTCTTCTTTTCAGGTGTTTATGCGGGTTCAGGTGCAGGATACAAAAGTTATAACCATTGATGCTGGCTGTAATAAAACCATGGGTCATGTTTTCATTCACTTTCCGGATATCCACTATCGGGAAACGGGAGGTTACACCTGTAGGGTATCCGTTTTCTTTAACGATCACGGCATAGTTATGGCCATAAGATGCAGCCAGCGCCTCCAGCGTTTGTTGTGTGAATCCGTTGCATTCCTGTAAGGCCAGCACGTCCGGGGCCTTATCTTTCACCCATTCCACAAAGAGTTGTTTTCCTTTGGAGGTATCCGTTTTCATTCCCTCCAGGATGTTATAGCTCAGCACCTTTAGTGTTTGTGCTTTAAGGTTTGAGATGGATGTGATGGCCATCGCAATACAAAGAATATATTTCATAGTGTGTACTATTTATACGCAGGATTAGTTAAGATACCGCCTGAACGCACCACTTCCTTATCCGGTATAGGATAATACTCATGGTAAGGGCGCAGGTTATTTTTGATAATATCATATTCCAGTGCTGAAGTTTCACTTACCCGCTGGAAGAATTCGCCCCAGCGTACGAGGTCCCATTTCCTGCCGTATTCTCCCATTAATTCACGCCCGCGTTCCTTTTTCAGTTCCATCATAAATTCACTCTTACCGGGGTAAGCGGGCAGTGCAAAAGCGGCATTTGCCCTTGCTTTCACTTCGTTGATGCATTGCAGCGCCAGTGCAGGATCATCTGTTTCATTAGCGGCTTCTGCCAGCATCAGCAGTGCATCCGCATAACGGAATACCTTCTGGTTATTCCCGTCTGCAACATTATTCATGCCCGGGCACCAGAACTTGGGCCCCATCCAGGCTTTACCGGTACCATTGTTCAGCATCGGCCTTTTGAAATAAGCACCGTTATAAGTATAAGCCAGGACGATTTCGCGGCGGGGATCGGTGAGGTCATACAGGTCCATGAAATATTCAGTAGGTGTAACGGAGTTGTAAGGATTGCCTTCTGCGCCCAGTTCAGGGATCGTTACGCCATCGTATACATTGGTACCGGCAGTTTTGGCAGGTGTAAAGAAACAGGCTACCTGGGAGGTTTTCTTTATACCGGCAGCAGACCAGATGTATTGTACTTCAAAGATGGATTCCGGCGTGTTCTTATTCCTGAAATAAGTATCAGTAAGCGGGTACTGTGTAAGTTGGCCATAGATCTTCCTTATCTCCTGCATAGCAGCGGCGCAGACAGCGTATTCCTTATTCCACAGCGCCAGCTTGCCTATCAGCATGTAAGCCATCGGTGCAGAGACCCTGTTCTGCGGTACTGCGGAGGTACGCATCTGCGGCATGTGCGGTACATATTCCTGCAGTTCCTTAATCAGGGAATCACGGGTATCATCCGCATTCATCCTGCCTGTTTTTGCAATTTTCTCCAGTACGTTAAGGCTATTGATATCGTCCCTGTAAAAAGGTACATCTTTAAAGGTGCTGGTGAGCACGTAATAATACAGGGCACGCAATGTAACAGCTTCCGCAATGAAGGCCGGTTTCTTTTCTTCCGCGATCGTGGCATGCTGAATGCCATTGATAGCGGCATTACAATACATGATACCAGAGTAACAGGCTGTCCATACATTATCCCCCATACCAGGGTTAGCCGGTGAGATCTCAAACTTTGCATCCAGCTGGGAAGAGTTCAGGAAGGCCAGGTCTGTTGTTGCCTCCAGTGCAATGATCAGATCAGAATTGAACACATCCGTGAGGTTAATGTAACATCCGTTCAGGGCGGCGATACACTGATTCTCTGATTTATAGAACCCTTCCGGGCTTACAAAGCCGGCAGGGTTTTCTTCCAGGAATTTGCTGCAACTGCTCATCGATAAAGCTATCAGCGCAACAAGCATGATTTTGTGGATCATTCCTTTCATACAAAATATTTTTTCTTAGAATTTTAATTCAGCACCAAAAGTGAACGTTCTGCCGGCCGGGTAAGCACCATTATCCATGCGGCGGATGGTAGATCCTTCGCTCTGCGTGGATACTTCCGGATCGTACCCATTATAGTACTTCCAGAGGTACAGGTTATTACCGCTGAGTGTAAAGGCCAGGGACTGTAGTTTTTTACCGGTAAGGCGGGAAAGATCAAAAGAGTAACCCAGTGATATGTTCTTCAGCCGCAGGAAAGTAGCGTCATGTACAAAACGGTCGTTGGGAATATCATCTTTTGAATCTGCCCTTGGATAATCAGAGTTGGGGTTCCGTACCGGATGCCATGCATTCACCATATAACGGAACTGGTTACTGAGGTAAGTACCGGTACCCATGAATAATTCAACCGGGTTATAGATATCTCCTCCAACGGAATAGTTGAAGTAGAAAGATGCATACAACCGCTTATAACGGAAGGAATTCTGCAAACCGCCGTATACTTTGGGATCAGCGTTGCCGAGATATACCAGGTCGTTATTATCAAGGAGGCCATCATGGTTCTGGTCAATGTAACGCTGGCGGCCGGGGGAATAATAACTTACGGCGGAGGAAGCCCATTTCTTTTCTGTTTTATCCTTCGCAATCTCTTCATTGCTTTTCCACACACCGGCGTACTGCATCCCCCACAGGGCATTCAGCGGACGGCCTTTCTCATATCCGTACATCATATACTGTGCGCCATGGGCATTATTGTAGGTAGCCACCCTGTCAAGCCCTCCAATATCTTCCACCATCTGTTTGTTATGTGCAATGGTGAAGGTAGTGGACCAGGAAAAATTGCGGCGGCGGATGTTCTCATGGTCGATAGTGAGTTCAATTCCTTTATTGGATGTTTTACCGATGTTCGCCAGGCGGGAGCCATATCCTACATGTGTGGGCAACTGCACCGTGAGCAGGAGGTCTGAGGTATTGCTCTGGTAAGCTTCCAGTACTATGCCGAGGCGTTTATTGAAAAGGGAAAGGTCTATACCGGCATTATAGGTAGTTGTTTTTTCCCAGGTAAGGCCTTCATTGGAAATACGGGAAGGATAATAAGCTACCGGCTGCGTGCCGTTGAAAATGGCGCCGCCTGTTGTGGAGGCCAGGCGGGCCAGCGACTGATAACGGGAGATAGCATCATTACCGGAGGTACCACCGCTGAGGCGGATAGCAAATTCATCCAGTTTGCTGAACTGCTTCATGAAGGGTTCGTTCATTACATTCCAGCGGAATGCAGCAGAAGGGAAATAAGCCCATTTATTATCTGCCGAAAAGTTGGAGGCACCATCTGCCCGCATAGTAACAGTCAGATAGTACCTGTTGTCATAATTATAGTTCAGGCGGCCGAGGTGTGATACACGCGCCAGGTTCTCAAGCGAAGAACCCAGGTTAACGGTTTCCTTGGAAGGCAGGGCAGACAGGTCGTTTGGCCCTACATCATCCACAAAGTAACCGCTGCCACTGGCAGTGAGGTTCACAAAATTCTTTTTCTGGATGGTGAAGCCGTACATCGCATCGAAATTGTGGCGTTTGCGCCAGGTATTCCGGTACGTGATGGTGTTCTCGTTCAGGATATTGTTATCTGTATAACTGCGTTTGTATGCGTAAGCACCGGTGTTTGCTTTCACGCGCGTAGGCATGGTAGATGGTGTGAACTGATCGTCGTTCAGGTTGTAATCAGAATAAGAGATCGTGGAACGCAGTGTTACATTCTTTACCGGTTTTACTTCCAGGTATAACATAGAGCTAAGGCTCTTTTCTACCCGGTCGTTCGTTTTCAGCAATACGTTTGCCAGCGGGGAATCAAATAAGGTACCGCTGTACCATTGAGAGTTCCAGTCGTTGAAGGACCCATCCGGTTTATAGGCGGCAATAGTGGGTGCCAGGAAAAGCGTGGAGCGGTACCATAAAGTGTTGGTGCCGATATCTGCGTTATTCAGCGCGCGTTTTACATTAGAGAAGTTGAAGCGCACACCTGCTTTTACAAATTTGCTGATAGTTCTGTCCAGGTTGAGGCGTACCTGGTAACGTTGCAGGCCGCTGCGTTTGATGATCCCCTGGTTATCGTTATAGTTGGCAGAAAAATAGTATTGAGTGGTTTTATCACCTCCTGTGGCAGACAGGGTATAGTTCTGATAAGGCGCACTGCGGGAGATCTCCCTCGTCCAGTCAGTACCTTCTCCCAGGGCTAAAGGATTGGGATAGGGGTATTCCTCCAGCGGTTTTGTTTGGTTGGCTGCAGCGCTGAAGTAATAACGGTCGTTCTGCATCTGGGCAAACTCCGTGGCATTCATAATATCCAGCTCGCGGGGTAATTCAGAGATCCCCACATCGCTACGGAAAGTGAAGGCTGTTTTGCCCTGTTTATCTGCACCTGATTTGGTGGTAATGATAATAACGCCATTACTACCACGGGAACCATAGATAGCCGTTGAAGAAGCGTCTTTCAATACGTTGATGGCAGCTATATCTGAAGGGTTGATCTCATTCAGGCTTTTGATGGCATCCATCAAACCATCTACGATATATAAAGGTTCATTGCTGGCGGAGATGGAACGCGTTCCGCGGATACGTACCGTAGTAGCAGCGCCAGGCTCTCCATCCGTGGATACAAACTCCGCTCCTGCTATCCGGCCCTGCAACATCTGGTCTACCCGGGTTACCGGTACATTGTCGATATCGGACATCTTCACGGAGGATACAGCTCCGGTGAGATCGCTTTTCTTCACACTGCCATAACCGATCACCACCACTTCATTCATGCTTTTTTTAGATACTGCCAGCTTTACTGTCAGCGGGAACTTAACCGCATCTACCCTGATCACCTGGCGGTCGTAACCGATATATGTTACAAACAGCACATCCTTACTGCCCGCTTCTATGGTGAACTCCCCTTTTTCATTCGTCTGTACGCCGCGTGAAGTACCTGCAACGGATACTGAAGCGCCCGGCAGTGGATTCCCTTCTTCATCCGTTATCTTTCCCTTCAGCGGAGGTTCTTTTGATCCAGGTGTTGTGTTTTGAGTGGCAGTGGTTGTAGTTGCTTTTGCTTTGATGGTAATGGTCTTACTATTGATCTCGTAATCGATAGGCTGATCCGCCATGATCGTTTTCAGGAAAGGTTCAATAGGCATATCTTTGGCAGTCACAGAAACGGGTTTGGTTTTACCCAGTAATGCCGCGTTATAGAACACTACATAACCGGTCTGTTTTTCCAGCTGGCCAAAGACCTCTTTCAGTGGAAGCTGCCTGCCGCTAATGGTCACTGTTTGAGCAAAGGCACTGGCCTGCATACAAACAAACACCAGCAGTATCAACAGTAGCCGGGGTTTCCCCGTTTTGAGAGTAGATGTGAACATGATTGATTTGAATTATAAAGTTGAACGCATAGCAGTGCCCGCTGTTGATCAGTCAACAGGTACTGGTTGGATGAGCGATAAATCTGTTATTGTCTGATGATAAGTTTTTTTCCTTCCAGCCTGCAATGCACATCAGAGATCTCCAGCATCCTCATGATATTAGACAGGCTTAGGTTTCTGTCCATTTTTCCTCCGAAAACGATAGCCGGTATTCCGTTTTCATATTGTACATCTATATCGTACCAGCGTTCCAGTTGTTTCATCACCGCCTGAATATCCGCTCCTTCAAAATTGAAGATGCCATTCTTCCAGGCCAGTACCTGGCTGGTATCTGCGCGATTCACCTGGATGCCAGGGGCAGTATGTGCAATGTTGGCCTGGTAACCCGGTTTCAATATAGAACTGTTATTTCCGGCATTCACCCGTACACTCCCGTTGATAAGGGTAGTGGCAATTACCCGTTCATTTTCATATGCGTTAATGTTGAAGGCAGTGCCCAGTACCTTCACTTCCATATTGTCCGCAAGTTTTACTGAAAAAGGCCTTTTTGCGTCTGGTTTAATATCGAAATAAGCTTCTCCCCTTAGTGTAACTACCCGATCCTTTCCTGAGAAGCTGGTGGGATAGGTCACTGCACTCGCAGCATTCAGCCATACATCACTGCCATCCGGCAATACGAGATGAAATAATCTGCCCTTGGGTGTACTCAGTGTATTATAACTGATCTCCTCCGCACGATGATCGTCGTAAGCAATGGTGCCCTGTGTTAATGATACATGAGTACCACCCTGGTTGGCGATCACTCCTTTCTGCAGGCTGTCCAGCGTTACCTGTTTTCCATCGCCCAGCGTGAGGATGGCACCCTGGCTGGCGGGTTGTATATCCCGGGCCGTAAATACCTGTTGTTTGCTTTCAGATGGTTTGGAAGAGGGGTAGATCCAATACAGCGTACCAAGGCCTGTTACAACTGCCGCAGCGGCTGCCCAGCGGGTAATAGCTGCTATCCTTCCGCGTTTATGCTTTTGAGGAATGGCCTGCTGTAATACAGACAGGATCTCGTCTGCCCGTTCCCCTTCTATTTCTATCTCCTCACCGGCTTCATTCATTACCTTATCTATCACCTCATACAACCGGGCATCGTTTTCCTTGTCCGCCATCAGGGTAAACAGCTTTTCTTTATCCTGTTCGGAACAGGATTGGTTCATATATGCCCGGAATAGTGATTCGAACTCATTCATGGTGATCAGCCGGTTTACTAATAGAGACGTTAAAAAAAATGAAATGGGGCAGTGAAAGGAAAAATATTTTTTACAGCAGCTCTTTCAGGAGGAAAAGCGCAGCTAACATACCAAGCCTGGCAAGGCAGTAGACGCGGATGAAGTGCATGGCTTCAGAGAGATGCCGTTTAACTGTTTCAGGGGCAATATTCAATGCATTGGCGGCTTCTTCCCTTTTCAGGCCCTGTTCTTTAATGAGTGTATATACTTTTTTCTGCTGCGGGGATAATTTAGTGACGGCCTGGCGGAGGATCTGCCGGTATTCCTTTTCCTGCAAATGTTCGCCCGGGTGTTCTGTGGCATGCAACAGGAGGTCGTCTCCGTCTTCCGGTATGGGGATGGCCATTTTTTGTGCAGCCATTTGTTTGAGCATGCTGAAGGTCCTGTTGCGGGTGATGGTGAACAGCCAGGCTTTGAAATGCTTCACTTCCTTTAACTCTTCCCTTTTCAGCCATACCTGCAGGAACACGTCCAGCAGGATCTCTTCAGCCACAGGTGCAGCCACTGTGAGCCTGTAGGCGATGGTGTATACTTTATTACGGTATAGGTGAAAGATCTCACCAAAAGCCTTTTCATCTCCCCGCGACACTTTATCAAGCAGATCCATCTCATGACTAACTTTCTGAACAGGCATCACATTGATTTTGGTAGCAAATATAATATTGACAGTAAGAAACAGCTATGGTACTGTTTTAAGTATAACGTGAATTAATGATAATATAACGTAGTCTGTTGGTTCACCCGGCGGGTAAAATACAAATATTTAAATAAAAAACCCGCGCTTTTGGCGCGGGTTTTGACTAAGTTAATATGTTTGCGGGAAAAGCGAAAAGGTATAAAGATTATGTTTCACATTAAACCCGCAGTAAGGTCAAGTCTATATTAAGCCCGCAGTAAGTCCACGTTGAGCCTATAGTAAACCCGTATTAAACCCACATTAAGCCTGCAGCAAGTCCACGTTGAGTCAGTCCCACACATTAAACCCACATTAAACCCTCATTAAGCCTACAGTAAGCCCACATCAAGTCCACGTCGGGTCCACGTTAAATCCACGTCAAGTCCACACTATGCCAAGGAACTTCCCTATTGCTATGCGGTTGCTACCCAGCTTCCATTCATTAGCTCAGTTCTCTGAAACAAAGGTATACCTGCCGGACGGCACCTGTAATAATGTACGCCCGTTCTCCTTCCCTATCACTTTTACTTCTTTAAAGCTGTTCACCGTTTCCCCCGGCATGTAAACAGTAGCCTGGGCGTTTACGGGTACTGTAACATCCAGCGTAAACCTGCCAGCCTCCTTTTTCCAACTGCTTTTGATCACACCATACAATGAAGTGGTTTCTGCTTCGGCAAAAGTTATTCCTTTTACCGGGGATGGTTTTACCAGGAAGGACTGGAAGCCGGGGTGAGCAGGGTCTGCACGGATACCGGCCAGGCTTTTGATAAACCAGGAGGAAATGCCTGTGAAGCAGGTATGGATCTTACTGGTCACATCCACGCTCCAGTATTCGGGCCAGGTGGTTTCTCCCATTTCCAGGAAATATCCATAGCTGGGTTCATTGGTTTTAGAGAGGATGCTGGCGAATGCTTCATGGTATTCCTCATATTCAATCAGGAATTTCAGGAGTACCGGCAGGCCGGAACTACCCATATCAAAATAAGCACCCGGTGCAGAGATCTTTTCTCTAAAGTTAGCGAGTACAGTAGCATATAACTTTTCAGGAACAATACCCGTCATTAAAGGGAATGCGGTTTGCACCTGGTCCCCGTTCATATAGATATTCAACGCAGGGTCAAAGAACTGTGCATTGATGCGGGTTTTCAGGAACCTTAATCTTTTGCTGTACAATACAGCATCTTCCGGATGCCCTAAGATACCGGCTATTTCAATCATGGTACTGAGGTTCATGGCGTACACACAATTATTGAAGAAAGTAGCTTCCGGGGTACCGCCAAACTCTTTCCTTCCGCCGGGTGCCGCCCAGTCTCCCAGGAACTTGCCACCACCAAAGAAAGCTTCCAGCAGGCCAAACTGGCTTTTGGTATGCAGGAATTCCAGCCATCTTTTACTGGTATTGTAATTGGCTTCCAGGATCTTCTTATCACCGTATGTACGGTAAAACTCCCAGGCCACATTCAGCCCTGCACTGCTCCACATGGGCCCGCCATAATGTTCATTCCATTGCGGAGCGGTGTGGTGGATCCATCCGTCGTGTTCCTGTACATCAGACCAGTCCCTTACATGTTTGGTATAAAATGCGCCTACCTGGTAATTAGGCAGGCCAATGCCCCAGGCGGTGGCAAAAACTTCTTCTCCATAACCCAGGCGTTCCCTGTGCGGACAATCAGCCGTAAAACCTTCTGTAGTACACATCCGGTACGTCCAGAGATCGGTTTCGTAGATCTTATTGAACAGGTTGCTGGAAGAAGAAAAGTGGCCGGTACGTTCTATGTCTGTAGCAACAACATAGCCCTTTACATCAGCCGGCGAAGGTTTACGTTTCAGCCCGCTGATATTCACATAACGACCAGCGGTATAGTTGAAGCGGTTGCGGAATGTTTCCCCTTCTTCTCCTTTACAAATGTAGATGTTCCCCTGCGTCCAGTCCTGGATGGTTACAGGATCGTCTGCCACCATGATCTTCACCGTGTCTCCGGCGGACATCCCATGCAGTTTTACTTCCAGCCAGCCTGTATAGTTTTTGCCCAGATCTGCTTTATAAATGCCTTTTATGGTATCCGTAACCCCGATAGCTGGTATTGTTTCAATGATCCGTGCGGGTTCCATATTGTGGGCGGATAAAATCACCTGATGATTTGTTTCCACAGCGTTACGCCATTGGCTGTCGTCAAAGGCTGTTGAATGCCAGTCCGGTATGAATTGCCGTGCGTCTATGTATTCAGCGCCATGGTCTTCATATTGATTTCCTCCTGTATTCTTACTGGAACTTACCTGGCACTTCCAGCTGGCATCTGTGGCAAGGGAGAAAGTTCCGGCATTCATCTGTACCCTCAGGGAAGGAAAGATGGTTCTGCCAAAGAACTCATTGCGGGACCATCCCGGTCCATACCAAACGGCGATCGTGTTCTTTCCTTCTTTCAACAGTGCCGTAACATCATACGTTACGTACATCACTCTTCTGTCGATACGTGTTAAGGCGGGAGCCAGTACTCGTTCGTCTGCTTTGCGGCCATTGATGTACAGTTCATGATACCCCATGGATGCCACATGCACAAAGGCCGTAGTCACTTTATCCAGTGTGAAGTTCTTTCGATACCAGATATGGGCTTCCTTAGCTGCATCCGGATGTTTTATCCATGGCCCTTTCCAGTCTGTAGTTTGCAGCAGCCCCATGGAAAAACGTGCAACGGCGCTCCAGGCAGTATTGCGCCCATCTTTATCTGCTGCTTTTACTTTCCAGTAACAATCTTCGTTGGAGCGTAATTTCCTGCCTTTAAATGTTACAAGGGCCGATTGACCGGATGTGGTTTCCCCGCTATCCCAGATATCTCCCTTGTTTTGATCTAACAGGGTTTTACTGCTGGCCACCAATACCCGGTAAGCAGTTTGTTTCTGGCCTTTTGTGTCTTTTGTATCCGTTAACCTCCATGTGAAACGTGGTACTTCTGTATCAATCCCTAATGGTTCCCGCATATATTCACAACGCAGTGCTGTTACCTGCATGGTGCTTTGTGCGGATACATGTATAGAAAACAACAGGCAGATGACTAATTTTATAGAACGCATGATGTTATTTAGAATTGGTGGAAGGAAGCAGAAACAAAATCCAGCACTTCCGGTAATGCCGTACGCCAGTAACCCCAGCTATGGCCTCCATCCCGGATCCGGAACTCATGAGGAATCTCTTTTTTGCGCATAGCGATATGTACCAGGGAGTTTCCTTCAAACAGGAAATCATCATCGCCACAATCAATATACCAGCGCACTGCTTTCTTTTTATCATCCGGCATATTGTTCACGAGGTACAATACACTCTGCCTTTCATAATATGCTTTGATCTGCGCATCTGTAGCAATAGAATCCTGGCCGCGGCGCTGCATCCACCGGGTAACATCTTCCAGTACCAGCGGGCCGGTTGCGGCACTTAAGGGGCAGGCTGCAGCAAACAGTTCGGGGTGATGCAGGGCATAGGTGAATGTGCCTTCTCCTCCCATGGAAAGGCCCGCTACTGCACGGTAGCGTTTCTCTGATCTGGCACGGTAGGTTTTCTCTATGAAAGGGATCAGCTCCTGGAAGAAGAAATCTTCATAGCGCCATTCTCCTTTGATATCGTTCGCATAACCACGGCGGCCGGTATTTGCATCAGGCATTACAATGATCATTGGGGTGGCTTTGCCTTCGCGGATAGCTTTATCTGTAATGCTCAACACTTCCCCGAACTGGATCCAGCCGGTTTGATCGTCTCCTGCACCATGCAGCAGGTACATCACCGGATAACTGCGTTGGGATGTTTCATAATCAGGAGGGAGGTATATAGCAAATTTCCTCTCTCCCTTTAATATTTTACTGGGCAGGCTGAGGTTATCAAACACTTTCCCCGTTTGTGCAAGTATTGCCGGGGGAAGCATTATACATGCCAATAGCAGTAACATTATTTGTTTCTTCATGATGTGGTTCTATTTACCAGGTTATATTGATCAGTTTTCCATTATAACTTTCGATCCTGCAATTAACACCCTTTACTTTTTTGATGGCGGTATTACTCTGCACCAGGAATGTTAATGCATTATATTTCTCCAGGATGTTTACATCAAAGCTAATGGTTAGTTTGCTTCCGGAACGGGTGATCACTGGTTTCACTGTACGCCGTATATTTTCATAGGCATGTACTGCTTCCGGTGGTGCGAACCATATATTATCCAGCCCCTCCTTTCCATACTCTTTAGCCAGGCGGTTGAACAGTTCCTTAAAGTCAGTAAAGCGGTAACTGATATTCCAGAGATCATCGTTACCTACGCTATGTGTAAATGTATTGAACCAAAAATATTTCCCGGTTGCGAGATGCTGTTTTATGCCATTGAACACCGAGTCCGTCATTGGTTTTTTACTGTTCAGGAATAACCTGCCTGCACAGAGCCTGTTCCAGTCTTCGCGTGTGGAAGGCTCTATCCAGTAGTCAGGGTACTGCCCGCTGTGTACTACTTTCAGACCTTGTGCAAAAGCGGCATTGGTGTAATGCGGAGCGCTCAGATGATCATCTTTTCCGCCTGGTATCACAAATTGCTGCATGTTATACTGCAGACGTTGCTGCACAGTGCGGGTGTTCTCTTCTACTTCCCATTCAGCTTTGACCTCTTTTCCTGTAGCATGCGTATAGCTATGATTAAGGATGTCCCAGCCGGCTTGTTTCATCTGTGCCAGATCATCCCAGGAAAAATGGATAGACCTTGCGTTGACAGCTACTGCGGCTTTAAAGGATATTGCATTACCGCAACCATCCGTATAATAAAGGCCGGGATAGATTGCACCATCTCCGCCTTCATCAAAGCCCCACTGATCTTTGAATGGAGCGGCTACCTGTCCGCCATTAAAGTATGGAAGCGCTACACGCGCTGCGGATATATAACCATCATCCAGCGTAAAGCTGCAGGCGAAACTTTTATTATAACGCAGAGGGGCTATACTGATCACTGCATCTTTAGCCTCTAACGTAATTATAACCTTACGTTGTTGCGAAAATGCCAGCTGTGATACTAATAATAAAAAAACGATGCCGGATCTCATTGTTCAAAATTTGCTTTCATCTGGCCAGAAAATGTTTTGCCTGCCGGACGTAGTTTTATTTTCAGGATCACACCTTCCTGCAACAAAGTGGAATGATATACTTCATCTCCGTTCCAGAACCTTTTGCGCACCCATTTCCCTTCATCATAATAACCTTCCTCTACAGCAACGATCTCAGCGCTTTGCGCACCGGAGCCATAAGTGGGCCTGAACTGGAACTTTGCATCAAAACCTATCAGCAGGAATTCATTATCTGCCAGTTGTGCTACGAGTGCGCGGCCAGACGGGGAACGGTCCTTTTTCCAGGTGGGGAAGCCATAACTGAAGAGGATATCATATCCTTTAAAGTTCACCAATTGATCCGGGCGGTTGTGTTCCTCTATCACTGCTTTCAGGCGGCCCGTACCCTGCAAGGCTATCACTTCGTTCAGTGCGCCCCGTAACAAACGGTAATTGGCGGCGATGCCGGCAAACTTATCGTCGAGCTTTTCCTTCCGGCGTTCGTCATGCGGGTCTGCGCTGAAAGGGTCTATTCCGTATACGGCTACCCCCATGGCATCGTAATTACCCAGCATGTGAAAATGATACCGGGCAAAATCAGGGCCTTTACCTGTTTCGGGTATAAAGAGCGGATTGTCCGGCCCGCTGTATTTGGTGCAGAGGTCATCAATAGCTGCCAGGTTATTCTGGTAGATATCCGGGGCCAGCAATACCATGTTAGGTGCAGTGGCTTTCCAGATATGCAGCATATTGGAAGTAGGCCCGCCACTGGGATAATCACCGGGGCGCTGGAAGCGGTGTTCCCGCAGCCAGGCATTCGTATACATGGGTAATGCGTACTCCTGCTTTCCTCCTTCCGCTACTTCATTAATGTAACGGGCAATGTGATAAGCACTGAAAGATTCCGGCGCATCCACACCAAAAACCTCCTGCCAGGTGCCGCTCTGTTTACCCAGTTGCTGTAACAGCTTAGGCGGTACGGCACTCTTAAACACGGCATTGGCACCTTCTGAATAATCCCTGTCTGTACCCAGCGACCCGGCTTCATTCTCTACCTGTACCATGATCACGGTCTGCTCCTTTGCATCTGCTTTTTTCAGGTAACGCATCAGGGCGGAAAACGCTTTCTTATCTGCATCCAGGTTAGCCTGCGCTACCGGAGACAGCAGCTGTAACTCGCCTCCTCCGGCATCTTTCATCCGCGGATAAAGATCAGGACGGCTCAGTACCCATTCCGGCGCATACTGTGAACTACCGTTCTTATAAGAACCGAACCACAGTAAAATCAGCCGGATCTTTTCCCTACGCGCACCTGCCAGCAGCGAGTCCAGCTCTTTAAAATTATACTTGCCGGATTCAGGCTCCACATTCTGCCAGTATACCGGCGCTTCCAATGTGTTACATTGCAGCTCACGCAACTGCGGCCATGTTTTTTCCATAATATAGGGCCAGCTGCTGCTATTCCATAGCTGGGCACCTAACACCAGGAAAGGTTTACCATCTACCATTAAATTGTATCCTTTTCCCTGTTGCTTCTTTACTACAGATGGCAGCGGTTTTTGTGCCAGGCATACAAAGCTGCAGTATAAGAATGTTGTAATAAGACCAATGATGCGCATGTTATACTATATTTTAATTCGGACTAAACCCCAACGTACTTTTCTTTCGATGGGATTAAATGTTTTTGTTTCGTAGCTGGCCAAAAAGGTGATCACATGACCCTTCGGGCAGCCTGGTTTTATTTTGATCACAGAGCTCAGTGTAAATCCGTCAGGCCAGCGGGCAGGCAGTACCTCATCCACCAGTCTTTCTTCTTCAGATGCTACCCAGAGATCTTCCGTATGGAGCCGCAGCCGGGAAGAATCTTTGTACAGCTGCATGCCTTTTTCTGCATCGCCATCTATGCGTATATCTGTCCACTCCGGCACATCAAACCATGCGGGTATGATCATTTCATCTTCAGATACCTGGTTGCCTGCCGTGATCTGTAATATTAGTTTCACTTCAAACGGCTTACCGTTCAACGTTGGTTGTTTGCGGCTGATAATACGTACAGGTGGCACTTGCAATAAACGTTCGTGTGGTTGTGCCTTTATCTTTACAACTGAGTCTGATACTACCACAGCCTCATCCTTAGTACGGATACGGATATCCAGTTCCTCTATCCGGTCATTCTCTCCACCGCGGTTAAATAACTGCAGCAATAATTCGTTCTGTCCGTTCTTTAAGAACTGTAAATTATGGTTCAGCCCTATCCATGCGGAGGGATCACCTTCCCGGTAGATACCGGTTTCCGTGCCGCTCTTCTGCATGATTGCCAGGCGGCCGCCGCTGTCTGCCAGGAGTTGTTGCTGATGCAGTTTATACGTTCGCAGATCAAACTGCACTACCTGGTACTGCTGCCCGGGCTGATACACCGGGGCAGTGATCATTTTCGCCTCCACACCTGGTATCGGTGCGCCTAAAGGCAGCCAACGGCGGGTATGAAACCCCCAGCCGCTTTTATCAATATGTTTGAAATACAGGTAACCTGGTTCATGCAGGTTACTTTCCACTTTATAACCCCAAACATCAAATTCAGGGTACAGGTCGTAATGCGACCATCTTAAAGGTGCAGGTAAAGTATTTTTAAATCCTTCTGTTACAAAACGGAGCGCGCTTTCAAAAACACGCGTTTCACCTGGCCGATCTACCATATGCCCGCCATCCAGCGATTGATAATCCAGCGGCAGGCCCTCCCATGCGGCACCGGCACGTACTTCTTCATTCAATCCATACAAAATATCTGTTGGGCTGGTGTGCATTCTTACACGCACGCTCTGAAGATTACCAAAAGTATAACGTACCGGGTATAAAGTGTGATTGTCCGGATAGCCGAAGAAGAATTCAGGGCTGCCGGTCATACTTACAATACTGCTTACCTTATCAGGATACCGGCCACCCAGGTAATAGGCCATGATGCCTCCCATGCTGAAACCTATGATCCCACGGTTTTCTCTGCCAGTCAAGGTCCTGTAAGTGGAATCAATGTGTGATACGAGTTCAGGGAAATAATCTTTCATCTGTACCTGGAACTTTACATCTTCATGATTGCCTATGTTGTAAGGCCGTGGTTCACTTTCGTCTATATTCCCATCCCACATCACCATGATCACACGGTATTTGTTTACCACCTGCTGCAATGCGGTATAATCCAGTTTCGCATTATCATCTTTGAAATGGCGGCCTCCCCATCCATGAAAGAAATATACAACGGGATAACGTTGATCATTTTTTGCATAATCATCAGGCAGGTATAAGCGGTACAATTTATCGTGACCGAAAACGTGGCTGTTATGCCTCAGGTCTTTTTGTGCCTGTGCATGCATGCTGTAAAAACAGGTCCAGGCAAAGAGTATCAGGTACTTCATAATGCTGCAGTTTCAACCAGGAATCCCGCTGTATGGTCCAGTTGTGTGGATGTTACGGTGATGGTAAGGCGGCCTGCGGCCCATGACCAGTTATCTGCGGGCATAGTGCCCTGCATGCTGAGCTTTGTTACTTTCATTGGTTTATTAGCACAGGGCAGTTCTATTTTCCCTTCGCTGAAAGGGATCACTGCAAGGCGTGTAGTGGTGGTAATGGAATGTTCATCCTGTGAAATGAGGCCCCAGTTCCCGGAGCAGGTAATATTTTCTACCGGTACGTTCTCTGTTCTTAAGGTAAGTGCTGTGAGTATGCCGTTCTCGGACCTTCCCCAGTTGCGCAGCTTAGGCGGCGCTTCCATATTTCCGGCAGAACTGTTGAACCATACCGGTTTCCAGAGTATGGAACGGCGGTACCATTTATTCACTGCGAGGCGCCTGTTCAGGAAACGTTCCGGGATGGCTGTACCATCCTCCAGTTCAGTAGGTAATACAGCACCGGGGGAACCAAGGATAATTGTATTCATCAGTACTTCATCATCCGTTCTCCATTCATAAGAAGAAGAGCCGCTGATGGCTACGCGCTGCTGAGACAACAGGGAAGCCCATATGCTCCATTCCGCATGCCCCTGCCGGGTATCATACCAGAGATCCCCCTGGTCGTCCAGCGATACCATATCCACCAGCGGGGCCCATAAGGGACTGATACCATAATACAGGATGATCACATTCGGATCTATACTTTTAGCGGCAGCAGATATGAGCCGTACCATTTCGTAAGAAGAGCGTTCTCCGCGGAAACGCGGGTCTTTTGGTACACCCATATCCGGATTAGGCATACCATATCCAAAATCCAGTTTTATCAGCCGCGGTTTCAACCGGCGCATTACACTGCGTGTTCGTTCTTCCAGGAAAGAACGGGTGCGGGGAGAACTTACATCCAGACAATAATATGCATCTCCTGCGGGATCAAAGTTCCAGTTTGCCAGGCAGGGTTTACCGGCGGCATCCCTGATGAGATCATTAGTTCCAAGGCCGGCGGCCAGCGTGTCTTTGATCCAGCCTACCGTTTCCCATATGCCAATATCAGTTCCTTTACGGCGCACTTGCTCCACCTCTTCAAAAAAGTGCGGAAACTTTTCGAGGTTGGGTTTTCCCGCCCCTTGTGAAACTTCCCATGGATCATCCAGCACCATCATTTCATTGCTCATTTTTTCCATGAAATCTGCAATTGGCTGGATGGGATATTTCTTTAACCGCCACATGCCCCAGGTATTCCATACAGAAGAAACGGGTGCTACTTTTTTATTCGCATCAACAGGAAATGATGTGTAATATTTTTCGAAGGATGCAATAGCGGAGGTATCTATTGTAATACGCAGGAGGTCTTCCCAGGTGCGCGTACGTTGTGGTAAAGCGCCCCAGAGGTCTTCGCGGAAAAGATACTGATAGCAGCCACGGGTACCACGTATCTTAAGCGTCATGGCACCATCTGGCACACTGCCTGCACCAATACAGATCCATCCCCTGCCATTACCCATTGCCGTAAATAATACAGGGCGTGGAAAAGCAGCACCATAGGGCGTGCTCATGGAAGGGCCGAAATTACCCAGTGCAATATCCGGTTGCCCGAAATCCCACATGCGGAAATAACTTTGCACGGTTCCTCCTTTAGCGCCCGGCACACAATAACCTATTGTTTGCCAGTCAGGCAAAAAAGGTCTGTCCCATACAGGTTTTACATTCACTGCGGTAGCTGCGATCGGCGATGCACCTATGTACATTTCTGCAATCGCAGGCGCCTTGCCCTGCCATTGGATACTGAGCCGGCTTATGCGGATACCCCAAGCCTTGCGTTCCAGCACCAGTGTGCCGGTGCCGTACTTTTCCAATACCAGGGATATTTCTCCTTTATCGTTAGGTTTGCCCAGGGCACGGGCTTTCAGGTAGCGGAACTGCCCTCTTTCATCCTTTATCCAGAAGGAAGGTAACAGGCCACCCTGCCAGGTGACAGCACCGCCTGGTACTTCAGTAAGTGTTGCACGATCGTTCGTTAAATTCCATTCGAAGCGCAGGTTTCCTTCCTCGTAGCTCCATTGTGCCTGTGCAGGAAAAAAATGCCAGCAGCTTAAAAAACAGATCCAGGTAATTACTTTCATCTTATTTAAAATAATCAGCTTCATTTTGATGCAAAGCTTTTACCTGCATCAAAATGAAGCCACATGTTACTTATATGATCCTATTTTGCCAGTTTAGGGTTCAGCAATACATCATAATCCGGTATGGGGGACTGGTATTGCTTTTTGGTGATATCCACATCAATTTTCATATCCAATGGGTCTTTTAATGTCTTCACCGTTTCCACTTTTTCCGTCCGCACAAGGTCGAACCAGCGGGAAAATTCAGCGGCCAGTTCCCATCCACGTTCTGCTACCACGGAATCCCTGAAAGGCATTTTACCTAATCCGGGCACGAGGTCGTTCAAACCAGCACGGAAGCGTACACGGTTGATAGCCTTATAGGCCTCTGCGTTGGGCGCTCCATCTGCCATGGCCTGTGCTTCCGCATAGATCAGCAGAACTTCTGCAAAGCGCAGATAGTTCATATTCCGGGAAGTCATAAAATCATTTTCATAGGAAGGCTTTCCTTTCTCTGTACCGTCCCTGTATTTGGCAATATAGGGATGTTTGGTACTCCCCTGTTCAAAGCTGACGCCGTTGGTGAATTGTGTATGAAAAGTACCATTTTTACGGATACCTTCCGGAAATCTTTTATAGAAACCCAGTTCAAAAAACACATCGTCCCAGCCGGATTCTTCGGAAGGCATGGTGGTGTATCCACCATGGGTCATGTAATACGGACTGTTGCATTTTTCTACGGAACAAAACTGGATAGCCCATACGATCTCTTTATTATTCTCATTGCTAAGCGGCCATATATCTGCAAAATTAGGAAGGATATCATGTGGTGAATGATCAATCACATCCTTTGCTTCAGATGCTGCCAGCGCATACTTTGCTTCATCTTTCAGCGGCCAGCCGCCCATGGTCAGGTATACCTGTGCCAGCAATGACTTTGCAGACCATACAGTAGGCCGCCCCGGAGCACCCTGCCAGGAAGGCGGCAGATGTTGCTTTGCATAGGTAAGGTCTGCAATAATGAGATCGTACACATCTTTCACAGGAGATTTATCAACATTGTAATCCATTTCAACTGTTGTGATCAGGGGTATCTCTCCAAAGATGCGCACGATCCAGAAATAGGAAAATGCACGGAGGAAACGCGCCTGTGCCACCAGTTTATTGATGTTCTCCGGATCTGATGCACTTACCTTCTGGTAATTTCCGATAACGTTATTGGCAGCATAGATCACCGAATAAGGTATGCGCCATCCGGAGTTGCGCATGGCCCCGTTCTGTGAAGTACCCGCGAAGAGATCAAACTCTTTGAAATCCTGTTTATTACCACCTGAGAGCGTGGTAAGATCATCTGCTCCCATTAATGGCACCCACACCCTTGTAGAACCGAAACCGTTCCAGGGATCGCTTACAAGGCGGCTGTAGATAGCCGTTACCGCAGCATCCAGGTCTGATTCCGTGCGAAAGAACACATCGTTCACCAGGGAACCCTGCAGGTTTTCTTCCAGCTTCTGGCAGGAACTTAATAACAGTATCAGTATCGTTATATTGAGGATCTTTTTCATGATCTTAAAGTTTTAAAGTACAAGCCTTATACCTACTGTAATGGTCCGGAACGCAGGATAGGTACTATTATCGATCCCCATCGCCACATCTGAAGTAGTAGGCGTAGTAGATAACTCCGGGTCAAATCCTTTGTATTTTGTAATCACAAAAAGATTCTGCCCGCTTACATAAAACCTGGCCTGGCTGATCTTCATACTTTTCATCATGGAAAGCGGCAGATTGTAACCAAGGGAAAGGTTGGACAGGCGGATGAAACTACCATCTTCCACAAACTGGCTGGATTGCTGCAGGGTATTGGTAGAAGTGGTGATACCTGGAATATCTGAGTTCTCGTTCTTCGGCGTCCACCTGTTCAACACTTCTTTGGCCGTGGCATACCTGGCGTCTGTACTAAAGCTCATGGGCAACCAACGTGTATAGTTCCATACATCGTTCCCCTGCATACCGCTGAAGAGAAGGTTCAGATCAAAGTTGCGCCACTCCAGTGTAGTATTCCAGCCCCAGGTAAAATCAGGTGCTGCTTTACCGATCTTCATCATGTCCGGCCCGCTGATCTCACCATCTCCATTCACGTTCAGGTAATGCGCATCTCCCGGTTTCCGCTGTACCTTTGCAGCTTCTGCTGCTTCTGCCGTTTTCCATACCCCCTTGTACACATACCCTCTGAACTGCCCCAGCGGCTCCCCTACTTTTACAATGAATGGATTGAGCCCAACGTTATATCCGCCATTGGTATAGATCTCTGTGGCACCGCCCAGGTCCAGTACCTTGCTGCGGTTGGCACTGATGTTAAAACCGGTTTCAAGCCGTAATGCAGGTTTGTCTATCACAACGCCGTTCAGCATAAGCTCAATACCCTGGTTCTGCAAAGAGCCAACATTACTCGTGCGGGTACCGCCACCGTTGTAGTCAGGGATGTTCACATCCAGCAACAGGTCTGTAGTTTTTTTGTGGTAATAGTCCAAAGCACCGTTCAGTCTGCCACCAAAGAAACCAAAGTCGATACCAAGGTCCAGCTGCGCGGTGGTTTCCCATTTCAGATCAGGATTAGCAGGTGTACCCGGCCCGATACCAACACCCAGGCTGCTTCCGTTGAAAGGATAACCTCTCTCAAATGTTTGCAGCAGGTTGAGCGTTTTATAAGGCCCTATGGCCTGGTTACCGGTGAGCCCGTAACTCGTTCTCAGTTTCAGATCACTGAATATATTCAGGTTATGAATAAACGGCTCTTCGGAGATCCTCCATGCAAAGGCACCGGAAGGGAAGTAACCATATTTGTTGTCGCCTTTGAATTTGGAAGAACCATCTGCACGAAAAGTAACGGTAAACAGGTACCTGTCTTTCAGCGTATAGTTCACACGGCCCAGGTAGGATTGCAGGGACCATTGTGAAAACCCTGAACCAACTCTGCGGGTGGCACCCAGGGAAATATCATTATATCCTAATGCTATGGTAGGAAAACCGGTAGCCCAGGCTGTGCTGAACTTGGTAGTACTCAGCTGCTGCTCATAACCGGCGGTGATCTTCAGCGAATGGATGCTGTTAAACACTTTTGCATAGTTGATCATATTGGTGTTCTGCAGGGTCCAGGTGAAACCATTGTCGTACCCCGCTTCTGTGCTGGACAGGTTGTTGCCAGGCTGATATCTTTTCAGGTAAGGGTTATTATAATTGTTGCCGTTCACGCCGCCGCTGATGGTAACAGACAGTTCATCTGTGATCATGTATTGCAGTTGCGAACTTGCCAGTACGTTCAGTATGTTGCCATCAAAGATCTGTTCATTGGTAGTAAATACGGGATTGGAGGTGATGGGGCCATAGGAAGGAGACCTCCGGTAGTCCTTTGTAGCAGTGTCCCATACGGAAACATTGGGAGAGAAGATGAGCGCACTACCCAATGCCGTATTACGGCCATCGTATCCATAAATATTCCTGGACTTTTCAAAAGTGCCATAGAGGTTCAGGGAAAAGTCCAGCCGTTTGCTCATTTTGGACTTCACATTTGCGCGAAGGCCGTAACGTTTGTAAGCAGAATTTTCAATGATCCCTTTCTGATCGGCCAGGCTTCCGGATACATAGTATCGTGTATTTTCCGTTCCTCCACTGAAAGATAACTGGTAGTTCTGTGTACTGCCTGTGCGGAGTATTTCATCCTGCCAGTCCGTACCTCCCGTCCTGCGTGCCTCATCGATCTGCGCTGCAGTGAACAAGGGATTGAGGCCATCCACACTTTGCTTTTCATTGGCCACCTGCATATACTCTACAGCATTGAGCAGATCGTATTTCTTACTTACTTTATCCATGCTGTAAAAAGCATCGAAGCTAACGTTCGCCTTGCCTGGTCTGCCGCTTTTAGTAGTGATGATCACTACGCCATTGGCACCGCGGGAACCATAAATGGCTGTGGAGGAAGCATCTTTTAGAATGTCCATAGATGCAATGTCATTAGGGTTCAGTGTTCTGATATCTCCGCCGATGATCCCATCAATAACATATAGGGGATCGCTGTTGCCGGTAATGGAATTACCTCCGCGAATACGGATCTTCATGCCTGCGCCGGGTGTACCGTTCGGCTTCTGCACCTGTACACCGGGAGCACGTCCTTTCAATGCATCCTCTACACGGATGATGGGTTGCTTCTCAAATGAAGCGGCAGACACCGTGTTAATGGCACCTGTGAGGTCTCCTCTCTTTGTAGTGCCGTATCCAACCACTACTGTTTCCTGCAGGCCTGTTACATCACGTACCAGCCGGACAAGGATACTGGTACGTTTGTTCACAGGCACTTCCTGCTTCACAAAACCGATATAGGAAAAGATCAGTGTACCATCGCCATCGGGCAGGGTAATGGAATAGTTCCCTTCCGTATCTGTGGCTGTGCCCAGGGAGCTTTGTTTCAGGGCTACACTCACGCCCGGTAGTGCCTGCCCTTTATCGTCCGTGACTGTTCCTTTTACCACCATTTCCTTTTTTTCCACAATGGGCATGGGTGCTGGCAATTCCGTGCGGGGTACCACCACCACCGTTTTGTTGGAGATACGGTATCCCAGTGGATAGTCTTTGAAACAGACGGCCAGGATCTCAGGTATAGTAGCATCTTTTACCCGGATATTCAGGCGGGGTGAATTGTTTACATCCTCCAGGTTGTACAGGAACTTGTAATCGCTCTGCTGCTGAATGATCCCGAACAAGCGGGTCAGGCTGGCATCTTTCAGGTTCAGGGTGAGGCGTACATCTTGCGAATAGCTGGTGGCTGATACCTGCATGATACAAACCAGCATCAGAAAAGTAATGTTTCGCATAACATGAAGCATTAGCCGGGAGGAAGGCTGTTCAAAGAACGCCCTCCTGCCGAAAAGGATTTTTTTCATAACTTACGTGGAGATAGTGATTAATAGGCATTTCCCATTTGCTTAAACGATGGAGTAAATGCCGGTTGCTTTCAACGCCGGGGAGGTGGCCGCCTTCCCGGTTTTCATTTTTTGGAATGCACCGATTTTCTACATAACGATTACTTTTGGTTAGGTTGTTTTTAAGGCAGCCGGTCTTACGATCAGTGTCCGGCCCTGCAGCTGGAATCTGACCTTGCCTGTCATTTCGAGTAGTTCAAGTACCCCGGCTATATTTTCGTAACGATGGATGCGCCCTGAGAAATGAAATTTTCGCTCCATACTGCTTTCGCAATTTATATCCACATCGTACCAGCGTCCTATCTGGCGCAGTATATCACCCAGCGACGCGGCATTAAAAACAAACAGGCCATTCTTCCAGGCTAATGCTTCTTCCATATCTGCGCGTACCACCTTAATATCATTCACGGCAGCCTGGACCTGTGCCTGAAAACCAGGCTGCAGTATCATTCCCCGCTCCTGTTCCGGATGGCTTACCTTTACAGCCCCGCTGGCCAGTGTTGTGCGCTCCTCCGGCATGTCCGTATATGCATATACGTTAAAATCCGTTCCTAACACCCGTACAAGAGAACGTGCTGTTTTTACGATGAAAGGATGCTGCACATCCTTTGCCACTTCAAAATAGGCCTCACCGGAAAGCTCCACCACCCTTTCCTTTCCTTCAAACCTGGTTGGAAAACGCAGGGAAGATGCGGCATTCAGCCGGGCTGTAGTACCATCCGCCAGCATTACTGTGTATTCTCCGCCCTTAGGTGTTACCAGTGTATGATACACCGTTTCTGCATCTGCCTTTTGTTTATGGCCCTGGTAACGCAATGCGCTATACCCGTTCTTTACACGCGTGCCGTCTTCTTCTTCAAATTCCTGTTCCGCCTCACCCTTCAGTTGTACTTCATGCCCGTTCTTCATCACCAGTTTTGCCACATTCCCCTTCGGCAAAAAACTACTGTCCACACGCATATCTTCCACTTGCAAAAGGGGTAAAGGTTTTTGTTCCTGCCTTAACAGGTAAACACCTCCCCCCGCAAGCCCCAGTAACAGCAGGATCGCTGCAGCATAGCGAAAGAAATGCCTGATCTTCACCCGGTCATGTTCGCCGGAGCCATACTTTTTTTTGAGGAACTGTTCCTTTGCCAGCTCCTGCCCTTCTGCCTCCCAGCTCTCCAACTGTGCTGAAAGGAATGCAGGATCCGTCATACGATCGTACAACGCTTTGTTAGCCGGGCTTTCCTGCCGCCAGGCTTCCAGCCGCGCGGTTTCTTCGGCCGTAAGCGTACCATTTATCAGCCTTGCAAGCAGGCGGGAAATTTCAAAATGCGGATCATCTTGCTGCATAGTATCCGGTAAAACGATCAACCAGGAAAAAAGGATGGAATGGTGTTAAAAAAATTTGGGGATCAGCGGAACAAACATGCCAATTGCCACAATATCAGCGGCAATGTTGTATTGGCGGGCCTTGCGAAAAAAGCTTT
Source organism: Chitinophaga niabensis (assembly GCF_900129465.1). Taxonomy (NCBI): domain Bacteria; kingdom Pseudomonadati; phylum Bacteroidota; class Chitinophagia; order Chitinophagales; family Chitinophagaceae; genus Chitinophaga; species Chitinophaga niabensis. Next base: position 852,689 of record NZ_FSRA01000001.1, on the reverse strand, counting down.
CAACAGTTTGATTGCCCGCATCTTCTGGGACTTAACAGTGTTCACAGACACATGTAGTTCCCTTGCAATCTCTTCATTCCTCAGCCCCTGAAAATACCCCAGGTTCAGCACGCTGCGGCAGCCTTGCGGTAATTTCTGCAGGGCCTGGTGAACATCAGCCAGCACTTCAGCTGTCATCATCCGTTCCAGCATATTTTCTGCAATCGCTTCTTCCTCATTGCATGTGGCTGCATATTTACGTACTACACGCTCATGCCGCCGCAGGTCCAGGAAAGCATTCTTTACGGTTACATACAGGAAAGACCGGATGGCCGCTTCATGGGAAAAATCCGCACGCCGCTCCCACAGCCGTTCAAATGCATCCTGCACCAGGTCTGCCGCTATCATCGGCGAATCCGGCAGGAAGCCCCTGGCGAAATAACACAAACGGGCATAATACCGGTCGAAGCAAAGAGCAAAAGCTCCGTGGTTGCCTGCCTGGAATTCCCTTATGTAAAAGCTTTCTTGCACAAGATGGTTGATTGAGGCCGTGGTATAAGTGAAAAACTAGTGTTAATTGTTAAATGGACATTTATTAATTAAAAATAATTAATTCAATTTAAATGCCTGCTAAAATTATTTTCTGCCGGTTTCGCCAATTAATTTACAAAACAATTTAACAACATACAATAGTGAGAGACATTATTATTTGCATACACTTAATTATCAAGATACAGTGAAACACCTGCTTAAAGAGCCACGGTTAAAGGTTTTTCGTCAAACAGCCATTAAAAAACAAGAAGGTAGATAAGATTATCAAGCTTGGATTTTTTTTAATTGTTAAATGAACAATTATAAAAATTAATTTCTACCTTGTTCACGAAGTTACCAGAACAGCTAGTGAGTGCTCCTCCATTTATTGCAAAGTGACCAGGATGAGAACTGCATAAAATTTCACGTTACATCAATCAGAATTTATTCAACGGGAAGAGCATGAAAGCCAATAACGGATAATCGCTTGTACGTATGGCATGCACCTTATTAGATTTACAAAAGCTCAGGCTGTTAACAGCAGGCCTGAAGGCGCTATACATTAAATTTCAAAAAGATCAACATGAAACAAATTGTACTCGGGCTTTTCTCCGTAGCTACAGTTTCTTTCTTTTCCTGTAAAACCCCGAAAGACGGGAACAACGGCGGAATGGAAGATACTGTCAGCAACAAACCACTGATGAAGGACTTCATGGGCATTAACGGTCACTTTCACTTTAAACCGGCACTCTACGGGCAGGTATGCCGGCTTGTGCGCAACTATCATAATATAGACTGGGATGTAAAGAAACCGGGAGATCCTATCACTATTCCCAATACGATCAATAACATCAACTGGAAAAGGGATGTATACGGCCCATGGAAAGAGGGCGGTTTTGAAACAGATATTTGCGTACAGTTCGCCAGCTTCGGCGGAGGGCATGATCACTTTACGGATAAGTGGAAAGGGCAGGAACAATGGAGTTATAACTATACAAAAGCCATGGCTTCATTTTACGGCCCATCCGGCGCAGAAAAGCTGGCCACTTCTTTTGAGATAGATAATGAACCGGGGCGCAGGGTAGATCTGCCCATGTTCCGCAACCTCTTTGTTCAGATGGCAAAAGGAATACGGGATGGCGATCCCAAAGCCAAAGTGGTGACACCCACCATCCATGCGCGCCCTGCAGATGATTACTCACAGGATGTGCATTCCTTTTACGGGGATGCAGATGTGCTGCCCCTGTATGATGTATTGAATGTGCACACTTATTCCACTATTCCAAAATCGGGCAACAATCCTAATAACTGGAACCGTACCTGGCCGGAAGATACTTCCGCCGTATACCTGAAAGTAGTGCAGGAAACTATTGACTGGCGTAACAGCAGCGCGAAGGGAAAAGAGATATGGGTAACGGAATTTGGTTATGATGCCTGCACGCCTGATGTAATGAAGGACAGGAAAGACTGGTGGGAGAAACTGGACTGGCAGGGCCATACTGATCTGCAGCAGGCACAATACCTCGTTCGTTCTTTCCTTGCATTTGCCACGATGGATGTAAACCGCGCATATCTCTATTACTACAACGATGATAATGAACCATCTTTTCATGCGGCATCAGGCCTTACCCGCAAGTTTGAGCCCAAGATGTCTTTCCATGCAGTAAAGCAGTTGTACGAAACACTGGGCAACTTCCGCTTTTCCCGCATCGTTAAACAGGATTATGGTCAGCTCTATGTATATGAATTCAGCAATGCCACTAACAGGATCTGGGTAGCCTGGTCCCCTACCGGCGTAAAGTCACACGAAAAAGAAGGATACCAACCAAGAGAAGCACGGGTAACGCTCACAGGCATGCCTGGCAAACCCATCAGTGCAAAGACCATGGCCACCGCAGCAGGAGACGCTCCCAACGCAACCTGGGAACAGGTGGATAACAATAGCATCAGCATTACTATCGGGGAAAGCCCCACTTACATTCTCATGAAGAAATAGATCTCCAAATCCTCTGTTATGAAAAAATTTCTATCACTCCTATGCATGATCCCATGCCTTTCCGCCGGCTACCTGAATGCCCGCGGAGGGGTTAGCGGACACAGCGCGCGCCTGCTTCCGGGCATCGCTTTTCAGCAGGAAGTCACCATCACCGGCACCATCAAGGACCAAAAGGGGGAATTGCTCCCGGGTGTTACGGTACGTGTTAAAAACCAGTCTATTGCCGCTATCACCAATGAATCAGGCAGGTACAGCCTGAAAGTACCGGACCGCAATGTAATACTGGTGTTCACCTTTATGGGGTATGTAGCCCAGGAAAGAAGTGTAGGCAGTGGCAACATCCTGGATGTTACCATGCCGGAATCTTCTGAAAATCTTGGCGAAGTGATTGTGGTGGGTTACGGTACACAAAAGAAAGTATCTGTAACAGGTGCGATCTCTTCTGTTACTACCAAAGACCTTTTACAATCACCTGTTGCCAACATCAGTAACTCTCTTGCCGGCCGCATGTCCGGCCTGCTGGCCAGGCAATCCAGCGGAGAACCGGGTAAGGATGGCTCTACACTGCGGATACGGGGCGTGGGCACTTTCACCGGATCGCAGGAACCGTTGATCATGGTAGATGGTATTGAAGTATCCAACTACAACAATATTGATCCGAATGAAATTGAGAGTGTCAGCATCCTGAAAGATGCATCGTCTACCGCCATCTACGGTGTGCGCGGTGCAAACGGTGTGCTGCTGATCACTACCCGCCGTGGTAAGGAAGGTAAACCACAATTGAACCTCACCACCAATGCCGCGCTTAATAGCTTTGTGGACTTGCGCGAACCGATGAACAGCGGGGAATATACCCGCTCTTATAATGCCGCCAGGAAATACGACAGCTATATCACCAGCGCTGTTTATACACCACGTTTCAGTGATGCAGATATTGCAAAATATGAATCAGGGGAAGATCCCATCATGTACCCCAGTACCAACTACTATGATATGCTGCTGAAAAAAACATCGCTGCAAACACAGCAGAACCTCACCATCAGCGGCGGAACAGAGAAAACAAGGTATTTTATTTCAGGCGGTCTCTTCAACCAGGAAGCGCTTTTCAAACAAACGAAACTGGACCCGGGATGGGATGCGCAGATCAAATTCAAGCGCTATAACTTCCGCTCCAACTTCAACTTTGATGTTACCAAAAAACTGAAGATAGCACTGGACCTTTCCCTGCAGAATGAACATCGCAGAGGCTCCAACTGGAATACGAACCGTATCATACAGGCTATCGGGGATGCACCACCCTGGCAATCACCCGGCATCCTGGATAACAAGATCATTACACAGGGTTACAGCCAGCCTGTCAGCCCTGTTGTGAACCTGCTCGGATCAGGTTATTCAAAAGAATACATCAGCTATCTCAACGGTACGGTAAGAGTGGATTATGACCTGGATGTGATCATAAAAGGGCTTTCCATTCATGGTAAAATATCTTACCAGAACTTTAACAGTAAACGGGATACCTACAGCAAAAACGTAGTAACCTATTCTGTAAGAAGAGAAGCAGATGGCAAACTGCTGTTCAGGCCACAAAGCCTGGAAGAGCCCTTTGGTTACTCGGAAGCTATCGGCAAGAACAGGCGCAGTTATGCAGAAGCAGGCCTGAATTACAACCGGGTTTTCGGACATCATACGGTAACCGGCCTCCTGCTCTACAACCAGACAAAATTATTTGACCCCAACCTGGCCTTCCTGGTGCCCAATGGTTACCAGGGGCTGGTGGGGCGTATCACTTACTCTTATAAAGACCGTTACCTGCTGGAGTATAACGCGGGATATAACGGAACAGAAAATTTTGCCGAAGGCCGCCGCTTTGGTTTCTTCCCTGCTTATTCCGCAGGCTGGATACCTTCTATGGAATCCTTCTTCCCGCAGAATGACATTGTTACTTTCCTGAAGATCAGGGGTTCTTACGGAGAAGTGGGGAACGACAAACTGAATAATGCGCGTTTCCTTTATCGTCCTACTTCCTATACCTACTCCAATGGTTATTATTTCGGAGAGGCAGGTGTGAACTTTTCGCAATACACTACTCCTGTGGAAGGCGCACTGGGCAATGAACTGCTTACCTGGGAAAGAGCGGCCAAGAAGAACATTGGCCTGGAAGTGAAATTCTGGAAGAATAAGTTTGCTATCACTGCAGATTATTTCTCTGAAATGCGGAGCAATATCCTAGCTTCCCGGCAGACCATCCCGGTGATCACCGGCGCCACCTTCCCTCCTTACAACTTTGGTAAGATGCAGAACAAAGGTATAGATGGCGACATCTCCTTTAATGATCATGCCGGCAATGTGCAATACTGGGTAAGAGGTACTTTCACCTTTGCCCGCAACAAGATCCTGGAAATGGACGAGATCCCGCAACCCATGCCGTACCAGCAACGTACCGGGCATCGTGTGGGGCAATACTTCGGCCTTATCTCGGAAGGACTATATAATACTTGGGCTGAGGTGAATGATGCAAAAAGACCTGCCTCGCAATGGAACAATAATAAGATACAACCTGGTGATATCCGTTACAGGGATGTAAATGGGGATGGCATTATTTCAGAGAGCGATTACGTGCCCATCGGTTACTCCAATTTCCCGGAACAATTATACGGCATGTCCTTCGGCGCGAGCTATAAAGGATTTGATATTTCCGTACTCTTCCAGGGTGCAACGAAAGTAAGTACTGACCTTCCTTCACGTGCTAAGATTGCGTTCCCGCTGGACATAGGCGCTTACAAAGGCCTGCTGGAAAGCTGGTCGCAGGAAAGATATGAGCGGGGCCTCCCTATCAATTACCCTCACCTGGCTATTGGTACGGATGCGCAGCAGCATAACTATAAAGAATCCAACTTCTGGATCAGGGATGCCAGTTATGTGCGGTTGAAGAATATGGAGATTGGTTATACCCTTTCTGCCAATACGCTGAGAAGGATCGGCATCAGTGCTGCCCGTTTCTATGTGAACGGCAATAACCTGCTCACCTGGCATAAGCTGCCCCCCGGTATTGATCCGGAACAACCTGTTAACATGTACGATGGGAACAGCAATGGTGCAGAACCCTACCCTATTGTGAAAACCATCAACTTCGGTCTTAATCTTAAATTCTGATGAGCATGAAAAAATTACATGCACTCTATATACTGGGCCTGTGCAGTGTGCTTTCTATCTCCTGTGAGAAGAAGTTCCTGGACAAAGCACCCGGCGTGGACGTTACAGAAAACACCATGTTCTCTTCACAGACAGAACTGGAAATGTATGTGGCCAGTCTTTACCGTCACGGGATCCATCATGGCCTTCCTACGGAAGACAGAAGTCTTACCAATGCCGCCACCTACGATATTTCCGCCGGCGCAACCGATGAAGCAGAATACGCTGTAGGCTGGCTGACAGGTCAGCGCTGGAACTCCGCCAACATTACCGCCAGCGATATCGTAAACCTGGAGGATTATCGTTTCTTCCTCCGCTGGACAGCTATTCGCATGTGCAACATTATCATGGAAAGAGTAGATGAAGTGCCCAACATTACGCCTGCTTACCGCGACCAGGTTTACGGGGAAGCAAGATTTATACGGGCGCTGAATTACCTTGAGATGATCAAACGTTATGGTGGCGTTCCCATCGTAGATAAAAGATTTCAGCTCACAGATGATCTGAACCTGGGCAGGAACACCATTGAAGAATGTATCAATTTTATTGTGAACGATGCTACGGATGCAGCTGCCAAATTACCGCCTGTTTATCCCAGTACCATGCGCGGGCGTGCTACGAAGGGTGCAGCACTCATGCTCAAATCAAGAGCATTGCTGTATGCTGCCAGCCCGCTGTTCAATGCAGCACAACCTTACCTGAGCCTGGGTGGCGATAAAGATAAACTCATCTGTTACGGCAACTACGATAAGAACCGCTGGAAGCTGGCCGCAGATGCAGCCAAAGCAGTTCTGGACTGGGCGCCTACCGGCGGTATTCACCTGATCACAGACAAAGGAGTAACGGCGAACTATAAATACCAATGGTCTACCAACGATAATGCAGAGATCATCCTTGCCAGCAAAAACTACGGTCCGCGCAACGCATGGGAGATCCCCTGGGCAACCATGAAGCCGAATACCCTTTCTAATTCAGGATGGGCAGGTGTAATGGTTACCTTCAACTTTATCAGGAAATATGAAAAGACCGATGGTACGCCGCAAACATGGCCACTCGCAGGCGGTAACAACCTGTTTCAGAAATATGATGAACTGGACCCCCGTTTTAAACAAACAGTTGCTTATCATAATTCCTACTGGAACAGGGAAGATCCAAAATTCAACTGTCTCAACAGCCAGCTTGGCCATTGGATGCATAAACTGATCCCCGAGGCTTTGCATAACGGCGCCGCGCAGATACCTAACTGGCAGATCTTCCGGCTGGCAGAAGCCTACCTCAATTATGCAGAAGCGCTCAACGAATTTAACGATGGGCCTAATACAGATGCCTATACAGCAGTGAATGAAATCCGCAGGCGCTCCGGCATGCCTGATCTTCCGGCCAATCTTTCCCAGGCAGACTTCAGGCAGCGTGTACATAACGAACGGGATATTGAACTGGCCTTTGAAGATCACCGCTTCTGGGATATACGCCGCTGGATGATAGCAGAAGACAACGGTGTGATGAAGGGAGATTTCTGGGGGCTGAAACTGGCTGCTATAACAGGCAGTACGGAGATCAATTTTACGCCGTTCATTTTTGAGCAGCGTTCTTTCCCGAGAAAGATGTACCTGCATCCCTTCATCCTTTCTGAAGTGAACAAAGGGCATATCATTCAAAATCCTGGTTGGTAACTGATCCTTCAATCGTAAAAAGCATTACATGAAATCAAGTATATATCCTCTCTTTACCCGGCAGCGGTTTGTAGCACTGGCATTCGCCTGTTCTGCAGGCTGGCATGCTTCTGCCCAAACGGTGCGGCCTGATTCCGTTGAGGTACCTTATGGCCGGCAGGCAGCCTGGATGGTTACGGGAGCTGTTTCTTCCGTACAGGGCAATGAACTAAAGAAAACCTTTAACACCAACCTGGGCAATACGCTTTACGGACGCCTCCCCGGGCTTACAGTACAGGCTGGCAGCAGTGAAAATGGGGTAAATACACCCGGTATGGTGATCAGGGGTGTTGGCACTTTTGGCGCTGCCGATACCAAGGTACTCGTATTAGTAGATGGTTTTGAAAGCACCTTTGCACAACTGGTGCCGGACGAAGTGGAATCCATCACTATCCTCAAAGATGCGGCCGCAGTTGCGTTGTATGGTAGCAGAGGCGCTAATGGCGTGATGCTGGTCACTACTAAAAAGGGAGTAAAAGGAGCATTAAAAGTAGGCTTTGGTGTACAATACGGCTTCAATAAACCAATTGCACTTCCTAAGAACCTGCGCTCTTATGATTATGCCACCCTATACAACGAAGCTTTGCAGAACGATGGCAAAGCACCGATGTATACCAACAGTGACCTGGAAGCATACAGGAGCGGCAACGATCCTTACTTTCATCCTGATGTGAACTGGTACGATCAGATACTGCGCAAAGCTGCACCCATGAGTAATTACAATCTTACCTTCAATGGTGGTAATGAAACCGTACGTTACTTTGTAGCACTGAACGCACTCACCAGCCAGGGCCTGCTGATCAAAGCAGGAGATAAAGAAGAGGAAAGCAGTAATTCCAAATTCCAGCGTTACAACTTCCGCACGAATGTAGATATCAATATCACCCAAAAGCTCACAGCTGCTATCAGATTGGGCGGTACAGTGGAAGACAAGGCGAACCCCGCCGGCAATACCACCGCTAACCTCTTTGGGCTCGCAGCATCTATTCCTTCCAATGCCTTCCCGGTTTATTTGCCGGACGGCAGCTTTGGCGGCAATGCCCTGTATGCGAACCCGCTCGGCAATGTATTGCAGACAGGTTCCTATACCTCCAATGGCAGAACGCTGCAGGGATCGCTGCGGTTAACACAACAGCTGGACTTTATTACTCCCGGGCTGAGTGTTTCAGGTGCGCTGGCATTGAACACTTACTTTAACAGCTACTCCAACAAGAGCAAACAATACGAACGTTTTTCTATTTCACGGAACAGCAACGGCGATACCGTGATCACCCGCTTCGGGCAAAAAACATCGCTGGCCGGAGATGAAAGCCGTTCAGACCAATGGCGGAACTATGCTTTACAGGGATTCCTCAACTACGACCGCAGCTTTGGCATTCACAATATTTCCGCGATGCTGATGTATAACCAGGATAGTTATTCCATCAGCGGCAATAATCTGCCTTACAAACATATCAACGGAGGCGCACGCATTACGTATGCTTACGATGAACGGTATATAGCGGAAGTGAATATGTCCTATATGGGTTCTGAAAATTTCCCTAAGGGGAAAAGGTTCGGTTACTTCCCCGCGTTCTCTGCAGGATGGATAGCCTCCAATGAAAATTTCCTGAAAGAGAATAAAGTGATCAGCTTCCTGAAACTGCGCGCATCTTATGGTCTCACAGGAAATGATCTTATCGGCGGGCCCCGCTTTATGTTCGATCAGTTATTCCCCTTCGGCGCATCGCCTTACTTTGGAACAGGCAATAACGGTACTGCCGGCATCTATGAAGGCACACCAGCCAATCCCGATGTAACCTGGGAGAAAGAAACAAAAACCAACCTTGGCCTGGAAGCAACATTTATAGAGCGCATCAGCTTCAACCTGGATGTATTCAGTAATAGACGCCGTCACATTTTAGCACAGCCCTTTTTCACGGTTCCGCAATATGTGGGAGTAGACCTCCCTTTCCTGAATGTGGGCAAAGTAGATAATAAGGGCCTTGAAGCGGTGATTGCTTATCACAATGCAGCAGACGCGAAAGTGCAGTGGTTTGTAGAAGGAAATGCTGCTTATGCGAAGAATAAGATCGTGTACAACGCAGAAGCCGTGCAGGAGGATACTTATCTCTATCGTACAGGGCATCCGGCGGGCCAGCCTTTTGGCCTGCAAGCCATCGGCTTTTTCAAAGATGCCGCAGATATCAATGCCAGCCCGCGGCAAACTTTCACTAGTGTGCAACCCGGTGATATTAAATACAAAGATCAGAATGGTGATAACATCATAGACCAGAACGACGTCAATGCCATCGGTAACTCCTACCTCCCTACCCTTACTTATGGCCTGCATGCAGGTGTAAAGTTCAGAGGGTTTGACCTGGATGTTTTCTTCCAGGGGGTGAGCGGCAGTACCGTTACACTGGGTAACCAGTTCTATGCTTTCCAGAACAACAGGTCTGCGCCGGAAATGGCAAAGGACCGGTGGACGCCTGCCACGGCGGCATCTGCCACTTACCCGCGTTTGTCCTCCGCAAATAACCTGAACAATTACCGTTTTTCTTCTTTCTGGCAGCGTGATGGCAGCTATCTCAAGCTACGCAGCCTGGAGCTGGGTTATTCCCTGCCGAAACAAACGCTTTCCAGGATAAAGCTAACCAGCGCCAGGATCTTCATTAATGGTAATAACCTGTTTTCCGTGGATGATATAGCAGGCGATCTTGATCCGGAAACACTGGGTATCGGCTATCCGGCCCTGCGCACGTTCTCTGCCGGCTTTAGAATTGAACTTTAAAAGCAACGATCTATGAAACACATTACGCTAATATACGGTGTGGCGGCACTCATCCTCCTGGGTGCCTGTGAGAAACTGGACCGTGAAGTGATCACGAACATCACCGAAAAACAAGTAACACAATCCTATCAGTACTCCAGCTACCGGCAGGCCATACTCTATACGGAACTGCCGGAAGGTTTCCTGCAGGTGGACAGGGCTATGATGGCTTCTGCCAGCGATGAAGCGGAATACACGCAGGAAAACGCCAACATACAGAAATTCAATAACGGCTCCTGGAATGCCTACGATAATCCGGATAATGCATGGGCGAAATACTATAAGGCTATCCGGCGCGTGAACCAGTTCCTCGCTTCTTCAGACAGCATTAACCTGGAAACTTACCGCCTGAGCACTAACCCTTCCGATCAGCTGATCTATCAGCAAAGAACAGCAGAGATCACACGCTGGAAACTGGAAGCGCGTTTCCTGAGAGCGTTCTTTTATTTTGAACTGGTGAAACGTTACGGAGGCGTTCCAATTCTCACCGAAGAACTAAGTGTAACAGCAGATTTTTCCAAAGTGGAAAGGAATTCGCTTGAAGCCTGCATCCAGTTCATTGTGAAAGAATGTGATGAAAGCGGGGCAGGATTACCACCCAAGTCTGCAGACGCGGATCTTGGCAGGGCTACAAAAGGTGCTGCACTTGCATTGAAAAGCCGCGCACTGCTCTATGCTGCAAGCGACCTCTTCAATACCCCCACCTGGTCCGGCGGTTACAGTAAACCGGAACTGATATCCATGCCTGCCGGCAACCGTACACAACGCTGGAAGGATGCCGCCAATGCTGCCAAAGCAGTACTGGACCTTGCAGGTACCGGTTACTGGATCCACTGGGAATACGGTCCGCTCTTCAATACATTTAACTCACCGGAGATCATCTTAACACGCAGGAACGGGCCCAGCAATGAATTTGAGAAAGCCAACTTCCCTATAGGTTACAACCTGGGAGAAAGCGGTAACACACCTTCTCAAAACCTTGTAGATGCATATGAAATGACAGACGGCACAGCTTTCAACTGGAACAATCCGGCACATGCAGCAGATCCTTATGCCAACCGTGATCCACGTCTGCGCTTAAGCATCATCACTAATAACACCTGGTTCAACAGCCGCAATGTGGAATTGTGGGCAGGCGGGCGTGATGGACAAGGGATTCCATTAGCCAGCAAAACAGGCTACTACATGAAAAAATATCTCAGCGAATACACAGACCTGTTGCAGAACAGAACGAGTGTACACAGCTGGATCCTCATCCGCACCGCTGAAATATTCCTGAACTATGCAGAAGCGCTGAATGAATGCGAACCGGGCAATCCGGATATCGCACAGTATGTCAATTATGTGCGCGGGCGTAGCACTATCGGTATGCCTCCCCTGCCTGCCGGTCTTTCCCAAGCACAGATGCGGGAAAGGATACGGAATGAACGCAGGGTGGAATTTGCATTTGAAGATCACCGCGCCTGGGATGTACGCAGGTGGATGCAGGGACCACAATACTTCGGTACACCGCTCAGGGGTGTGAACATCACACGCAATGCTAACGGAACATTCACTTACACGCCCGCCGTTGTGGAGCAAAGGGTGTTTGAACCGAAGATGTACCTGTATCCTATTCCCAAAGGAGAATTATTCATCTCTCCAAAACTGGTGCAAAATCCTTTATGGTAAAACTATCATTCATGAGAAAAAGTATCAACATACTCGCGCTGTTAAGCTGCTTCGCCGTATCCTGCAAATACAATGAGGTGGTGGAAGCCAGCTATCCTGACCAAAAAATATATTTTCCTGCAGCACGCGAAGGCAGGTTCACGATCAACAATGTCGCTGAGCCGGGTCAGCCTTTTCGTTACGAAGTAAACCAGGAAAAGTTCAATATCCCGCTCAGTGTATTCCGTGGCGCCGTGAGCAGGTCCGGTGGTATTGCCGTCAACATCCAGGTAAATAACGATACCATCAATAGGCTGATCACAGATGGCACGCTGCTGAATACGGAACTGCTGCCGGCTGACCAATACACTATCCCCACCACAGTGCAGATAGATAACGGCCAGGAAAGTGCGCAAATGGCCGTAAGTATTAACATGGCTTACCTGGTAGCGAATGCCGGCAAACAAAAAGCCCTGTGCCTGAAACTATCCGGCAGCGGAGTAAGTACAAACCCTGCACTGGACAAACTGGTATTACTCATCGATCCTATCATGTTCACTCCGGTGGCAGCTTTTCAGGCAGCGCCCAAAACAGGTGATCCTAAAACCATCCGTTTTTCCAATCAATCTAAATATGCATTAAAGTACAGCTGGAACTTTGGGGACAATGGTGCTTCTGAACTGAAGTCACCTGAACATAAGTACACAGCTGCCGGCACATATGAAGTAACGTTAACGGCTGAAGGGATTGCAGGCGCACCAAAAAAACATACTTACAAAACAACTATTACAGTATTATGAGAGTGGTCATAGGTTTATGCACGCTGCTGTTTGGTATGGCAGCGTGCACCCCGGCTCCGCAGCAACCACAGAACAACCTCTTCACTTATGTGGAAGGTGCTGAAACCCGCTGGAGCAGCCCGGAAAATATCCATGCAGAAAAAGGGAAAGGAGCCTCCGCCAATGATGGTGCAAAAGGTCACCCATATGACAGTATCGACAACGGCGCATCACTGGCATTGCTGGATGTTCAGGGGCAGGGCATCGTGAACCGCATCTGGATCACCATTAATGACCGGTCTCCTGAAATGCTCCGCTCCCTGAAACTGGAAATGTTCTGGGATAATGAAAAACAACCAGCCGTTTCAGCACCGCTGGGAGATTTCTTTGGTGTAGGGCTTGGACGCATGGCCAAGTTTGAAAATGCTATGTTTGCCAGCCCCGAAGGCCGTTCCTTCCTCTGCCACATTCCCATGCCTTTCCGCAAAGGCGCAAAGATCGTGGTAACAAATGAATCTGGTAAAAAGCTGAATCACATCTTCTTCGATGTCAATTTCCAGTACCTGAAAAATTGGGATGATCAATACCTGTATTTCCATGCTTACTGGCATCGTGATACGGCTACTACACCGGGTAAGGATTTTGAACTGCTGCCACACGTAGAAGGGAAAGGCCGTTTCCTGGGTGTGAATGTGGGCGTAAATGCCAACCCTGCCTATAACAATTCCTGGTGGGGCGAAGGAGAAGTGAAAATGTTCATTGATGGCGATAAGGACCTGCCTACCCTCGTAGGCACTGGCACAGAAGATTATATCGGTACTGCATGGTCGCAGGGCTGGTTCTGCAACCAGTATTCCGGTTGCCTGGTAGATGACTGGCCGAACAAGCAATGGTCCTTTTACCGTTTTCATATTCCTGATCCTATCTTCTTTTCCGGCGATTGCCGTGTAACCATACAGCAGATCGGGGGAGATTTCAAAAAGAATATGCTGCCCATTCAGCAGGAAGGAAAAGCGAAAGTGATACCTGTTACCATCGGCGGAGCATATGCAAAAACCAATCACCTGTTCAGTAAGGATAGTGTACGGTCATTAGCCGATCCGTCTTTACCGGAGGGCTGGACGAATTATTACCGCTCAGACGATGTATCCGCAACAGCTTATTTTTATTTGGGTACGCCCTCGAATAATTTACCGGCCCTGCAAAGCGTAGGTATCCGAACAACACAATTAAGAAGTAAAACGCCGTCACCGCAAAAGTGACAGCACCGCCAGACGAGGCCGCCCTTTTTAAGAGGCGGCCTTTTATTTGGATAATTGGTTTTAGCCGCTATCTTTGGAACCGGCCTGAAGGGTAAATGGCTGGTATGCAGGAATTCAACCAAGATAAAGAACTATTCCACCTCATCGCAGCAGGTGACGAAGCAGCTTTCCGCCGCCTGTTCCATTTGCATGTACCTAAACTACTGCCCACCGTACAACATCTTACCAAAAATGCCTCTGTTACAGAAGATATTCTGCAGGAAGCTTTTCTGAAATTATGGCTGAGCCGTGATAAACTCCCTGGAATAGAGCACCCTTACTCATGGCTGTTAAAGATCGTTTACTACCAGTGTTTCTCCTACCTGCGCCACCAGGCGGTGCATCATAAAGCGATGGGCATCATTGCAGAAAGGCGCTCTGAGAACATCATGGAAGACGATATGGCTTTTAATATGCTTATGCGTACCGTTGGAGAAGCAGTGCAACAATTACCCCCGCAGGCCAAACGGATCTATCAGCTCAGCCGGGAAAACGGCTTAAAAATTCCTGAGATCGCCCAGGAACTGCATATTTCGCCCAATACCGTTAAAAATTCCCTTGTTCGTTCCCTCCAGAGCATACGCCAGTACATTGAGCGGGCAGGGCATTTCCTCCCGTTATTTATCCTCTGGTATTTTTTTTAGGGTTGATAGGTCCTAATCTTTCACTTGCGCGTCTGTATAATAAACCGATGCAAAATTGATATTCCACGAACGCTTTGCTTACCTGTTGAAACAGGCTGCGCAACACTCCGCCACCGCTGCTGAGCTGGAAGAACTATGTGAACTGCTGAAAAGGGAAGAGATCTCTCCTGAGCTACTGCCCGATATGCCGCCCGTATCATACGATGCCGCGCATTGGGATAATATTGCCTCCGGTATCCTGGCGGCAGATAAACAAAACATTATTCCTATACGCGCCAAACGCCGCTGGTTATGGGCGGCCGCTGGCGTGGCCCTGCTTGTTACCGCCGCCGGTTACTTCCTCTTCCAGCCAACAACTATCCGGCAACCGGTTATAGCTGTTAAACCATCTCCTCCACAGGATATCGCGCCTGGCGGTAACAGGGCTACCCTGGTACTCGGCGATGGTTCACAACTTACGCTGGATAGCGCAGCCAACGGTACACTCAGCCAGCAGGGGAACACACAGGTGGTTAAACTGGCCAATGGCCAGCTGGCCTACCAAACAGCCGGCCAATCATCCATCCAGACCATTTTTTACAACACCATCTTTACGCCCCGGGGTGGCAAGTACAAGGTTACCCTGCCGGATGGCAGTAAAGTATGGCTCAATGCTGCGAGCAGCCTTCGTTATCCCACCGCCTTTACAGATACCCGCAGCGTAGAGCTGAATGGGGAAGCCTACTTTGATATAGCGCCGGATGCATCCCATCCTTTCATTGTTAGTTCTGGTAAAACAGTTGTAGAAGTATTAGGTACCACTTTTAACATGATGGCGTATACAGATGAAGCCAACATCAGGACTACCCTGCTCAGCGGCGCAGTAAAAGTGAACGGGCAAAAACTGAAGCCTGGCCAGTGTGCCAGCATCTCCAACGGTAAGTTAAGCATTGAAGAAGAGGTGAACACAGAAGCAGCTGTGGCCTGGAAGAATGGGTATATACAGTTTGAAGGGAACAACATCCGTTCCGCCATGCGCCAGATCAGCCGCTGGTATGATGTGGAAGTAACATACAGGGGAGAAGTGCCTTCCCACTTCAGGGGTATTATTCCCAGTGACGTACCCGTATCTGAAGTATTGAAAATGATGGAGATGACGGGAGAAGTAACATTTGAGATCAGCGGGAGAACGATCATAGTATCTCCTGGTAAATAAAATAATTAAATCCACGTAATATGAGTCCTTAGGCGAAAAACGCACCGCTATGGGCCTGAAAAAGCCGGAAGTGTTCTCACCACCCCCGGCCGGTTTCGGGCCTATAATTTCACAATCGATTTCGGCAATCATTAATTATTTACCCTAACCATACAAAAGTATGCAATTGACGCTTTTTTCCCAAAGCAGGCCCCTGTGCGCTGCCAGTGGTAAAAAACATTTTCCACGATTATTCGTAAAAACGTTCCTGATCATGAAATTAACGCTGTTTTTGATCACCATAGCTATGCTGCAGTCCCATGCAGCCAGCTTTGCGCAAACAGTAACCCTTGCTCACCGAAATGCCCGGCTGGAGAAGGTTTTTAACGATATACGAAAGCAAACCGGCTACACCTTCCTCTATACAGATGAGCAATTATCCCATGCGAAAGAAATTTCAGTACAGGTAAAGGACCTCCCCCTGAAAGATGCGCTGGACCTCTGTTTCCGCAATCAGCAACTTTCCTACAGCATCAATGGCAACACCATCATCATCAAACGTAAGGAAAAGGAAGCCACACCTGCAGATATCCCTGTTAAAGGGAAAGTGCTGGATGAAAAGGGCAATCCTATTCCCGGCGCTACCATCCAGTTAAAAGGCACTTCCAAAGGAGTGGTAACAAATGGGAACGGCGAATACAGCATTGATGTGCCGGAAGGAGAAGCGGTGCTTATTATTTCCTCCCTCGGCTTCAACCGGCAGGAAATAGCCGTGAATGGCAAAACTGAGATCCCTGTTACACTCACAACTTCTGCTGCGAAGATCAATGAACTGGTAGTGATCGGTTATGGCGAACAGAAAAAAGGAACACTCACCAATGCCATCACCTCCATTTCTTCCAAAGAATTCGAGGAGCAGCCGGTGAATCGTTTTGACCAGGTATTGCAGGGCCGTTCACCCGGTGTGCAGGTGACCAATGCTACAGGTGCCCCGGGCGGCAGCGTACGCATCCGCATCAGGGGTTCCAATTCCATCAATGGGGATAATGGACCTTTATATGTGGTAGACGGTTTCCTCGGTGCAGAATTCTCTTCCATTAACCCGGATGATATTGAAAGCATCCAGATCCTGAAAGACGCTTCCGCCACCGCCATTTACGGTAGCCGCGGTTCTAACGGGGTGATCATTGTTACTACCCGGAAAGGGTCTAAAGGTGGTTTGAAAGTGAACTTCACTTCCAGGTTCTCTTCTTCCTCCGTGATCAAAAAAATGGACCTGCTGAATGCCGGAGACTTTGCGGAAACAGCGAATGCCCGCGCTACCACATTAGGCACCACACCTCCTTTTTCTGAAGCACAGGTAAATGAATTCAAAGCAAAGGGCGGCACCAACTGGCAGGATGAGATCTTCCGCAATGCCATCGGCCAGGAATACCTGCTGAATGTAAGCGGCGGTACGGATAAAGGCGGTTATTTCATTTCCGGCAACTACCTTGATCAGGATGGCGTGATCGAAAACTCTTCTTTCAAAAGATATATTATCCGCTCCAACATCAACGCGCGGATGACCAATAAACTGAGTACCTTCCTCAACATTATCGGAAACTATTCCAACGCAAAGAATATTGACATCCTGCCGGATGGGCCCCATAGCCCGCTGGCACAGGCTATCACCTGGTCTCCCACCCTGCCGGTACGCAATGCAAATGGTGCTTATACACCCAGCGATCCCATCAGTTCCGTATTCTTTAACCCGGTAGCATTAACCACAGATCAGCTGGCTATTACAGAAAGACTGCTGGCCAACCTGATCGGCGGATTCAAATATGAGGATATCGTTCCCGGCCTTTCCTTCAATCTCCAGTATGGTGTGAACTACCTGGGGTACGACAACAAATCATTTGCAGGTAAAGTAGTGAACTCCGGTTCTTCCACTACCAGCTGGCGTTCCAACAAAGAGATCAAACTGCAGAACACCAATACGCTGAACTATCATAAGGTATTTAACGGTAAACATACGCTGGACCTCACCGGTGTAATGGAATACCAGCAGTCCACCTACAACTATGTATCAGCAGGCAGCAGCAATCTTGTGTACGAAAGCTTTATGTGGAACAATCTTGCACAGGGCACACCCGGTACACCATCTTCCGGTTACTCCAAATGGAGCATCTTTTCACTGGTAGGCCGTGCCATGTATGGCTATAAAGACAAGTACCTCGTATCTGCCGCTCTCCGCCGCGATGCGTCCTCTAAATTCTTCGACGATAATAAATACAGTTACTTCCCCTCTGTTTCTGCGGGCTGGGTGATCTCCGAAGAAGATTTCCTCAAAGGGCAGAACAAACTCAGCCTCCTGAAACTCCGCGGCAGCTGGGGGCTTACAGGTAGCGAAGGCGTAGGCTCCTACAATACTTTTTCTGCCTATTCCAACCGTACCGGCTCATTCACCAACAACAGCAATGTTACCGGTATCATCCTCAACAATATCGGCAATCCCGATCTGAGATGGGAAACTACAGAGCAAAAGAACATTGGTTTGGAAGCAGGTTTTTTGAATAACCGCTTTATGGTTACGGCGGACCTGTTTGTGAAAGATACGCGCGACCTTCTGCTCACAGAAACACTTCCCTATTACCTGGGTGGCAACCCTATTACCCGTAACGTGGGATCCGTACAGAATAAAGGTTTCGAATTCTCGCTGGAAGGCGCTGTAATTGATAAAGGGTCTTTTACCTGGAACAGCTGGCTGAACTTCTCATTTATTAAGAACGATGTGCAATCCATCGGTAGCAGTAAGATCATTTTTGATCCCAACAACCGCAAGATCGGTGGTGGTATGAGCCCGCAATCAGAATTCATTGTAAGGCCGGGTGAACCACTGGGGGCTATATGGGGCCTCACTTACCTGGGTACCTGGAAACCTGCAGATGCAGCCAAAGCAGCCACTTTTGGTGCCAAACCGGGTGATGCACGTTACTTCGATAAGGATAATGACGGCGATATTGATGCAGATGATTATGATGTAATTGGGCATGGTGTACCTACCTTCTCTTTTGGTTTTAACAATACCTTCAGCTATAAGAACTTCTCTTTTAACTTCCTGCTGCATGCGTTAACCGGTTTTGATAAACTGAACTACAACAATGCAGCTACCATGTACCTGGGTGGTGATGCAAGAGAAGCCACGAATGTAGCTATTAAGAACAGGTATATACCTGGTGTGAACGAAACATCCGATATCCCTGCATTCAGTTCCACGAACCGCAACTATACACAAAGCACCCGCTTCCTGGAAAAAGCAGACTTCCTCCGTTTAAAGAACATCAGCCTGAGCTATACCATACCAAAAGCTAAACTCGCCAATAAAGTAGCGGTAAGGGTATTTGCCAGCGCCACTAACCTGTTCACGATCACCAATTACAGTGGTATAGACCCGGAAGCCAATTCCAGTGCAGGCGATATCCGCCAGGGCATTGATTACGGCGCATATCCTAATTCCAAAACATTTACAACGGGTGTAACACTCAGTTTCTAAAAAGATATTCCATGAAGAAGATATTTATCATCACACTATTATTCCTCGCTACCGGTTGCAGCAAACAATTGATAGAAGAACCGCAGGGTCTTGTGATAGGTTCTGAAGGATTAAGCAGCGAAGGCGGCCTTGAAGCGGCCCTTACCGGAGCATACGGCAGCCTGATGGTTCCCTGGGAAAGCGGATTCACTACCGTGAGCCAGATTGCCATGAGCATGGGCGCAGATGATCTTACCACGCATCCCGGCTCTAATAAAGAAGAGTTCAGGGAGTTTGATCTCTTCACCGTATCCTCCCTCAACAGCCGCATGATACCTATCTGGCGGGGTTGTTACAAAACCATTCAATCCACCACCAATATCATCAACAACTATGCTTCCGTAAAAGATGGTAATGAAAACACCATTAAAGTGATCGTAGGAGAAGCATATTTCCTCCGTGGATTGTGTTACTACTGGCTCACCCGCTTCTGGGGAGCAGTGCCCATTATTCCATCCGAAAAATACAGCCCGGAATACCTGACCCTCAAAAAGAGCACACCTGCGGAAGTGTATAAGCTCATTGAAGCAGACCTTGCCAAAGCAGAAGAATGGGTACCCAACACCAAACGCGCGGCAGGCAGGCCCAATAAAGGATCTGTAAAAGCCCTGCTGGCAGATGTATATCTCACACAAGGGGGCTGGCCCATTAAAGACGCCTCCAAATATGCATTAGCTGCTGCAAAGGCAAAAGAAGTAATAGACAATAAAGCAGCATATGCCTTTGATCTTTACCAGGGTGGTTTTCTGAAGATCTTTGCAGGCAACACCTCTGAAGATGTGTTCACTCTCTTCACCCGTGGACAGTGGATCACTTATAATTCCTTCTACGGCCTTTCCACCATGCCCGAAGATGAAACGGGTTGGAGCGACTTCTTCCCTGAGATCAAATTCTTTAATGACTTCCCTGCAGGTACCCGCAAGGATGCTACCTTCTCTACTTCCTTTGTAGTAGGTGGTAATACCATTCCCTGGCAGAACACTACCACCAAACACCCTTACTACAAAAAGTTCACTATCCAGTCCGGCACCAAGGCCACTTACATGTCTAACAATCCTGTGATCATGATCCGGTATGCGCATGTATTGCTCATCTATGCAGAAGCATTGGCCCGTTCCGGTGCAACACCTGATGCTGCAGCTTATACTGCGTTGAACGATGTACGTGTACGTGCAGGTTTGCTTCCGCTTTCAGGCCTGTCTTCCGCGGATTTCCTGAACGCAGTAATGGATGAACGCAAATGGGAATTTGCCGGAGAATGGAACCGCTGGTTCGATCTCGTGCGCCTGGAACAGGTGGAAGCTGCCAATGCAGTAAAAGATCCCGGAGATCTGAAGTTCACCGGCACCATTACCAAAGAAGATTACCTGCTGCCCATACCCGGAGCAGATGCACAGGTGAACCCTAATTTGTAATACCCTTTTTACTGCCCCGTAAGGCAGTGTTTCCTTTTAAAAAACCCACAATCCCATCGTTATGAAAAAAAAGATCACCACACTTTTGATGGGGCTCTGTTTGCTGTTATGCGGCAAACTCCAGGCCCAGTTCCTGCTTTTCGACGACATGGAAGGCAATGGTCCATGCTCCGGTCGATGGACCTCCTGGATCGGCCCGCCCACCGCTACAGGAAGCATACTGTTTAACGCAGTAAACCCAAGTATTTCAGGATTAAATCTTAGTTCACATGTAGCGAAATTTACAAAAGACACTACCTGTTCCGAATGGATGTCAACAGGCTGCACCCTCACAGATTCACTGGACATCAGCATCAATAGCACATTTAAACTACTTGTTTACAGCAGCCTGAAAGAAGATGTGCTCTTCAAATTACAACCCGGTTCAGATCACACCAAAGCCGTTTATTTCACGTACAGGATCAAAAATGCGAACACCTGGGAAGAAGCCTCCTATAACTTTTCCAGCGTAAAGAACCGTAAAGATTTCAACCGCATTGAAGTGCATTGGATGGATGGCAAAAAAGCGAACGGCACCCTGTATTTCGATTATGTACAAGGCCCCAACCCCGTTACCATTGCACTGAACAATGCCTCCATTGCCATGGGGCAGGAAGACAGTACAGTACTGGTAGCCAACCTGCATGGCAATACTTTCGATTCCGTATTACACGCTGCCAGCTGGCAGGCACTGAACCTGCCTTCTGGTGTAAACATCAGTAACGTGGTACGTGTGAACGATACCACAGCCCATATTATACTGAGTGGCAATTCACCTGTTATCTATTCCCGTACTAATTTAAAACTTACTGTTTCCGGCACTGAACTGGCCAGCCCCAACATGAGCACCTATCAGCTTACCGGCAATGTGGTACTGGAAGGGAACCCCAACTGGACGCTTGTTTTCAGCGATGAATTCAATACCACCGGCCAGCCTGATTTCAGCAAATGGACGGTAGACCCACGCCCTAAAGGCTGGATCAACGGAGAACAGCAGGTGTATACAGATACCAGTTATGATAATACCCGGCTGCGGAATGGCAACCTGGTGATCACCGGTAAAAAAGATTATCCGAATATCGTAACCACAGAACCCTGGTCATCCGGCCGCATCATTACCCAGAACAAATTTGATTTTAAATACGGTAAGGTGGAAGTAAGGGCAAAGCTGCCTAAGGCACGCGGCTCCTGGCCTGCCATCTGGCTCATGCCTACCACCAGCGCATATGGTGCCTGGCCTGCCAGCGGAGAACTGGATATTATGGAACATGTAGGTAATAACCTGGGAAAAGTACTCTCCACCGTACATACCAAAAATAGTAACTGGCAGAACGGCGGCCATTTGTCCAACACCATCACCATCCCAACCGCGCATACAGCATTTCATAAATACGCGATAGAGTGGAGTGAAGATTCCATCCGGTTCACGTACGACGATACTGTACATTGTTATACTTATCAAAACCCACATACGGATTATAAAGACTGGCCCTTTGATCAGAAGTTCCATATCATCCTTAACCTGGCCATCGGTGGTGGCATGGGTGGTGCCATTACACACGCGGATTGGCCGGACAGTCTGCTGATAGACTACGTACATGTATATCAAAAAGGCCTTGGTACACCTGTATTGGACAGTATGGTGATCAGCCCGCTGAGCCGTTCTGTTGTAGCAGGTAAACAGTTGCCATACAGTGTAAGAATATTTGACCAGAATCAACGGCCAATGAGCATTACGCCCACCTGGAGCATTACCGGCGCTGGCAATACCATTGACACAAATGGTGTAGCAACCATTAACACAGCGGGTACTGTAAAAGCAACGGCCATCTATGGCGGAGACACCTTGTCCGCTTCCACCGGTGTTACTATAAGGACCCCGAATTACAAGCTCATTCCTGCAAGGATAGAAGCAGAGAACAATGATTATACAAACATCTGCTGTACAGAAACTGCTGCAGATACCAGCGGTGTACTGAATGTGAGTTATATTGGCTCTTCTTCTTTCCTGGAATATGATATTCATGTGCCTGTTGCAGGTGCTTACCGTTTCCAGTTCAGGGTAGCAGTAAGTACTGCAAGCACCATTCAACTCCTGCGGGATAACAACGTACTTTCTACTGTTAAATTTGCGCCTACCGGTGGATGGCAGAACTGGAGGACCTTTACCACTGTTCCCATTAATCTCCCCGCAGGCAATCAGACCATCAGGATCAATGCACTGACATCCGGCTGGAATTTCAACTGGCTGAAGATTGTGAATGCGGCTGATCTGAATGTGGCTAACATTGATATTACGCCGGACAGCACCAGCGTGTTTGTGGGTGGTAAAAAACAATTCACGGCGGTGGCCTATGCCTCAGACAACAGCCGCCTGGATGTTACACCCCTGTGGAGCGCACAAAGCGGAGCAGGCAGCTTTAATTATAAAGGGGTGTTCACAGCAGATTCTACAGCAGGCATCTACCATGTATATGCATCGGTAGACAGCTTCAGTAATTCGGCGAAGATCAATATATTGCCATTGCCAAGGCTGGCACGTATTGAAATAGTGCCTGATACCATTGTGATCCCTTACGGTGCATCGCAACTGTTCACTACTAAAGGTTACGATCAGTATGACAGCGCATTTGCCGTTACCGGTGCCACCTGGAGCGTTACAGGCGCAGGCAACAGTATCACACAGGCCGGTGCTTTAACGGCTGGTACAAATCCCGGCATTGTTACTGCCACTAAAGATTCCATCAGCGGATCAGGCGTATTTACGTTGGACTACATTTGCACTTTTAACAAACGCTACGAAGCAGAAAGCGCTTCCTCCCGCCATACTGCACCCACACTGGAAGCAACCACAGATACCAGCGGCGTGCAGAACTTTACCGGTTTACTGGTGAACCATTGGTTCGCCTATAACAAACTGAATATACCTGTGCGCGGCAAGTACAACATCCGTTTCAGGGTATCTACCACTGCGGCGGCGAAGATCAGGATAGAGGAAAGTGGCATTAATTATGGTTTTATTGCCCTGCCCAATACCAATGGCCAGTGGGCAACCATTTCGGATACCATTACTTTACCCGGCTTTAGTTATGCGAACGTAAGGGTGTACCAGGGCAGCTTTAAGTTTAACTGGTTCAGTATTGATAACTGTGCGGCAGATCCCGGTGCCGGCTTTATGGCAGCCACCGGCAACCAGCATTTTAAATTTGAAAATCTCAGCAATACACTAAAGGTATATCCTAACCCGGCCACCGGTACCATTACCATGGAACTGGGTGAACATGATTACCAGTTAGTGGAGCTGCTGGATATGAATGGAAGAATGGTACGCAGATGGAATATCAGCAAAGGGGATACAAGGTTCACCAAAGCGGTGGACTTCCTCGGAAGCGGTACTTATATTTTGAGATTGGAAGGAAAAGCAGGATCTAAATCCGTACAGTTCATCAAACTGTAACACATTAAAAAGGGTCCGTTTCATACGGGCCCTTTCTTTTATATCCCTATTGGAAAAGTTCGTATATTGGATCAATCTTCTCTTTACACCCGCGTTCTGATATTATATTAACGCTCTTCACATAGGGTTCTTGTTCGGTTCTCCTTCGGTTCAGGTTCGGTTCACCTTCGGTCGGGGTATATGGGTAATATAGTATTACTGCATAGAATGCAGGGAAACAACATTTCCTTCCGTATCTTCAAAAGTACCCAAACAACCAAATGAAGGAGACACCTGTTTTTTAGGGCTGATCACCTTGCCCCCTGCCTTCTCCACACGTTTCAATACTTCACCCAGATCTTTACCGCCATTCAGCACGATCTTTATACCAATATTCGCCGGTGTATAATCCGGCCCTGATACAATAGCTGCACCAATACCTCCCGCATCCCTGTCATGTGGCAGGAAACCCATCCGTCCATCGCCCGTATCAATATCAGGCATATCATAATCATAAATAGTGCTGTAGAATTTCTTTGCCCTGTCAAAATCAGACACGGCGATTTCTACCCAGAATATGGAATCTTTGAAGAGTTTCATGTTTTAAGCATTGAATTGACGAAGATGATGATCTGTATGTTTATACGCTAACCGCCCTACCTGGTCTCTGTTCAGTTTACCAAAGAAAGGATGCATAATACTGTGAGCAGCGCTTAAATGTGGATATGCTTCTATCAGGCTGATCCATTTCTTTTTTTCTTCGGCTACATTAACAGTAACCGGTTCTTTCACCTGCACTTCAGGACTGGCAGGAACATTTTTATCAAAGGGCCGGTCATTACGCATGGTAGCCCACCAGGCAAATTTACCGAAGATCTTGCCCAGGAATTCCTGTTTTAAATGTAACCTGCCCTGTGGCAGATCTTCCCACAATGTACAATGCCTCAACATTTGATGAAGGTTCATTTTACCCCATTGCGCGGTACTGTTTTCATCGAGAGCAATGATCCTGTTGATCAGATCATCTCTTGTTGCTTTATCGAATATTGTTTTCATATACCAAAGATATTGTCTATTTCGCAGCCTGGCGGGGTGTATTATTGACATAATGAGGGGTTGTTTTAGACAATGCACATGCTTAGCTTTACAGTATGAAAAATCTGGCCATCCTAATCCCAGAAAATCATTCCAACCTCAGCAGTGTGATACTTGCTTATGAAGTATTCACGAAGGCGAATGAATATCATGGAGAAGTATTTTCAATAAAGCTGGTGAGCAACTCCCGCAAAACAGTACTGCATAAAGGGTTGTTCACCATACACCCGGATGTGCTTTTAACTGATAAACCAAAAGCAGACCTGATCTTAATACCTGCTTTGGATGAACATGTGAATAAAACGCTGAAACATAACAATCCGCTGATTGAGTGGGTGACTGCAAAATATAAACAGGGTGCTGAAGTAGCCAGCCTTTGTACCGGCGCCTTCCTCCTGGCAGCAGCAGGGATCCTGAACGGCAAACAATGTTCTACACACTGGCAGGCTGCTGAAGTGTTTAGAGCAATGTTCCCTGAACTGGAGCTGAAAACAGAAAAGATCATTACAGATGAACAGGGTGTTTATACCACCGGTGGTGCGCTTTCTTCCATGAACCTGATATTATATCTCGTGGAGAAATATTACAACCGGCAAACGGCCATCTTCTGTGCCAAGTTCTTTGAAATAGACCTGAGCAGAAGCAGCCAGTCTCCTTTTACCATCTTCACCGGGCAAAAGAATCATGAAGATGCCGCCATCAAAGCAGTGCAGGAGTATATGGAAAATAATCTCAGTGAAAAGATCAGTATGAAAGAGCTGGCAGCTGCTTTTAATATCGACCGGCGGAACTTCGACAGGCGGTTCAAGAAAGCCACGATGAATACACCTGCCGAATATTTACAGCGCATAAAAATAGAAGCAGCTAAAAAGAGCCTGGAAACTACAAGGAAGAATATCAACGAAGTGATGTACGATATCGGGTATAACGATGTGAAAGCATTCAGATTGTTGTTTAAAAAGATAACCGGCCTATCTCCGCTGGATTACAGGAACAGGTACAATAAGGATGCAGAATTAAGTTAAAAAGGGCCAAACAAAAGTAAGGCCGCCTCTCCTTTACAAGAGGCAGCCTTATGAAAGCATTCCAGTCAGAGACTAAAAAGCCCCCAATTCCGCCAGCACTGCATAGTGAGAGCCGGAGTAATTTGAAGCAGTTACAATCTTAATATACCGGCAGTTAACCACCGATGCAAATGTTTTATACTGTATGGTATTAACGTTCTGCAGGGTATGTGCACCCTGTGAAGTGTAAGTGATATTATCAGCACTTGTATGTATGGTGATATCCTTCAAAGAGCCATTCAGGTTTTCCCTCTGCAGGAATGAAAGGCCCGTTATGTTTTTGGAAGACTGCATATCCACGATCACCGTATGCGGATGTGCAGGCTGCGTACTCTTCCATTGCGTATGCCATATAGTGGAAGGGTTATTATCGAGCAGGTTTGCAGCAGCACCGTCATTCTCCTGGCTGTTCACATAATTGATCGTCCAGCCGGTTTTGCTAAGCTCATCTTTTGTGTCTATATCTAATACGGGTAATCCCCCACTGTAAGAATAAGAATATGATTTTTCTGCGCTGGAACCATTGGTGAACAGGAAGCGGATACGCAGTTTGTAGTTATTTGTTTTATTCTGGATCTCACTGATAGGCATACTGATCTGTATACTGTCTCCCGCCGGTACTGCCGTCCAGGCAACGGCATCATAATCTGCGCCATCTTCTCTGTCGTGGTAGATAATAACATTGTTCACTGTTTTTGTGGCCGTATATTTTACTTTCAGGTTGATGTTACCGCTGCTGTAACTGGCCTTGAGCGTATTGATGGTAGCGCTGCCGCCGCCGTAGATATCTGTTGCTGTTGTAGCGCGGAATACCTGGCAGTTATTAAGGATGGCTGCACTGGCTTTAGTGAGGAAGGTGGCTGTTTTACCATAGGTATAGTTGCCACTTCCCATAAGTGCCGTACCCATAGCAGGGTTAGCACCTTCAGATACTTTTTCTTTGTTGTGTGGCAGGTTAATACCATGGCCCAGCTCATGCATCAGGCCACCGATCCATTTTGTAGCCCTGTTGCCGAGTGTATTGTTCTGCCCCAGGTAACTGGTATCCATCTCTGCATAATCCAATGCAAAACACCAGCGGCCAAGACCATAAAAAGGTACACCACCCGGGTCTCCATCCGGCCCATAAGTACTGGCCGGCATAATTACCAATGTGTGTTCACTGCTTTTCTCGGCAGGATGTGCCGCAAACCAGGTATTCATTTCCGTGATCACTTTGTTGCCACCACCTTCGTAAGGATATTGATCTTTGGTAAGGTTACCTCTTACCACGATCACTTTTACACGGCCGGTACTATCACTCGTAAGGCCAAAGGTGCGGTCGCCAAATCCATGGTAACTCATCCATTTGTTATAGAAGGCCTGTCCGTGCCGTAGCACACCGTTCAGCCTTGCACGGTAGTTAACAATGGTATCCCCGTCTGAGGGAACGAAATAGATCACATTTACATTGTAAGCGTTGCTGCTGGGCGCGGTCATAAACGTGTCTGTGCGGGGCGCTGTGTCTGCAGGCGTGATCTCCCGCCTGCAAGCTCCAAAAATGCCGGATAGACATAACATTCCTGAGAGCATTAGATGCTGGTTGTGCTTTTTCATACTTGGGTTTTAATGATGAATTGATTAACAAAACGAGCGTAGCCGGGCTACTTTATATCATACAAACTGTGCTCACCGTTTCGGTTTTTCATAATTAAATCAACGTTATTCTTTTCATGTATCAAAATATGCAACAGCCATTTTGACGGACAGCTGACAATAGCTATAGATATTATGAAGGTGGGGATGAAATAAAGTGCGTTGCTGCTGATCAGGTAAAATTCCAGCCCCGGATCATTCATAGCAACTTCAGGCTTAAGCGTACTTGCCGCATGGGAAAAACCACAACCTTTTACGGAGGAAGTTCGTTCTGCATTTAGATCATTACGTTAGTGGCTACTATCAAAGTAAACAACTTATCAAAACAATTCAATCATGAAACGTATCATTATGTATTTGCTCACGTTTTCTTCCGTTTTAGCCGGGATGGCACAATCACTCCATCTCCGCACGGCGGCACCTGTTATAGCCCTGGCAAATGAACCGGCTGCAAAACTGGTAGCAGATGCTCCCCTGCCCGCATCACTGGCACAGGGCCGGGTAGTGATCCAGTACTATGCTCAAAACCTCCGCATACTGCCGGTATATGGTAGTGGGGCATTGGATGTTTCTCCCCGCATTGGCCATTTGCATGTGACTGTTGATGATGCACCCTGGCATTGGGCAGACGGCAGCAATGAGCCACTGATAGTAAATGGATTAGCCCCAGGGCCACATCACATTCTGCTGGAACTCGCTGATCCTACCCATAAGGTGATAGACAGTAAAGCGGTATCTTTTGTAATACCTGAGGTAACCGGTGGTATTCATGCGCATCATGCAGGATCGGAGATCCATGGCACTGTGGCAACTTCAACTATAATACCAGCAGCAACTCCTTTAACTGCACGTGAATTTAACGGCCCCGCTCCTGTGGTACCATTAGACAGTGAACCTGCGCCTGTTCTGGTAGTGGATCAGCCCCTGGCGGAACCGCTGGCAACGGGCCGTGTGATAGTGCAATACCGCACGCAGCACCTCCGCATCCTGCCTGCTTTCGGGACTGCAGCATTAAGTGTTTCACCCCGTATCGGTCATATTCATGTAACCGTTGATGGTGGCCCATGGCGTTGGGCAGATAGCAGTAATGAACCTATTATTATAGTTGGCATGAAACCCGGACCGCATAAGATCCTTGTGGAGCTGGTAGACCCAACGCACAAAACCATCACACAGCAAACTATTTCTTTCACCGTTCCGGAAGCAAGTCTTTATCACGGTGCTACAGATCATGTTATCCAGCGGAAGTAAATAGCTACCGGCATCATAGCCAGTACGAACGGAACAACAATAGAAAAAGCTACTCCGGAAAAAGTGATGAGCCCGTTATACTTTACATGGTTCAATCCCAGGGATTGAAATGCACTTTTAAACCCATGTAGCAGGTGCCAGTAAAGTGCAAAGCAACCTATCAGGTAAATGATCACCTCTATAGGTTGCTGAAATTTTTCCTGCATCATATCATACAAAGGCAATTCCTCTCCATGAAAGAACTGATGCGTACGGTTAGGTATCCAGAAATTAGAGGTATGCACTACCAGGAATAAGAGGATAATTGTACCCATCAGGGCCATACTCCGGCTATACCATGTACTGTTGGCATTTCCTTTATTCACCAGGTATTTCACGGGCCGTGCATCCCGGTTCTTCTTCCACAAATACAGGCCTTGACCAATATGCCAGAGTAATCCGGCTATCAATACAATTTCAATGGTGCGGATAATAGGATTAGTGCCCATGAAATGCGCCCCGATGTTGAAGGTTTTTCCTCCATCGTTATAAAAGATCAAAGCATTAATGGCGCAATGTACTACCAGGAAACTGATCAGGAAGAGCCCTGTCAATGCCATCATCATTTTTTTACCAATAGAGCTTGAAATGAATTTTACAAACCAGTTCATATTATACAGGTTTACGTTGAGCAGCCATCCAGGCATCATAATTAGTAGTACCAAGGTACGCACTTTCTCCGGGAACCAGTACCTTGTCAGTGAGCAATGCACCGAAGTAACGTGCCTGGGGATCAGCCACAACAGTGCGTGGATCATTGATCTCAGCAAGGTATCGCTCAACGATATCGGAGAGCCTTACACGCTCCGGGCCCCCAATTTCCACCATATCATTATGAGGTACGGCCATGGTGGTTTCTGTTAGTGCAGCGGCCACATCATCTGCCGTGATGGGTTGAACATATGCGGGAGAAAGATGCACGGTTTGCCCCTGTGTATTGGATTGTGCAATGCCGCTAAGGAATTCGAAGAATTGGGTGGAATGAACAATGGTAAAAGGTAAGCCTGACTCCCTGATGATTGTTTCCTGGGCCAGCTTTGCCCTGAGATAGGGGCTTTGCGCTGCGAGCTCTTCTGTACCCACGATAGAAAGCGCGATGTGATGCGTAACACCTGCCGCTTTTCCGGCAGCCATCAGGTTCCTGCCGGAAGTTTCAAAAAAACGCATCACAAACTTCTCTTCGTAAGAAGGGGAATTGGATACGTCTACTACTATTTCAGCGCCCTCCATTGCCCTGGACAAGCCCTCTCCTGTGATGGTATTAACTCCCATGGCCGGGGATGCAGCCACTACCTGGTTATCCAACTGGAGGAGGTTCGATACGAGCTTTGTTCCTATTAACCCGGTACCTCCGATGACTACAATTTTCATGAATCGTATTTTGCCAGTACATTGCAACCACCGGGCCAATGGAACAACCAATTCATTTTTAATTACTTAAGCTTTCAGAGGAAGTAATACGCGCACCATATTTCGTTAATTAACTAAATAAAGCAAGAGGGGCTGTTACAAAAAATGATACAGCCCCTCTTTATTTCGATACAATATCCTTTATTTGAGCAGTAAGGTGTCACTATACGTCACACGAAATGTATCCACGGCATTACGTACCGGCACATATGCGGAACGTATGGCAACTTTGGTACCTGCCTTTACCAGGTTCAGCACAACAGAATCTGTTTTTGCATCCAGGTTAAGCGTAACAGGGTTCTGCAGGTTATCCAGGTAGGATATGGAAGTACCTGTATTCAGTATGGTATCAGGTTTCGAAAAGAACACCTTGTACGTATTAGGGTCCAAGGCCACGATTGGCTTGCTGGCATCCACCGGCCGGTTGATAAGAGAGGAAACATATAAGGGTCCAAAGATCCTTACTCCGGAAAGCGATTGCCCTATTGATCTGTTCCCTTTAGCATCGAAAGTATACAATACAAAGTTCTGCACATACTCTCCGATGCCGGTGATCATAGTACTGATCGTGTCCTGCGTATTATTGCTGGAAGCAGTCAGCGTCATCGAATCCGTGTTATTATTCCAGTAAATAAGATATTTAGTTATGCTTGGGTCCGGGCTTGGGTTCCATTGCAGTTTTACCCGCAGGTTTCCCTGGAATGCTTTGAAATTGCCGGTGAGGCCCGGATAAATTACTTCGCTGCCACCTAACAGGTCCTTATATTCCACTTCGCCTTTATTACAGCTGAAATACAGGCAGGAAGTAAAAAGCAGCAGGATGATACTTTTTTTCATAAACGTTCTTTTTAATTAGTATTTCCAAACAAGGTGATTTCCATGGCATGCGCAAAAGTGGCGCCAGACCATGATTCGGTAACGGCCATTCTGATAAACCTTGTTTTAGGCGCCGTGAAGAGAACATTGAATTCCATACCACGGTTAAACACAGCCCTGTCTGTTGCCGTAGGTGAAGCTGGGGGTGCTCCTGATGGCGGCCCTGGCCATACGTAATTACCCATGTTCACCCAATCTCCCAAAATGGTACCTTCTTCTGCAAATACAGGCAACACCTGATCTGCCGGAGCAGGTTTATCTGAACCCCATATGGAGAATACCTTGGGATTTCCATGGCCATATTCATAACCAGACCTCCCATATAATACAAAGCGGCTTATTTTGGCCGAAACGCCCAACCCAAACGTACATACGATGGGTAAGGGCACATTCTCCTGTACCGTATGCCAGCCGGTACCACCAGTATTGCCGTTCCATAGATTGGACAAGGCCCATCCGAAACCTATCCTCCCATCGCTGGGTAAGGCATTTGCGAAGAATTTACTTTTATCCAACTCCTTTTCAAATAAGGGTTTGATGGTTTGAAAAAGTGTATCGGAATTGTTGCCCCATTGGTCCGTGATGTATACGGCAAATTGTTTGGGCAGTGTGTCAAATCCACGTGAAGAAAAACTGAGCGCCGCAAAATCACTGAACTTTTGCTCATAGATGGAATACCTGTCTGAACCAGCTGGTTTATACAACACGATCACACCCACCGGTTTTTTATTGACGTTTTCCGTCTGAACGTTGAGCCCTCCAAAATCGGGTTGCATCCTGATAGTTTTAGCCACCTGTTTGTAAACCGGCGTATCCGGGAAAACCTTTACCGTTACCGGATCAGATTCTACATTGGAACGGGTGACAGTGGTGAGCGTAACCGAGTACTCCTTTTTTTCTGCAAAGCCCTGTACCATGATACTATCACTGTAGTAACTGGATTTTGTCTGCCGCTTCTTTCCTGTCTTCTCATCGATCACATATTCCGCTTTCACATACAGCACGTTTCCCGAAGAAGGCAGGCTGTAAGTGATATGAGAGCCACCGTTGAAGTTGGCCACTTTTATATTGCTGATCACTCCCGGCTTTGTTTTATCTCCTGAAATAGGGTCATTGTAATCCTTTACTTTGGTACAGGCTATAACCGCCAGCAGCAGAGTGAATGTTAAAAAGATATATTTATTATTCATAACAATCATTTTGATACAGTGAAACGATTACCAATACAGTGTTTGTACCAGATTAGGGTTATTGGACAATGCAGCGTCTGACAATGGCCAGAAGTAGTCCCTTACAGTCATTCCGGGTATGAACAAAGTTTGCAGGGTGTAAAAATTGCTGTTTGTTTTCTGGAAGATGCTCCATCCCTGTATAGGTGGCGCAAGTACGGTAAGCATTTCCTTCCATCTCCTGAGGTCCCATCCTGCTTTTCCTTCAAAGCATAATTCCACCCGGCGTTCCCGGTGAATGATCTCACGCAGGCCATCTTTGGTGGTTGGCTTATTAGGAGCTGAGCTGAACTGCGCCCAGGATTCCACCACACCTTTGAGGCCTGCCCGTTGGCGTACGAGGTCTATATAGTTATATACTTCCGGAGAAGGTCCGCTGGCCTCGTTCAGGCATTCTGCATATAACAGGTACAGATCTGCCAGGCGGGTGCGTGGCAAACGGTAAGCTGATTGCTGCACACCTTCATTGAAAACTGTGAGGTAATTCACCAGCTTTTTAGGCCACATAGCCAGCATATTGATCCGCACACGGTCTTTAGGCCCCGCCTTTGAATCAGGGCCTTTTGCTTCAATGTACAACGGGTTATTCTGATCTGTTACGCCATTCCCAAACCATACACCGCCATCGAAACCGATGTTGGCATAATACCGTACTTCACGTTTGAAATTATTCCTGATAGTGGTGTAGCCACTCTTGATAAAGTACTTGTTAGCGTTATCACCTGTCTGCAACTCAAAACGGCGGCCATAATCCCAGGTCTTATCTTCATTGATGGGTACACCATTGTCCGTATAGAAAAGATCTGTTGTCGATAAGGGAACAGTAAAGCTGCCTGCCGCCGAAGTTGAGTTTTCCACTGCTTTGGTGGTGAGGCGGGGAATACAGAAGTTCTGGTAACCGAAGGTGCCATTGAGTGCCCAGATCAGCTCTGCATTGAAATCCCACTTCTCTGTCACCGCATTCTGAATGGTAAGCACTTTGCGGAGGGAATCCGTCAGCACCGGCAGGTTGGCGGGTTGAATGAAGGTGTATAATTTCATGTTGAGGCTGGCCGCTTCATCAATAGCAGCCTTAGCAGCAGCAGCGGCGCGTTGCCATTTGGCTGGGTCTGCCGTTGCAGAGAATAACACCTCCCCGTCTTTATTCTTAAACCTTGCATAGTCAGGATTACCATTGTATAAGGGGCTTGCCTGCGTAGCCAGTATTTCAGCTTTTACAGATAAAGCGATCACCTTTGTGATCCGTCCCAGTTCCTGTTGCATGTTTGCTATCTGCACTGGCAGATCAGGAATAGCTTCATCCATCAGTTGAACAGCGTAATTGAATACGGAATCCACCGGCGCCCTTTTCACCCTGATCTCCTCTATCGGGGCTGTAACGTTCTGATTCACTTTATAGATGGGAACGGGGCCATACATCCTGGCGAGGAAATAATGGTAATATCCTTTCAGGAATTTTGTTTCCGCAATCCATCTTGCTTTTTCTTCCTCAGAGAGATCAATAGGTTTATCAATGTTCTCCAGCATGATGTTGCAACGGCGGATAGCCTGGAAGATATTGGGAGCCATATTGCTACCATCCCAGTAATTGAGGATAGGATTGGAAATATTCTGTGTTGTTCCACGGATCAGCTGGAAGCCTTCATCAGAAATAGGTCTTTCAGACAGATCATTGGGATAAACGATCTCAGCCGATGTGGTAAAACCAGGATCACCCAGCACATTGCTCATTTGCTGCAGGTTATTGTAGCAGGTGAACAGGTAGTTCTCCGCTTCATTCCTGTTCCGGAAAGCATAATCTATAGTGCCTACATTCTCCGGGGTAACGTCCAGGTATTTATTGCAGCCTTCATTTGTGATCCCCAGCAAACACAGTATAAACATGCACCACGCACGGGCTGTTGTATTTATTTGATAGCGCTTCATAATGCTTTGTTTATAAATTGATGTTGATACCTAAATTATAAGCCTTCTGAATAGGATAACTGAACCCATTGCCGCCCAGTTCCGGATCCCACAGGTCAAATTTGGTAATGTTGAAAAGGTTAAGGCCATTCACATATACGCGGCAATATCTCACACCCAGTCTTTTTAATAATTGATTGGGTATAACATATCCAATTTCAGCAGTTTTCAATCTCAGGAAACTGCCATCACGCATCCACCAGGTACTTCTCTGGAGATTGTTCTCGATAGCCTGTGCGCTAACACCCATACGGGGGTATAGCGCATAGAGGTTTTGATTTTCTTCAGACCAGTGATCATCCGCAAAGGCCTGCAACGGCTGGCTCTGGAATTGGATCTGGGGCGATGGCGGTATAACGAAAGGACTTACGGAACGAGGGTCTATGAAGAAAGAAACTCTTGACTGGCCCTGGAAACGTGCAGCTATTTCAAAGCCTTTATAAATTACGGAAAACCCGAAACCATACATTACCTGGGGCGTTGTGGGCAAACCTATCGGGGCCTGATCAGCTACTGTAATACGGCCATCTCCATTCAGATCACGGTACTTAATGTCCCCACCTCTTACCGGGTTGCCACTGCCTCCAAACTGCTGAACGGGAGAGGCTGATGCTTCCTTATCATCCACAAAAAGACGCTCTGCAACATAGCCGAACTGCTGGCCCAGCATAGTGCCGGATCTATATCGCCATGGTTCTTCATACTTTGGTTCTTCATATACGCCGTACTCACCTTTTGAATACGTAAAGTTGGACATAAACATCACACGGAGGTTCCTGGAAAAATCTTTGCTATAATTAGCAGTAAGGTCCAGGCCATTCACTTTCACTGTACCCACATTCGTGAGGATGGCTGCTTCCAGGCCCATGCTGGAAGGGATGTTCCGGCCCATCAGGATGTTGCTGCGGTCCTGCTTCCAATACTCCGCAATAAAGTCAAAATTCTTAAACAGCGTGAGTTCCATACCGGTGTTCAGGATCTTCGCGGTTTCCCATGTCACATTCCTGTTCTCATAATTATTGATCCTTACACCAGGCCGGTTATATATATTGTTCAAACCAAAAGTGCTGCCATTGCCTGCCGTGAGGTTTACATTAGATAAATAAAAGAAACGCTGATTACCAATATCGTCGTTGCCACTCAAACCATAGCTGGCCCTTAATTTAAGTGAGCTTACAATATCTGTTAAACCATCGCCCCAGAACTTCTCCCGGGAAACGATCCAGGAAGCGCCGATGGTAGGAAAGAATCCATAGCGGTGATTTTCAGAGAAACGTTCAGAACCATTGTAGCCAAAGTTAAACTCCAGGAAATACCGGGAAAGGTAGTTGTAAGTTGCCCTGCCTGCAAGGTTCATGTTCCTGTAAGGCAGTGAGTATTGCAGGTCTTCCTGCTGAGTATTAGGATTTATACCATTGGCCACCAGCCTTTGCTGCCTTACCCCGATCAGCGAACCGGAAACGTTATGATCCCCCAATTGTTTAGCGTATTCAAGTTGCGCCTGGAATTGCAGGAAGGTATTCGCGTCCTTTCTTCCCGGCGTGTATACCAGGTATTCTGTGGCCGGCCCGCTATTACCGGAACCAGGCCCCCCCAGGAAGGAGCCGTTCGGCAGTGAATTCAGCCAGGTTAGCCTATAGGTATTACTTGCCCTGTTATAACCTCCTGGCAAAATGCTATAATAGAATGGGTTATAGGCCATACTGTTATCGAAGTAAGAATACCGGTTGGTATTGAAGAAACCATGTGCCTTTAATCCGGGTACTATGAAATCAAGGTCCTGGTGCAGTTCCAATGTAGCAGACATACGGGACTCGGAAAATCTTTTATATCCTCTCAGCATTTGTGCATAAGGATTGGCATATCCCACGCCATTTGCCTGGTCTGCACCACCGCTGGCATTACCGAACAGGATATGCTGCACCAGGCGGTTGGCAGAATCCGGCTGATAATATGCCGGGAAGAGTACCGGGCTGGTATGCATAGCCGCACTGTACAGATCGGAAGAGAACGAAGCATCGTTGGTCATGGGGCCGCTGTAGTCATTGAAATTTCCCCACAGCCTCAATACCAGCTCCGTTGTTTTAGTCAGCTTTATATTTACATTGGAGCGTAGCTGGTAGTTCTTGTACTTGATATTGTTATTAAAATTGTTGGCGACATTTCGCTTTAACATCCCGTTATCGTTACTCGCAGAGGCAGATACCAGGTAACGTGCAAGGTCTCCTCCCCCGCTGATATTCACATTTGCCCGCTGGGTTGTGGTAGATTTCTTGAACAGCATATCCAGCCAATCCACCGCCGGGTATACATAACCGTTACTACCCGGTGCATTTTTCAAGGTTTGCTCTGTATTGTATATTTTATCCGCATCAAATACGATGGGCTGAAGCGGGTCCCGTGTAGTACTGGCTTCGTTATACATTTTCATGTAAGTAATGGGGTCTGCCAGCTTAATGGTTTTGGTTGGCTGTGAGATCGCATTTTCCAGTGTTACATTCAGCGTTGTTTTACCAGCTTTACCTTCCTTTGTAGTAACCAGGATAACACCATTTGCTCCCCTTGCACCATATAATGCCGTAGCGCTCGCATCTTTCAGGATAGAGAAACTGGCAATGTCCTGTACCTGCAGGCGCGCCAGGTCGTTAGTGGTAAGCTCTACGTTATCGATCAGGATCAGCGGATTCTGGCGGTAACCAAATGTAGTAACACCCCTGATGAAGAAGTTGGAATTATCCAAACCCGGCTGACCGCTGGACTGAAAGCCGATCACACCTGCTACCTGCCCTGCAAGGGCATTGGTGAGGTTGCTACCTCCTGTTCGCAAGGCATCCGGTTTGATAGTGGATACAGAACCTACCACAGATTCTTTGATCTGTTTCTTACCAAATGCTGTAATAACAACATCACTGAGAACCGTTTCTAACGATTGAAGTACTACCGTTAGTTCCTTCTTTGGATCTGCTACTGTTACTGATTGCTCTTTGTAACCAATGAACTTGAAAAGCAATATTGCACCAGGACTTACTTCCAGTACAAATTTACCATTCATGTCTGTTACAGTTCCCTGGGATTTTGCGCTGGATACAATCACACTTACGCCTGGAAGTGGTGTACCGGCACTGTCTTTCACAGTTCCGATAACGGAAGACCTGTTCTGGGAATAGACATCTGAATAGCGTAAACAGCAAGATAGGAGCATACAAAGGCATACCATGCCGAAGCGTAGCTTTTTACTCATACACATCATGTTAGGATTAAGAAAAGGTTGATAATTTAAAGGGCAGACTACGTGGATCGGCTACAGCATACTTGGATCCGGGCATACCTTCCCCGCTCCGTTTCGTGCCTCAGTTGAGAAAACAGATTATTGGTTAATAATGGTTAAAAATGAATACCAGCCTTAGTAGTTTGATTGATAAGTAGCTTGATAAGTGATTTGCCTCGTTGTGCAGTTCCTTCTACATGCATCTGTTCATGCTTGTACACGTGGAATTTTTCGTAACTGTCACAACCGGTCTTTCAAAAACATTGAAAACGTGAATGAATGTTAGGTCTGTTTAACTTTAATTTAGCTGTAGGACTTTGGAATTCTGTAAATCAATACACACAAGATAATAATCTTAACTAAACTAACTCAATTATTAAAAAGAAAAAAGAAACCTTTCGATTTGGATAAAAAAATATTAGCAATGGCTACTATTCTACAAAAACAGGAGTTATAGATTCAGATGTGTATATAAGACGCTTGTACTTATCAGGAGTATGCTCATGCAGAATGTTTTCAGTTCCTTTTCCGGGGTTGTTTCTCTATACACATGCCAGCCACCTTCATTGCTGTAAAACTCTTTATAAAGACTGTCAGCAAAATGTTGCCTGTCCTTTATGCTTTGTTCCAGTAGTTTTTTGATGTCTCTGAAATACCCGGTCACTTTACTCTCTAAAAAATCTGCTATGGCCCTGGTGGGAGCATCCATGCTTTGATAAAACTTTTCGTAATCCGGCCATACGTCGTTGATGCTATGCCTTAAAAGCGCATGCTTTAATTCATTGGGCCTGAAAGTTTTATACTGGCGGAAATGATTGATCAGGATCTCCTTCCTTACGCCGGGAAGGTATTTTTTGAGTTCTTCTTGGAGGTAGTTAAGCTTGTTTTTTTCTCCCATGCAAGCGATGGATACATATCTTCTAACTTCTTCCTTCTTCTGCAATCCGGGAATTAATTCATCCTTGTAATAAGCAAGCATCCTGGCTGTATAGGTCAGTTGCTTTACCTGCATCTCACTGTTATCCTGTTCTATAAGCTCCTTTTCATAGGCCTTCACTTCCACTTCATGGTTGCTCAGGTAAAGTGCCAGTTGTTCTTCTTTCAGGATCTCCCTGAAAGTGGCCATTTCAAAATCCCATTCTTCCCATTGGGAAAAGAAGTGTTTCCATGAGAGCGCATGGGCATCCCTCTCCTGCTCAAACCGGTAAACCGCTTCTGCCTGCTCAAAAGAGAGGTTATAAGCATGGTATCTCGACTGTACCATTTGCAGATGCCACTTATTTCCATCGGGTGTTGCCATATACTGTTAAAAATAAGCAAATCCCTTATATGCAGTCTTTTCCTTATGGAATTATTATCTATTTTACCTGTATGAAAACGCTATACCGCTTCTGCCTGTTATTGATCACCCTATCCCTTGGTTCTGTTAACACGTATAGCCAGGGCCGTTCCTTACCTTCGGAATATTACAGCCATATAAGATCAGCTGATTCCCTCCTTAATAAAGGAGCATATACCCAGGCCTCCGAACACTATCGAAAAGCATTTTTATCGTTTGGCTGGAGCGGCACACCTGATGACCGGTACAATTCAGCGAGGGCATTTGCCCTGGCCGGCAATAGGGACTCAACGATCGCTACTTTGCAAACCTTCTGCATAAAGGCTCGTGCATGGGATCCCAGAAAGCTTAATACTGACACAGCATTCTCTTTTATCAGAACTTCTCCTGCATTTGCTGCTGTGATAGATTGCATGAAAGCCAATAAGGAAAAGTATGCGCCCAACTTTAATTATGAATGGTAGAAAGCCCTTGATTCCATCCATGATTCGGACCAGGCCATCAGGCATGAATTCGCTGCTTTGCTGGAACAAAAAGCAGATGCTGCTACCATGACAAATTTCCATGCCCGCATGGAGTATGTAGACTCCTGTAATTTAGCCTTCGTTTCCCGCTTCATCGACCAATTTGGCTGGAGAGGCGCTGATGAAGTAGGCCAACAAGGAAACAGCGTACTTTTTCTTGTTATACAACATTCCCCTTTAGCGGTGCAGGAAAAATACCTGCCTGCCATGCAAAAAGCGGTCCGCGAAAAAAAGGCGCGGCCGGATGAACTGGCCATGCTGGAAGACAGGGTTTCTGTGGCACTGCATGGTTACCAGATCTATGGCTCCCAGCTAATGACAAATGAGAAAGGAGTAAGAAGCGTAAGCCCTATCAAAGATGAGGCGAATGTAAATAAAAGACGTGCGGCGGTTGGATTGATGCCATTGGAAGAATACCTGAAACTGTTCAACATTATCTATACGCCTCCGAAGTAGAGGAAGATTGCCCCGGGAAGAATCCAGCGGCTTATGCTCCATTAACTGTTTCTATTATAGATGATGTCATTATAAAAACCCCTCCCACCCAGGAATGAGGGGAGGCTCTAAAACCATGTATATATTAATAGTGAATTGTCCCAATAAATAGAAATGTTCCCTCCGCTTTTATTTATTGGGGATCCGCCTAGTGCTAAAGTTCCAGGATATTATTTCCTTTACCAGGAATGGTAACGGCCCAGCTCCTTTAGATTCCCTATCCAATAATTGCGCATTTGAATTATAGCTGCATATTAATCAACTACACTCTCATGTGCTGAGAGGCAACTATTGTGATGGAATAAAACTGATTAAAAAAGATCCTTCTTCGC
The DNA here is from genome assembly GCF_900129465.1 of Chitinophaga niabensis. NCBI lineage: Bacteria > Pseudomonadati > Bacteroidota > Chitinophagia > Chitinophagales > Chitinophagaceae > Chitinophaga > Chitinophaga niabensis. Next base: position 811,930 of record NZ_FSRA01000001.1, on the reverse strand, counting down.
TGTAATAGTAAGATTGCCGTTCCTTGCTGTACCGGATGGGCGCACCGGCTTCTTTCATAAAAGCGAGTATGCGGTACAGTGATGCTTCTGAGATCTTCAATCTACGTGCGAATTGCCGGGGGGAACCTGTTCCCCTGATGCGGATCAAATGATCAATACTCCTGATCCGCTCAAAATGCTGCAGTGACATACATTAGGTTAAGATAACGCAGCATACTTCCATGGTAGCATGGCATGCTATAGACGGGTAATGCTCATCATACGTTGTGTTACAATAATAGGTTAACGCGGCCGGTTCAATAGTTAATAAATGCGTGTCTGTTGGTTATCTCTCTTCATGTTCTCATTGTTTCTGAAATTAAGTGTTTCAGAAACAATGATCAAATAAAAAAACAGTGTTAGGAACAATTAATCAGTGTATGATAAAATACTACTATTGCATTGATACACTATCGATTGCAGCGTCATAGGGGGCATCTTTGCCAAATTGAGACGATTATGCTAGAATCTGATACAAAATGACGAAGTCCATTGCGTTGGATTTTGTTCTTTCGTGATTCCATGTTGTCCACCATGAAGAAAAAACTGATACTTATTGCGCTTCTGCTTTCCTGCGGCCTGTTCCTGCTGGCCTTAAGGGATTCTGCTCCTGCCAGGCGCCCTAATATCATTGTTATCATGGCAGACGATCTTGGTTTTTCAGACCTTGCCTGTTATGGCGGGGAAATACAGACGCCCAACCTGGATTACCTGGCCAATAACGGTCTCCGCTACACTCAGTTTTACAATACTTCCCGTTGCTGCCCTACCCGGGCATCCCTCCTTACCGGTTTATATAACCACCAGGCTGGTATAGGCAGAATGACGGATGCTGAAAACGAACCTGGCTACCTGGGCCGCCTGGGAGATAACACTGTTACGCTTGCAGAGGTATTGAAGGCTGGCGGATACCATACGGCGATGTCCGGTAAATGGCATGTGTCCAATACCATCCGGCAAAAAACACCACAGGAACAAATGGACTGGCTGAACCATCAGCGCGATTTCGGGCCGTTCTCCCCTATTGAGCAATATCCCACCAACCGGGGCTTCGAGAAGTTCTTCGGCACCATTTGGGGTGTTGTGGATTTCTTTGATCCATTCAGTCTTGTAAGTGGTACAGAGCCGATCAAAAACGTACCGGAGAATTACTATCATACAGATGCCATCAATGATACCGCGGTAGCTTACATTAAAGAGTATGCCCGTTCTTCACAACCCTTCTTCCTGTATGTAGCTGAGAATGCGCCACACTGGCCATTGCAGGCATTACCAGAAGATATTGCCAAATATGAGGACACTTACAAAGCAGGCTGGGATGCGATCCGTACTGCGCGGTATCAACGCATGATCAAACTGGGGCTGATAGATCCTTCGAAAACGAAATTACCTCCGGCCGGAAATGGGCCCTCCTGGCAGGAGAACCCTACCAAAGAATGGGATGCCAAAGCCATGGCTGTGCATGCCGCTATGATCGATAGAATGGACCAGGGTATCGGCCGCATCATTAGTACGTTGAGGCAAACCGGGCAACTGGAAAATACATTGATCCTGTTCTTATCTGATAATGGTGCCAGTGCAGAGAATTGTGCTGCTTACGGGCCGGGCTTTGACCGCCCCGGTAAAACAAGGGATGGCCGCACTATTGCGTACCCTACGCAAAAACGGGTAATGCCGGGCCCACAAACCTCCTTTGCATCTATTGGCCCGCGATGGGCACAGGTGGCTAATACGCCATATCAGTACTGGAAAGAAGAATCATATGAAGGAGGTGTTCATACACCTATGATCGCATTTTGGCCTAAGGGGATCACTGCTAACAAAGGGGGATTCAGTTCGCATGTAGGGCATGTGATGGATTTCATGAACACTTTCATTGAACTGAGCGGGGCTACCTATCCTGCAACCAGGAATGATCTGCCTGTTCCCCCATCAACAGGTATCAGCCTCGTCACTTCATTCAATGATAAACGATCTGTTGGGCATACGGTACTTTTCAATGAACATTTTGGTGCAAAGTATGCACGCTTAAATAACTGGAAACTGGTGGCTACCCGCAGGGACAGCCTTCCACATCTCTATAACCTCGCGGAGGACAGAACAGAGATGAATGATCTTTCCGGCAAGTATCCTGAAAAGGTGAAAGAGCTGGATAGTTTGTGGTGGCATTGGGCAACGGCAAGCCAGGTGGTAAGGTCAAGATAGGACAACATGACGCCCCTCCTGGTAAGCCAGCCCGCCCACCACCAATACAAATGGCCGGCATTCTTTACGGAAGAAAGCCGGCCATTAACAAACAGATCACTTATACCCATCATTCTGCTTCAGATTGGAATTATCCAGGATCTCCTGTGTGGGGATTGGAAAGAGCAGTTCTCTGGCAGATACTACCGGCCCATAAGAGAACTTATGCCCTACGTATTCATCAAACTGCCTGGTACCTACGTTAAATGCCTTACGGAGCCGCACCATATCAAACCAGGTGGTATTTTCATAACACAGTTCAAACCAGCGCTCACGCCATACAGCTTCGCGGAACTGTTCTTTACTGAGGCCTGATAACTCCGGCAGTTGCGCACGGTCCCTGATCTCTTTCACGGCGCTATAGGCTTTTGTTCCCGGGCCGGCAGTTTCATTGGCTGCTTCTGCATAAGTGAGCAGTACATCCGCATACCGGATAACGGGCCAGTTGAGATCACTGTTAGCAGTGGTCAGTTGGGCTGCCTCATCAAAATGTTTGTAGATGTAATAACCTCCCAGCTCCACTGTTTTAGTGCGATCGGATTCTGAAGTGTAGTTAGTGTAGAAGAATTGTTTTTCTTTCACACGCAGGTCTCCCGGCTCAAATGATCTGATAAAATTGATATTGGCATAAATGCCGCCGGTTTCATCAGAGTAGGCAGAGATATTTTTGTTATAGGGAATAATAGCCACCTGCCAGGACGAAGGAATGATCTGTGTACGGAACTGCATCATAAAGATGTTCTCTCCTATGTTCTTCTTCGAAGGATTGTGCAGATCAGCATATACCGGAAATAGCGAGAACTGTTTGGAATCTATTACTTCCTCTGCTTTTTTTGCAGCCAGGTCATAATACGCTGCGCCTTTCTGCAAGGGATAACCGGCCATGGTGAGATATACCTGTGCCATCAATGATTTCACGGCACCGAGGCTTACTCTGCCGGATGCATCCCTCCATGGTAAACCCGCAGCCTCCGCTTCTTTCAGGTCTGCATCAATAGCAGCATACACCTCTTCTACCGGTGCCTGGTTAGGTTTCAGTTCCGGAGAATTCAGGCTAACCGGTTTCAGGATAAGCGGGATATGCCCGAACATACGAACCAATCCGAAGTAGTACCAGGCACGAAGGAACCGGGCCTGCCCCAGTAGTTTTTTCTTCTCCGCTTCGTTCATATTGATGGCAGGTATCTTTTCGATAGCGAGGTTTGCATTGGCAATGCCCCTGTAGTAGCTGACCCAATACGTACGGCCGTAGGCGTTATCCGGTGTATTGATCAGGTCTTTCACAAAGTAACTGTTCACGGCCTGCCCCAGATCTGTATCCGCCAGGCCGGTAGCAAATTCCGTCATCATCCAGGCACCACCACCAAAGCCGCTACCAGTTGGCTCACGCATGGATGCATAAATACTGTTCACGCCACTCGCGGCATGTTCAGCCGTACGGTAATACTGGTCTATTGTGAAGTTACTCGGATCACTTTCGTCCAGGAATTTGCTGCAACCGCTCAACAACACTGTTCCTGCGGCACAGATCAGCAGGTAATATCTTGATATGTATGATTTCATGTTATTTCCTTTAAGGTTACAAAATGGTTTACAGGGTTACGTTCAGGCCCAACATAAATACCCTTGGCTTCGGGTAATCGTACAAACCAAATCCCTGGTCAAAAGGAGAGCCGGAATTAGATACCTCCGGATCGTATCCTTTGTATTTAGTGGCCACAAATACGTTTTGCACAGATGCATATACCCTCAGCCGGTCCATCTTCATCCTGGTAACGGTGGCTGCAGGGAATGTATAGGCAAGCAGGAAATTGCGGCCGCGGATAAAGGAGGCATCAGTCACCTTATGGCTGTCGTTATTAGTATCATAACCGGCCGGTACAGGACGTACCTGTGCAATGGGTGTATGCTGGTTTGTTTCCGTCCAGGCATTCAACACCGTTTTGTAGCTATTAGCAATACCCTGCCGGTCTTCCAGGGAATGGATGCTCCTGTCCAATACATCGTTTCCATACATATACTGGAGGTCCAGCGTAAGTGACCAGTTCCTGTACCGGAAGGTGTTCATAAAAGTACCGAAGCCATCCGGAATACCTTTTCCGATGATCGCCCGGTCGTTATCATTGATCTGTTTATCATTATTCAGATCAAGGTACTTTACATCTCCCGGAAGGGCGTTATATACAGCGGCCTGGCCTTTTTCCTGTGTACTCCAGGTGCCAAGATTTACACGGCCAAAGAAAGCACCAAGCGGTTCTCCTACACGGATAACGGTTGCACCTGAGTAAATGTCGCTGCCGCCGGTAAGGGCCAGCACCCGGTTTTTATTGATAGAAATATTAAACTGCGTGTTCCAGGAAAAATGTTCCCGCTCTATGTTAGTGGTATTGATAGCCAGTTCAACACCTTTATTCTCCATACTGCCGATGTTGCGGGTAATGCTCGTATAACCGCTGGTGGTAGGTAAGGGTGCCGCCAGCAGCATGTCAACCGTTTTCTTCCTGTATACATCAAATTCCAGTGAAACACGGTTATTGAAAAGTCCCAGTTCCATACCGGCATCCAGCTGAAGGGTTTTCTCCCACCTCAATTCATCGTTGGACATGCGGCTGATACCTATACCCGGGCTTCTTACACCATCGAACACCACATCATAGTTGCCCAGGCCTGCCAGCGCCTGGTAGGCAGATATTTCAGAGTTACCTGTTGCACCATAGCTGGCCCTCAGCTTCAGGTTGGAAATAGCGGGCACTGCTTTCATGAAGTTTTCCTGCGAAACCCGCCAGGCAATTGCTGCGGAGGGGAAAAAAGCAAAGCGGTTGCTGCTACCGAACTTAGAAGAACCATCCATACGCCCGGTGAACGTAAGCAGGTATTTATCCTTCAACCCATAGTTAAGCCGCGAGAAATAAGAGTTAAGGCCGTAAGCAGTACCTGATGAACTAGGCGCCTGTGGATTAGCACCGGCACCGAGATTATAGAACTTAAAATAATCGTCCGTAAAACCCTGGCTGACGGCAAAGTTGCTGAACTGGTCCACATGCTGCCAGGAAAGCCCTAATAAAGCATTCAGTGAATGGATACGGTTGAACTGTTTGTTATAGGTGAGGTAATTTTCAAACTGCCAGGAGTTATAGCGGTTGTTAGTGATCTGTGCCACACCTCTCTGGCCGCGGGAAATATAGTTCAGGTCACGGCCTCCGTAATAATCAAGCCGCTGGTTGATCACATTGGCGCCTACCGTGGTCCTGAATTCCAGGCCATTCGCGAGTTGAATGTTCGCATAAATATTCCCCAGCAGTGTTTGCGTGCGGAGATAATAAAGCCGCTCTTCCAGTACCTGTACCGGGTTACCGCCACCTTCCATACCCGGGTAATCATCATTTCCGCCCCAGGACCCGTCAGGGAATTTTACGGGGATGATAGGTAATGCTTCCAGTACCTGGCGCATGGTTACAATACCTCCGCCTCCCAGCTGGTCCACCTGCTTTTCGTTCTGATCTGTATATCCCAATGTACCTCCCACTTTCAGCCAGTCTTTGATCTGCGTATCAAACACAAAGCGGGCAGCATATCTTTTCTGCCATGATCCTTTAATAAGCCCGTTTTCATTCCTGTAGTTGAGGAATGCTCCATAACTACCCTTCTCATTACCATTGGTGAATGATATCTGGTGATTCTGTGTAAAAGCTTTCTGTATAGCTTCGTCCTGCCAATCTGTATCATATAGCGGATTGCCCTGGCTGTCGAAGAGTAGCGGATTGTTCCGTTTCGTTCTGGGATCGGTATACTTCCCGTTTGTCCATCCTACGGAATCATACTTTTGCGCGTTTTTATAAGCGAGATCTTCTACCTGCAGGAACTCTTTTGCATTCAGCACCTCCAGCTTGCGGGGTAGTGTTCCCAGGCTAAAGTCTGCATCATAGGTTACTTTGCCGCCTCCTGATGAACCTCGTTTGGTGGTTACCAATATCACGCCGTTTGCACCGCGCGCTCCGTATATGGCAGTAGACGAAGCATCTTTCAACACCTCAATAGACGCAATATCATTAGGGTTCAAATAATCTATTGGCGTACTACCGTTCTGCAAACCGGCCACATTGAGGATCACACCGTCAATTACATAAAGAGGGTCGTTCTGGATGTTGATGGAACTGTAACCGCGGATGCGGATGTTGGCACGGCCACCGGGGCGGCCTGAGTTGGAAGAGACATTTACTCCCGTTACACGGCCGGACAATTCCTGGTTTAATGAAGAACTGGGCCGCTCCATCAGTGCTTCACTCCTTACAGTTCCCACCGCTCCGGTGAGGTCTGATTTTTTCCGTGTACCATATCCAACAATCACTACATCGCTGAGGTTGGACGATTTGGTTTTAACGGTGATCTTATATTCTGTACGGGCATCCACCGTTATTTCTGTTGACTCATAGTTCAGGCCGGAAAGTACGAGCACCGTTCCCTGCTGCACACTTAATGTAAACTTTCCTTCAGCATCTGTTGCAGTGCCTGTTTTGCCCTGTTTAACAGCCACGGATACACCAATAGCAGGAGCACCCGTTTCATCGGTAACAATACCTTTAATTGTTTTTGATTGTGCCCGGACGTAACCGGGAAGTGCAAGCAGGACGATGCACATGATGCAACACAATATCCTGCGTAGTTTTTCTGATCGCATATAACTGGGTTTGTCAGCAGCAAGCGCCGCCGGGGTTAGAAAATGAGTATTCCAGGAGGCTAAACACCTGATGTGTGCCTTCAAAAAAAGAGATTAGGAAACTGATTGGTACGGGCCCGTACCTGCGAATAGATTAACGTTAAGGTGGATCTCAATTAGATCTGGTTCACTGATTGCCGGGTTTTCTTCATAACATGGATTTAACTAGAATGTGATCAAATGGTTTTCATATAACTACTTGGCTGTTGTACATACACTCATGCTAATATTCTAAAAATATGGCATCGTCCAATAGAAATGAAAGAAGAAGGAGAGCCGGCTGAAAACGGCCAGCTCTTACTTATCAATCAAACTATTGGAAGAAATCATGAACACGGGCATTTAGCCCCCTTCCAATATCATTGTACCCTTTCCAGGGGATGTTCTTTCAGTAATTGTTCTGCGGAATAGAAATCCTTTTTACTTTCTATTGCCTTTCTCACCTTTTTCACTTTCTCCGGAGAAACAGCAGGGCCGTTATTTCCAAATGAGTTACGGACATAGGTCAATACTGCTGCTATCTCATTGTCCTTCAGTAATCCGCCAAAAGGTGTCATTGGCACCTGGCCGGGATACTTTTTACCATTTACGGTGATAGGTCCCATCAGTCCTTTCAGCACCAGTTTGATCAGTCTTTCATCACTACCCTTTACCCAGTTAGTGGAGGCAAGGGGTGGAAAACCAGAAGCGGTGAGTCCTTTTCCATCAGCCTGATGGCAGGTTTTACAGTATCCTTCTTTATTGTAAATAATTTTTCCCTGGTTAAACAATGCCAGTTCTGCACCTTTCAGCACTGTTTTTTCTTCTTTCTCTCTTGCTTCCCTTACGTTCATCCCATTTAAATGTGCTACGGCGGTCTTGTATGCAGGCAGCATCCAATCGTCCATTGGTAATTTATTAGCCTCGGCTAAAATGGGAAGCCCTTTTTCTTTACCGATCCAGGAAGCCGCTACAATAGCCATGAGCCTTACGCGGCTGTTTTGATCCCTGGCTGCTTCCATCAGTAAATTTGCCTGGTCTGGCACCTGGTGCCCTGTATAACGAACTACCATTACTGCGGCTGCCCTTACATGGTAATCCTTTGCTTTCAACAGTTGCTTTAAAAGTTTCTGATCTACTTTATCCATTCCCCAGCTCACCCAAAGTCCTTCGAGCAGATGATGTTCATATCGCGGATCACTGGCATCCAGCTTAGCCACCCAGGTTGTTAATTTGGACAGTACTTCTGAAACATCCCGGCCTCTCAGTTCCCGGCGGGTCCTGTAACGTGTTCTGTATTCCGGCAGTTTCAGATTATCCAGGAGCTCTTCGATACTGGCATCTGCTATCTTTGCCGGTTTTACCAATGGCCTGGAAGGATAGGTGATACGGTAGATCCTTCCATGCGAGTGATCACGCAAAGGGTCCCGTGCATTATGCTGCATATGCCCGATAAGGATATTATGCCAATCCACCACGTATAAAGAACCATCAGGTGCAAACTCCAGGTCTACCGGGCGGAAGTTAGGATCTTCACTCACCAGCAGGTCCTGGCGAAAACGGCTTTTATAACCTGTTCCGTCATCTTCCATGGTATGTTCTTTTGTTCCGAGGAAACCAATGGTATTATTGATCAGCAGGTCTCCCTGCACATCATCGGGGAAATGCCGGCTGGATACTATTTCAATGCCAGATGTTGGCCGCACTAAATGTTTCTCTTCTACCAGTTGTTTGGATTTGTGTGTAGCCTGCCCATACCTTGGCAATACGGTGCCGGGAAGCATCCAGCGTACATCCGGGCTGGATGTTTCTGCAAAGAAAGGCTGCCCCCAACCGTCGAACGTAATGCCCCAGGGATTTGGAATAGCCAGTTGTGCAGTGCGTTCCAGTTTTCTGCGGATGGGATCAAACCTGTAGAAGCCGCCGTTGGTAGAATAAACAGGACCATAGGAAGTTTCTACATTGGTACGAAGGAATACGCCTTCTCCTGAGTAAATAGCGCCGGAGCCATCTGTTGTGAAGGCGTGATTGCTGTGGTGTGAATCATGATCATCAAAACCACTGAGCAGGATCTCCTTTTTATCAGCCTTGCCATCGCCATCCGTATCCTTTAACAGTACCAGGTTAGTTCCCTGCGATACATATACTCCTTCCGCCGCCATCTCAAAGCCAAGTGGTAAATGCAGGCTGTCTGCAAACACAGTTTGTTTATCGGCCTTGCCATCATTATCGGTATCTTCCAGGATAATGATCTTATCGTTTGGTTTTGGGTCTCCTACTCTATACTGCGGATAGCTGGGCATTGTTGCCACCCATAACCGTCCTTTGTTATCGAAAGATAATTGCACTGGTTTGGCGAGGGCACTGAATTCCGTTTCTGAAGCAAATAGTTCTACTTTATAACCCGGCGGAACTCTCAGCTTATTCACCGCTTCCTGCCCACTCAGATATTCCAGGTTGCCATTTTTACCGCTGGGTGTATAATTGGTTTTAACCTCCGGCAATACGCTCGTATGCTGATCGGCAGCTACCAGGTCCATCTTTTCACCTTTTGAAGCGGCGAGCCAGATGGCAGTATCCCTGATCACCGTCATTTCACGGATCTTCTTTATTTCCGCGGGAAAATTATCAGGGCCATAAGGTTTGTACCTGCGGCCATATACATGCACGCCGTTAGGAATTTTATAATCGTTCAGCCACATCCAGTTCTTTTCCATCACTGCATCATGCACCAGTTTTTTGTTCTGCTCTGTATGAGCTGTACCTTCTCCAAAGATCTGATCTGCCAGTAATAAGCCAAATTTTTTATACCCTTCTTCATTCAGCTGGGAGCCATCGATGGTCAATGGTGTGGCTGTTTCTTTATACCATTGCAGAGATGGTGTAAATGCATCTACAAAAAGTACTTTATTCAATGCAGCAACTTCTTTCATTGCTTTGGTGTACAATTCCAGGTTTTCGTTTTCTTTACGGCCATTCGGCAGATCATACTTATCAGAGAGGTCTTCAAAAGCAATGGGAGAAACAATCACCAGCTTTGGTGCGGAGGTACCATTGTATTTTTGCTTCAACGTCCATTTAATAAAGGCATCCAGTTCTGCTTTATAGTTGGCAATCCCGGCTTTTCCTTCAAAGGATTCATTATAGCCGAAAAAGGAAATGATCACATCTGTTTTAAGCCTCGTGAGCCATTGGTCAGGTGTTTCAAAAAAACCTTCCCCGGCATCTTCCATTTCTGCCCAGCCCGCAGCATCTTTTCTTTTCACCATGTTAGCCCGCTCCACCTGGAATTTTTCCGCGCCGGGAAAAGCCCATGCAGAATTCCTGCTGGCATGTGGCCGGAAACCGGGTGTTTCTCCCGGACGGCACATATTACGGATAAACAGATCATACGTTGGAAAACGGAGATAGAGCTCTGTTTCAAAATTATCATAATGGACCATCCTCGATCCCAGGTTATTACCGATCAGCGCAATGCGCGATCCTTTGGCAATAGTGAGAGGAGCAGACCCTTTAATTTTAAAGGCGTTTAGTATCATCATCGCAGGGATAACCGCGATAAGCGATAGAACGCTGATCTTTATTAGTCTCATGATCTCAATGGATGTTTATTTAGCAACGCGGTAAGGTACCTGGATGTCCATTTTACCTTTCCATTTCGTGGGTATTTTCAGGCCCAGCTCATAGTGAATGGCATTGATCACGAGCCGCTGAAAAGCTTCTATTCTGAAATCTTCCGGATGGCCCAGTGTGGTCATAAAAACTTTTCCGCCGAAAGAATTGGTGCCTGTCCAGGCCACAGGGTTTTCAACTGCGGGCCTTTCAGGGTTCACCGCTTTGCCGGTAAGCAGCCAGGTGGAACCTTTAACGGGATAATCCGGTACAACGTGATACAACCAGGAGCGAACGTGGAAATCTTTTGCTACACCGGTTAAAATAGGGTTGTTTGCTTCTTTGGGAACAATACTTACATCTGTGCTGCTATTGTGCCCATAGTGTGTATGTTTGGCTTTTCCTCCCCAACCCGGAGGAGCATTTAATGCAAACTCTCCAAAGGCATTCCATTTTTCGCTGGCATGCCCTTTGGGAAAATTGAAGGCATGCGTAGTGGTACGGAATCCCATAACAGGTTTCCCGGTTTTCAGGTAGGCTTCAATATGAGCAAGCTGTTCAGGAGGAAGTCTTCGCCAGCGCAGGAAGAACACGGCAAGGTCTGCATCCTTCAATGCTTCCAAGCCCGGGATATTCTCTTCGCTGTTATGATCGGGAGAGGCTTTGAGAACAATTGTCCTCATGCCATAATTCTTTTCCAGTTCCGCCGCAATAATAGGCAGCGTTTCTTCACCACTGTATTCATGGTCTCCACAAACAAAAACAACCAGGGGCTTTTTTGCTTTTTGCGGAGATTGCGCACAGAACAAACCGGTACTGAGTGTTAATAATAAACTGATGCAAAAAGTATTCATACAAACGAGTTTCGATTATATATGCTGTTTAGGTCCGGCTCTCCGCCAGTAAGTACTGCCACTACGTTATTTACAGTAAGCAGGCACATCCGCCGGTATGTGGATGCCGTAAGGCTGGCAGAATGTGGTGTAACGATCGCACGTGCATGCTGCACAAGCGGAAGGTTTTGAACTGGTGGTTCTTCGGGTAGCACATCTGCAGCAAAACCTGCAAGAGCCTGTGCATCCAATGCGTTCAATAGTGCTGCATGGTCAATCAATGCGCCTCTTGCCGTATTGATCAGAAATGCATGCGGCTTCATCAAAGCCAGTTCCTTTTTTCCTATTATCTGATCCGTTCCTTTATCCAAAGGGAGATGCAGGCTTATTATATCTGCCTGTTTTAATACCTCATCCATGGGCAGGTATTTATAAGGCAGGTCCTGCTCCGACCGGCTCCAGTATATTACATTCATCCCGAATGCCTCAGCAAGCCTGGCCACCCGCTTTCCTATATTTCCCATTCCCAGGATGCCCAGGGTTTTACCATTCAATTCATCTCCTGCATATTGATTGCGCCAATCCCAGTTGTTTTGTTTAACGTGCTCCACCGATGTATACAGGTCGCGCATTAATATTAACATCAGGGCGAGAACATGCTCTGCAATGGTGCCGGCATTGCTGCCCGGGGCATTGATCACCCGTACCTTTCTTGCTGTTGCTTCAGCTATATCTACATTATCCAATCCTACACCGCACCGGGCCGCCACCTGCAAATGCGGGCATGCTTCCATCAGGGCTTTATCGATCCTTTTTTTCCCTCTTGTAATGATACCATGTACTTCTACTTTGCTCAAAACATCCTTTAAACTGCCTTCATCATATCCTGTGAATACGTTCACATTTTCCTGAAGTACAGCGAATGCTTCGTCTGCAACAGATTCAAGTAACAATACATTTTTCCTCATGGCTTGTTATGGTATAAAGTAGCATCATCAGACTTATATCCTCTGAAATCGTTCCTGTTTGAAATATACAAGCCTTCTTCATACAGTTCATCTTCGAAGATCCGCGGATCCACTTCTGCGCCCGGTATAGAAGATATTTCAACCAGGTTACCGGCAGGATCACGTACAAACATCTGCATGGCGCCATCAGGTAATTTCCTCACCTTTCCCCAGGGACTTACATCAATAACATTCAGTGCTTTCATGCGGAAAAAGATGCTATTGAAATCGTCTACCTGTACACAGATATGTCCACGGAATGAAGTACGGTCTTCCCATTCCGAAATATGTAATTGCTCCTGGTCGTTAAACTTGAAAAACATCACCGGATAATCGAACCGGAAAGCAGGCAGTGGTTCCAGGCCCAGTTCCTGCTGATAAAATTCACCTGCTTTTTCCAGGTTGTCAACAATGAGTGTGACGTGGTTAATTCTAAGTGCTTTTGCCATAAGTAATTATTTAAACAGGCTGCTTAAACTGTTTCACAAAATCCCAATCTGGTGTTACGCCTAATCCGGGGGCAGAAGGTACAGCGATCTCTCCATTTACAACCGTGATCTTTTCTTTCACCAGGTCGTACATCATGGGGTTTCCTCCGAGAGAAAACTCAATGATCGTGGCTGAAGGGGAGGCAAACGCTACCGTTAGCCCTGCCATGAAAGAAAAAGCAGATCCCCAGCAATGAGGTGCCAGCTCCGCCTGGTACACACTGGCCAGATGCCCTACGCGCATGGCTTCTGAAATACCGCCAATGATAGCCGTATCCGGCTGTATAACATCTATTGCCCTTAGTTGCAAAAGTTCCTGAATGTCAAAACTGGTATATTCACTTTCACCTGCGGCAATGGGGATGTGGGTGGAAGCCCTTACTTCTGCGGTTCCTTTTTTGTTGTCCGGACTGATTGGCTCTTCAAACCAGTAGACATCACAGTCTGCCACCCCTCTGCAAAATTGCTTTGCCTCGGGAACACTGAAAGTTCCATGCGCATCTGTCATCAATTTAATATCCGGTCCCAGCGCTGCTCTTGCCGCTTTTACCCTGTCTATACTTTTCTGAACGGTATCATCCATTACCCCAACGCGCATTTTCACACCCTGAAATCCTTTATCTACATAACTTTTCAATTGTGTACCGATGTTGTTCACATCAGCCCAGCCACCACTTGCATACGCCGGCATTTTCTCCCTGCACGCGCCTCCCAGCAGATCAACTACAGGAATGTTCAGCATTTTTCCTTTCAGGTCCCATAAAGCGGTATCAATACCACTCATGGCAGACATTGTAAGACCGCGCCTGCCAAGGATGGGGAACTTCCTCCCTCTTGCGAGTGCGTAGTGGTCACGCGTGCCGTTGTACATTTCCTCCCAAAGCCTGGTGATGTTCTTTACAGATTTGCCCAGCAGTATTGGTTTCAGATCAGCTTCTATACAATGAACAATGGAAGCGCATCCCCCCGATGACCCCACTGCAGCTTTCGCCTCTCCAAATCCCTGAAGCCCTTCATCTGTTGTTATCACTACCAGCGTCATATCAAAATCAGTCAGCAATCCATAATCCGAAGTATGTTGTTTCTCCTTAGGAATGGGGCAGCGTAACCAGAACGCCTCTACGTTAGTTATTTTCATTTATTATCGGTTGACCTCTTTATATAAGCTTTATTAAGGTATCATATGATTTCCGGGTGAGCATGGTATAAAACTCTTCCGTAACAGAAGAACTGCCATGGTCTATCAGGAACTTCTCCTGTTCGGGCGTGAGATTTTCCGGTGCTTCATCAATGGAACCCGGATAGGGATTGGCGGGTGTACGATCCAGAGGGGAACAGAATTCTACAGAAAGCACACTGTTATAATTTACTTCTCCCAGCGTATCTATGATCTTCTTCCAGTTGAGATGCCCCATTCCCGGCGCCATCCTGTTGTTATCCGCTACGTGAAAGCCGGCCAGTTTCCCTTTCGCTTTCCTGATAGCTTCAAACATATCTGTTTCTTCCATATTCATATGAAAGGTATCCAGGCATACGCCACAGTTCGGGCCAACCTCAGCGGCAAGTGCCAATGCCTGCTCCGCCCGGTTGATGAAATAGGTTTCGAACCTGTTAATGGGTTCTATACCCAACAATATACCTGCCGCTTCACTATATGCATATATTTCTTTCATGGATTCAACTGCCCATTTCCACTCCTCTTCCGGTCTTCCATCCGGCACCATCTTTCCTACCGTACCCGGCACCACAGAAACCATATGACCATCCAGCTCTTTGACCATTTTCACCACATCCTTTACATACTGCACGGAGCTGGCACGCTGTGCCTCGTTCCTGGCAAGCAGATTACGCTCTCCCAGCATCAGGGTCACAGAACCCCAACAGGTCAGGCCATGATCTTTCAGTAGTTTTCTTACTTCTTTGGTATCGTAATGTTCGGGACTTCCGGCAATTTCAAGTTTAGTGTAGCCAAGCGAGGAAACTCTTCGTATTGTTGTTTCTATTGTTTCGGCGCGCATCCAATTGTGTATTGCAAGTTCCATAACGGTGATGGCAGGTTTTGTAAACGTGAAAATTATATAACAAACTTATTCAGACTTCCTTTCAAATAAAAGTACTTCATTTGCCAATTTTCGATACTATATTTACCGTAATTAGCTTTTTAGCCCCCCGGCAACAAGTATTGTACCAAAAATAATATGTAATGAAGGTTTCTTACAGACATATATCCACACCTGAAGATGCCAGTTTTACCATCAAAGAATACTGTCAGCCCCGTTTTACCAATACTTTCCATTTTCATCATGGGTATGAGGTGATCCTGATCGTAAAAAGCGCCGGCCAGGTTTATGTAGGCAACAAGGTGATGAATTATCATGAAGGGGAGATCTTTATGTTCGGCCCTGGGCTGGTGCATTGCTGGTCCAGCGATATGTCCACCAGCGCCGATGACGTAGCCCAGGCTACAGTAGTGCAATTCACAGCAGATTTTATGGGAAAGGATTTTTTTGAGACCCTGGAATTGAGAAAGGTGAAGGAGTTGTTGCAGGAATCCGTATACGGCCTGAAATTCAGGAACACCTCCCCTTCCCTCAGCCCATTGTTCTTCCAGTTCCAGCCCAACCAGCAGATGAAGAACCTGATCCTGTTGCTGCAGATCCTGGAAGAGCTGTGTCAGCGAAGGAAGGACGGCGCTTTATTAATAACGGATGATGTGAGAAAGATCCATTACAAGGAGAGCGACTCTAAAAAACTGGCATCTATTTTTAACTACGTATTTGAGAATTATCATCACGAAGTGGATATAAAAACGGCGGCCTCGCTGGCCTGTATGAGCGAAGCCGCGTTCTGCCGTTATTTCAAAAGGAACACGCATAAAACATTCTCACAGTTTGTAAATGAGATCAGGATCAGCCACGCAACGCGGTTGTTAATGGGGAAAGAGAACAATATTACAGACATCTGTTATGCCTGCGGGTTCGACAATGTTTCCTATTTCAACAGGCAATTCAAAGTTCACCAGGGATTAACGCCCAGGGAATATCGTAAGGTGTTTATTGAAAGTAATGCGGGCAAGCCTTTTTTACGGACTGCCGATTAAAATGCATAATGCCGCATACCACCATCCACAACAGCCACTGTGCCTGTGATATACCGTGCACGGGGTGAAACCAGGAAAGTGGCCATGTTAGCCATGTCCTGCGGTTCTCCAAAATCACCCAGCGGGATCTCCTGTGTTGCAAAATTCTTCCGCTCCTCACCCGGGAAGAAACGGCGGATGTTGTTGGTATCTATCAGGCCCGGTTGCAGGCAATTGACCCTGATACCATATTGACCAAGTTGAGCCGCGAGTTGCTTTGACCACATTACCACGGCTGCTTTGGCAACAGATGAACCGTTGACCGTACGTAGTTCATAAGTACTGGCAAGGTTGAGGATAACTCCCTGCTTACGGGTTATGAAATGAGGCAGCAGTTGTTGCGTCAACTGCCGGGGCCGGTCAAAATCAAGCGTCATGGCTCCCTCCCATATTTCTTCGGAACCAGTAACATCCATAGGAGCACTGCGGCCGGCGTTGTTAATGAGGATATCCACCTGCCCAAGACTGGCGAGCGCAGCTGCTGCGATCTTTTGCGGTCCATCCGCCGCTGTGAAGTCCTGGGCGAATGTAAGGGGCGTTACGCCACCCGCAGCTGTTACTTCTTCTTTGAGACTGCTCAGCAGTTCTTCGTTCCTTGCAGTGGCAAATACTTTCACGCCTTCCAGCGCCAGCTCTTTTGTGATAGCCCGGCCAATTCCCTGGCTGGCGCCTGTTACTACTGCTGTTTTACCTTTCAGATACAGATCCATACATATAATTTCTTTGTAAAAGTAGCGGGTAGCTGCTAATTTTATGGCCTATACCATCAATTGTATGGTACATACAAACTTGTAAGTAATGGCAACCAGGAAGAAAGATTCAACGTATAGCAATAACGAAAGATGGATCATTGAATGTGATCTGACCTATGCTGTGAATAAGATTGGAGGCAGATGGAAAATATTGATACTGGATAAACTGGCAGGCAGGAAATTACGGTTCAGTGAATTGAAGAAAGAGTTCCCGCTGATTACAGAACGCATGCTCACTTTACAGCTTCGGGCGCTGGAAGAAGACGGCATGGTGAAGCGGACGGTGTATGCAGAAGTTCCTCCAAGAGTAGAATACGAACTCACGGAGATGGCTACAGAGATCGGGCCTATCTTTAAACAATTAAGTATGTGGGGGAGCAAACACCGGGAGAAAACCAGGCACTCCACTCCTACAAGAAAACTTTAGCAAAACCCCTGACAGACTTGAAGATTGTTATAATTATACATCCTTATTTAACAAATTTTTATTAATTTGTTTACCGATAGCTTTTTCCTCTTTAACCCGGGGAAATGGACAGTAAAAGAATAAACCAAAATCACCCCGCGGTGTTGTTTACAGATAATAAACCATGAGAGGCGGTCCCTACATTGTGAAGTCGATAGCTGCTCATTAGTATGATTGTTAGACCAAAGTATATTCAATATTATGATTGTATTATCCCGGAATCCTGCTCTGCACTGCAATGTGTCAACCAAATTCAGTCCGCAGCATAAATTGTCCAGAACGGTTCTGTAAGAACTGAAGTATCATCCTATCAAGAAAAAAATAAATCTGTAACATGAGAAAATCTTACTCTCAATTTTCCTGCCTCTGCTGCATAGTGGTTGTACAACTATTATTTAGCGGAAGCGTTTTAGCGCGTGTAACTGCTGTTACGCCTGAGCATGGCAATAGTGGTTATACGAAGACTGCCAAGGCTGTAATTGATCTGCGGGGCACGGTCAGGGATCAGAAAGGAGAAATCCTGATCGGTGCCAGTATTAAGATAAAAGGCACCCAGCAGGGTGCCGTTACAGATGCGAATGGCGTGTTCGTGATAACCAACCTCCCTCCTGATGCTATACTGGTGATATCCATGATCGGATATGAAACCCGGGAATATAAAGTGGGCGCCGGTGATACCAATATCCGGATCACGCTGGCGCCACAAAGGAACATGGAAGAAGTAGTGATCACCGGGTATCAGACCCTGAGAAAGATTGACTATGCGGGTGCCGCCACTACTGTAAAAGCTGCTGACGTTAAAGTACCCAGCCTGGGAACGCTGGATAAAATGCTGCAGGGCCAGGTGGCTGGTGTTGCTATTCAAACTACCTCTTCCGTATTTGGCACCGCTCCTAAAATAAGGGTACGGGGTAGCGCCTCCATCAGTGGTATCAATGAGCCACTGTGGGTACTGGATGGAGTTCCCCTGGAAGCACCACTTAACATTGTTCCTTCTGAACTGTATGCCGGTAATGCCCGGAACCTGCTGGCCAGCGCCCTCTCCAACGTAAACCCGGAAGATATTGAGGAGATCACCGTATTAAAAGATGCTACCGCCACGGCGATGTATGGTACCCGCGCCGTAAATGGTGTGATCGTGATCAGTACCAAACGTGCCAGGAAGAACTCTGCATTAAGGGTGAACTATTCTTTCAATTCCACCTTAAGCCTCAAACCTTCCATCCGTGATTTTGACGTACTGAACTCAAAGGACCAGATAGAGCTTAACCAGGAACTGGCTACCATCTATGAAAGCATCCTGCAGAATTTCTCTGCTGCCACCTCAGGACCGCTTTCCAAAGCAACAGACCTGTACAACAGGCGGCTTATCACAGAACAGGAATACCGGGAAATGATACGTGATCTGAAAACACAGAATACGGACTGGTTTGATGAACTGTATAAGAATTCTGTTATGCAGCAGCACTCCATCAGTCTTAGCCAGGGAGGAGAAAAAAGTGCCACCCGCCTGTCTTTCAGCTATTATGACGATCCCGGTAAAACAAGGGGTGAAAATGCCAAGAGATATACCGCCAACCTGGTGAACAACTTCCAGATAACGAACAAATTTGGAGCAGAGATCATGCTGAAATATGCAAGAAGGGAACAAAGGCAACCTGGCGTTCAGGTAAATCCATTCGCCTATGCGAGGGATGCCAGCCGTGCTTCCAAACCTTATGCGCCAGATGGCAAATATGAATATTACAAAAAAGGATATGCGGATTTTAATATCCTGCAAGAGATAGATAACAACTACGTTTCACTGGGCAGTACCGATTTCTCTGCACAACTGAACCTGGACTACAAGTTTTCAGACCGGCTGAAAGTTACCACCCTCTTCAATACCCGGTTCTCGAACTCCACCATAGACGAGATCCAGACCGAACATTCCAATTTTGCCAATCAATTCAGGGCAGACGATTTCAGGATCCTGGAAAATAACCCCCGCCTGTATAGAAGACCAGGCGCCCCTTCTTATGAACTGCCACAGACAGTTCTGCCAGAGGGAGGTATCCTGGACAAGGAAACCATCAGCGCCAAATACTATACGCTGCGTGGACAACTGGAATGGATCGCTCTTGAAAAGAACGATCACAAACTGTCTTTGATGGCAGGTATGGAAGTAACGCAAAATAAACAAAGCGCCAATTTCTCAAGGAATTATGGTTACCGGGGCGACAGCAAAACGTTTGCTTCTTCTCCCTTAGCCTATGAAAGATTGCTCCTGAGCACTAACCTGCCGGACGATGAAAGAAGGAATTACAATGGCAGGAACCTGCTGCAGGGGACTGCTTCGTATGTGAACGACGCCACCCGGAATGCGGTATCCTACTATTCCAGCCTCTCCTATAATTACAAAGGCAGATATATATTAGATGCCTCTTTAAGGAACGACGCAACAAACGTATCAGGCAGGGCCACCCGTAACAGGTTCTTACCTACCTGGGCTTTAGGCGGTGCATGGAACTTTACGGAAGAAGGATTTATGGAGAGCCTGGATAAAGTGATCACTAACGGAAAGTTAAGGGTCTCCTATGGGCTTAGAGGAAATGCCGGTTACCGCGGCCCCGACCTCGTAGCTTATTATCTCAATATTGTAAGACCTTACCCGGACTATAATACCACCGGGGTGAACATTGTTGAAGCAGAGAACTCAGACCTGGAATTTGAGAAGGAATATATGTTCAGTACCGGTATCGATTTCACACTCGCCAATGCAGTGGACATTACCTTTAACTACTACTCCAGGAAGAATTTTGACCTGGTAGGTAATAAACCCGTACAATCTTCTTCCGGTTACGTCACTAAACTGTTTAACTGGGCCGATATGAAGAATGAAGGGATTGAGGCCTCCGTTAATATAAGACCCATTACAATTGTGGGCGACTTCAGGTGGTCTGGTATGGTGAACCTGGGATATAACAGGAACGAGGTAGTGTCCGACTACCAGGGTAATAACCCTTCTGTATTCGATGCCACGGGATCGGAGGGTTTCCCCTTGCAGGGCAAGCCTTTAACGGGCCTTTACTCCTTCCGCTTTGCCGGATTGAATGAGAATGGCCTTGCCACCTATAAAGATGGTACAGGTAAAACTGTGCTGGGCTTTGCAGAAAGCAACCGCAACCTGGTGGATGTAAGTTACCAGGGCAGCAGGGACCCCATTTATTCCGGTGGTTTTACTTCTAATTTTATCTATAAAGACTTTATGCTCGGCGTGTCCTTTGTATTCAATGCAGGGCATGTGGTACGTAAAGCTGATTATTACAGGGGAGGCTCCTTATCCAGTCTCTACCGGGATGATCTGAATGCTCCGGGTGATTTCGCCTACAGATGGCGCGCGAAAGGTGATGAACAGTATACAGCCATTCCACGGCTGCTGCTGAGGGACGATATCAACGACTACATCAATTCCGGTTTCTTTGATGCATCGGTATTTGGCGTATACAACAGGTCAGACATCCGCACCGTTGATGCTTCTTACCTGCGTCTCCGTAATATCACCCTGCAATATAACTTTGGCCAGCTGGCCAGGCAGTGGAGGATGCAGAACTTCACCCTGGGATTTGAAGCTTCTAACCTCGCCGTATTCGCTTCCAAAAGGTTTAATGGTATGGACCCGGAAACACTGCTCACAGGGTTGAATATGCCGCCGGTAAAATCGTTCACATTTAACCTTTCCGCCACCTTCTAAGAGGGTATGAAAGTTTAAGGTCATCCTTTAAAAAGAACAGCATGAAAAACAAAAACATATATCGCGTCCGATCTTCCCGGTTTATACTGGCGGGCGTGTTCGCAGCAGTACTGGCCATCAGCTCCTGTTCCAAATTCCTGGAAGAACCCGTGGACAACAGAACGTTGATCACCACCATCCCGGATATGGAAAAAACGCTGAATCAATTACAGCCATTTTCTGATCATCATTTTACGGATATCATGTCCGACGATTATATCTTCAGGGACCTGGCAGGGCATAATGTGGAACAGGCGGTAGAACAACTGCTGCCCATATTTGAACTGGCAATTACCCGGCAATCCCTCTCCGCGAACCGCTTTTTAAGCAGCGGGTTTAACCCCGTTACCGCTTTCAGGAGGTATTACAATTGTATCATCAACTCCCTGCTTATTATCAAAAAGGCGAAAGAATACAGGCCCTCAAATGATGCCGAAGCCAGGAGCATAGCGGCGATCACAGGGAAAGCAATGGCCATCAGGGCATACTGCAATTATATGCTGGTGAACCTGTTTGCCAAACAATATAATCCGGCCACTGCTGCAAATGATGTAGGCATACCATTCGTGGAAAGTTATGATGGCGCACCTGTAGTGCCTTATAAACAAGCAAGTGTACAGACTATCTATGCATCAGTGGAAACAGACCTGTTGGCTGCCCTTAACCTCGTAAATGAATCAGAATCCAGCAATCCGCAGTTTACATTCAGCAAGGAAGCCATCCTGGCTTTATTGTCCCGCGTGTACCTGAACAAAAAGGATTGGGATAAATGCATTCAATACTCCACACAGTTGCTGCTAAGACGTAATGTACCACTGAATGTAGGCCAGCTGAGAAAAACCATCAGGGACTATGCGCAGTACTCCAACGCTTATTTCAACCCTGCCAATGCGGCCTACATTATGATGGGTAATAACACCTATCAACTGATGGCTTATTTCTGGCATGGTCTGTACCCTTACCCTGCCAGGCAGGTAATGCAGCAGAACGGAGCGGACGATGCCAATGATTACATCATCCAAACCAGTGCATTGTTCAGTGATTTTGTACCGCAGAAATTAATGGTCTTCCAGCCTACTGACACCCGGAACGGGAACATGCCCTTACTCACTGTTGATGAAGTGTTATTTAACAGAGCAGAAGCAGAGATCGAGAAAAATAATGGCATCAACGACAACGCTAAAGCTGATCTGACCGTATTGATCAGGAATCAGAACTTCTCTACCAATACCGCCAATACCAAAGTAACCCAATTGAATGGACTTACTACCAGGGCAACGGCTATAGCCAATCTGCTATTATTAAAGAGGATCAGGTTTTCCAGTGAAGGAATGCGGTGGTTCGATATGAGAAGACATTCATTGCCTGTTGAACACGTAGGCCGCTCCGGCACCTACAAGATCGATGGCACCAAACCCGAAGATTATGTTATTCAACTGCCAACAGAAGAAATAACACGTAACCCGGGCCTTAACTAATCATTCAATGAACTTAAATTGCTTTACGATGAATAACTATAAAATTCCTGCTCTGATCCTGATCTGCCTGGTTATAGGGCTGATAGCCTGTAGGAAAAAGGAAGCCGCGCTTACCGCAGAAGTGGACCCGCCACCTGTATTTGATACGCGGACCCCACTGGGAGCAAAACAGAAAGAGATCTTCGATAAATATGGTGTGATCATTGAATACAAATGGAACCGCTTTGCCTACGCGCCGGATGTTGTGGCCAACCCTGCCAATGCAGAAGATGTACTCCCCTATCTTGAGTTGCTGGAGGAGCTTTTCTTTAAAGCCATGGACTCTGTATCAGGCCCACGCCTCACATCCAAAACGGAAACACCGGTAAGGATCCTGCTGATAGGAAACGGCCTCAACTATGGAGGGTCTGAAGACTTCGGAGAATCTACCGCCGGCCAGGCTGGTAATATCCAACCCAACAGGCTCACCCTGGGAGGGCTTACTCCTTTTGGAGAAGTGATCCGGGCTACAGGACCTACTGCGGATGCGGATTATATGAAAGCTATCTATGATGCCGCGCCATCCAGCTTTCCGAACGATGCAGGCCTGATCGGGTTCATTTACCATGAGTACACCCATTACCTGGACAGCAAACACCAGATCCCTGTAGGGTTTGAAAAACCATCTAAGGTAGAATACCTGCGGGGTTCTAACCAATACCTCAGGGTTTCATTGGCCACCGCTATTTCCAAAGGATTCTATATCCCTTATGGCATGCAGAATGAACATGAAGATTTTGCCACGTACGTACAGACCATCATCTGGAAATCGGACGCGGAAATGCAAACAACTTACATGAGGAACGATACCACCAGGGCTAAACACCAGCTGGTAACAAAGTACTTTACTGACCTTGGCATTCCTATCACGTCACTGAGGAATTATCTTACCAAACAATCCGTAAGGGACCGTTTGATTGCATTGAAAAGAAAATATGAATAGTAGAGACTATTGTTCAACTATTTCAAAATCTATCATTTATTCTTTATGAACAGACTTATCAAAATACTACATAAACCGGCAGTGATAGCCCTGGCTGTAATGGCCACGGTCTCCTTCTCCTGCCAGAAAAAGCTGGACTACACCAAACCGGCGGATGGCAATACTTTCGAAAAAGATAAAGTGGCCGCGTTCAAGGTACTGACGGATAATGAGGATGCGCTTTGGGCCTGGGAAATGCCCAGCAGCCTCACGGGCAATACATTTCCAAGCATATTGCTCCAGTTCTTTAAAGATTCTACCGCCAATATCTATTCTATATTCGCGGACGGAATTGTAGCAGATCTGCAAAAGTTACGGGCTTCCGGAACCTTAACACCTGCAGAATCTTCCCAGGCACTGTCTCTGATCAATACTTTTGCCCCTTACCCTGATAATCAGCTGAGAGATATACTGGAAAACCCGGCCAACATCACTTTCAAAAACAGGACCCTGGCTTTATTACCCAATTATCCGGGCTTTAATTCTCAGGGCATATATGTAGAAGAAACAGATGGTGCATTTGATATGAATGGTCCCGTGCAACTGAGCCTTACTTTTCATAACAGTTTCCTGCTGTCCCTTTTAAAGGAGAACGGCGCGCTGGATTTTGATTTCAGGGTAATGAGGGCTGTACCGGATACTGTAATATTAGATGGATATTATGCCAACAATGCGAATAAAAAATCCACCTTGTACAAAACGCTCGAAACACCGGTTAACTTTAGGGACGGCTCTAACATCCTCATGAGAGTGAACCCGTCAAAAGCACTGGTTTCCCTGAGAGTAGACGGAACGGCCATTCCAACTCCTGCTGGATTCAGGTCCGGGCTCGATTTCTTCTACAGGGCGTTCAACCAGTCTTTTAATGCTAAAAAAGGTTATGGTTTTGCCGCAAACGGAGTTGGTACTGCAGTGATGCCGGATGTATTAAAATCTGCTAAGATCGTAACAGTGAAAAGCTTTTTCAATGGCAACCCGCTTACCGCTCCATCCGGAACTGTTTTGGTAACCATGACGGTTAATAATAATGACGGATCAGTGAAGGATATAACCTTTGTGAAGGACTAAAGATCTTTTTCTAATAAGAAGGGTTTAGTGGCGGAATGCTGCTAAACCCTTTTTTAATTACCTACTTATGGAATTTTGCCATAGTTTGCGCAGAATAATCTTCTAATTATAGATAATTGTCATCTAACCAACCATATAGTGAAAAGGATTTGTTTTTGCGTATTGCTGAGGGAAACGAAACAGCTTTTGCCACCTTATTTAATCTATACTCCACGCCTTTAGCTACAATTGCTTTGCGGATGCTTCATAGCGGACCGGCAAAACAGGAGGTGATGCAGGAAGTTTTCATAAAACTATGGTTGAACAGGGACCGGTTAAAAGAGGTACAGCATCCCGGCGCCTGGCTGAGGAAGATCACCATTCATGAGTGCTTACAATATCTCCGTAAAACTTCGCTATACAATAGTAAACTGGAAAGTCTTGAACCGGAGGGCACAAGTTTTAACCATGCCCTGCACGCCATTTCAGTCAAAGAAATACAACTTGCAGTGAAGCAGGCCCTGGAGGTTATGCCCTCCCAGCGCAGGGCCATTTATGAATTAAGCAGGGGAAAAGGCATGGCCACGAAAGAAATAGCCGCTCAACTTGGTCTTTCAGACGGATATGTACGCAATGCCATCAGCGCCGCCCTTTCCACCATCCGCAGCTTTCTGCCGGACTCCCTGCAGTTACCGGCAATTATATTTTTATTGTTTTTTTAGAAACGATAGTGACAACTCATTTTCTCCCGCATCTTATTAACAGAGCATGGATAATACACGTATATACTACCTGGCCGGGCAATATCTGAAAAAAAGCCTTACTGAAACAGAGCAGGCAGAATTTCAGCATCTGTTACATGATCCGGAACACCAGGAGGCGTTCCAGACTGCTTTTGAAGAAATGGCAGGCGAACTGGACATGAATATCGCCCAGGATAAAGATCTGTTGCCGTTGCTGGAGCGATCCCTCAACAGCGACAGGGTGCAACACCGCATTCGCTTCCTGCCCCGCAGAAGACTGAGCTGGGCTGCAGCTTCCATCATCCTGCTGCTTGCTGCAGGTGCTTACTTCCGGACTACCCAAAAGAAAAATATGCCCCAGCCTGCTATAGCCACGGTGATATCACCTGGCAAACAAGGCGCCATTCTCACACTGGCTGATGGCTCCCAGGTAGTGCTGGACAGCCTGGGCAATGGGGTGGTTGCTAAACAGAACGGTGCCAGTATCGTATTAATGAATGGCCAACTTGCCTATGATCCTGCTGAAAACGCATCGGGAGAGATTGTATTTAATACGATATCGACTCCTAAAGGCAGGCAATTCCAGGTGACCCTTCCGGATGGAACACGGGTATGGTTAAATGCAGCCAGTTCGCTCCGGTACCCTACGGCATTTGCCGGTAAGGAAAGGGAAGTGGAAATTACCGGCGAAGCTTATTTTGAAGTAGCGAAGAACGCGCAAATGCCATTTATGGTGAGCGTAAACAATAAAGCCGGGATCCAGGTACTGGGCACACATTTTAACGTGAATGCCTATAAAAATGAGAATGCCATTGCTACCACATTGCTGGAAGGATCTGTGCGTGTTGCACAATATGGAACAACATCAGGGAATGTGATCCTTCAACCCGGCCAGCAGGCACAAATAACAGGTGCATCCGGTATAAAAGTCATTGAAAATGCCAATATAGATAAAGTCATCGCCTGGAAGAATGGCTTGTTCCACTTCGAAGGAACTTCTCTCGCTGAGATCATGCGCCAGTTGGAACGTTGGTATGATATTGAAGTAGTGTATGAAAAAGGCATTCCTGATATTGAATTTGAAGGGGAAATGACTAAGGACGTTTCGTTAAATGGTTTATTGGTAATGCTCGGAAAAACAGAACTGCATTTTCGTATAGAGGGTAGAAAATTAATAGTATATGAATAAAAAACCGTTACAGGGACTAGCTGCAACGGTACATAGATCCAATTGATCAAAAACGGTCTTACAACCAATTTATTAACAACCAAATCTGCTGCAATTTATGCAAAAAAAATGCTATTGGGCACCTATGCGCCCGGGGGAATGGCGTACGCTTACCAAAATCATGAGGGTTATGCGATTAACTGTCTTTTTATTAACCATTGCTTTTATTCATGCTCATGCTGCCGTCAGGGCGCAGAATGTTACTATTTCCGGCAGGGACTTAAGTTTAAAACAAGTTTTTACTGCCATTAAAAAACAAACCGGCTATGTGCTGTTTAATCAGAAAGGAGTGCTTGCTGATACCAGGCCGGTGTCTCTCTCTGTCCGTGATCTGCCCTTGCGGGACCTGTTAGAAACGGTCTTTAAAGATCAGCCTGTGGAATTTGTAATTGAAGGCAAAACTATCCTTGTTTCCCGGAAACGCTCTGCGATGCCGGTTAAACAACCTACTCCGGCCGCTGAAAGTTCCATCCCTGCATTCATCCCTGTGCATGGCATTATTCGTTCTGTCACCGGTCAGCCTTTGCCGGGTGTAAATATCATAATACAGGGAACAAATAAAGGAACTACTTCTGCCGCTAACGGTTCATTTTCTATTAATGCTAATGAGGGAGATGTTCTTAAGATTTCCGCTGTTGGGTTTGCCCCGCTTAGTCTCCGGTTTGTGAACGGAAATTTCCAGCTTGCCAAAGAAGACAGTCCCTCCAAACTGGTCTCCGGCAATCCTTCTTCTCTCAGTATCCACCTGGCGGCAAGCACTTCCCCATTGGACGAAGTGCAGGTGACAGCCTATGGCACAACCACAAAACGGTTCAATGCCGGCAACATTACTACTATTACCTCTAAAGACATTGAAAAGAATCCTGTAAATAATGTACTGGAAGCATTGCAAGGCAAGGTGCCTGGTTTGTTCATCCAGCAGGTTACCGGCCAGCCCGGGGGAGCTTTTACTGTGAGAATGCGTGGCTCCGCCAACCTGTTCACCGGGGCTACACAACCCATGATCATTGTGGATGGCGTACGTTATCCCGGCAGTACTTTGCCACTTTCCACCAATACTTCATATGGTACGCAAAATTTCCTGCAGGGTGGCAGCGGCCTGAATTACATCAATCCAAATGATATTGAAAGCATTGATGTGCTCAAAGATGTGGATGCAACAGCCATCTATGGCTCCTCCGGAGCTTATGGCGTGATCCTCATCACCACCAAAAGATCAAAGGCAGCCCAGCAATCTTTTAACGCAAATATTTACACCGGCGTATCTGTCAATGGCCGTACTCCCTCTTTACTCAATACCGATCAGTACCTGATGCTTCGCCGGGAAGCGCTGAAGAATGATAATATTACCGGACCTCCGACTGATAATGATCTGAACGGCACATGGCCTGCTGACCGTTATACCGATTGGCAAAAGGAATTTATGGGTAAGGCTGCAGTGACCACTAATGCCAATCTTTCTTACAGTGGAGGTGCTCAGAACGTAACTTACCTGATCAGCGGAAGCATCCGGGATATGGGTAACATACAACGGCACCGGGGAACAAACAGGGATGGCTCACTTCGGTTTGCTTTAAATACGTCCACGGCTAACAACAAATTCAACATGGCCTTAACCGGCACTTATCTCTCCTCCAAAAATGATATGGTGCCCTATGACTTCTCCGTTAGCGCGCTTACACCACCCAATGCACCACCACCCTATAATAAAGACGGGAGCATTAACTGGGCAGCCATTGGAAGCGACCTCAACAGCAGCGGAACGGCAAGTAACGCCAACAGGCTGTATGAGAACCGCACAAGTAATCTCCTCGCTAATGCAACCCTCACCTACCGGCCGATTAAAAAGATTACGCTGCGCAGTATTTTCGGATACAATACCATCAGCGGAAAGGAACTGATCGGTTATCCCACTTCTGTATTCAACCCCAGCAATACACAGGCTGCTACACAAACCGTGGGCATCTTACATCAGTATAACACCCGCTCTTTCACTATTTCACCGTATGGTGAGTTTAGTACTTTTATTGGTAAGAAAGGCGATTTCAGCGTTAAACTGGGTGGAGAGATCAACAACCGGATCACCTATTTTGACGACATCACCGGTACAGGATTCCCAACGGATGCCTTGCTGAACAATCCTTCTGTCGGTTCCAGTGTAACCACCAATTATAATCTAACTGAATACCGCTCGATTGGTATGTACGGTATTATAAAATTCGTGTGGGACAATAAATATATTATCGACATCAATACCCGGCGGGATGGTTCCACCAAATTCGGTCCTGGCCGCCGTATTGGAAATTTTGGTTCTGCGGCACTGGCCTGGATCTTCAGCGGGGAAAAGCTGATCAGCGATCATCTGCCATGGCTTAGCTTTGGTAAGTTAAGAGTGAGCAGCGGCATTGTGGGTGGTGATGCGATCGGCGATTTCCGGTACCTGGGAACATATAGCGTGATAGGCGGAACCTATGATGGAAAGGTGGGATTAGGTCCTAACTCACTTCCCAACCCGGTGCTGAACTGGGAACGTAACTTTAATTCTGAAGCAGGTCTTGAACTGGGCTTTTTAAAAGACCGGATCATATTGGACCTTAGCTATTACCAGAACAGGGCAGGCAATCAACTGTTGGAGCAGCCCTTATCCAGTGTTACCGGCTATACCAGGTATGCATTGAATTCAGATGCATTGATCCGCACCAGCGGTATGGAGATCAGCCTGAACACCACTAACTTCAAAACAAAGGATTTCACCTGGTCTACCAGGTTCAATATTTCATTACCTGAAAGCAAGCTGCTCAGGGTACCTACCCAAAGCAACCAGAATTCGAACTATGTACTGAATAAACCTGTTACCGGCATACTACTCTATAAATATAACGGAGTGAACCCACAAACGGGGAACTATAGTTTCACTGATGCTAAAGGCAATGTTTCTGATTTTACGGGCGGATTAACGCAGGCAGATAAAACCGAATTCATAGATCTGGCGCCGAAGTACTTTGGCGGGCTGCAAAATAGCTTTACTTATAAACAACTGACGCTGGATTTCTCTTTTAATTTCACCAACCGCATGGGCAAGAATTTCCTTGGCCAAACCGTTTTCCCTTTTGGAATATATGGCCTGAATGGTTCTACCATGTGGTTGCGCCGCTGGCAAAAGCCAGGGGACGTAACAGACATTCCTAAGCTGACCACACAATTCACCAGCTATTTCCGGCAGGACCTGCTGACGAATAGCACCGGCGCCTACAGCAGGGCAACTTATGCACGATTGCAGAATGTGAGCATCCGTTACAATCTCCCTGCAGAGATCAGTAAAAAAATGCATCTCAAAAACCTGTCTGTTTACGTGCAGGGGCAAAACCTGCTCACCATATCTGAGTTTGAGGGCCTGGACCCTGAAAACTTAAACGCGGGTGTGATCCCCCCATTGCGTGTATTTACCGGCGGAATCAATGTAACACTTTAATGCACTCACATGAAGAAGATATTCAGTTTTTCAAAATACCTGCTTACACTCAGCATCGCATTAAGCAGTTGTGAATCCTATCTCGATGGCACTCAGCTGCCAGCCAATACCATCGCAGCTGTAGATGTATATTCCAGTGACAATACCACATCAACGGTTGTCACAGGAGTTTATTTGACAATGAATAATTCAGGACCCTTTCAGGGTTCTGCAAGTGGTAACATCGGTTATACGCTTGGCTTATACACCGATGAACTTCGCAGTTTGCTTTCCGGTAATTTTGCAGATGTATTCTACAAGAACGCCATCCAAAGCGGGCAAAGCGGCAACTGGTCAGACCTGTACAAAAAACTCTTTACGGTGAACACAGCCATTGACGGCATTAACACCAGTAAGGGTAACCTGGTTTACCAGGACCAATGGCTGGGTGAGTGCTATTTCCTGCGTGCCTATTTTTACTATTACCTGGTGAATATCTATGGTCCGGTGCCGCTGGCGCTTACTAACGATTATGCCATCAACAATAGATTATCCCGCTCTCCGGAAACAGATGTATACAAACAGATCATCGCTGATCTTAAAATGGCACAATCGCTTTTAAGCAACGAATACAAAAATGGTTATGGTCTTACCACCTCTAACCGGTTCCGGCCTAATAAGGCTGTGGCCACAGCCATGCTGGCAAGGGCATATCTGTATGCAAAAGACTGGGTGAACGCTGAAGCCCAGGCAACGGCAACTATCAGCAACACGGATTACAGTATCTTACCACTGAACCAGGTGTTCCTCGCCAACAGTAAGGAAACCATCTGGGCACTGGCCACCAACAGTCCGAAAGTGACTAATGAATACGCTTTTTACAACGGCGGCATGCCTGCCATTATCACACCACCGCAAACTCCCGGGTCTTCATTTGTGTACGCATCGTTAAGCAGCTTTCTGATCAATACTTTTGAGCCTGGCGATGCGCGTTTCAACAACTGGGTGCGTACATCTACAGTAGCAGCATCTGGCACAACCCCTGCAACAGTCTATTATTTCCCTGGTAAATACAAGTCTTCCGCCACCAACGCAGAATACCAGATCATGTTAAGGCTTTCAGAGCAATACCTGATCCGGGCAGAAGCAAGGGCCATGCAAAATAAAGATAATGCAGTAGACGATCTGAATGTTGTGCGGCTGCGCGCAGGCCTGCAGGGTTTGCCAGCAGGTACGCAAGCCACTCTCCTTACCGCCATTAATAAGGAAAGACAAACCGAACTATTTACAGAATGCGGCCACCGGTTCTTTGACCTGAAGCGGACGGGGACCATTGATGCCGTGATGGCTACAGTGGCTCCCACCAAACCTACTACCTGGCAGCCTTACATGGCATACTGGCCCATTCCGCCAGGTGATCTTCTGCAAAATCCAAACCTAAGCCCTAACCCGGGATATTTACAATAACATATCCATCAAACAGGATGGCCGCGCGCCGTCCTGTTTGTTTTCTATAACTATTAGCTGAATTTTCATGAAAGTATTACTTCTATTCGCAGCACTGTTTGCACAATCCAACGAATACACACTGACCATTAAACTTAATAAACTCAAAAAACCGGCGAAGGCATATCTGATCAAAGACTATGGCTGGACTAATCAACAGGTACTGGATTCTGCCGAAATACAAAAAAATACTTTCCGGTTCAGCGGTCAGTTGGATGAACCCTCGAAAGTACATGTGCTCATTGATCATAGCGGGCAGGGCATCACTAAATGGGAGAAAACTGCAGATGTTCTGGACCTCTACCTGGAAAAAGGTTCTACTGAAATTGCCGGCAATGACTTGATTAAAAATGCCAAGATCAAAGGAGGGCCTGTGAACCGTGATCACCACTTTTATAAACAGGTTGTATTACCTCCCCTGGAACGGATAACTCAAAGTATCAATTCCAGCTACCTCGCTGCTTCAGATCAGCAAAAAAAGGACCCGAAATTTATGGATTCACTGATGAAAGGATATCGTGCGGCAGCAAAAGAAACAGATTCACTTAAATATGTTTTTATCCGTCAGCATCCGGATTCCTACATCAGCCTGGAGGCTTTGATAGAAGTGGCTGGTAAAGATGTAGATGTGCCACACATTGAGCCAGTTTTCAAAACACTCTCCCCTTCCGTACGCAGTACCAGAACTGCCAGGGAATTTGCGAAAACACTCTATGATCTGGGACCACTTTCGATCGGGGCAATTGCTCCTGATTTTTCGCAGCAGGATGTGAACGATAAGCCGGTTAAACTTTCCGATTTCAGGGGCAAGTATGTACTGCTGGATTTCTGGGCTTCCTGGTGCGGACCCTGCCGGGCTGAAAATCCTAACGTGGTGAAAGCTTTTCATGCGTATGCAGATAAGAACTTTACAGTACTGGGCGTTTCGCTGGACCAGCCGGGCAAAAAGGCGGCATGGCTTGCTGCTATTGAGAAAGATGGTTTACCCTGGGTGCAGGTATCAGACCTGCAGTTTTGGAATAATGCAGCTGCCAAACTCTACCAGGTGCGTGCCATTCCGCAGAATTTCCTGATCGACCCTAACGGAAAGATTGTTGCTAAAAATCTCCGGGGAGAAGAGCTGGAAGAGAAACTGAAGGCCTTGCTGAAATAAGTGTGACTAT
The DNA here is from genome assembly GCF_900129465.1 of Chitinophaga niabensis. NCBI lineage: Bacteria > Pseudomonadati > Bacteroidota > Chitinophagia > Chitinophagales > Chitinophagaceae > Chitinophaga > Chitinophaga niabensis. Next base: position 779,245 of record NZ_FSRA01000001.1, on the reverse strand, counting down.
TTTATTTCATAGGCCCCTATTGCCCGGGCAGATAAGAATTTTTTTCCGGCATGGTCCTTCTGCGGGTATTGTGATCTGTACCCGGTACCTGCAGCAGGACTTTTGCCGGTTATAGCAAAATCTTCTTTATCCGCATTCCTGAACAACGGATCTTTGCCAGTTATACTATTGCTTTCTATAGATGGTAATTGTGGAGAAATGTTACCCTTATGAAACCAGAGGTTATTAGAGAAAGTAAAACTTTCCGGTTCGGTGCCGGGGCCAATACTGCAAGCCACACTCACTCTGTCATCCAGGCAAATTATATTGTTCCTGAAAACATTATCGCTACATTTCACAAAACGCGCCGTATCCCTGTTCTCCTGCAAAATACGGATCGCCCATCTGCCTGGTTTATAGAGCGTATTGTTCATTACCTCTGACCGGATACACCCAACAAAGGCTATAGGCACTTCTGCGCCGATAAATACATTGCTATGAACTTTCAGGTCAGCTGCCTCCCAGGTAGCGTCAGCTGGCCTGAAAAAAGCCTGCCCTGTGCTACCGCCGAGATTGATAGCCCTGCTGCCTGCATGCTTAAATACACAGCCCTCCACGCGTATGTTGCTGCTGCCTCCCTTCATTTGCACGGCATTAGACCCCATGTTCTCAAAGCGGCATTGCCTAATAACACTGTTATGGCAACCGACCATATCAATGCCGCTTCCTCCTTTAGAACCGTTGAGGAAGGTACATTGCTCAATGATAAGATCATCTGCCCCTGAAAGTTTCAGCAGATCGTTGTTACCTGTAGCGGCCATATCGCGGAAAATACACTGGCGGAATCTGATATGATGTGTGGGTGTTTCGTATGTAGCACCATCATCTATGTTGAGTCCGTTGCCTGTCTGTCCGGCAAATACAAATCCTTCTATGTGCAGGTAGGCCAGATCGCTGCCTCTCCAGGCAGCAGTACCTCCTTCAAATAATACGTTCTTCTCTGCAATGATGCAGATCCATTTTTTAGCTGTCCCCTGCAGACTGCCGAGAGACTGATCACCCCGGTAGGTACCGGTATGTACGAGGATGGTATCGCCGGGAGCGGCGGCTTTTGCAGCAGCGGTAAGATCTGTATAAGGCTGCCCCTGACCTGTATGGAGCACTTTGGCTGATAAGAGGCCGTTTAAGCAGGAAAGTAGCAGGAGGAGGGATAAGGAACGCATAGAACCTAAAAATAGGATAATTCCCCTCCTTTTCCCCCTTTTCCGGGAAACCGCTATCCTATCCCCTGATTCCTATATCCCTATATCGCTGAAAGCTCATTCCTATATCATTCTACCAGCATTCCTATATCGTTTGGATATAGGAATGCCATAGGAGGGATATAGGAATGCTGGAACAGCGATATAGGAGTGATATAGGACAATATAACCATTGAGCCAGGTGGACGCTAATAATCAAAAAAAAACCGATTCGTTTTGAATTCAAAACGAATCGGTTGAATAGGATTCATATCCCTGGCAAGATTTTACCCTAAAACCGGCTCCTGCCTGTCCATATAATACTTCCTGTGCGCCAATGGCGTTTTGCCCGTAATGGATTTAAAATGCCTGTTGAAATTGGAGAAACTGTTATACCCGCAATCGTAACAGATCTCTGCCACGCTTTTATTGGTTTCTGCCAGCAGTTTACAGGCCTTCCCTATCCTGATCTCTATCAGGAACTCAGAAAACGTTTTCCTGACCCTTGATTTAAAATACCGGCAGAACGATTGCTCACTCAGGTGTGCCACTTCCGCGATCTCCTGCAGGCTGATCTGCCTGGAAAAATTATTGAGGATGTACTGGTAGATATTATTCAGCCTTTCTGTTTCCATAGGGCTATATTCAAACAACAACCCCTTGCTGCATACCGGTTTGGTATCTTTAGAGAAAGCGATCGTATGCAGGATCTGCATCAACCCGATGATACGTTCCGCACGTTTGGCGGGCAGCAATTTCTTCATCATATCACTTACGCGAGCCTTTGCAGTTGCTTTGATCCTGATCCCCTGCCCTGCCTTTTCCAGCAACCTGGCAATGGACTGGTTTTCCGGTAATGCAAAGAAGTGTTCGCCAAAACAACCGGGTAAAAAATGGATAACGATCGCCTCCACTTTTAAGGAAGAGCCTTTCTTCAGGAACTTTTCATCGCTGCGCCATAAATGTGGCAGGCCGCTGCCTAACAACAACATATCGCCACTTTCAAAATGACCTACGTTATCGCCAATGAATAACTGCCCTGATCCTTTTATGATGTACACCAATTCTATCTCCGGGTGATAATGCCACTTATCATAAAAATGCGGCACCACATCGTACCGGACGCTGAAAGAATGCTCCTGTGTTAAAGGGATCTTTAAAAGATGAATATTCAATTGATACTATAATGATATTAAAAAATCCTAAAAAGCGACAATATATGTGAAGATAGTGCAAATTAAGGCGAATACACTTACATTCCTCATTCCCCCGAGAGGTTATCTTTATCGCATGAAAACACAATCATACGATCCACGTTATCCCGGCATGGACGACCTGATCAAAAAAGCCAAAAGCCGTATCCCGAAGTTCGCCTTTGAATACCTCGATGGCGGCTGTAATGAAGATGTTAATCTTTATAAAAACACTTCGGAGATCCGCGAAGTGGAACTGATCCCTAACTACCTGGCGAAACAACAACCCGTTAATATGAAAACGGAACTTTTCGGCCATGTATACGATGCACCTTTCGGCATCTCTCCCGTTGGGTTACAGGGGCTGATATGGCCAGGCTCCCCGGAAATCCTTGCTAAATCTGCATTTGAAAATAATATTCCGTTCATCTTAAGTACAGTAAGTACCAGTACCATTGAGCGGATCAGTGAAATTACCGAAGGCCGTGCCTGGTACCAGCTCTACCACCCTGCCGAGAACTCCCTGCGGGACAAGATCATTCAGCGGGCTGAAGCAGCACATTGCCCTGTACTGGTGATACTCAGCGATGTGCCTACTTTTGGCTACCGCCCCCGGGATATCAGGAATGGACTGGCCATGCCTCCGCGCATGACGCTTCGGAATATCCTGCAAATTATGGGCAGGCCGCATTGGGCTATCAATACACTGATACAGGGGCAACCTTCTTTCCAGATCCTGAAGCCCTATATGCCTAAAGGTCTTAACATGCAGAAGCTGGGTGCATTTATGGACGCAACTTTCAATGGCAAGCTGGATGAAGAAAAAATAAAACCCATCAGGGATATGTGGAAGGGTAAACTGGTGATCAAAGGCATTGCCGGAGAGCAGGATACGGAAGCGGCCATCCGCCTGGGCCTGGATGGTATTATTGTTTCCAACCATGGTGGCAGGCAGCTGGATGCCGGAGAATCAGCGATCCACTCCCTGCAAAGGATTGTACCGAAGTATAAGGACAAGATCACTATCATGATGGACAGCGGGATCAGGACCGGGCCGGATATTGCCCGTACCATTGCTTCCGGGGCACAGTTCACTTTTATGGGAAGAACATTTATGTACGGCGTTGCTGCTATGGGAAAAAATGGCGGAGACCATACCATCGCTATCCTGAAAAAGCAATTGACGCAAGTGATGGCACAGGTAGGATGTAACACTCCTGCGGAACTGGAGAGATACCTGGTGCAAAGAGAAGCAAAATAGAAAAGAGGTGTATAATATTTAAGCCGTATAGATCACATGATCTATACGGCTTTTTTGTATTACTTCCCTGTTAACATCTTTATAGAATCAACCTCTGATTGCTTATAAGGGCTTCCGTCTTTTCTGAATATATCATGGAACCACAGTTTAGGCTGGCTGCCATCCGGTATTGGGGTATCCCAGGCATAGATGGTATTGGTCTTGCCTTCAACAAGCCCCCAATTGATAGCCCCAACATTTTCTGCTTTCAGGATCGGCATAATGTTACTGAACAGGCTGTTGTTCCTCCTGGCCATATATTCTGTACAGATCAAAGGCCTTCCCGTTCTCTTCCTTAAGGTATCGATCACCTCCCGGTGCTCCTCAGGCCCGTTATAGTTGTGATAGGTGGTGATGTCTGAATTATTCAGCTGAAACTCATTCAATGCTTTCAGGTCTTTCCGCCATACGCCTACAGAAAGCGGCTGGCTTGGATTAACCGCGCGGCCCCAGGTAAACACCTTTTGCAGTAGTACTATGCTGCTATCACCTCTGTTTGAGTTCCCGGGTTCATTGTACAGGTCCCATAGCACAATACGTTTATCGTCTTTAAAAGTGGTTAGCACATCCGTCACGTATTCCTCCAGTACTTTTACAAGGGTAGTATCCTCGTTATAGAGATTTCCGGGATCCTGTACCCATCCTGAATTATGCACGCCAGGTTTGGGTGCTGGCTGCGTACCCGTTTGATAGGTGGGGTTCCAGCAATCATCGAAGAAAACAAACAAGGTGTTTATCCCATGGCGTTCTGCAATATCAAGATAGGTGGCAACCCTCTTTTTGAAGCCATCCTTGTCTATTTCCCAGGCTGCATGGTGCAGGTAAACCCTCATGATATTCATGCCAATGCTTTCTGCATACCCCAGCTCCCTGCTAATGGTGGCGGTATCAAATGTTTCTGCCTGCCACATTTCCAGCTGATTGATAGCGGTGCTTGGTATAAAATCGCATCCACGAAGCCAGCCCCATTTCTTATACCATTCATTTGCTTTTTCAACTGGCCATATGCCGTTTGTTGTTTGTTTTTCTTCAGCTTTCTGGTTCTGGTTCGCACATTGATAGAAACCGAATGATACCAGCACCATCATTGCTGCTAATAAAAACCTGTTGTCATTTTTTTTCATACTGATCATTTATTATAATTTTTCGGATAGCCAGCTAAATGGCTCGTTGGCATTACAGCCTGTTGCGTCTTCTTTTATGGGTGCCTGCCCTGCGGTTTCCGTTTCATTCAGTTGAATGTTTATACCCATCCTGGCACCAGCCCCCGGCTTCCCGCCTAACATCAACCATGGTACAGATACTTCCAGGGTATAACCATCCGGTCCTTTCCTGGAAACCGCCTGTACGCCTTTAGTATCCGGCAATGCAATCCAACTACCATTTTTCCCTTCTTTTACAACCACATTGCCTGATGCCGATACTGACACTGAAAATATGCCTGTATGTGGTTTTTCATAGCTTTTATTCTGTGCGTCTATAAAAAAAGTAACCCCATCTTCATTATCAATTACATGCTGGTCTTTTACTTTAGCCAGGAAACGCAGACGCTCATTATCATGCGTGATGCCGGCATTGACCTGGCTGTTGGTTTGCCGGCCAACAAAAATGGTATTCCCATTTATGATGTGGCCCCTGATCATCCAGACCTCTGTTCTGCCGGATGTGGAAAATGCCCTGGTACTGGTAACCGCAATTACAGAATTGTCCTTTAAAACACATACACTGTTCCATTGACCTGATCTGTTCACCGGAATTACAAATGGTTCTGTTACCCTGTTAAATCCTGTGGCATTTTCATCACCTACTGCCACCATCATAACGGCATTAGGTTCTGTACGCCCATCGGTTGCATGGGCCTGGTAGGAAAGGATGGTTTCGCCCGTATTCAACTGTGCGATGTATGGTGCGCCGGCATAGATATGATCATTCAGCTTATCTTTCAATGCATATGAACGGTTGCTGCCGGAAGCTCCCACAGTGGAAGCCCAGTTCTCCGAAAAAGTATTTCGGATCGTATAAGGTTTGAATGTAGTAAATCCATTATCCTCTATGGCAAAAACAACGGTTGACTTGCCTTTTAGCAGCAAAGGTACCGGCATCCCATCGCGGGAACCGGGCCTGAAACTTACGATCTGCGGATCGCTGCTCCATGTGGCGCCATTATCTGTGGAACGCAGCATGGATATGTTCTGCTCTGATGAACTGGTATAGATCCCTTCGTTCGCAAAGAACAATTGAATTTCCCCATTGGGCAATTGCACTGCTGCAGGTTCCCAACATCCGTTTTCAAACTGGTACCCGGCTTCGTACAACAGCTGCTCATCTTTCCAGGTGTTTCCTTTATCATAGCTTTTCTTAATGCGGATGCCAAATTTCCTGGAGGGATCAATGGCATGAGGCCTTGGATTATACATCGCCAGCAAACTCCCGTCCTTCAATTCAAGCAGATCTGGCACTGCCATATTGATGCCGGGTGGTTTTTCCGCTACAATTACAGTATTACCCCATGTTTTCCCTTCATCCGTACTTTTCCGGCTCATGATACTGCCACCCGATTCATAGATGACGATCAGCGAATTATCCTGTAACTGTTTGATCCGTGCATACCCGTTGTAATTGTTGGGACTGGCAGGGTCAGACACCTGTTGCAAAGTGGAATGGTCCCAGGCTATCCTGGCCCCTGGAATGAAAGGCAGGGACCTTACACTATCCGCAGGACCATTCACTTCACTGTTGCCGCAGGCAGCCAGTAATACACCTGTTAAAATAAGGTTCATTAAGCCGCACATCAATAACCTGCATTTTGATGACCTGTAAGATTTGGATTGTTCTGAATTTCTGACAGTGGTATAGGCAGCCTGATATTTTTACCCACTTTAAAATTCTTAAAGTCAGGATCGCGTGCAGCTACTTTATCAACGGCTGCCTGCGTATCAAGATCTCCCCAACGTTTCAGATCGGCCCAACGTACACTTTCTCCGCAAAGTTCCAGTGCCCGCTCAACTTTTAAACGTTCCCTGAAAAGCGTTTTATCAATACCAATAGCCGGATAGGCAACGGCGAGGTTCGCCATATTGGAGCGGGTCCTTACCCTGTTCACATACTGATAAGCATCTGCCGTTTGCCCTAATTCGTTTAACACTTCTGCATACATCAGTAACACATCGGCAAACCTGATATTGCGAACATTGACCTCGCTGAAATAATCCTCGTTATTACGGTAGTAATCACGGGAATATTTTTTGAACCAGGCCTCATTAGCACCCCACTCCCAGCTACGGCCATACGTTTTATTACCAAAATCAGCTTCAAGCGCAGGATAGAATAATGTGTACTGTAAACGTGGGTCAAGCTTGTTATCGATGGTCCTTTCTTTCTTGAATTCATCCACCATCCAATAACGGGCCTGGCCATCGGACCAGCCTATGCTGCGCGGTGCAAAGAACTGTGCCCTGTTACATCCCATATTGGAAGAAGGCCCGTCCCCTTCACCGGTTTTGTTGGCATCTGAGAACTGTATTTCAAATACAGACTCTTTGTTATTTTCATTATTAGCGCGGAAATTATCAACAAAAGCAACCAGGTCATAATAGTTCTTACCTGCCCCGGTCACCAGGTAGTCAAGGGCTGTTTTAGCCTCCGGCCATTTTTTCTGCTGCATGTATGTTTTGCCCAAAAGCGCCATTGCAGCCCCTTTTGTAGCCCTTCCGATATTGTCGCCTGTATATTGTTCAGGTAATGCTGCACCAGCCTCTGTAAGGTCTTTCTCCACCTGTGCCCAAACATCAGCCAGTGTTCCGGCTTTAGGCGCATCTGCGGGTGATTGCGGGGTGGTTACCACCGGTACATTTTCATATAAGATGGCTACATAGTAATAATAGAAAGCACGGAGGAATTTGGCCTCTGCCAATAATGCATCCTTTTTCTTTGCATCCGTGAACTCAATGTTCGGAACATTCGCAAGCACCTGGTTACAACGGAAAATTGCCTTGTAAATATCACGGAAAGTATTTACGCTGCCTTCCCAGAAGTTATAGTTAATATAGTTAAAACGGGTCCAGTCTGCCAGTTCTATCCATGGGCTGTTACTAAAACCTTCATCCGAGGTAAGGTCCAGCCGGAAATAGATCCAGCGGTTAAATCCCCCGTTCTGGTAAAACATATGGTAAATAGCATTTACACCCTTCTGTGCATCACTCTCCGTTTTCCAGAATTCTCCGGCGCCCAGGGAGTTGGGATTTTTCTGGTCCAGCAGATCCTTTCCGCATGATGTTGCAACCATACACAAAGCAAGTACAACCATTGATCTTATGATAATATTTTTCATTGTCTATATTATTTTAAAATCCAAAATTGATACCAACGGTAAATGTTCTGAGATTAGGGAAAGCTCCATAATCAAATCCCTTTTCGAAAATGCTGGTATTGCTAAACTCGGGATCAAGACCTGTGTATTTGGTAATGGTGATTAAATTTTGTCCTGATACGGAAACCTGCGCATCGGCAAAACCGATCCTTTTAACAACTGTTGATGGAAGTCTGTATGACAGGCCGATGTACTTCATACGGGCAAAACTTCCATTCTCCAGCCATCTGTCTATATCTCCTCTTGAATTCAGCGTGGTCCCATAATAAGCCCTGGGGGTGCTTGTATTGGGATTTTCAGGTGTCCATGGCTGAATGCCTTTCCTGTAATTGGAGTTATCGTCAAACCGGTCTGTTACGCTACGGGGGCCGTTAAATACTTTGGCACCAAATGAAGCGAACCAGTCCATGGTGAACTCAAATCCTTTGTAAGCGGCATTGAAATTAAGCCCCATTTCAAGTTTAGGCCATGGGCTGCCTACAATGGCTTTATCATCATTGGTGATCTGCCCGTCTCCATTATTGTCTTTAAAGCGTATATCACCAGGTTTGGCAGAAGGCTGGATCACCACGCCATTTTTATTCTTGTAATTATCTACCTCAGCCTGGGTTTGAAACAAACCGTCTGTTTCCAATACATACCACATACCAATGGGCTGCCCTTGTTGTGTAACGGTATTACCTACAAAAGTTTTATTTTTCCCATAGCCCAGGTCCACTACTTCATTTTTCAACCTGGTAACATTTAAACCGATGCCATACTTAAAAGCCGTACGGTCTTCCCGGTAATTCGCGCTTAACTCAAAGCCGCGGTTAGCAAGGGTAACGCCATTCACCCGGGGATTGCCGCCATCATTTCCGGTAGTGAGCAATATGGGATAGTTTAACAGTACATCTTTGGTATTGGTGATAAAGTATTCCGCCGTTACTGTTAACCTGTTATCCAGGAAACCTGCATCCACACCATAGTTCTGTTGTGTTAAGACTTCCCAGCGCAGATCTGAGTTAGCCAGCTGTACCTGTGTAGCACCAGGCTGTTGTGCCTGACCGGGGCCAAAAACAACCGTAGAAAATGTATTGATGATGGCCTGGTATTCATACTCATTAATGTTATTGCTACCCAGGGTACCATAACTGGCCCTCACCTTAAGGTCGTTTATGAAGGAAGAAGAAAAGAAGTCTTCTTTGCTGATCCTCCATGCTCCTGAAACGGAGGGGAAGGTTTTGGTGTTATAAGAAGGGCCAAATTTTGAAGAGGCGTCATTACGAACAACGGCATTTAACAGGTATTTGTCCGCATAACTATATTCCAGCCTCCCAAAATAGGATATCAGGTCTGTGCGCAATCTGTAACCATTGGCTAAAGCAGAGTTACCCTGGTCCAGGATGTCGTAATACTGCCCTGTACTTGGATTGTACAACATGTTAAGTTTGCTTCCGCCGATCAGTTCATAGTTCGTGCGCTGGTACGACTGGCCTGCTATTATATTTATGGTGTGTTTGTCAAATGTTTTATTGAAGTTCAGGGTGTTCTCTATCAGGCCTGAAAAATACTGCGCCCGGTTCTCGATCAGCCTGGAGGGATCAATAGGTTGATTAAGCGTCCAGTTACCCACCTTCCTGATAAATTTGTAGTGATCGTTACTGGTTTCAAGCCCCAGGTTCAGGCGATACTTCAGGGAGGGCAGTATCTGCAATTCAGAGAACAGGTTCCCCCTTATGCGCAGGTTGGCATTTGTAGTATTCTGGAGATTGGCGATCGCCAGGGGATTTGTTCCAAATGTACGGGCACTGGATTCGTTTCCATATCCGTAACCTCCCGGATTTGCAGGATCGTACACAGGTATGGTGGGCAGTAAACGTACCACATCCACGATGGGATTCCCCTGCATTTCCTTTGCTTTACCATAACTGATGGCCAGGTTTTCCCCTATTGTAAAGATCCCTTTCTTTCCCTGCGTATTTACCCTGAGGCTAAGCCGGTTAAAGTTAGTACCGATCACGGTGCCTTTATTGTCAAAATACCCGGCTGATACCAGGTAACTCCCATTGTTGCTGCCACCGGAAAAACTGGCGTTATAATCCTGCATATTACCGGTGCGGAAAGCCACATCCTGCCAGTCTGTATTGTTCTGCACCTGGAGGTTCTGCCTGGGCACACCGGCATTATCATATGCCATGTAGTTTAGTTTGGTAAACTCGTTTGTATCGGCCAGCTTATAACGGGGTATTGTTTGGGTAGCGGCCTTTGCGGAAACTTCCACTTTCATAGGTCCATTCTTACCCTTTTTTGTGGTGATGATGATCACTCCGTTTGCTGCCCTCGATCCATAGATGGCAGCCGCAGACGCATCTTTCAGGATCTGAAGGGATTCGATGTCGTCCGGGTTAAAGTCCCGGTTGGCGTTAGTGATCAACCCATCAATTACATATAAGGGATTGGCATCTGAGAGGTTTTTCAAACCCCGGATCTGGATCTGTGCCTCAGAACCCGGCTGACCTGCCGCACGCACCTTTATACCAGAGGCCTGCCCCTGTAATGCTTCAGCAACCGTTGTAACCTGCCGCTTTTGAATATCCTCCGCTTTAACAACAGATACAGCGCCGGTAAGGTCTTTTTTCCGCTGCGCGCCATAACCTACAACTACAAAGTCCTCCAGTTTGCTTTCAAGCTGCTTCAGGGTAATTACGCCGTTAGCAGCTGGCTTTTCAATCGTCTGAAAACCAACAAAGCTAATTACCAGGATAGCCTTGTCACTACTAACGTTAATTGTAAAATTCCCTTCTCCATTGGTGAGTGCCATTTTTGTGGTGCCTTTCTCTAAAACAGTAGCGCCAGGCAATGCAGTACCGGTGCTATCCGTTACCTTACCTGAGATAGTCACCTGTGAAAAAGCAACAAATGAAGAAAGCAGGAAGATCAGCAGTACCGTGATCCGTTTAAAAGTGGCAAAGGAAATTAGTGGAAACAATTGTTTACATCTGCTATGTGGGATAGCAGACAAGTAAAGTTTTTTCATAACAGCGTGGATTGTTATTTTAGATAATGACAACTATTAAAACTTCTACATACAAATTCCTACCTAAAGGAACCTATAAAATACCTCTTACAGAAAACAATATGTCTCAATACTTTGTTTATTTGTCTCATTTTACTTAATCGGCTTAAACCTTTAACTTACGCATGAAATATGCCTTCATGAGAATGCGTCTGCTTTTTCTACTGGGGATGATGCTCTGTGGTATCTTTAAAGCATCTTCTCAACAATATACTTTCCGCCACTACCAGGTTGAAGACGGGCTCTCGCACAATACAGTATGGTGTGCCTACCAGGATAGCAAGGGATTCATGTGGTTTGGTACAAAGGACGGGCTAAACAGGTTTGATGGCACCTCCTTTAAAATTTTCAGGAACAACGCTGAAGACTCCACCTCCATAGGAAACAACTTTATACGCTGCTTATTCGAAGACAATAAAAAGCGGTTGTGGATAGGAACGGATAACGGTATATACCTTTATCAACCCGAAACTGAAAAATTTCGTTTACTGCCAGCCTCCAACATTGCAGCTGTTATATGGTCCATAAAATCAGACAGCAAGGGCAATATCTGGTTCCTGATAGGTGAAAGGATATACCAATATAATGAACAGCTTAACCGCGCAATCCCGGTCTTCAGCGGCAGCCAGGAGACCATTACATCTCTTTGTATTGATTCCGGAGACCAGCTTTGGTATACGGCAAACGAGCTACTGAAATGTTATGACCCTGGTAAAGGCACGCTGACCTCCTTTGATATTTTCTCCCATTCCCATCCTACAGAGATAAAGATCATCAATACTATCCTCGATTGCAGGAATGGAAAGTTATTACTGGGCACAACAACACAGGGAATAAAAATATTTGACATAACAACAGGTACCTATAAAGATGCATTACTTAGTAATTCAGATAAAACACCCGTTTATGTAAGGGACTTTGTGCAGATAAATGACAATGAATACTGGGTAGCGGCAGAATCAGGTATTTATGTATATGACCTGGATAAAAACACCTATACAAATCTTAAAAAAGACTATAACGACCCTTATTCACTATCTGATAATTCTATATACACAGTTTGTAAGGATAAGGAAGGTGGTTTATGGGCGGGAACTTTCTTTGGTGGTATCAATTACTTCCCCAAACAATATGCCCCATTCCATAAATACTTTCCCAATAATAATCCCCGTACGCTGAGTGGCAATGCCGTGCGTGAAATAACGCAGGATAAATACGGCAACCTCTGGATAGGTACGGAGGACAATGGATTAAATAAGCTTAATCCCAAAACCGGGAATATAACTCATTACCTGCCCGGCGGAAAACCGGGGGATATTTCACATTCTAATGTTCATGGCCTGCTGGCTAAAGGTAACGAGCTATGGATAGGCTTGTTCCATCACGGAATAGATATAATGAATATCAATACCGGAAAGGTCATTAAAAAGTATACAAAAGCAAACTGCAACCTGAACTATAATTTCATCCTTTCCATCATCCGGGCACAATCCGGGGAGATCCTCATAGGCAGCCAGGCTGATCTGATGCAATATGATACTGCTACTGAAAATTTCACCAATGTGAAAGAGGTGTTGGAAAACTACAACATTCATAATGTGATGCAAAGCAGCGATGGTACAGTTTGGATAGCCACTCATGGCCAGGGGTTATTACATTACAACAGCGCATCCGCATCAAGGGGGCAATACAGGTATGATCCGCTCAACAGATCAAGCATTGGCAGTAATATGGTGAATAGTACTTTTGAAGACAGCAAAGGTGTTCTATGGGTTGCCACCGAAGGAGGTGGTATATGCAGGCTCGACCGGAAACAGAACAAGTTCACCCGTTACACCACAAAAACAGGCTGGCCAAGTGATTATATCTTTAAAATCCTGGAGGATGAACAATATAAACTATGGGTAAGTACCAGCCGGGGGCTGGTTTGTTTTGATCCGGAAAAAGAAACCCTTCAATTGTTTACGCAGGCCCATGGCCTGTTAAATGACCAGTTCAATTACAACTCGGGTTATAAAGACAAGGAGGGGAATATGTACTTTGGCAGTGTGAGGGGAATGATCAGCTTTAATCCCAGGTCTTTTATCCGAGATACATTTACTCCTCCGCTGTACATTACCGATTTCCGGATCAGCAGTAAGGAAACACCCAGTAAACCAGGGCAAACGAGGTTCGTGATGATCACTCCTGAAATAGAACTTGCCTACAATGAGGCTTCTTTCAGTATTGATTTTGCTGCGCTGAGCTATACAGCTCCTACCATGACGCAATATGCTTACACCATGGAAGGGCTGGATAACAACTGGATAAATACCAAAAGTAACAAGGCCTATTTTACGGATCTTTCCCCCGGTACTTACACCTTTGCCGTAAAAGCTGCCGGTAATAATGGGAAATGGGGGGAACCGGTAGCCGTTACCATTAAAATATCTCCTCCCTTTTGGGCCAGTATATGGGCTTATCTTTTCTACACACTCACCATTGCAGCTATCGTGTATTACATAGCCCGCTTCTATTATAAGCGTATCCAGGAAAAGAAACGGATAAGGTTGCTGCAAATAGAACATGAACGAAATATAGAGATCTACCAGGCAAAAATGAATTTCCTTACCAATATTGCACACGAGATAAGATCTCCTCTCACGCTTATTAAGGGCCCGTTGGAAAAAGTGATCAAACAGGCCATCCATATTCCCGCTATCGCCAAGAACCTGGCAAGAATGGAGAAAAGCACCAACAGGTTAGTCAATCTCACCAATCAGCTGCTTGATTTCCGGAAAACAGAAGCAAAAGGATTTAGCCTCACCTTCCGGAAAATAGATGTCAGTAAATTACTGGAGGATATATTTTTCAGCTTTAAACCACTTGCAGAACAAAAACATATTTCATTTTCACTGCAGCCGCTTCCCGCTTTACATGCTTATGTAGATGAAGAAGCCCTCCATAAGATCCTGAGCAACCTGTTCAGCAATGCCATCAAATATTCACAGCACTCCGTTAAGATCAGGTTGCAGCAGCCAACCACTGAATACTTTATTATCGAATTTTCGAATGATGGTTATATTATCCCTGCCAGCAAAAAGGAGAAGATCTTTGAACCCTTTTTCCGGCTGAGTGAAAACCAGCACCAGGAAGGAACAGGTATCGGACTGCCATTATCCCGGTCCCTGGCAGAATTACATGGAGGCACACTTTATATTTCAGAAGATGTTACCAGTAAAAATGTATTTATTCTAAAAATACCTTTGATAATATCTACAGATAACTTAATCTCGTCCCATGAAATATAAGATTTTGCTGGTAGATGATGATGCGGATGTTCTTGAATTCCTGACGGAAGAACTGGAAGAAAATTACACTATCTACACCGCATCCAATGGAAAATCAGCACTAACAACATTATTAACCGAATCAATAGACCTGGTTATAAGTGACGTGATGATGCCGGAAATGGACGGGTTTGAACTTTGCCGCAATATTAAGAATACAGTTTCTTACAGCCATATCCCGGTTATACTCCTTACGGCTAAAAACATGCTGCAATCCAGGATAGAAGGGCTGGATATGGGTGCAGATGCCTATATAGACAAACCTTTTTCTCCGGAACATCTGCGGGTGCAGATCACCAACCTGTTTAACAACCGAGCCAGGATAACGCAGCATTTTTTCCAATCCCCATCCGCTGATATCACCAGCATTGCGCACTCGAAATCTGACCAAACCTTCCTTGAGCAATTAAACCAGGCTATCAGGAGCCAGATACAGGACATTGACCTGGATGTTGAGAAACTGGCCAAATATATGAACATGAGCCGGGCTACGCTCTACCGGAAGATCAGCGGTATTTCCAACATGACGCCGCATGAACTGATCAATACCACCCGGCTTAAAAAGGCGGCAGAATTACTGATTTCGGGCAATTATAAGATCTTTGAAATAGCCGATGAAGTAGGATTTCAATCACAGGCCAATTTTGCCAAACTTTTCCTTAAACAATTCGGCATGACGCCAACAGATTATGCTAAAAGGAATAAATAATTATACCTGAATAGCGTGTTACAACACCGGCTTTAATGCCCTCTTCTTGCATCTATCAAAAAATTGTCCTAATTTACTTTGACCTCCATCATCCACGTTTAAAAAAAACATATCAATTTCATGTGTTCGGTTGAAGAAACTGGGTTCATTCAATTCCTGTCCTCAGGAGATGAAAAGGCTTTTTCTGAGCTGTACGACCGTTACTGGGAGCCGCTTTTCGGCTATGTAATGCATGTACTGCAGGATAAGGAAGACAGTATGGATATTGTGCAGGATACTTTTATTACCGTATGGCAGCAACGCACCTCCCTGGGTAATGTGCAGTCTTTCAAAGCGTATATTTTTTCTATTGCCCGGTATAAAGCGCTGCGGTATATCCGGATGAATATCCGGAAAAGGGACTACCTGTCCTCTCTCCTGAATTTTTTACAGGCGCATGATGAAAGTCCGGAGGAACTAATGATCCATGGTGAATTGCAATCTATTATTAATACCGAAGTGGCAAACCTTCCTCCTAAAATGAGGGAGGTTTTCCTGTTAAGCCGTGAACAGCGGCTTTCCTACCGGGAGATAGCTGCCAGGCTGAATATCTCCGATAAAACGGTAAAAAAACAGATCAGTAACTCATTGAAACTCATCCGTCTTAAAATGGAAGGAGATCTTCCCTCTGCCCTACTGCTGTTAATATTGCTGAAAAGCCTCTGAGAAAAATTATTTTTCATTCCATCTACTACCAACTTCCTTATTCTGACACTTACTACTGAACCACGTTGATCTGATGATCGGTAAAGAAGAAATAACAGCCCTTTTAAAGCAATACGAAGCCGGTGCCTGCAGCCCGGAGCAAAAAGCATTGCTTGAAAAATGGTTTGCAGAAAGACAGGCCTCTTCCGGCTGGCGATGGAGCAGTGAGGAAGAGCGTTTGCTGGTGCAGCGGCTGATGCGTACTCATATTGAAGATCAGATCTTTAAAAAGAAGCCGGAGAAAAGGAACACCGGGATATTCACGTTAAGAAAGATGGCAGTAGCAGCCTCTCTCCTGCTGTGCTGCATGGCCGCGGTCTGGATCTTCCGCATGAACGGTGCTGATAAAGAGGTAAAACGATACTATACAGAGAAAGCAGTTAAACCGGGCAGTAAAGCTGCACGGCTAACGTTATCTGATGGCTCTGAGATCACACTTGACGATGCGGATACCGGCATGTTGTTCAATAAAGGAGGTATTAAAGTATCCAAGCTTGCCAACGGACAATTATTATATGAAGCAGCAGATCCGCCCTTCCAAAATCGCAATAATACGCTTAGCATTCCACGCGGAGGTCAATACCGGATCACGTTACCGGATGGCACCGTAGTGTGGCTTAATTCCGCCACAAGCCTTACCTGGCCCACTGCATTTACAGGTAAGGAACGCGTGGTAACACTCTCGGGGGAAGCTTATTTTGATGTGGCTAAAAACAGTGAACAGCCTTTCAGGGTCAGGGCCGGCGAAGCAGAGGTCCTTGCTACCGGCACCAGCTTTAATATTTCCGCCTATGAGGATGAAGACCAGGTATCCACTACACTGGTGGAAGGAGGTGTAAATGTAACAGGCCCGAACGGCATGGTAAGTCTCAGGCCCGGCCAGCAAGCCACCATCTTTTCGGGCAACAACCAAATGCAGAAAAAGGACGTTGATACAGACCAGGCGCTTGCCTGGCTGCAGGGGAACTTCCTTTTTGAAGACCAGGATATACGGTCTATTATGAGAAACCTGGCACGGTGGTACAATCTTGAAATAAGTTATGAAGGAAAGCCTAATCCTATGAAGTTCGGAGGCACCTACTCCCGCTCCAAAGGATTGGAAGAATTATTGAAACATCTTGAATCACTGAGCGGCATGCGCTTCAGTATAAATAATAACAAGGTGACTGTTTTAATGTAACATACTCTTCTCTCAGCATACTTACTGTATTTACAATTAACTAACCGGCTTCACCGCCGGACCGGATTTCTATTATATAAAACCTAGCTTGCCATGAAACTTTCTACACTCATGTTGCTGATCGGTTTCTTTCAGCCAAGGGCGGAGGCAGAGGCCCAGGAAGTAAGCCTGAACATCAGGAATGCTCCCCTCGCCAAAGTATTTAACATGCTCAAAAAACAAACCGGCTACGACTTTCTCTATGTATCCGAAGAACTAAAAAAGGCGACTCCTGTAACCTTGCAGGTAACCCGCAAACCATTGGCGGAAGCTCTCAGGCTCTGTTTAACAGATCAGCCGCTAACATTTGAGATCCACAATACAACAGTGCTGATCAAACAGAAAGCAGAACCACCTCCGCAAGACAAAAAAGTAGAGGGTGTTGTAGTGGATCAGAAAGGTGAACCCATACCAGGTGCCACCGTCACGGCCAAAGGCACCAAACTTGGTACCACTACAGATCTGCAGGGAAAATTCTCTTTCAGCGTACCGGATAACATCGCCGTTATTGTGGTAACCTATGTAGGGATGAAAACAGTAGAGGTGAGTACCGGGCAAGGCCTTCGTGTTATGCTGGAAGCTACGGACGAAGCCCTCAATGAAGTGGTGGTAGTAGGATACGGAAGATTGCGGAAACTCAGCCTCACCGGATCTATCAGCAGCATCTCCAACAAAGATATCATTACCACCCGTGCTCCTTCCCTTGCCGTTGCGCTGGCAGGTAAAGTACCGGGATTGCAGATCCGCCAGAACAATGGTACACCGGGAGGATTTAGCACCAATATCAATATACGCGGCATGGGTACACCTATGTTTGTAATTGATGGGGTGGTGCGCAACGAACCTACAGAGTTCCAGAAGCTCAACCCGGAGGATATTGAAAGTATCACGGTACTGAAAGACGCATCTGCTGCGATATACGGGATCAACTCCAGCAATGGCGTTATCCTCGTAAAAACAAAGTCAGGCACCAAAGGTCCGCTGCGTGTTTCTTACAGCGGGCTGGCAGGCGTTACAAGACCTACACAGCATACAAAGATGATGGATGTAAGTCAGTACTGGGAGATCAGGAATGAAGATGCCTTTAACTCTACAGGAACACCTTACTTTTCTTCAAAGCAGGCATTGGCAGAAGCACAGGCGCTCCCCTATACCAACTGGTACAAAGAAGTTTTTCAACAGGTAGCCTTCCAGCATCAGCATAATATCACCATAGAAGGCGGCACAGATAAGATCTCTACCTATACCAACATTGGCTATATGACTGATAATGGCTTGCTCAGAAGCGGAGATATCGGTTACAATAAATACTCGTTCAGGAACGGTACTACCTTCCAGCCTAATAAATATGTAAAGGTGGAACTGAACCTTTACGGATTTACAGATTACCGCAAACAACCGGGTACATGGGATGATGCGTTCTTCTATCTGAATAAAGCAGCACACGGACTGATACCTTCAGAGGGCGTATATGCAAATAATAACCCGCTGTATTATAATCGCCCGCGTACATTCAGTGATAACCCGCTGCAGTTCTCTCAGCGCGATATTTTTGGTTATGGGGAATGGAGGGATAAATTCTTTCAATCCTTTCTTGCCATGACCATTAATGTTCCTAATGTAGAGGGCCTGCAACTGAGGTTCCAGGGAGCATACGATGGGAAGACCACGATCAGAACACGTGTGCAGAAAAGGGCTATTAACTACATCTACTCTGCTACCACAGATAGCTATACCCCTTACAACAACTACGATCCCAGTATCCAGGAAGAAGCGGGAACTACAACACGCCTGAACTTCCAGGGCCATATCCTCTATAACAAACAAATTGCACAGCATCATAATGTTGGTGTAGTACTGGTTGCTGAGGCACGCCAGGATAACACGCGTTACCTGAGCGGTAAACGTTTTTATGAAGGCGATCTGTTCACCATCGATAATATAGACCGGGCCCCGGTGACCAATCAGCAGGCAGGCGGTAATACCGGGGTGTTCAAATATGCATCATTCATCGGGAGGTTCAATTATGATTACAGGAGCAAGTACCTGCTTGAGTTCGCCTTCAGGGAAGATGGATCATACCGGTATGCACCGGATAAACGATGGGGCTTTTTCCCTGTGATATCAGGAGGTTGGCGGATATCTGAAGAACCTTTCCTGAAAAACAATACCCGGGTTATTACAGATCTGAAACTGAGAGGCTCCTATGGTACTACCGCACAGGATGCAGGTAATCCCTTCCAGTTTGTTCCGGGTTATACGAGTTATAATGGTTATGTGCTCGGCGATAAATTTATCAGTGGATATACCAACGCAGGACTGTTGAACGCCAACCTTACATGGACCACTTCCAAAACAGCAGATATAGGTATTGACGTTAGTTTATGGAATGGTAAACTAGACTTTACATTCGACCTCTTCCGCAGGAACAGGACCGGCCTGCTGGCCACCCGGGCACAAGCCTTACCCAATACCTTCGGTGCAGCCCTACCACAGGAAAACCTGAACAGCGACCGCACAGATGGTTTTGAAATGAGCATCGGGCATAAGAACAAGATAGGCGAGTTTGAATACGGCGTATCCGGTAACATGTATGTTGGCCGTACACAAATGCTGTACCTGGAAAGAGCCCCATTCCGCAGCAGCTACGATCGTTGGAGGAACGGAGCCGCAGACCGCTGGCAGGACATTGGCTGGGGCTACCAGGTTACCGGGCAATACCAGAACTATGATGCCATACGCAATGGTGTGATCGAAACAACTTCTTACGGCAATTCGAGAACATTACCCGGCGACTATATACACGAAGACGTAAACGGCGATGGTGTGATCAATGGAAAAGATATGATGCCCATCTTCTGGAACGGCCAGCCGAAACTTGGCTTCGGGCTTAATATCAACGCCAGCTGGAGAGGCCTGGATTTCAACATGCTCTGGCAGGGTGCCGGTATGTATTCATTACGCTATAGCGAAGTTTTAGGCCAGGTGCTTGCACTGGATGCCGCCAACTCTCCCGCTATCTATTACGACCGCTGGCACCAGGCGGATATCTACGATCCTAACAGTGCATGGATACCAGGAAGATTTCCTTCTACACGCAGGCTGGATTCTGACAATGGCGCCAATCGCCTGGAGAGTGATATCCAGCGGGTGGATGCCACCTATGCCCGTTTAAAGAATATGGAAATAGGATACAGATTACCAAACAGCGTTTTGAGGTTCCTGGGCGTTTCAAGGTTCAGGTGTTATGTGAACCTTTTCAATCCGCTGGTGATCTGCAACAGTTATCTTAAAAGTTTTGATCCTGAGATCACGGATGGAAACGGATTCCAGTACCCTCTTTCAAAGGGTTACAACTTTGGCGTAAACCTAACCTTTTAATTCTCCATGATATGAAGCGTTATACAACTCTTTTAATAATATCCCTGTTCTGCCTGAGTTCCTGCTCCAACTTCCTGGAAGTAGAGCCAAAGGACAGGATGACGGGAAACGCCCTGTTTGCCAGCGATGGCGGCATTAATGCCTATATGGCGGGGCTCTATTTTGATCTGCCTATAGAAGACTACCGTTACGATTTCACCAACAGGTTTAATATCACCCGTTGTGATGGCGGTAAAACCAATATGATGGCCACACCTGAAGCAGTACACAGTGAATGGGGCGATCATGCCGGTGAAACAGGACGCTTTGGGAACTGGGGAGATCTTTATGTATATGTACGGAAGTACAACGAACTAAAAGATAATCTTCCGCTAATGCGGCCATCCAACCCTGCTACAATAGAGATGCTGCGGGGAGAGTACCACTTCTTTTTAGCCTATACATATTTTGCACTGGCTAAAAGATATGGCGGCGTACCTATTATTACAGAAGTGCAGCAGTTCAACGGGGATTACAAAACCATCAAAACTCCCCGGAGCAAAGAAGTAGCCACCTGGAAGTTCATCCTCGCGGAATGCGACAGTGCTGCCAAACTGCTGCCTAATACAACCATCCAGGAACGTGCAAATAAATGGACGGCCTTTGCTTTGAAATCAAGGGTAGCGCTGCACGCTGCTTCTGTTGGTAAATTCTGGAGTACCAACGGCGCTGCACTGTCTGGCCAGGCTGTTACAGAAGGCCTGGTAGGTGGCTTCACCGCTGAAGATATCCGGTTCTTTTACCAGGAGTGTATTAATGCATCCGCTGAAGTGATCAAAAGCGGCAAGTTTGTATTAAATGGAGAATCGCCTGCAACATTGAATGAAGCTATTGCTAATTATGGCAAGGTGTTCACAGCAGGAAAAGGAATATCAGAAGTGATCCTCCTCAGGAACTTCATCTATCCCGGCGTTGCACATAATATGGGTAAATGGCATGAGCCGAATCAATTGTCCGTTGAATTTGGTGGCCGTGTAGGCCCTACATTAGACCTGGTTGAATCCTACGCGAAGATCGACCCCGTTACACGCGCAGGTACCTATAATGTAAAATTCGAAACTACCACCGATGGTAACGAGAACTATACCGTAGGGTACGCATTTTCTAAAAACATCAATTACAAAAGGTATGATAACCTGACGGAGATCTTTGCTAACAGGGATCCCCGTTTATATGCATCTGTTATACTGCCCGGCACCCAATGGGGCGGAAAAACGATCATTATGCAGGGCGGCCTTGTAAAGAATAACGGAGATGCCATCTGGCAGGCCAACGATAAATACACTTTCAATGGCGTTGATTACTATGGTAAAGGAGATGCCAGTGAAGGAAATGTTTCAGGATGGGTGAGCAACCGCGCCAATGGTACCCGCTCTGGCTTTCTGCTGAAGAAATACCTTACCGGCACCAATGACCAGGTATGGGACCAGGTGGTAACGCCTTTCTCAGAACTTCGGTATGCAGAAGTATTATTGAACTATGCAGAAGCTGTTGCTGAAAGCAGCCTGCCTGATGCAGGAGGTGTTATCACTGCAAGGGAAGCATTAAATAAAGTGCGTAAACGTGCCGGGTTCCTGGACAATGTTGATCTCACAGCACAGAACGTACGTTATGAGCGCAAAGCAGAATTTGCCCTGGAATACAATGCTACCTGGGAATATTACAGGCGCAGGGAATACCACACCTTCTTCAATAACACCTATCACCGCAGAGGCCTTATAGCCATGGCCGACCTTACAACAGGATCTTTGAAATACATTTTTGTGCGGGCGAATGTGGAACCGGGGAACAGCGCCAAGAGCTTTGAGCCTAAAGCTTACTACCGCCCTATCCCCGGTATTGAAAACAACTCATTGATTCAAAATCCTAACTATTAATGTTTCGCTATATGAAAACATGGATCATAGTATCGGCTGTTCTGCTTGCATCCTGCAAATTAGACCAGTATGACGCGCCCAGTGCCACCATTCACGGCTCCTTAAAGGATGTTAACGGCGGAGCACTTATTCAGCAGGACGTGGAAGCCGGCTCCAAGATCATCTACAAGGAATATGGTTATCAGAACCCGGAAGAGCAGCAGATGATCTTTAAAGAAACAGGGGAATACCGTAACAACCTGATGTTCCCCGGCCTTTATGATATTTATTTCAACGAAAGCAATTTCGTAAAACCGGATACACTTAAATCCTATGCTGTTAAGAGTGGCGACAACCAGCTTGATTTTACCGTGCAGCCTTACATCAGGGTAAGCAATGTTTCCATTGTAAAAACAGGGAATGAAATTGTAGCCACTTTCACCATCACGCCTACTGTAGCCAATAATGTGAAACAGATCGGCCTCTTCGGGCACATAGACCGAATAGCAGGCAACCAGTTTGCACAACAGCGTGCTACGCAAAATATCGATGCCGCATCGAAGGATACGCCTAAAACTTACACATTGAAGTTCAGCACGAATGGATTTACAGCAGGCAAAACATATTATTTCAGGGTAGGTGCATTGATAGATGTTGCAAATGCAAAATACAACTATGCTCCTTCCGTAACGATCAGTATCTAAAGTATGCAATACAGGTATTTACTCTTATCCATGCTGTGTGCTACTGCATGCATCCGGCAGGGAAAAACAGATCAGGCAAAAACACCGAAAGAAAAATTTTCAGAACATGTTCGATCCACCGAATTTCGCACACCGGAAGAAGAACGGGCCGGTTTCAAGCTGCCGCCAGGTTTTGAGATCACCTTATTTGCTTCAGAGCCGGATATCAGCAAACCCATCAATATGGAGTTTGACGACCGGGGCCGCCTTTGGGTAACACAATCTTCCGAATACCCAATGGCGGCTAATCCCGGCAAGGGAAAAGACCGTATCAGCATCCTGGAAGATAAAGACGGAGATGGCAGAGCGGACAGCTTTATACATTTTGAGGATAGCCTGAATATTCCCATAGGCATTATGCCGGTGGCAGACGGGGCTATTGCTTACAGCATCCCGGATGTATATCACTATACAGATAGCAATGATGATGGTAAGGCCGATCAGCAACAGGTATTATACGGACCCTTTGGTTTCCGCGACACACATGGCATGGTGAACAATCTCACCCGCGGTTTTGATGGCTGGATCTATGCCTGCCATGGTTTCACCAACACTTCTACCATTGCCGGTACAGACGGTGATTCTATTACGATGGTATCCGGCAATACCTTCCGTTTCCGTGCAGATGGCAGCCGGGTAGAACGTACTTCCAACGGCAGGGTGAACCCTTTCGGTAATGCCTGGGATGAATGGGGATACCTGTATTCTGCAGATTGCCATTCCAAACCTATTTATCAGCTGATCAAAGGAGGTGAATATCCACACTTTGGTAAAAGATCCCCCGGTATTGGCTTTGCGCCGGAAATGATGCATTATGAACTGGGCTCTACGGCCATCGCAGGACTGGATTATTATATAGGCGAACAGTTCCCTGAGGAATATCGTCATAGTTTTTATTCAGGGGATGTGGTGACCTGCCAGATCAACCGCAACAGTATGACATTGCAGGGTACCACGCCCACTACTAAACGGGAGGCAGACTTCCTGTTAAGCGATGATCCCTGGTTCCGCCCGGTGGATATTAAAACAGGACCGGATGGAGCCATGTATGTGGCTGATTTTTATAACCGCATTATCGGGCATTATGAAGTACCCCTCACACATCCCGGCAGAGACAGGGTAAGCGGACGGATCTGGAAGATCACTTATACAGGGAACAAACCTGCAAAAGTAACTGACTGGACAAAAGCTTCCATGCCCGAACTGCTGGCTGGCTTACGGCATCCTCAACTGAACATCCGCATGAAAATTGCAGACCGGCTGGTGGACGTATGGAAAGATAAAGCTATTGTACCGGTGAAAGAGATGATGAGATCTGCAAACGGTTACGCTTATATCCAGGGGTTATGGGTCCTTTTCCGTTTACATGCATTGCCTGATGATCTGCTTAGCAACGCTCTGCATCACGAAGATGCCATGATACGTGTACATGCGCTTCGTGTGCTGCGGGAAATGGATACACTCAGTACACAACACCGCAGTATAGCCGTAACCGCATTGAAAGATGAGAACCCACATGTACGCAGGGTGGCAGCGGAAACACTGGGGCGTTTTGCCGATGCTGGCAATGTTGCGCCATTGCTTGCACTCTATGAAGGAACCGGCGAAGCTGACTCACACCTCCGTTATACCTTGCTGGCAAGCATCCGCGATAACTTACAAAATGATAAAGTGATGCAGCAGACCGCTCATGCAAAATGGACGGATGCACAACTGGCCGTATTAACATTAACCATGCTGGATGCCCCCTCTCCATTGGCCGCCAATTTTGTACTGAACTATCTGCAAAAACATACTGTGCCACAGGAACAACTGATAAAAAGCCTGGAATATATTGGCCGTTATGTACCCCCCGCAAGCCTGGATGCAGCCATTACGCTTATCAGGCAGAAATTTGCAAAGGAGCCGGATGTGCAGTTCACTATTTACAATACCATCCGCCAGGGCATGGTACAGAGCGGTGTTAACGTTCCACCACGCATGCGGCAATGGGGTGTACAAATGGCAGAACATCTGCTCACAAATATCTCCACGGCTACAGATACATGGAAAAGCAGGACCCTCAATGATCCGCTTAATCCCTGGAAAGTACAGGACGATTTTCTGACGGATGTGATGCCGGCTTTCCGGATCATATTCAGTGAATGGAAAGGTTATCATCCTATGGCAGTATTACATTCCGCTCCGTTCAAACTACCCGTTACGCTGCAAATGAATGTATTTGACAATGATATTGATAACAGTACAGAGAAAAAAGGCACCTCCCGCAATACCGTTCGTATACGCCTGAGCGGTAGTGATCAGGTAGTAGCAGAATACCGGCTGCGTATGGACCGTAAGGTTGTATGGAAAGACCTTATCAAAAAAACAACTTTTGACCTGCATAACTGGCAGGGGCAGCAGGGCTATATAGAAGTAACAGACAGTTCTGTTACAGGCGCCATCGGTATCGGCAAGCTGGAGCCTGCCGTGCTGCCTCTGCCAGCTGTAAGCCCCGGTGAAATAGCAGAACGCAGGGCGCATGCAGTAGAGATGGCAGGAGATCTTAAAGTGAGTTCACTGGAGCCTGTGCTGCGCAAACTATTATCAGCACCCTGGGCAGATATCAATGTACGGATTGCTGCTGCCGCTTCGCTGATGAACCTTTCTCCGCAAGGAAATATCAGTTATCTTGGGGCTATATTCAACGATCCTGCCCAACCGGCATCATTACGCGAAAAAGCAGCGCAGGCATTGGCCCAAAGCTCCTCACCTGCTGTGTATGCCATGCTGGCCAAAGGTTTAAGTGGCATCCCCCGCAATGGCCAGGTAAGCATTGCCGCTCTGCTGGCCAATACATCAGCAGGAACAGATCATTTACTGGCAGCGCTGAAGGCCGGTAATATTCACCCGGATATACTTTCCGAGCTAACTGTAAAGGAACGCCTGCTTGCCCACGTAACACCTGCACAGCAGCAGGAGTTAAACAAACTTACAGCCGGCAGTGCCAATGCACGGGAAGAACGGGAGAAACTGATCGCTGACAGGCTGGAGGGTTTTACGCATGTTACCGTTAAAGCAGAAGACGGACGGAATGTGTTTATACAGAACTGTAGCATGTGCCACCAGATCAAAGGCAACGGAGGTATGGTAGGCCCGCAGCTGGATGGGATCGGTAACTGGGGAGCCAGGGCCCTTACAGAAAAGATCCTGGACCCTAACCGGAATATTTCGGAAGCTTTCCGCAATTATAATATCACCTTAAAGAACGGAAAAATACTCAGTGGCTTATACCGCCGTACGGAAGGCGCCGTGCAGGTGTTCACCAACCCGGCAGGCCAGGAATTTACCGTTGCCAGCAGTGATATCAAAGAGAAGAAAGCATCCGTTTATACATTGATGCCGGACCAGTTTGGTAAAAACATACCGGAGCAGGATTTTTATGCGTTATTAAAATTTTTACTCAGCACAAAATGATGAAGCAATACGTACTACCATTACTCCTGGTGAGCAATATAGCCACAGCCCAATTCAATAAACAGGTGATCACCCGCGAATTTATTTCGGAAGGTGTGGCCGTTGGAGACATCAACAAGGATGGCCGCAAAGATATCATCGCCGGAGCTTACTGGTTTGCTGCGCCTGACTGGAAGCGCCATGCACTGGCTAAGGCAGATACCTTTTCTGTCAGCAACGGGTACAGTAATTCTTTTCTCAACTTTGGCATGGATGTAAACCAGGATGGATGGACGGACCTTGTACGCATCGATTTCCCCGGCAAGGCGGCAGTATGGCATGAGAACCCGCGTAATAAGCCTGGCCATTGGAAAACACATCCTGTATATAAATCCGTAGGCAATGAATCTCCCCTTATGACGGATGTGGATGGAGATGGCCGTCTTGATCTGTTATGCAATGATCCACAGGAAAAGAAGGTGATATGGCTGCGTTCTCCGGACAAAGGTGATACAGCCTGGCAACGCTTCGTGATCGCTGAAGGGAATGTGCGCGGGGCGGAGATGTTCACCCATGGGCTGGGCTTTGGGGATATTAATGGAGATGGCCACAAGGATGTGCTGATCAGGGAAGGCTGGTGGGAAAACCCCGGTAATCCCAGGCAAAACAACTGGACCTTCCATGCTGCAGATCTGGGTGCTGATTGCTCCCAGATGTATGTGCTGGATGTGAACAAAGATGGTTTGCCGGATGTGATCAGTGCTTCCGCCCATAACTATGGCATCTGGTGGCATGAGCAGATGAGTGATGGCTCCTGGAAACATCATGAAATACATAGGTCCTTTTCACAGACGCATGGTATAGCACTGGCAGACATTAACGGAGACGGCTATCCGGACCTGGTAACCGGCAAACGGTACTTTGCGCACAATGGCGGTGACCCGGGTGCATATGAACCCGCAGTCCTGTACTGGTTTGAATTCAGGCCGGGTAGCACTCCAGCCTGGATACCGCATCAGGTGGATAATGATTCCGGCGTAGGCCTGCATGTAGTGGTGGAAGACATGAACGGGGATGGCAAACCGGATATTGTGGTGGGTAATAAAAAAGGGGTACACCTGTTCCTTCAGAAAAAATAAGATCTTATGCGTTTTGGCATCAATACTTTTCTTTTTACTTCGCCATTTACGAACGACAGTATCAGGCTGTTCCCCCGTTTTAAAGCATGGGGTTTTGATTCCGTTGAAATTGCACTGGAAGACCCTGCACATATTAACCCCTCGCTGGTGCGGCGGGCGCTTGATGATAATGAACTGGTATGTGGTTCCATATGCGCAGCCATGGGGCCGGGGCGCGATCTGCGGGGGAGTATCCAGGAACAGGAAACTGCCCTCTCTTATCTCAGGAGTGTTATGGATGTAATGCCTGTGCTGGGATGCCGTATGCTTGCAGGGCCACTCTATTCTTCTGTAGGAAGGGCTGGTGTAGAAACACCGGGCGATTATCAGCAGCAATGGGAACTGGTTGTAAAACATTTGAGCAACCTCTCTATGTATGCAGCTGAAATGGGGCTGCAACTCGCCATTGAACCATTGAACCGTTATGAAACGGATTTCATCAATACAGCAGACCAGGCATTGCATATGATAGATGCGGTTGGCAACGAGGCGCTGCTATTACACCTGGATACCTATCACATGAACATTGAAGAGAAAGATCCGGTGCAGGTTATCCTGCAGGCGGGGCATCGCCTTGGGCATTTTCATGCGTGCGGCAGTGACCGTGGAACGCCAGGTAAAGATCAGATAGACTGGCGCCTGATCAATGCTGCGTTGAAAGTAACCGGCTATACCGGCGATGTGGTGATAGAGTCCTTTACTCCGGATGTAAAAGTTATTGCCAAGGCAGCTTCTATCTGGCGGCAGATAGAAAGTTCGCAGGAAGCCATTGCCGTAGAGGGATTGGCCTTTTTACGGGGGAAGATTAACTGAATTTTAACACCATTTCCAGAATTATGTAAAAATCAAAGTGGAGTTGTAGATTATCTTTGCCCAAAGTAACTGCATCTCAATAGGTGAAAAAAGTATTGCTCATACTGCTCATTTGTGTTTATGCTATCTCCACATTTGGAGTAAGCATTAAGGAGTTCCATTGTTGTGGTCAGTTAAAGTCTGTAGGCATCAGCTATATCACTGTTCTTCATAACAACGCGAACAGTGATTGCTGCGAAACAACCCATCATTTCTATAAAATAACAACTTCCCACCTGGCTGCAAAACATGTTAAAAAGCCGGTGAAGCCAGTTACAGACCAAACATTTTCCCTCTATCCATCCGGGATCACATTCACTATTCCCAGGCTTTCCAGCTATACAAATACTACACGCGCTTATCCTGTTCCATTTAAAGCGCCCATTTACACCCGCCACTGCGTTTTCAGGATCTGATTCCCTGCTCCCCTGCTTTTTTAGCCAACATTTACTTCATTTAAAAAACTACTTCAATCATGAAAACGATTAGAATATTCATCGCTATAGCCATTGCTGTATTATCTACCCAGGGACTCAAAGCACAAGATCATAAGCTCAACCTTTTCAACTTCGAGCCCAAAGCACAAAAAGCCACCATTAAGGTATATGGCGAGTGCGATATGTGTAAAAGACGCATTGAAAAAGCCCTGAAAATAGAAGGGATCAAATCCTCCTATTGGGATGTGGATACCAAAATACTGACGGTACTTTACCACAAAAAGAAAATAGACATCGGTAAGATCTCTTCTTTGGTAGCTGCCGCCGGGCATGATACCGATAAAGTAAAGGCAAAAGATGAGGTCTACAATGCATTTCCGGATTGTTGCCAATATGAAAGGGCACCTGACAATAGCCCATCAGAGGTCACAAAATAAATCAATAAGCACAGCCAGCAAACGTTGGCTGTGCTTCTATATCATAATACCTTCTGCTGCCGGTAATACAGTGCCAGCCCTTGTATGGGGTCCTGGATGATCCTGCCGGTGGTCATACCATAATGCATGGCGGTTTCTTTCAGTATCTCTTCAAAATGGAAAGCGATGGAACCTACACAATTAAGTGTATAAGTGGCATAACCGGGGTAATGGCAAACCAGGGAACGGAAGAAATCGTGAAAGGCATCTGTTGCCAGTTGATGTATGAACGGATCATGGAGATGTTGTTTCACAAATTTTGTGAACCCTGCACAAAAACGATTGGCCATAGGATCTTTGTACACACGTTCCATGATACTTTCCTTTGTTAACCCGTAAACGGCCAAGAACTCCTGTCTTAGTGGTAGCGGAAGATATTCACGGCAATAGGCTATGAGCAATTTCTTTCCGATGTAACTGCCACTGCCTTCATCTCCCAACATATATCCCAAAGGATCAATAGAGTGGGTAACCTGTTTCCCGTCGTACAGGCAGGTATTGGTACCTGTTCCGAGAATAGCAGCAAAACCCGGCTGATCTCCTAATAATGCCTGGGCAGCCGCCAGCAGATCACTGCCTACCGTCACCTGCGCATTTTCAAACAAAATATGCATGGCATCAGCAATAACCGCCTCCGTGGAAGGCTCACATCCTGCGCCATAAAAATGCACTTCTGTTACCTCCGCACGTTGCACTTCCGCAGGTAAAGCTTTGTGCAGCGATTGATGGATGTAATGACTGTTTACGTAATACGGGTTATATCCTTCTGTACTGAAATACAACACTTCGTTCTCCGGGTGGATCAGGCACCAGTTAGCTTTGGTAGATCCTCCATCTGCGATCAATATCATGTTTATGTTTTAATTCGGGCCCTGTAGCCTCTTAATGCGTAAAAGGTAATAAATAAATAGCAGGGAATTAAGATCCAGTAAGCCTGACCGGGGCTCCATATATCGGCCAGGTGGCCATATAACAAGGGTATTACGGCTCCCCCGCCAATAGCCATCACCAGCATGGAAGACCCTATCCTTGTAAACTTCCCTAATCCATGAATGGCCAGCGGCCAGATAGAAGGCCACATCAGGGAATTGGCAATACCCAGCATGGCAATGAAAAACACGGATACCACACTTTTCAGGAACAACGCCGCAAGCGCGAAAGCAATTCCTAAAAAAGAAGAAATGATCAATGCCTGCCGCTGGCTGATATACCGGGGAATGCAGATGATCCCTATTATGTATCCCAGCAGCATGCCGCCCAATGTAAAACTGGTAAAGAACTTTGCTGTAGATAATGCAATGCCCTGCGATGCACCGTAACTGATAATGGTATCAGCAGCAATTACTTCTACACCCACATACAGAAATAATGTCACTACGCCGAGCAGCAAATGAGGAAACTGAAAGATACTGTTCCGCTCTGTTGTTTTTTCTCCGCGGGTGCCGTCTTCCTCTTCTTCATTCACTTCCGGGAGAGACGAAAAATAAATAGCAACAGCCAGCAGTACCAATACTACAGCCATCAGGCTGTAAGGCGTTATTACTTTATAAGCCAGCGCAGCAAGTGCTGTTTCCCGGGCTGCCGGGTCCATAGCTGCCACAGTACGCTGTAATACATCAGCATCCTGCAGCACTACCATACCTAATACAATAGGAGCAATAATACCCGCCACACCATTACAGATCCCCATAATGCTGATACGTTTCGCCGCACTTTCACTTGGCCCGAGGATGGTGATGTAGGGATTGGAAGCCGTTTGCAGGATGGAAAGCCCTGCCCCCTGAATAAACAGGCCCGTCAGAAAAAGTCCGTAAGTTCTGCTTAGCGCTGCGGGTATAAACACAAGCGTTCCTATCGCCATGAGGAGTAAACCAGCTGCCATACCTCTTTTAAAGCCTGTATATTTCAGTATACCAGCAGCGGGTAAAGCCATTACCAGGTAAGAAATGTAAAAGGCAAATGTAACGAGGTAAGATTCAAAATTGCTCAGCTGGCAGGCAATCCGCAGATAAGGGATCAATACAGAGCCCAGCCAGGTCACAAAACCAAATACAAAAAACAATACGCCGATAATAACAATGGCTTTACCTGAGCCAGCTGCTTTCGAATGGTTCCGTTCCATATTTTTACTACCTGTTTTTCTTTCTTACCGCTTCAATGATCCTTTCATAAATATCCAGTGGTGGAAAGCCCGATTGACCATACCAGAGAAAAGAGCCAAAACCTTCATATACACCTGCGCGAATGTGCCAGGCCACCGGAAGGTAGCTGGCCACATCGTTGCAATACCCTGCTACGGATACTTTCTGATCAGGCCAGATGCTGCGGATGCCTTTGCCATATTCCGTAACCGCCTCACGTGAAATGCCTATGAACTTCCAGTTACCGATATTGATGGTTTGCACATACTCAGGCAGGATATTTTCTACAGTATTGGTCCTGTATCGTTCCAACATAAGGTTAGCCCAGCGTACATTCCTTTCTGCTTCAATATCTCCTGTCTTTCCTTCGTTCGCTTTTTTGAATTGCAACACACTGTCTGCACTCCACGGATTTACCGGGATGTTCACTGTATCCATAAAAAAGCTGAGCTCTCCATTTACTGGCTGCAAACCGGTGTCCAATACTTTCATTACGTCTGCTGCAAGTTCACTTCCTGTTTGGCGATGATCGCTGCTAACAGGGTTGATATCTCCGCCGCAGCCCTGTATAAATACGGCATTGTTTGTTCCTGTACTTTGCTCCACCAGCTTCCGTGCAACAGAGGGATAATTGGCGCTGAGCGTGAATGACTCCTCCCCTTCATTTTTGAATACGGGATGACAGCCGGTAAGGAACAACACGCTCTTCAGTTTGTTTTCCGTATCCGTGATCTTCAATACATCCAGCACGTTGTCATATGGTTTGGCAGAGTTAGCGCCCGGCCTCCGGTTATGCCCGATCTGTGTGCTGCCTCTTGTAAAGTAGAGGCGGGAAGGCGACAGGGAATCAAGCGCCCTTTCAATAGCGCGTACAATTCCTCTTTTAACAACATTGTTCAGATAATTGCTATCGGGGAAATGATAGAAATCGCCCCATGTGATCCATGTTTGTGTAACCGGTGCAAAATGGGTATGCGATGCATTCAGCAGGATAGCGGATGGCGGTACGCCCCTGCTTTGGAAGATCGCATCCTTTACTGCTGCACCGAGTGACGCATTAAAACCACATACGTCTATGCCTACGATCACGGCTGTTTTGTTATTCTTTCGAATAGCCAATGCGCGGGCAGTAAGGTCATTCATTGTTTTGTGACTGCCTTTATGTAAAAGCTGTGTATTATCTGTTGCATATAGGGTATGATCCAGTACAACTATCTGTTTTACTGCAATAGTGCAGGTTACATCATTCCTCCTTCCGATCTGCCTCCAGGCTTTGCCACCCGGTATGCCGGTCCACAAACTATCTCCGCTGTTCACGCCATAGATCTCACGTCCGTTACTGGCCATGCTGATAAAACGAGGTGCAGTACCCGATGAACGCCAGCTGATCTTTCCTCCGGTAATTGTTCCTTCCTGCAGCATCCCGCCTGCAGCGGCATACAATTTTCCCTGCAATTGTGTAAGCGCAGTTACCAGGCCGGGGCTGCCGCGTTTTTTCCAGGTAATACCACCTTTATGCAAAGTGCCTTCCAATATTTCATTGGCTGCATCCGCCGCGTAGAATTTTCCGTTCAAAGCCGTGAGTGTTTTAAGGCCCGCTGCCTTGCCGGTAACTTTCCACTGAAAGGTATCTGCCACGGGGATACCTGTTAGCCATTGGCCGTTTGAAGTACCTGCATACAATTTGCCATTTAATGCGGTGAGGGCGGTAATATTTGAGGTGGATTGAACAGGCTGCCAGGTAAGACTGAAACGTCCTTCCCGCGGCACACCATAACCGGCCAGTGCAGCAGAATATACGGCGCTGGTGTCCGGATCAATATGTACGGTGGCTGTTCCTGTCATGAACCCATCCTGTGCAAAACAAACGGGGGCACTAAAGAGCAGTACCAGCCCGGTAACAAAGCGCATTTTCATATATCCTTTAAATTCTTGCTGAGAGATGGTCTAATGCTTTCCTTACGCTTCCGTGAGCGATCAGTATTTCCTTTGCGGCCTCGTAATCCTGGATGTCTGCTTTTATCATCAGCATCTTTACCGCTCTGTCAATGATCTTATTATTGATCAGCGCAACATTCACCATGCGGTTATCTTCTACTCTTCCAAGCTGGATCATGGTAGTGGTACTGATGATATCGAAGATCATCTTCTGTGCCGTACCGCATTTCATACGGGTACTGCCTGTAACAAACTCAGGCCCTGTGATCACCTCTACGGGGAAGTCTGCCTGCCCCGCAATGGGAGAACCCGGATTACTCACAATGCAACCAGTAGCGATGCCATGCTGGCGGCATTGTTTCAAACCTTCCAGCACAAATGGTGTGGTGCCGCTTGCAGAAATACCGATCACGATATCATTCTTACTGATCTGCTGCTGCTGCAATTGCTTCCATCCTTCTTCTGTATCATCTTCCATTTCTTCCAGCGCTTCAATGAGGTGATCTGTACCACCTGCCAGCACTGCATTCAAAAGGCCCTTTGGCACACCGTAAGTGGTAGGCATTTCAATTACGTCCAACACTGATAAACGGCCGCCACTGCCGGCACCCAGGTAAAACATCCTTCCTCCGCGCTGCAATTTTCCGACTACTGCATTGATCAATGCATTCAGATGTGGCAGGGCCTTTTCTACCGCCAGTGCCACCAGTTGATCCTCCCGGTTAATATTCGCAGTGATCTCTTCAATGGTCATTTTCTCAAGATGCCTGTACCTGGATGGCTCTTCCGTTACTTTTAACATGTTCATGGTTTTGTTTATTATGTATCAATTTTACTGTGTCATTTCAATGTCGCAAACAATGGGCCGGTGCGTGGAACCCCGTGAGTCTATTACTCTCCTGTTGCTAAATGCTATCGTGTTTTTCAGAAAAATATAATCTACCCGGCTGGTGGGTGTATCAGCAGGATGCGTATAGGCGGGCAGCCCGGAAAACACATCCGTAAAGCTGCTGAGTACGGTGTTAATGGTTGCACTGCCCGGTGTGGCATTGAATGTGCCTGCAAATACTTTCCAGGTATAGTTACGGGGATCTATAACCGCCATAGCTTCCTGTACCTGCGATAAGCGATCGGCGTCTGTAATACCCAGGTTGGTGATGTACACATACAGCGGGTCTGCATTAACACTAACGCGTACTTTCAGCAATCCGTTATAATGATTTGTGAAAGCGGTATAGATCAGTCTCTCCTGCGTAGAGGCATTGCCGATAGGGTATTTGCTCAGGATGGCATGGCCGAATTCCCGTGGTTTATTGCCCGATGCAGGAATGGCTGCGCTCCAGCTGGTTTTCTGGAACTCATAGAACATCCCCAGTTCGTTAGCCAGCCATGCTAACTGATCTACATAATTACTACGCGGGGAATAATTTCGGTCTACTTCATTCAGTATTACCACATGCGCCCCCGAATTCCGTATGGTGTCCGCTATCCTTTGCAGGTTCAATACTCCATCTATTCCTACGCCATGCCTGATATTGTATTGCATTAGCCTCAGCTTTGATGCGCCTACCGATGCATTGGTTACAATGGGGAAATGATCGGAAGGATGGGGATTGGTTTTCACAGTGTCAGCTAATACCCGGCTGTTGCTGAATGTGATATTGGAAGTACCCAGGATGTAATCGATGCGGGATTTAGGATCGCTGCTTTTAAATGTATAGGCAGTGGGATGGCCATCAAAGGCATCCACCATGGTTTCTTTAAGATATTGTATGGTACTGCCGGGAGGATAAGCATTCATATCTCCCAGTAATATCTTGGTGCCGTAGTTCTCATTCATCCATTGCCTCAGCTGCTGCCGCTGGGGGATCTGCTGGATAGAATCTGTTATGAGATGGGTAACATAGAACAGTATCGGAAAGCCATTGATCACAATACGTGTTTCCAGCAGACCAAAATTGTGATCGTCGTGCTCATCATAGAGCCTGGCGTTGATGATCTGTATCGGGTATTTGCTCAGGATAGCATGCCCGAACCTCCGGAGCTTGTTGCCGGACTCAGGAATGGCAGCGTTCACCGTGGTTTCCTGGAATACGGAATACATATTGAGTTCATTAGCCAGCCAGGCAATCTGATCATCATAATTTGTAGTGGGCCTGAAATTCTTATGCACTTCATTCAATCCTATTACATCGGCACCTGAATTCCTGATCGTATCTGCAATGCGCTGCAGGTTATATACGCCATCTGTTCCTATACCTCCGTGAATATTAAAACTCATCACTTTCACATCTGCCAGGGAAGCGGTTTGTACATTGCTCCGCAGATCAGGCCGCGGGGCCGTTTCTTCCGGGAGTTTCCGCTTGCTGCAGGAAACGAATGTTAACAGAATAAAAAACTGCAAAAGTGTTTGTTTCATTGTAAAGGTTTTAATCAGGGATCTAAAACATCAAATACATTCATATAGAAACTGTGTGCGACAGGGTAAAAAGATGCTTCATTTTTATTCAGCACTTTTACATCCCGGTAAGGCACTATTCCCAATTCCCGCATACAGCGTTCATCGAGATTGGCGATCATGAGCATCTGTGCAGTATCTGTGACAACGAGGGCAGGTTTGTTCAGTGGCATATGAAAGCGGTACATCAATCTTCCTGCATTGCGCATATTAGTGGTAGTATGTCGGGCGTGAGGTTCGATGATGATGGCGGCTTCCGGTATCTTAAATTCCTGCATCAGGTATCTTTTCATTTCCACGGCTTCGCTGTATGGCGTGCGATGCGGATACACATGTCCACCGGATACAATAATAAAAGGTGCCATTTTTCGATTGAACCTTTCCGCTGCCATCTTACACCTTTCCACTGCACGATAGTCGATACGCACACCGGGTTTATCTGGCCCGAAGCCTGGCACCAGCAATGCAGAATAGGGATATTTCTCCCATGCTGTACCGGCAATACGGGCATAAGCCTTTGCGTTCTGCCCTGCCGTGAGCGGTTCATAGCGGGCTGCTTCATCACGGCCGTTGAGCATCAATACATCCATTGCCAGGCTCATTGGCAGTGTATAGTATGCTCCGGCCAGCTTCCTGTCCAGCAGTTTTCCCGCCTGTGCAATAAAAGCAGGTGTATTCACATTAAAGGAAACAGAGTCGATAGCAGCATACCTGGGGCGTTTGCCGGCAAGGTAAATATCGAAGATGTTGTTCATCTCTGCTGCCGTTTGCTGCCAGGCAAAGCGCAGCAGAGCAGTATCATTCAGCGTGGTATCCTTGTTGTAATACCCGGTAGTTCTTATTGCCTGTGCTACTTTTTTCATATCATGCGCTACCAGGCGGTTACCTGCCTGCAATACTTCCTCCGGCCGCAGGCGTAACGCGGCTGCATAACAGGCTGCATTCTTACAATCTTTGCGGGCTTGTTTTACACGTTCCTGGTAAGAGCGACCTAATCGCTGCAATACTGTATCTTTTTTCAGCGCGGCTTGCGCTTCCAGCTGTACCGGCAGATAGAATAATTTACTGCGTAGTGTTGTTTGCTGTGCTTTCGCAGAGAGTAATGTAAGGCTGCATGTTATTACGCATAACAACAACCGGAGGTTTGTTTGCATTGTCATATTTCTTTCTTCTATTGTTCGGGCCACTTATTGTTCTGCTCCAGTTGCGGGTTCAACAGCAACTCACTGAGCGGAAGCGGGTACAGGTAATCCTTATCCTCATCAAATGTTTTCACCACTTTACTGTGAATGATGATCTTTCCTTTATCACCTTCACTCAAAGCTTTATCGGGCTGCAGCACAAAGTATTGCAGGCCGGGCACGGCAGGATTAGGTTTTACATCTACAACGGCTACATCGTTCTTACCATCACTATCAAGGTCGTAGGTGCCTTTTGCGGGGAAATAAGCACCGTAAAAAACTTCTTTCAGCAGGCGCCCTTCTTTCCAGCGCATCAGGTCATTTAACCTGAAACCTTCCATGGCCAGCTCTACGCGACGTTCACGACGTACTTCCAGCACCACCGGATCTGTTGTATGCTGGTACTGTGCCAGCAGGAAAGGATCTGCCATGAGACCGCTGATGGTAAGCCTGGGCATGCTCACGCGATCGCGCAGCAGGTTAATAGAGCGATCTGCTTCTGCCTGGGTAAGCTTTTTCAGTTCAGCCATTGCTTCTGCATAATTTAGCAAAACTTCTGCATAACGTATAATGGGAAGCGGTGTGTAAGCGGCTGCATCCTGATCGGGCGTGGACACAAATTTTATATTCTGGTAACCCGTAAAGGCATTGGCATAGTCCGGTACCAGGTTAACCGTAGCGCCTATACGGCGATAGCCGGGTGTACGAATGGTCTGCGCCAGGCGCGGGTCCCTGTTGGCTACTTCTGTCCAAAATGGCATGGTAGCAGCACCGGGTACAGCAGAGAAGCGTGAGCCATCCCTCATCAGGTAACTCTCTATCAGTGATTTTGTGATACCAGGATTACCGCGTGTAGGAGAAGTGAAGATCTGGTTGAGTGGATGTGATTTATTCACTGCCAGCCCGTAAAGGCGACTTAATATAAATTCGTTGGCATTGGGTGTTTGTGCTGAGAAAAGGTTCAGGTATACCGTGGCTGCATCACCGGTGGCCAGTTTATACTGGTTACTTTTGATCACCTCATCCGCAGCGTTGGCAGCTTCCTGCAACAGGGCGTCAGCCGATGCCTGCAAACCAAACTCCGGATGATATTTGCGGAAAGTTCCTTCAAAAAGCGCTACGGTGGATTTGAAAGAAAGGGCCGTCCATTTACTGATGCGCGCAGGTGCTTTGGTTGTGCGCAGGTTGGTTGCGGCAAAATTGAGATCTACCATTATGGAGTCTACAATGAGGCTGCGGGGATCGCGCGCTTTGTAAAGTTCAGGGCTGCCTGCAGTCAATGACTTGCTGTACCAGGGTACATCACCGAACCGTTTCAACTTATCGAAGTAGAACCAGGCGCGGAAGAACCTGGCCACGCCTGCATAATGATTCCTTGCTTCGGCAGGGATAGCAGGTTTATCGTAGTTCTCCAGGAAATAATTGACATTATACAAGGCCGTCCAGGTCCAACCGGCGGATGCTGCATCTGTGAACACCCTTCTCCTTCCTGTCACCATTTCATCCAGGGCTGAAACATCTACGTTATCACTTGAAAAGTCCGCGGTGAAGATGCCCTCTCCCGGCAGGTTTGCATAAAAGCTGTTCGTATATAGTTCCAGGTCTTTCTCCGTGTTAAAGAACAGCTGCGGACTAATTTCGCTTTGCGGATAACGTTCGAGGAAGTCGTTTTTACAGGCCATAAAGCAACAGCCTGTTAACAGCAGCAATAAAAATGATCTTATATGCATAAAACAATTTTAAAAGTTAAGCTCAACACCAAATGTGAACGTACGTTGCAGCGGATAAACAAAACCGGCGCCGTTTGTACGCGCGTTATCTATTTCGTCATTCAAGCCTTCCGGATCGAATGCTTTGGAAAGACGCGTCCATTCAAACAGGTTCTGACCGGAAAAGAAAACCCTTGCGAGTGCGATCTTTGCTTTTGAGGAAACAGCCTGCGGAATGGTGTAACCTACCGCCAGGTTTTTGAGGCGCAGGTAAGCTGCATTCTGCAGGTAACGGGTTTGCACGGCACCCAATGATCTGTCTGTTGTGAGTGCTTCATATGCACGCAGGCGTGGGAAATAAGCGTCGGGATTTTCAGGCGTCCAGTAATTGTTCTGGATATGCTCATACACGGGTTGGTTCCAGCGGTTGTAAAATCCCCAGAATACGGCGGATTCTATGCCCGGCCAGAAATCGCGCTTGCCAATGCCTTGCAGGAATACGTCCAGTGAGAAGTTGTACCAGTTAAAGCCCATATTCACGCCGTATGCATAACGGGGTGTGGTATTGCCGATCTTACGGAGGTCCCCCGGATCATCTACAGTATTTTTACCGAAGTTGATCACCTTGTCTCCATTCGTATCTTCAAATTTGATGTCCCCAGCTTTGGGCAAACCCGGGAAAAGGTGCAACCTGGACTGGTCTGCATGCGTAGCAGATTCATCATCTGTTTTAAAGAAACCCAGCGTGGTATATCCCCAGATCTCTCCTACTTCCATTCCCTCATAAAAATCTGTCAGCAGTTTGCTGGGATTGTTGAAGCGGGTAATGAAAGACCGGCTGTCCGACAACACTACGGAAACATGATATGCAAATGGTTTACCGGCCAGCTTCAGCTCATCGTTCCACTTCAGTGATACTTCCCAGCCTTTGGTGGAAAGGTCTGCGGCGTTTTCCTTAGGCTCACCGGTCCCTAATACGGCAGGTAATGTTCTGCCTTTGGTGAGCATGTTCTTAGTTTGCCTGTTATACCAGTCGAACCCTACATTGAGCCTGTTCTTCAGTAAGCTCATATCAAAACCCATGTTCAATGTGCTAGCTGTTTCCCAGGTGAGATTGAATGGCACCAGGTTGGGAGCGCGCACTCCTAATGGCAAAGCTCCGTTCAGGTCCAGGAGATCAGAAA
The DNA here is from genome assembly GCF_900129465.1 of Chitinophaga niabensis. Taxonomy (NCBI): domain Bacteria; kingdom Pseudomonadati; phylum Bacteroidota; class Chitinophagia; order Chitinophagales; family Chitinophagaceae; genus Chitinophaga; species Chitinophaga niabensis. Next base: position 739,096 of record NZ_FSRA01000001.1, on the reverse strand, counting down.
TGGTGTAAGGAGACATGGTGCTGATATATGCATAATTGCTGACCAGCTGATTACCCAGCGAACCGTAAGAAGCCCTCAGCTTGAAGCTGTTGATGCTCCGTTGCAATGGGCGAAAGAATGATTCATTAGACAGTACCCATCCTGCGGAAACAGAAGGAAAAAAACCAAAGCGATCCTCTTTCGCGAAACGCGAAGTACCATCGTAACGGCCGTTGAATTCCAGCAGGTACTTATTATCAAAATCATAGTTCAGGCGGCCGAAGATCCCCTGCAGCGCCCATTCCGATTTATTTGCAGAAAGTGTGGTAAGGCCATTGGTGAGATTAATAGAACCCAGGCTGGAGGTAATATTTTCATCACGGCGTGCTATAAATGAACTCAACTGATTCAGCTCACGGTTAAATCCTACCAGGCCTTTTACATGATGTTTCCCTAAGCGCTCTTCATATTCCGCATAGAGGTTTATGATATGATGCGCCCTGTCCGCAGCGCCGGAAGAATAGTAGTCAGGATTCGTGAAGTTCAGTACCTGGTTCGGCCTGTTTTCATACTTCATCCTGAAGTTCTGTATATCATCACGGGTTTGCGTAAGGAAGTAAGTGTAATCTCCGTTCAGGCGCAGGCGGTTAGAAAAGAAGTTTGTGCGGAAGCCCACTGTATTCTTAAACACCTGGTCTTTGTTCTTAGTACGCCCCGCATCGTTCAGCTGCCCGAATACAGACATACCGGCAAGTGTATAGTTACCGTTAGCCGTTCTGATGGCTTCATAGGGATTAGCATAGAGCGAAAGATAACGGTATACATTGTAGCCGCCATCGGTTACGAATTTGTTGGGGGCATCGTACACACCCTGGTTAAATTCAATATTATCAAACACCTGCAGCCAGTCCCAGACGCGGGTTTCCACCTTGAGGCGGGAGCTGATGCGTTCGTAGGTATCTGTAGCATGTTCAAAGATCCCCTCCTGTTTTTCGTAACCGAGGGAGAGATAATAGGAAGTATTATTCTTTGAATTGGAAATGCTGATATAGTTTTTGGAGAAGGGCGCTTTGTCTTTATAAAACTCATCATACCAATCTGTGTTGGAGCCGCGGATAAAATTTCCGCTGGCATCCACACCTAACTCCGGCAAAGAGGGATCCGCTTTCCGTTGTTTGAGATAATCGATGATGGCGGGCATGCCGGGTGCATCTGTATTGGCATAACCGCGGTATGCTTCGTTTTGGATGGTAGCAGCTTCCAGTGGATCTTTGACTGTAGATGGAATACCAATAGGTTTGCCGAAGCCGAAGTTATTGGTATAACGCACCAGTGGTTTACCTTCCTTCCCTTTTTTAGTTGTTACCAATATTACCCCGAAGGCGGCACGCGCACCGTAGATAGCAGCAGATGCCGCATCTTTCAGTACGGTTACACTTTCCACATCTTCCGGGTTAATGAGATTGATCTCTCCGGGGGTACCATCAATGAGGATCAGCGGAGCGCCGCCATTAATAGAGTTAAAACCCCGGATATTAAATGTGCCGCCCCTGTTTAACTGTCCGTCTCCAAAAGAGATGTTCAGGTTAGGGATGGCGCCTTGCAGGCCCTGCGCAATATTAACAATGGGCCGGTTCTTAAATACCTCTTCTCCTACCTGGGCTACAGAGCCGGTGACCTTTGTTTTTGATTGGGTACCATAGCCCACTACCACTACATCCTGCAGTGTTTGGGCATCCGGCTTCAGTTGTATGTTGATCTCTTTCTGCCCGGAGATGGGGATCTCCCGGGTGGTGTATCCCATAAAGCTGATGATGAGCGTGCCTGCAGCATCGGGGATATTGAGCGTGTAGCGGCCATCAGCATCGGAGGCAGCACCTTTGCCGGAACCTTTTAAACGGACCTGTGCGCCCGGCAGGGGAGTTCCGGTTTCACTATCTGTTACCTGGCCCCGGATGGTAATATCCGCGGGCGTTTGCATAAAGGCAGCCCGGTGTGTCGGGCTGCCGGCTACCGTGTGCAGTGAATAACATAACAGCAAACACAGGGTAGCTGTGACTGTTGTCATAGGTACGAGAAATCTCTTTTGCATACTCCGGATAAGTTTAAATTTTCCTGAAAGAATATAATAGCGTACATGGTTGATAGAGAATAGCTTCATATAGCGTATAATTTTTGAAAGCCCCCTAAAGTAGAAAATTGCGTATTTGATCGTTTATTGGAACAAATATAGCTGCACAAAAACGCAAATCATAATTTCAGATGCGGTTTTTTGCAAAATATTTTTGTTATAAACACATCATTGTTAATCCTCATTCAATCAAAAATGACAGTATTTTAACCTTAAAATAACCTAAATACCTTCTAATACAGCTAATATTGCAAATACGCCCTCTTAGAAGCGTGTGCTATTTGCGGTTTTATTCAGCTTTAAGGTTAAAAACGCAAATAAACGCATACAGGATATTCTTTTTTAGTTAATTTCAGGGCCGATATGATGCTCAAAGAAGAACGACACAAGCTGATCATGCGGGAAGTGAACCTGCATAACAAGGTGTTATCCAACGACCTCAGTATGCTGCTGGATGTTTCAGAGGATACGGTACGCCGCGATTTGAAGGAACTTGTTGAGGAAGGGTATATTATTAAAGTGCATGGCGGAGCTATCAGCAAATCCCTGGCTACACCATTTATGAAGGATAGCACGGTGTATGCAAAGGACTCAAAGCAGGTGATCGCAGAGAAAACATTATCCCTGATCAAAAAAGACATGGTGATACTGACCGAAGGCGGCACTACCATGCTTGAGTTCGCCAGGATCATTCCTGATCACCTGACTGTAACTTTCTTCACCATCAGCCCGCAGGTAGCTATTACCTTATCTGAAAAGAGCAACCTGGAGGTAATTACTATCGGCGGTAAACTGTGCAAGAATGCGAACCTTCATACCGGCTCCAGCGTGATCAATCAACTGGCGGAGATCAAAGCAGACCTTTGCCTGCTGGGGGCCAATGGTTTTTCTTCTGAAGAGGGGCTAACGGATGTGGACTGGGAAATTGTACAGGTAAAAAAAGCTATCATCCGTTCTGCACGGAAAACAGCGGTGCTCTGCATCAGTGAGAAACTGAACAGCAGCCGCAGGTTGAAGATCTGTGACCTCAACCAGGTGGATTACCTGGTAACGGAGTTGGGGCCTGAGCACCCGATGATGGAGATTTATAATAAGGAAGGTTTAACTGTTCTATAAATACAAAAAGCCCCACGCGAACGGGGAGCTTTTATTGATATATCTAAAAGGAAAGGACTATTTATTCTGCCCTCAGGCTTTTTACCGGGTTCCCCAATGCAGCCCTTATGGATTGGTAGCTTACTGTGAGCAATGCTATCATTACAGATAAAGCGCCAGCCAATGCAAATACCCACCATTCAATACCCACCCGGTATGTATAATTCTGCAGCCACTTATCCATTCCCCACCATGCCAGCGGTGTAGCTATTAAAAATGCAATGAGCACCAGTTTTACAAAATCTTTTGATAATAAGGTGGTGATGCCGGTTACGGATGCCCCCAGGATCTTTCTGATACCTATCTCTTTGATCCTGTTCTCTGCCATATAGGTAGCCAGGCCAAATAAACCCAGGCATGAAATAAATATCGTGAGGCCTGCAAACAAAGCAGCAAGTGTACCCTGCAGTTTTTCACGTTCAAAGTTCCTGGCATAATCTTCATCCACAAACTTCATCTCAAAAGGATATTCAGGATTGTACTTTCTGAAAATAGCTTCTGCCCTGCCCAGATTTTTAGCGATATCATTATCTCCGTTCAGTTTTATCTGCATGGCCTGGAAGGTCATGAAACGACTCTTCGCTCCGCATATCAGCAAGGGTTCTATCGGCTCATAAGGATTGGTCAATATAAAATCTTTAACTACCCCTACAATGTGCCAATCGATACCAAGGTCCCCCACTACTTTTCCGATAGGGTCCTTGAACTTCATTATTTTCAGGGCAGACTCATTGATAATAAGCCCTGTTGAATCAGTCGGAAATCTTTTCAGATCAAAATCACGGCCTTGTATAAACTGTAATCCAACAGTAGCACCCAAACCTTCATCTGATAAAAACCGGGCGAAAGATGTTTTATCATTCGGATCCTTACCTTCCCAGCTCTGCCCCCATCCATCACTCCACCTTTCAGTGATCGGAGAATTGGTTTTAGTAATTGACCTTGCAATGCCTGATGCAAGCAGATCATTTTTGATCAACTCATAGTTCTTAGGTATATCCCCCGTCATGAAGTGATATACGAGATTGCTTTTATCATAGCCCGTTTTCCTGTCGCGGGCATAATCTATCTGCTGTTTTACGATGATTGTGCAGATGATCAGCATAATGGCAAATGTGAACTGCAGCACAACCAATACTTTCCTGGGTGTAACCAATGCATTGGCCCTTTTAAACGTACCCTTTAATACTTTAACAGGCTGGAAAGAGGAAAGGAAGAAGGCGGGGTAACTGCCTGCTAACAATCCGGTGAACAGGATAAAGCCAATAAACACTACCCAGGTATATACACTGCTATAGTTGACGAATAATTTTTTAAATGTGAGCTGATTATAAGCAGGCAGGCATAACTGTACAACAATAACCGCGATCAAACCAGCCAGGAAAGCAAGAAAAACAGACTCCCCGATAAACTGACCGATAAGGGAACCTTTCTGTGCCCCTACTGATTTACGGATCCCTACTTCTTTTGCCCGTTTCTCACTTCTTGCGGTGCTCAGGTTCATAAAATTGATGCATGCGATCAGTAATATAAATCCTGCAATGATGCCAAATAATTTTACGAATGCGATACGGCCACCACCATCTTCTATCCCGTTGTTGAAACTTGCATACAAATGCCAGCGCTTCAGCGGATAAATAAACAACTCCCATTTCATGGTCTTTGCTTCTTCATCGTACCGTTGCTTCAGATCTTTTATTTTGGCGGACACTGTGGCAAAGCTCGCATTGGGTTTGAGCATTACATAAGTAGGTGTACTGTTATCATGCCAGCCGAAATCCTGCCCTTCGCCGAGCTTAAAATACGACCTCGGTAATAAGTAGTCAAAATCGAAGCGGGTATTGGGAGGCGGATCTTTTACAATACCGGTAACGGTAAAATTATCTTTATTCTCCAGCTTTACTATCTTTCCCAGGGCCCCATCCCCTCCGAATAACGCCTTTGCTGTACTTTCCGTTAGCACCATCGAATTCACATCATTGAGTGCCGTAGCAGGATTGCCTTCCAACATCGGAAAGGTGAACATTTGCAGAAAACCAGTATCCACCATCCGCCCTGACTTCAGCATTTTTTTATCTCCCACGGAAAGCAGCCTGCTGTAATGATCTACCACTCTTACTACACGCTCTACCTCGGGCAGGTCCTTTTCCAGTGCAGGCCCCAGCGGTGCTGGCACGGATTCCCCACAGGAGATCTTTCCATCAAAAGGAACGCGGTTCCACACCTGGTAGATCCTGTCTTTATTCTCATGAAACCCATCGAAGCTCAATTCATCCTGGATCCAGAGGAGGATAAGGATGGCTGCGGACATGCCAATGGCCAGTCCTGTAATATTGATCACGGAAAATCCTTTGTTGCGCAAAAGGCTCCGGTAGGCGACTTTGAAGAAGTTTTTAATCATGGCATTCCGTGGGGCGCAAAGAGAATGCCGGATAGGCAAATGATTGATTTACAATAGGATTGTTATTTTGCTTTGTTCGGTTTTGGCACAAAAACTGTCCGGTTTTAGTACAACCCTACAACAAAGCGGCTGCCTCAGCATTACACTGAAACAGCCGCTATTGCGATACGTGGATTCTAAAATTAATTCTCCCTGATATATACATCCACAGGCTGGCCCGGGATATTATTCACCTGCTGCGGGTTTTCTCCATTGTGCCCTACACTGGTATCCAGGTAATAGATACTTCCTTCCACACCTGCCACCAGCAGGTTACCACCATTCAATACTTTCAGCATGGTCACTTTCTTTCCGCCGAAAGCAGCATCCAGCGCTTTCACTTCGCTGTTTATAGGATTATAGCGATAGATCTTATCGTTGGAAGAGAAGAAGATCACACCGATCGGGGAACTCTGCCATTTGGTATCCGGCATCAGCAGATTAGCTGCGGGAAATTCTCTTTTATAAGATGGTGTGAACGTTCTTTTATCTGCATTGAAATCAAGGCCAAACTTCAGTTCTATTTTCTTACCCACGCTGTCCATCATGGCATAGAACTCATTATCCGTAAAACGGGTCATGTAAATGAGGTCCATCTTCAGGTTCTTGGGATCGAAAGATGTATTACCTAACACATTATAGCTGGTATCGAAGAATGTGTTGGTGCTGAAACGCAGGAATTGCTTCTTCGTAGCTTCAAAGCCAAAGAAATAGCCATCGTTAGGGCGCTCATAAAGGTTATGCAGCACGTTAGGATGCAGCTGGTAATTACCATCCACCGGTACTCCCCAATAGCCATAGTAAGGCCAGAATGGTGCGGTTTCCGTTGCGCCTATGTACATCTTTCCATTGAGGATAGCCGTGGTTACTCCATTGATCATGTTAAGGAAGCTGTTCACTTTTAATACGGAGGGAGCGGTGTAAAAGTTGTCCGCCAGGTATTTGCTGCGTTGTAAAGTATTGGCATCAATCTGCACGGCACCAGTGGTCCCGCCGGTATAAGTGATCCAGAAATAGCTCAGTTGATTCATGTAGAATTGATTCCTGATAGGCACCAGTTGCATAGCACCGCCTGGTAATACTTCTTTGTTGATGGCATCATAGATATCAGGCTGCACTGTTCCATCCGGTTTGATGAAGGTGAGCACAGTCCTGTTGTTCTCATTACTGAGTACCAGCACACCTCTTGTAAACTGCGTCTGCCCTTTGATGATGAACTTAAAGAAGTACATCTGGCCGGTGTTGTTGTCCTTTACTTTCAGTAAAGCATTGTAGCGGTTAGCTCCCAGGCCGAATATGATCCTTAAAGACTGGCCTTCGTAGTCCACAGACATAGCCTTTTCCGGCACATCTATCTTCCAGAAGCAGGAATAATCGTTCTTGCCTGATTTCAACAGTACTTCAGGAGTAATGATCAGACTGTCTCCCACGATGGCTGCATAAGCAGTATCCAGTCCTTTTACGGTAGGATCAGGGATATTGATGTAATCATAGTTGCCTTTATCTTTGGCACAGGCGCCAAGGATGAACAACAGGATATATAAGGAATATTTTTTCATGTACGATCGTTAATAATTATACAATGCGGTTACCATTCTCATCCCTGAAATAGTATTTGTTATCCGCCGGGTTGAGTTCCAGCACATACTTCTTTTCAGGATTGGTGATGCTGAAGAAATTATACTTCCCTCCTCCTATATCCTCCACGGTATATCCTTCTGAGGGATTAGCGGCCACCCATGAGATAGGGTCGTTCAGGAAACTTCTGAAGCGGCGGGTATGGTACAGGGTTTTAGGTAATACTTCTGCATTAAAAGCTGCCGGCAACTCTATAGTACCGGATGTTCTGATGAACAGTTCATGCTTCACACGGGAATAGGCTCCCAGTTCGCTGGCCCAGGTATTCCACCATACGGGTTGCTCCAGGCGGTTGGAGAAGATCACCTTTGCCGTATCGAACTCAACGGTAGAAACAGCAAAATCTTTGGTGGCCGCCAGGCGGAGCTTGATCTTAACAGCACCTGCCAGCAGAGCAGGATCTTTGCTGTAGATAATGATGGGCACTTTGGCCGTGCCGGAATCAGCAGGAATGATATATTCCGGTTCCAGGGCCTTATAGTGTGTGCCGGCCACTGCTGTAGTGGCAGAATCTATTACCGTGAGTTTGAACTTCCTGTCCACAGGCTTCCGCATTCCGGAAATGCGTACGGGTAATAAGATGGTATCAAAGGACTTTTCAGGAAAGAGGGCGAATGAATAGAAAAAGCTGTCCACCCGTTTTTCTTCATCCTTTGGATCTGTAAAATCGAAGTATATATTGTCTGGCGACTGATACGTTAATTCAACTGCTTTTTTACAAGCACTCAAACAAACTGCGCCGAATAAACCGATCAGGAATAATTTTTTCATCGCTGCTTTTTTATCTGTTACCGTATGCAATCTCATCGTCAGGGAATGGCAGTACAAATACTGCTTTACTGGCCGGGATGGTTACACCGGATTGTCCGGCTATAGCCATGTTGAGGCGTTTGTACATATAGAACATCTGGCCTTCGGAGAAGAACTCTTTACGTACTTCCTTCAGCAGTTCGTTCATGAAAACTATTTTGGAAGGATCACTGAGTTTGGTACCGATCCCCCTGTTCAAACGAACGGTGTTAAAGTAATCCCATCCTTTTGCTGCATCTGTATCAAACGTACATTCTGCTGCGATGTAATACATCTCGCTCAAACGTATGCAGGGCATCATCAGATCATGCAGGTTGGCATCATTGTCCCTGTTGTATTTTACTACGCGCAGGTAGGTGCCGGAAGAGCCGGATTGTTCCTGTAACCATTGCTTATATCTGAAATCATCTCCTCCTACGCCGCCGGTTTCATAAATATTCCGCCCTTCTGAAAGTGTTACATACAAACCGGTCTGGCCATTGGTCAACACTTCTTTCATCCGGTCGTTCATGTTCGGTGCATAGAGTCCGAAGATCAATTCTTTATACAGTATCCGGTCCTTTTTCTCTTCATCCGGGTTCAGAAAATCAGCTTGTTTGGTAAAAGGAAATTTGTTGGAGTTGATCACCTCCAGCGCGTTGCTCAAAGCATTCACTTTGTCTCCTTTATAGAGATAAACCCTTGCCAGCTCTCCGCAGACTGCATAATAATTCATACGGTGGCGGCGTACCTGCAGGAATATTTCTCCTTTTGTTTCTGTGGCGGTATCCGTTCTTGGATAACCTACTTTATAACCGGGAGAAAGGATAGGATCGCTTGCTCTCAATAATTCCTTTGCTGCCAGCAGGTCCTTCAGCATGAGATCTATGGCCTCTCCTACCTTGAACATGGGTGGTATGTCCTTACTGAATTTTGTAACATAAGGAATGCCGGTACTGTTCGCGCCTGTCAAATAGGATTCAGCATACAGGCGCAGTATATCGAAGTGGGTATAGGCGCGCATAGCCAGCGCTTCGCCCTTGATAATATTATAATTGGCGTTGGTGAGTATGCCTTTCTTATCTTCGATATGCTCCAGGATAAGGTTGGCATTGGCAGCTACCGAGTACAAGCCTTCCCATATCTGGTTATTTCTTTGTACGAAACCGAGCTCTTTACGGTTGAACTTCATCACCACACCATAACGCCAGGTATCTGTAATATCTACACTATAATTCTGTGCAAATGCATCCAGGAAACCGTAGGTAAGCTCACGGCCGTACAACTGCTCTTTCACGCTTTTGCTGTATAAACCATTGACAGCTTCTTTAAAACCATCTTCCGTACTGAACAATGCGTCCTGCGATACTTCAGACTTTGGCTGCACATCCAGCCATTTGCTGCAGGATGCGAAAGCGCCTATGATGATGATGGATATTATATATTTCTTCATCGTGATTAAGTTTAAAACCGGGTGGATAATGAGAAAGTGAAACTCCTGGCAAAGGGATAATCGATCCCTCTTTCCACCTGTATGCTGGACCAATATGCCAGGTCGTTCAGGTTGAGCGCAAAGCGGAGGCTTTTCATCTTCAGGCGTCTATACCATTGTGCCGGTGCGTCGTACGATACATATACGGATTTAAATTCCAGCCTGTTCTCTTTCTGCACAAAGCGGGAAGTGGTACGTGTTACACTGAGGTCTTTAATGTCTTTATAAAAGGTATGATCACCCGGTTTCTTCCAACGCAGTGCCAGTACCCTGCTGTCCACATTGTATTTGGGGTCAGCATTCTCTACCCGGTCTATCAGCGTCTGGTTGTAAATATCGCCACCTAAACGGGTGTAAAAACTGAATTCTATCATAAAGTTCTTATAAACAAAACTGCCGCCGAAGTAACCGTCCAGATCAGGTGTCTGATCTCCTACAGCTACAGTATTGCGTACATCGTATTCGTAAGTGGTGGTGCCATCAGGACGAACAAAGATCTCTTTACCATTCTCAGGATCGATACCTAAAGACCTCACAGCATAAATGGTGTTGAGCGACTGGCCTTCCCTGTAACGCAGTAACGGCCTTGTTTTGGAAGCAGAATCTGACTGTTGCTTGTTATCTACTTCTTCATTATAACGTTTCAATGCGTCAGAGATCTTGGTGATCACGTTTGTATTATGGCCAAGGTTACCGTTCAGGTTAAAGGACCAGTTCTTCCCACGGAGCACGTTTGCACGGAAATAAAGCTCAAAACCTTTGTTCACCATTTCACCGAGGTTCTCTTTATACTTTGCAAAACCAGTGGAGGTGGGCACATTTACATCTGTAAGCAGGTCTTTTGTGAGTTTATGATAATAGCGGGGAGACATATACAACCTGTCCTTGAACAAGGAAACTTCCAGGCTCAGGTCATAATTCTGCGTACGCTGCCATTTCAGGCCGGGATTACCGTACGAGCTAAATACAGCACCTACGCCTGTAGAATACCAATCACCATTGTAGTAAGAATAAGTGGTATTGGAGAGATATGCCGGGAAGTTCACATCCCCCGTTAAACCGGTAGTGGCTTTGATCCTGAACTGGTTGAAGATGGAATGCTGCATGAATTTCTCATTGTGCAGGTTCCAGCCCAGGCCATAAGACCAAAAAGTAGCCATCCTGGAATCTTTTCCGAACTTGGAAGAACCATCTGTTCTTACTGTTCCATCCATCAGGAAACGGTTTTGGTAAGAATAGTTAAAGGAAAGAAAGGCACCGATAAGCCTTTGTTCTGTAACCGCGCCACTGGGTGGCCCGTCTTTGTCATAACGGCGGGCAAAACTGATATCGGTAAAGCGGTCGTTAGTGAAGCCCTGTGCCACAACGTTCTTGGCGTTGTATTGCTGTGCCTGTATATTGGTACCCAGGGAGAAATTGAGGAAGTGAGATCCCTGCAATACTTTATTATAGTTCACGGTAAAGTTCCCATCTACCTGTGATTCATCGATGCTGCTAAAAAAATACTTGCCACGGTCTTTCAGATCATCTCCGGAATACCAGTAGAACTCATTGCTGTAAGGAGAAACAAAATTATCCAGTGAAGTTTTTCGTTTTGTTAAACTGATAGTACCATTGATCCTCCAGGAAGGGCTGGGATTGTATTCCGCAGAGAAGGCATCTATGAACTCGAGGTATTCCTGCTTGTCGAAACTACCGGTGGTGGCTTCGTACAGCGGGTTCATCACAGGTGATGTTATCTGATCTCCACTGACACGGTCTTCATTGGACAAATACCGCCAGGAATCTACTTCCCTCAGGATCCTGCCCAGTGAATCTGTTTTAGGATAATAAGGGTTCATGCGTACATATTTGGAGAACTGCCCGTAGGGAGATTCGTTCCCCTTCACCTGGGAAATGGTGAAGTTGTTACGGAACATGAGCTTATTATCCTTCAGGTTGTATGCCAGGCTGGTGGCCAGGCTGTAACGGTCACGGCCCGAACCTTTCATCACACCGTTATTGGTTTGATAACGGGCATCCACACCATATCTTAAAGTAGGTGAACCGCCTTGTAAGGAAATAGAATGTTTATGACCGAAATCAGTGGCCAGCGGCTGGGATAACCAATAGGTATTCACACCGCTGAGCACATTCCTTCTTTTCTGGTAGTACTTCCTTTCCAGGTCGTCAGGATTCTCCACAGCATTGCTGGTGTATAAGCCCGCCAATCTTTCGTATTCCAGTTTCTCGGAAGCATTCAATACGTTATAAGCGGTGAGGTCTGGTGTGGTTACATTCAGCTCATAATTGTAATACACTTCCAGCGCACCTTCTTTCGGTGTTTTTGTATTGATCACCACTACACCGTTTGAAGCACGGGAACCGTAGATTGCAGTAGCTGCCGCATCTTTCAGCAGGGTAATCATTTCTATCCTGTTCACATCCAGGTCATAGATAGTCTGGATCCCCACCTGGTAACCGTCCATCATGAACATGGGCAGGTTGGTGATGGTAGCCAGCTGGTTGCGGGAAAGGAGTTGCGGATCTGTAGTAGCGGTGGTGGGCATGGCGGTGGCACCTCTTACATTGATGTTAGGCAATGCATTGGGGTTGGAACCTGCGAGGTTGTTCTCCACGATCCTGAAAGACGGATCATAAGCCTGTATGCTGGCCAGGATATTTTGCGGGTTGAAACGTTTGATCTCTTCTCCCGTAATAACGATCGCAGATCCTGTATAACTTTCTTTCTTTAATTTCTGATAACCGTTCACTACAAAGTCTTTCATAGACTGCACATCGGTTAACAGCTTTATATCGATGTCGGTACGGTTATTTACTTTTACCTCCTGCGCCTTGTAACCGATGTAACTAAACACCAGCGTGCCATTGGGCGGAACATTCGGCAAGGTGTACCTGCCATTCTCATTGGTTTTAGCACCATTAAAAGTACCTTTCACTACTACTGTTACGCCTGGTAAGGGTACACCGGATTCTTCCGTTACCTGTCCGGTTACTGCAGGTTGTTGCTGTTGTGTGACACTTTCAAGTTGAAGCGGTTGCGCTGGTTCTGCCGCGGATACCTGATCTGCGATTTTTTTTTCGGCGCGCTTCTCTTTTTTGTAAATGATGAAGTGGTCCTGCGCGGCCTGCTCCACTTCCAGCCCCAAGGGTCTGAGGAAGTTGCTGAGATAATCTATCAGTTTCTCAGCGGTGGGTTTTCCGGCAGGTTTTTGCGTGGTGATACCGTTGATAGTGTTGCCGGTGTAATTGATACGCACTTTGTAAAGCTGTTCCAATTCTGCCAGTATATTTTTTAATGGCAGCTGCCTGCCATCCTGCACTTCTGTGCCCTGCACATTGTAAACGGCTCCTGAAGCTGTACCTCCTTGTATCAGCAATGCCAGTGCCAGGCTTCCCAATACCCTTCGGGTTCCGGCGTAAAATTCTCCCATAGCTATTGATTTTGGTTGGTTAAGACATAGCGATGCCACCTCCCGTTATTCGGGAACCATCTAAAGTGACATGACGTTGGCTTAGTTAATTATTACTGATCTTATATGTGTTCGTTCCTGTCTTATCTATATGCACCTCAAATGATCTCGATAGTGTTTTAAAGAACACATCGATATTGTCCATTGGTATACTCCCTGTAAACGTTTGTCCGCTAAAGCTGGAATCCTCCAGTTGTATCGTGATGCCCATGTTATCCTGCAGTGACCTGATCACTTCGGCGATAGGCGTTTCATTAAAGCTTAATACTTTTTGCTGCCAGGTAGAATAGACTTCCGGGTCTACTTTTTTATTCACCAGCTCGGTGGTGGCGGCAGAATATACCACCATGTCCCCTGCTTTCATGGTAATGGCCGGCTGGTTACTTTTCTTATTCAATGTGAGCCTTACCACCCCGTTTGCCAGCACTACCTGTGTTTTGATGCGGCGGGTGTTTACGTTGAACTCCGTACCTACCACCTGGATATCCACATCTTTTGTATGAACTACAAAGGTTTGGTTATTGCTTTTATGTGTAACGGAGAAGAAGGCTTCCCCTTCTATCCATACCTCGCGGGGATTCGCCTGGTCCCAGTTATCTTTATAATGGATCTTTGAATTCACATTCAGTTTCACTACGGAATGATCCGGCAATTCCACTGTTCTGAGTTCACCCATGGCAGTCTGGTGATGCACGTCAGCCTTCGGATAAAATATATAGGCGGCGAACACCGCTATGATCAATCCTATAAACACTGCTGCATAAGGCATCCAGCGGCGACGGCTTTTCGGCATCTCCACTATCCTGGTTGCAGGGCGGTCCATGCTCTGCAATACTTTCGCCCATGTTTCTTCTTCGTCCTTTGCTGTGGCTGTATGTGTGGGCGTACAGATCAGCAGTAATATCTCCTTTGCTTTCACCACATCATCCTTCCTGTCAGGATTATTCAGCAGCCATTCGTTCCAGAAAGCAGCGGCTGTTTCGTCCTGTTCCAGCACCCACTTGCGAAACATGGGATGCTCTAAATACTCTTGCGTCGTGAAATTTCTGAATGTCATTATAGTTACTTAACAGATAAAGCAGGAAGTGAACAAAATCTTAGCGTTAATTTTCACTTATTTTAAAAAAAATTCTGAAAAGATTAGAAATGAGGTAATTATTAGTTTATCGCTGTGTTTTTTCAGGTAGTTGATAGCTTTGGACAGGAGCACATAGGTGGAATTCACACTAAGTTCCATGATGGCAGCTGTTTGTTTGGTGTCCAGCCCTTCATAATAGCGCAGGTAGAGTATTTCTTTCTGGCGGCGGGGGAGCTGGTCCATGATCTTACCCAGTTTGGCGCGCAGTTCCAGGTTGGATTGTTCCCCGATCAGTACTTCTTCCGGGGAGCTGGTGAAGGAGTTGGTATTTTCGCCAAAATGGCCGGGGAGTTTTTTCTGCTGCTGGCTGGCGATCTTCCTTTTCAGGCTGGCCAGGAGGTAATACCTGATAGAATCCGTTACGGAGAGGCGCTCCCTGCTTAACCAGATAGTGACGAAAAGATCGTGTATACAATCCTTTACCAGCCCCTCGTCTGGTTGTAATTTCATGCCGTACTGATAGAGGGAATTGAAATAAGTTTTATAAATGAACGCCAAAGCATCCTTATCACCTTCAATTACCTTACTCCATAGCGCTTTATCGTGCAGGTGGCCGTACAATTCGTCCCGGATTTTGATTTTGTTACTTTGTGTAAACGCTGCTAAAGATATGACCCGCTTTGTTAGGATGCAAGCCCATTTCCCCATCCGGCATTAAAGCTTACCTTTGTGCCCATGAAATTTGAACAATACCGCATATCAGAGGAGTTAAAGAGAAGTTTAGAAGAACTGGGATTCAAACGCCCTACTGATATTCAATATAAGGCCATCCCCTCCATCCTGAAAGGGGACGATGTGTTAGCGATTGCTCAAACCGGCACCGGTAAAACCGCTGCTTTTGCCATTCCCATCATCCAGTTATTACAGCAACAAAGCCGTTCCCGCACCAAGGGAGAAGTGAAATGCCTCATTATGGTGCCTACCCGGGAACTGGCCGTACAAATAGGCGAAGTATTTAAAAAACTCGCCAAATATACCCGTGTGGATATTATGGGCCTTTTCGGCGGTGTAGAACAGGAAGCCCAGATCGCTAAGCTGGATAAAGGAGTAGACATCCTGATCGCCACACCCGGCCGGATGTTTGACCTGGTGAGCCAGGGGCACCTGGACCTCAGCCATGTGCAGATCCTGGTGCTGGACGAAGCAGACCATATGCTGGACCTCGGTTTTATCCGGGATATCCGGGATGTGCTCAAACACCTTCCCCGTATTCACCAGACCCTCTTCTTTTCCGCCACCATCGACGAAGAGATTAAAGATATTGCCTATTCCGTGGTACGCAACCCCATCCGGATCCAGATCTCCCCGGAAGACCCCGTTTCCAAAAACGTCAGCCATTCCGTAGCCTATGTGTCTATGGACGATAAGCGGTTTTTCCTGGAAAGGCTGGTAAGAGAGTTCCCGGAGAATAAGATCCTGGTGTTCGTAAGGACCAAAGTACGGGCAGAAAGGGTAGCCGCAGCCATGGAACGGGTGAATATCAAAAGCCTCACCATGCATGGCGGTAAAGAGCAGGGAGACCGCCTTACCGTGATGGATGAATTCAAAAAGGGGGAAGTAAAAGTACTGATCACAACAGATGTAAATGCCCGGGGCATTGATATCCCCGATGTGGAATACGTGGTGAACTACGATCTGCCGGACGAGCCGGAAAACTATGTACACCGCGTGGGCCGTACAGGCCGTGGGGTAAAAAAAGGGCAGGCAGTTTCCTTTTGCAGCGAGGAAGAAAAACCAGTGCTGGAAGCCATCCAGGCTTACCTGGGCAAACCCATCACCACCATGACCATTAATAAGGACGATTACCGGGAAACCATCAGTTTTTCCGAGGAAACCCCTAACGATAACTGGAAGAAACTAATCGAGGACCACGAAAAAGCCACAAAAGATCTAAAACGGAAGAAGAAAAAGAAATAATCTGCTATTTTTAAGGTCAACTCTACACTTAAAAATATGATAAGATCCACTATCCTGATAGGGCTCTTCCTCCTATCCGGCTTAAGCCATTCCGCGTTTGCACAAAAGCCCGGTAAATGGGTGCCCCTCTTCAATGGTAAAGACATTAAAGACTGGTTTGTAAAGATCCACCACCACGAGGTTGGCGAGAACTTTGGTAATACCTTCCGGGTGGAGGATAATATCATCAAGGTGCGCTATGACCAGTATGGGGACTACAACAACCAGTACGGCCACCTTTATTACAAAACGCCTTTTTCCTACTACCACCTAAAGCTGGAATACCGGTTTGTAGGGGAATGGTGCAAAACCGCCCCTGAGTATACTATCCTGAACAGCGGGCTGATGTATCACTCCCAGGACCCGCGTACCATGCCTAAGGAGCAGGACTGGCCTATTTCCATTGAAATGCAGTTCCTGGCCGGCCTTGGGGACGGAAAACCCCGCCCTACCGGCAATATGTGCTCCCCCGGAACGCATATCTTCTATAATGGTAAGCTGGATACCCGGCATTGTATCAATTCTTCCTCCAAAACCTATGAGGGAGAGCAATGGGTGAAAGCGGAGATCATTGTGCTGGGGGATTCGCTGATCACGCATATCATTAACGGGGATACGGTGATGCAGTACTCCAAACCCCAGATAGGCGGGCCTGTGGTAAACAACTATGACCCTAAGCAAAAACAGGACGGGAAAGCCCTCAAATCAGGGTTTATTGCCCTTCAGAGTGAAGGGCAGCCGATTGATTTCCGGAATATAGAGATCATGGTGTTGCCTAAACCTTAGGTATAGGATGCGTATAGGATAAGTATAGGATTACCCTATGTTGAGCCTATGTGAAGCCTATGTAAAGCATTCGATTACCCTATCTTGAGCTTATATATAACCTATTCCGGCATTTTAAATCTTTTAAAAGCCTCCCGCATTATATTGCGGGAGGCTTTTTTTATTTTTCCTAAACCCTACTGACACACTGCTGTCATGTACCCATTTTAGATTTGTGGTATAATCATTGAAACCATATGAAAAAGTTATTCAGCACCTTGTTTTTAAGTATTTCATTGCTCCTTTCATTTGCACAAAACAAACCTAACATGCAAACAGTAAAACCCTTTAAGATTGAGGTACCACAAAGCGTACTCGACGACCTGAAAAACCGTCTCAAACAAACAAGATGGGCGGATGCACCAGAAAATGCCGGTTGGAACTACGGTACTAACCCGGACTACCTGAAGGAACTGACAGACTACTGGGTTAACCAGTACGATTGGCGTAAACATGAAGCTGCCTTAAACCAGTTCCCCCAGTTCATAACAGAAATTGACGGGATCAAGATCCACTTCCTGCACATTAAGGGCAAAGGTAACAATCCGAAACCTTTGATCTTAAGCCATGGCTGGCCTGATTGCTTTTACCGTTATTACAAAGTGATCCCATTGCTGGCAGAACAGGGTTTTGATGTGATCATCCCTTCCATTCCTGGTTTTGGATTCTCAGACCATGTAGCAAAAAGTGTTGATGGCTCTGCTGAGATCTTTTATAAGCTGATGACGGATGTGCTGGGGTATAAAACATTCCTGGCAGCGGGAGGGGATATGGGTACCGGTATCACTAAAGGCCTGGCAAATAAGTATCCGGATGCAGTGAAGGCTATTTTCCTGACGGATGTAGGTTATCCGGATGGAACGGAAGATTGGTCCAAAATGTCTCCGGCCTTACAGCAATTCGGGCAATTCATTCAGCAATGGTGGTATACGGAAGGTGCATACAATATGATGCATTCCACCAAACCACAAACGGTAGCTTTTGGATTGAATGATTCTCCTGTAGGGCTGGCTTCCTGGATCCTGGAGAAATTCTACAGCTGGAGGTTTGACCCTGCCAAACATGATATTGAAAAGAGCTTCACCAAAGATGAACTGCTCACCAATATTACCATCTATTGGGTAACACAAACCATTAACTCCACTATGCGTACTTACCTGGAAACTGCCAGGGCCACTTATACCGGGGGGCTGGAATCCGCCAAATACGTGAAAACACCAACCGGTGTGGCACATTTCCCGGGAGATGGTCCTTTGCCGAAAGAGTGGGCAGAACGGATGGTGAATGTGAAACGTTATACGGTATTCCCTGATGGCGGCCACTTTGCAGCATTGGAAAAACCGGACCTCTGGACGAAGGAGCTGATCACTTTCTTTTCGGATATCGAAGTGAAATAAAAAAACAAAAGGGCCATCTCATGAAAAGAGAGGGCCCTTTTGTAATTTAGTGTATGGACTCACTTATAGATCAAGCCCTCCAATCTTTTTCTGATCACTATGTAGGCCTCTCCCCTGCCTGTGCCGATGCTTTCCGCGAAATTGCCGAACCGCTTTCTGTTCCCAAAAACACCATCCTTGTTACGGCAGGCCAGTATTCGGACAGTATGTTCTTCCTGCTTTCCGGCACCGTGCGTGAATACTATCTCAAAGATGGAAAAGATATTACAGACTGGTTTGCCCGTGGGCATGAGTTCACCTGCGCCATCAATAGTTATTTTCGCAATGTTCCCAGTGAGCATTATATAGAAACCCTGCAAGCCTGTGAAATGGTGGTAATGAAAAGACATGCACTGATACAGCTCTGCGAACAGTTCCACGAGTTTGAAACCCTCAGCCGCATGGCTGTTACCCGCATTATGTTACATCTGCAACGCAGGATCGTGAGCATTCAGTTTGAAACGGCTGCACAGCGGTATGCCAATCTCTTAAAAGTATTGCCGGATATTACACAACGGGCATCGCTCGGGCACATTGCTTCTTTCCTGGGCATTACGCAGGAAACATTAAGCCGCATCCGCTCTGCTCACAGGGGCTGACTGAAATGATGCGCAGAAATGAAATAACCTTCTTTGTGATATACTTTATGCGCGGGATGTAACAGATGTCCTGAATCCAGCTGTACGGAATGGAAACCGGCTGTTTGGGCCAATGACCTTATGTAACGCAGCAACAGGGAGGCGTAACCTCTCCCCTGGTATTCCGGCAGTGTGGCCAGGTCGTCAATATAGATATGTTTGCCGGAATGTAATTTCTGCATGTAGCGGAAACCTGCAAAGGCCACTACTTTTGAGGGATGATCATCTGCTTTGAGGTAAATGATGTGATAGTTTTCGCGCTGCATTTCTTTTACCTGCGCTACAATGTCTGTATGCAAAAGATGCGGGCGAAGGGAAAGGATCACTTCCCTGCAGGCTAATATAGCTGCATCATCTGATGCGGTATGGATCGTTTTCATTATTCAGGGATTCTGTGTGAGGAAATTCCAATGCGGTTCCAGGCATTGATGGTAATAATGTGCATGAGCAGCTCTGCAGTTCCGGTTTCACCAAAATGCTCCAGCGCCTTTTGATAGGTTCCTTCTGTTAAGCCCTTTTGATGGATAAACGTGATCTCTTCCGTCATGGCCAGGATGGTCCTCTCCTGTTCAGAGAACTGTGGAGCATCGCGCCAGACGCTGATGAGATAGATGCGTTGTTCCGTTTCACCCAGTTCCCTTGCTTCTATAATGTGTTTATTGAGGCAATAAGCACAGCCGTTGATCTGGGAAGCCCTGATCTTAATAAGTTCCCGGTGAAGGGGAGCAATACCAGTGGTAGTTTCAAATTTATACAGACCCAGCATCGCATTGTAGGCAGCGGGCAGTATGTCTTTCAGGAGGAATCTTTCTTTCATGCTACAAATTTAAAGGGGCATTGGACCATCGTTATAGTCCACATTTTAATTAGCGGATAGTCCAGTGATCATTTTTTGATCTGGATCAAAGGAAAGATCATCCGGCTGCAGCAACTTTGTGGCATGGCAACAATCATTGTTTACATAGCAGGTATTTACTCCCTTGGCTTCGCCATCTTTCACCTGGGGTTCTGGAAAATATTTGGATGGAAAGATGAGTTACCGAAGCTGAGGTACGTGAACAGGGCTATAATGCAAATCCTCAATACAAGGCTCACTTACTTCCTGTTATGTTGTGCCTGTTTATGTTTCTTCTTTACGGATGAACTATTGCATACCCGCCTGGGGCACGTGGTCCTGGCAGGTCTTGCCTTATTCTGGGCTGGCAGAACGGCAGAGCAGTTCATTTTCTTTAAAGGTTATCTTTTCAACCTGATCTTCTTATTAGGGACCATGCTTTTTTCCATACCACTGTTCTTATGAAAAAACGTTACCTCTTCACGGTACTGCCCACCAATGACCTGGGATTACTGACACGCTCACTGCCGGTAGCAAAAGCGTTACAGAAAAAAGGGCAGACCGTTATGTTCTCCCATCCTGCCAGGGCACCCCGCAAACTTATTGCAGACGCAGGTTTTGAGAACCTGCTGCCCACACATCCTTTGTATGAGATCAGCTTTAATGGATTACATTGGAAAGATATCTTCACTTCTTCCGCGGTGAGAGAACATCATGGTGGCGCATTTAATTTTATAAAAGAATTAGTGAAGTCCATTCCCTACCGCGCAGCGCCGGCCAGCCAGGAAATATGGGATATGGACCATGCTTTTGCCATTACGGGTTTACTGAATGCCAATTTCATCAAAGCACAATGTGAAGTGTACATGCAGGTGATCCGTGCATCGGCAGCAGATGTGGTGGTGGATTTCTGGAATCCCTTTGCCTGTATTGCAGCAAAAAAACTGGGTGTTCCGCTGATCACCATCAACCAGGGAGATGCATTGCCGGGAACAAAAGGTTTTATCTGGTGGAAGGAAAGACCGGAGGGTACTCCTTCCGTTGTACCTGCTATCAATAAAGTATTACGCTCTTATGGATTAAAGGAAATAGAACAGGTGGAAGAGATTACCCGGGGCGACCTGTCCCTTGTTACAGGTATGCCTGAAACAGATCCTTTACAGGGAAATGATCATCGTTATATCGGTCCTTTGCTGTGGCAGGACTCACGGGTTCCCCAGCCAGCCTGGCTGCAAAACATGCCGGATGATAAACCGCTTGTATGGCTGTACACCAGCAATCCTTCGTACAATGGCAGAAGCAGGATCTTTGATTCAGATAAAATGCTGCAGCCTTGTTTTGATGCGCTGGCAGATGAAGATTATTATGTAGTGGTCACAACAGGGCATCATCCTTTACCGAAATCCATTAAGGTACCTGCTAATTTTATGCAGCTGCCTTATGTGCCGGGTTTATTTATGGCTGAAAGAAGTGATCTGCTGATCCATCATGGAGGCTATGGTTCCTGCCAGACGGGGCTTTATTGCGGAACACCTTCTCTCATCTTCCCTACTTTTTCAGAACGGGAAAGCAATGCAAGAAGAATGCAGGCATTGGGTGCGGCAGAATTTATATTACCGCATGAGTATGCAGCAGAAACAATTAAAAGCAAGGTCAGACAGCTCATTCATTCCCCCGCATATAGTACTGCCGCAAAAGCACATGGCAATCACCTGAAAAGCTACGGGGGCATTACAAAAGCTGTTGAGCTGATAGAACAATTTACTCCGGCAAGTGACTGTGAAGGGTGGCCGGAGTTCTTCTACAGATAGTCTTTTGCAAACAAGATAAGGTCTGCACTATTGCTCAGCTTCCTGTTATCTGCCTGTTGTGCGGGAATAACAGTGGCACGGCAGGAAGGGTTCATGTATTTGTTATACAAGGAAGCCATTGTTTCCATGCGGAACAAACCAGTGTAGGGAATGATGCCTTTGGGACTGTAAGCATCTTTGTAAACAGACATAAAGGTGAGTACTTTTCCTGCAAAACGCTGTTCTTTCTTCAAACTATTAGGTAAGGAAGAAGCAGTATTATAAGTAGTGTGCGCCTGGCCGAAGAAACCTACAAAAGCCTGTATGCTGCTATCTCTCAATGCTTCAGCCAAATGGCGGTACATTACTTTGTTCCGGGGAATAGCCCTTTGTGTAATAGGGCAATCATTACGAACAATACGGCTGACCAGCGGATACCTTTCTCCATATAATTCTTTCACCTCCTTATCTTTTGCACGGAATTCAGATTGAATATAACACAGCAGTTCTTCGAACTTCGGGTCAAATGCATTGAGTGTATCCGATGCTGCCATGCGGTTAAATACTTCCTGCAAACTGGCGGGGATGGCTGTGGTAACTGCCAGTACCCTTAATACTTCTGTTCTTTCAAAATCAACGCCATGGATCACCAGGCGTTGCGCTGCGGGCAGCGTAATATTATATTCATACAGGCCCTGCCAGAAATCCCGGTAATGATGATCCGTATAAACCAGGCCATGGATCAACGCACTGTCTCCCGTTACTAAATATTGATTAAAGAGATAAGCGGCTGCAATGCCCACTTCCATGAACACATCCTTTATGCCATATCCGGCATGCAGGTGTTTGATCAGGTGGAGCTTCCACTCGGGTTCAAAATGTACGTTATGTGTTTCCCCGTAAAAGATGGCTTTGTAACGTTGCGGGGTCATCAGGCTGTCCATCAGGGATGTGTTATACACCATCCGGTTGGAGCTGCCAATATATGTGGCTGCACATTGTGCAGAAAGTTTGCCGGAGAGTAACAGGCAAATGATCAGGCTAATACAGGGCTTCATGCTGGTTCAAATAGGATGGGTACTTCACACCCATCCAAACATAAAGCTTTTTTACTTATGAAGCTAAAGGCACCGCTTGTTTTGCAAAGAATGCTGCGATCTGCTCCCAGTTATCAAACCGGTTATATTCTGTGTAATTGGCATTGTGTGGTTGAGAGAAGAGTAACCTTTCACCATTGAAATACCGGAGGTTCTTGTCGTAATCGTCGATCATATAATCTGCCTGCACAATGGTCTTGAGGCCACAGAACACCATATTCTTCCAGCTGATGAAGGGAAAGTGCTCATTCAGCCATTCTACTTTTTCTGAAAGGGACTGTGGAAATTCTACCGCAGCGGAAACAATGAACACCTCATATTCTTCCATCAGGGCTTTAACTGCTTCCTGGCTGCCGGGCATTACCGGGGCTGTTCTGAAGAAACCGGGTGTGTGCAGGAATTCCCGGATCAATTCCCCGTTCGGAAAACCTGTTGGCTCAGGCATACCATTCAGCCGCTCTACCGGAACCAGCTCCCCTGTGCGTTTCGCGTACCAGTCTATGTAATGGGAAACAATATCCGCCATTACACCGTCCATATCTATTGCTATTCTTTTTCTTGCCATATTCTGCTATTTATTGCAAAGTTATGCAATATTCCATTATCAACCAATAGGAAAACTGCAATATTTTACATAATATTGCATAAAACAGCAAAGATGTTAAGAGAAGAGCGCCTGGAATTCATTCTCAGGAAGTTACAGACAGACCAGAAAGTACTGCAAACGGAATTAAGTAACGATCTGCAGGTTTCTGAAGATACGGTACGCCGGGACCTGGATTCCCTGGCGCAAAATGGCCTGCTGATCAAAGTAAGGGGTGGCGCTATTCCCCACTCTCCCAATCCTTATCCTTTTAAGGAAAGGTTGCAGTATCATGAAGATGATAAAAAGAACATTGCCCGCAAAGCATTGGCTTTATTACATAATGGACAGACGGTGATCCTCGACGGGGGTACTTCTACCCTTACCCTGGTGAAATTATTTCCGCCTAATCTTCAGCTCACCGTTGTTACCAACAGCGTGCCCATTGTAGCACAGCTGATAGAACATCCCGGCGTGCAGGTGATCTTTACGGGAGGAAGGGTGAACAAGGATTCCCAAACCTCCGGCGGATTGAATACTATCCGTACTATTCAAAACCTGCGGGCAGACCTTTGTTTCCTGGGTGTTTGCAGTTTGCACCCGGATGCCGGGGTAACAGGGCTTGATCTTGAAGAAGCAGAAGTAAAATCAGCGATGGTGAAGGCGGCAAACAAAGTAGTAGCATTGGCTACCAGCGACAAGATGGGTACGGGAGAAACCTTTAAGGTATGCGAGATCACAGATATTGATACCATTATTACGGATAATCCTTCACTGGAACTTTTTGACCCTTATATTAAGCTGGGTTTGCAGGTGTTGTAGTTGTTTTTTCGGGGATAACACCTTTTGATTCCACTTCCACCTGTTCCACCCATACCGCATAATTATTCGGATAGATCCTTTCTCCTTTATGCTGTACGTACTCGCGGGTAAAAGCTGCGCCAAAGTACAGGATAGCTGCGGAGTAATAGACCCATACCAGCAAGATCACCAATGAACCTGCTGCCCCATATGTACTACCAATACTGCTGTTACCGAGATAAAGCCCTATTGCGAATTTACCCAGCATAAACAAAACAGCTGTAGTCATAGCCCCCACCCATACATGCCGCCATTTTACCTTTGCGTCCGGCAGTACTTTAAAGATCACGGCAAATAAAGCGGTAATGGTAATAAAGGTAACCACCAGGTTAACGATATAAACAACAATAGCGGTGGGCAGCAATTCGTTCAGCCTGCTCATCAGTACTTCTATGATACCATGGATCACCAGCGATACCACCATCACAAAACCAAGACTGATCACAAGGGAGAAAGACAATAAACGGGTGAGGACAATTTTCAACAATCCTTTTCCTTTTTTGGGTTTTGTTTTCAACCGCCAGATAAAATTGATGGAATCCTGGATCTCCGTAAACACCCCTGTGGCACCAATGATCAGCGTAATAAGTCCTATAATGGCAGACCATCCAAGATCTGACGACAAGGCTGTATTCCGGATGATCTCCTGGATCTGACCGGCGGCAGATGAGCCTAAAAGGCCTTCCAGTTCTCCATACAATTTACCTTCTATCGCTTCCCTGCCCAGGAAGATATCACCGCAATACAGCGCTACAATGATCATGGGCGCAATGGAGAATACCGTGGAATAAGCAAGGGAGGCACTTAATTTCAGGATCTTATCATCAATGAAATCGATGCCTGCGCATTTGAACATTTCCCACCAATGTTTAATAGCGTTCATACAGCAGTAGATACAAAAACCCTGCTAAAAAAAATTCCCCGCCAGACGACGGGGAACTTCAGCTAGTTCTCTGTTTCTCAATCTGAGACGGGGATTAATTGCCCTCTCCGAAATTCGGACTTGTTTTATCAAACCATAAACGTTGTGTGCTTAAGGAAGGAATACTTCTGTCGCCGGGTGTAAAGCCCTGGTCCTGCTGGCTCTTCGTCCAGTTATTAGTATTGGTGCCTATTGGCGGTTCGTTGATAGCGTACCTGCGCGGGATAGGTTCGTTCCAGGTATTACGTTTGTAATAAGTGGAAGTATTCTTTGGATAACCTGTTCTTCTGCAGAACGTAAAGGCTTCATTACCCAATCTGTAGAAGTTGAGGTATTGCTGAATGTAAATGCGCTCGAGGTTATTTACACCATTGAACTTCACATTCACGTTGTTCTGATAAGCCAGTATTTCTGCATTACCATTACCGGTCAGGCCGGGAGTAGATTCCGCGGCAACGGCAATAGTGTTCATTGTTCTGATAGAAGATTCAATGCCCCTGTTATACCATTCTTCGGCTGTACCTTTTGTATCAAAACCGGCACCATATCCTTTTTGAATGAACTCTGCTATATAGAAACAGGTTTCTGCACGGGTCACCATGTAGTCCAGCATTTTGCCCGATCTGAAATTCCCGTAACGGGGGGCAAAGAACTTTTTGTTGATAGGGCTGTACAAACGGTATTTGGTAAACTGGCTTACTTCGAATGCTGTTTTATAAAAAGCTGCATTTACAGGGTCCGTAGTCCAGTCTGCCGGGCCACCCTGGAACATCACAAGAGGATCATTGATATTGATGAAGGCTGGCAATGTTTTAGCGTACTTCGTTAGAGAGTCCCTGAATGAACCGGTAAGGTCATTGGGTTGAAAATAAATGGGCAAACGCGGATCATTGGTCAGTTTCAGGAAGGTCATAATAGAAGAAGTGGCAAAACGCGGGCTGCGGTAATCAATATCGTTACCAATAGGATTATATTCCGGCCTGTCGTACACAAACTGAGAAGCATCATCAATAGGCCCGATGGTGCTTTGCATCACTTCTTTGAACACCCTGGTGGCTGCAGCCGCATCCTGCCTTTCATACCGTACAGCAATTCGCAGCTTGAGCGTATTAGCCAGTTTAGCCCAGCTGTTCCATTCATTCTTGTAAATGAAATCAGCGCTACCGAAATTCACCTGCCCTGCAGGAGAGCCGGATAAAGAATCCACCGCATCTGTTAATTCCTTCAGCCAGGTATCATAGAGTTTTTTCTGATCATCATATACCGGTGTATACAATTGTTCTGCCCTGCCCCTGATTGCTTCCGTATATGGCATAGAGCCGTTCATGTCCGTTACCTTCAGGCCATGCAGCACCTGTACAATAATTGTAGCGGCACGCATGTTACGGTAGCGGGCTTTATCTGCCCTTAATCCTATTTGCGTTCTGATCTCAAAGAGATTGGGCAGGATGTTATTGTAGTATACACCATACCGGCTGTTAACATTTGTAGACAGCTCATAAGGATCAGTGGTCATATGCTGGGAAAAGCGCAGCAGCTGTTCCAGGTTCTCCCAGATCCATTCCGTGCCCTGATAGGTTTCCACATTATCAAGGGAATAAGCAAATAGTGCATTGAGGTCCGGCAATGTTACTACGCTGGGATCCGTATTGATGGTACCAAAATCCTTTTTACAGGAATTTGCCAACAGTACCGTTGCACCTATGAGAATGTATATACGTAATTTTTTCATGTTGCTTCTTTTTCATGATGAATTTAGAATCCTGCACGTATCGTAAATGCGAATGAACGTGTCATGGGTGGCACAAAGCCTTCTTCTTTATTCACACTCGTTCTGTTAGAATTATTGGAAGCCGGGTTGAAATTATTCGGCAGGGTATTGTAGAGGTAGAACAGATCACGGCCGATGATGCTTATACCCAGGTTGTTCAGATGCAGCTTTGCTGCAATATTCTGAGGCAGGGAATAGTTCAGGGCAATCTGGCGTACAGAGATCCAGGAATTTTCCACTACCCAGTAATCTCCTACGGCCGTAGAGAAAGAGCCGTAACGATAGGCAAACTGCGGCAGGTGGGTAGGTGGCACAAATCCTTTTTCGTATGCTTCCCTGAAGGTCATACCACCTACGTTTACGGAAGAACCATCCGGTTGAGTGATGGTTTGCCCGTTATCAAATACACCATCGGGAATGATACCATCATCATAAGAAATGTTCAGATCATCCGCATATTTGCTGGACCAGGAAATACCACCATGATCTTTATCCCTTCCGAAAAGAGAGCTTTTGAAGATCCCTGTATGTGTACCGTAACGCATAGAATGCATCACCATGTCTCCCCCTATCTTTGCATCCAGCAATACATTCACGGAGAAGCTCTTAAAGCGGAAAGTATTATCCAGGCTGCCACGGAAATCAGGATTGATATCCCCCACATCCATCAGCACATTACTTCTTTTCGGGAAGGCTGCCCTTGCATCAGAACGCCAGTCCAGCACTACTTTTCCATTATTGGGGTGATCAATGGGTTTGCCGCTTCCATCCACCGCCTGGAAAGCTTTGGAATGGATGCGTGTTCTGATCACACCATATGCACCCCCTACTTTGGCATAAGGTATCTGGTCATTGGAACTTAAACCTTCACCATCTAAAGGAAAATATTCACGATCTCCGTAGAGTTCGATTATTTTATTGCGGTTGCGGGAGTAAGTGAGTGTAGTGTTCCATTCAAAGTTCTTTGATTTTACAGGTGTACCATTCAGCGCAATTTCTATACCTGAGTTCTGGATATTGCCAGCGTTGATGAGCAGGTTATTTACACCTGTTTCCGGTGCGGCAGCGATCCTGATAGGCTGGTTATAAGTATTATCCCTGTATATAGTTGCGTCAATGCCGATACGGTCGTTCAGGAAACGCAGATCAAGCCCTACTTCCTTTGCGATCTTGCGAAGCGGTTTGATGTCTTTGTCTACCACAAAGGACTGGCCATTTTCATCCATCAGGTAAGTGAGCAAAGGGAGACTACCTCCACCCGCTGTGGTGGTACCTCTCAACCTGAAGCCAGGATTGATAATAAAGGCATCCAGGTCTCCACCCAGTGAAGCAAGATTTGTTCTCAGCTTACCAAAAGAAATAAACTTAGGTAACTTGAATGTTTCTGTAAAGATCCACGACAAACTTACTGCGGGATAATTAAAGAAGTTATTACCCTGGCTATTGGTATAAGTCAGTGCGGAAGACCAGTCTCCACGCCATGTAGCCTGCATGAACAACTGATCTTTATATGCGAGGTCAGCACTTGCATAAAGGGAATTCAGGGTTTTTCTTGGCCTGTAACCACCTGTAGCAATGGGCGCTTTCTGGGAGTTCTCTACAAAGTAATTATTGGGGAACAGCAGTCCGCCATCTGTTTGCGACTTACTATAAGTTGGTGTATAACGTTGTTGTTCACCACCTACGTACCCATTCAGGGAAAGGTCTTTGGTAAGCTGTTTACTTACCAGCGCCATCCATTTCAGGAAATAGCTCCGTTTGTTGGAATGCTCCAGGCTATAGAATCCGCCGGAGGTATTATCGGAGCCGGTAAAATTATATCCCTGCCCAAGCTCTTTTGCTTCGTTCCGTATGGACAGGGTGCTCAGGTTACCTTCCAATTGCAGTTTCAGCCAGTCTGTAAGTGTAGCGGTGATCGTGAGGCGGCCGCGGAACATTTGCTCTTCCTGTATATAGCTGTTTTCGAAGATCCTGAACCAGTAATCGGCACCGGGCACTACATTGGTTTCTGCGGGGTCTGTTACTTTAGGCACACCACCTAATGAGCTGGTATATTTACTGCGTTGCTTCCAATACTTTGTATCATAGTTGCGCGGGAAGATCCAGATAAAATTATTCAGGCCCAGCTGCGGGGGATTCTCTCCTTTGATGCTGGTATAATCTGCGCCTGCATCAAAAGTAAGGAAGCTGGTAAGGTTATGTGTGGCTCTCAGTGAGAAGGCGTTTTTATTCAGTTTATTACGAAAGTTGATGCCTTCTGCCTGGTTACGGGAATATGATAAACGGAAAGACGATTTATCTGTAGCACCGTCCACTGATACGCTGGTGAGGAATCCAAGACCGGTCTGAAAAGCATCCAGGTAATTATTGGGGGCTGCTTTATACTCCGTCATAGTACCATCGTAGTTCAATACCTGCTGGCCAGCAAAACGCGGCCCCCAGTTTTCCAATTCCCTGTTCTTTTGCGGATCGAGATAAGGCTGACCTGCGGAGTTGGTGGGAAATACTTTGGTTTGCCATGCTTCGTTGGCTTTATAACCGGGATCGCGGGTATCCGTAAAGAAGTTACCTACGGAACCGCCGCCGAATTCATTTTGAAAATCCGGGCCACGGTAGGGGTCCTGTACATTGATGGATTGGGATACAGATACTCCCCAGCCTTTCTTTACCCTTCCTTTTTTAGTGGTGATCAGCACTACTCCGTTGATAGCCCGGGAGCCATACAAGGCAGCAGCCGCAGAACCCTTCAGGATAGATACACTTTCAAAGTCTTCCATGTTGAGGTTCTTCAGGTCGTTCCCAAAGTCCCTGCCCTGCCCGTTAAATGCATCGTTATCCATGAACACGCCATCGATCACAAAGATGGGTTGGTTATTGGTGCTCAGTGTAGAGTTACCACGGATCAGGATCCGCGAGTTACCGAACAAACCGCCGGAACCCTGATCGATATTGATCCCGGCTACTTTACCCTGTAATGCGTTGATGGGGTTCACTTCATTGGTGGCAGCAAGTTCTGTACCCTTTACCTCCGTTACGGAAAAACCCAGCGCCCGCTTTTCCTTCTTCACACCCAATGCTGTTACTACTACTTCTGCCAGTTCTTTTTTAGATTCCAGCAATACAATATCATAAGAAGCGGCAGTACCTACTACCTGCTCCTGGGTTTCAAAACCAATAGCGGTGAACACCAGCACAGCTCCTTCATTGGCTTCAATGGAAAAAGCACCGTTGGCATCCGTGATGGCCCCTCTTGCCAAACCCTTTACAGCTACGCTAACTCCAGGTACCGTAGATCCGTCTGCCGTTTTCACTACACCCGTTACCTTTTTAAAGGCTGCGGGGGCAAAAGCATCTCCGGCCAATACCATCTTTACACCATTCTTTGAAATGATGATCTGGTTGCCTACCACCTCATACGTTACTTTGTAGGGAGATAATAATTCTGTAAGCACATCGCCAAGCCGTTCGTTCTGTGCGTCTACACTCACAATAGTGTTCAGCGGAATGGTCTGGGAAGTATAAGCGAATTTAACGGCAGCAGCTTCCTCAATTTTAGCCAACACATTTTTGAGGCCTTTGTTGGAGATATTGAGCGTGATCTTTTTATCCAGTATCCCTGGTGCAGCAAAGAGAG
Source organism: Chitinophaga niabensis (assembly GCF_900129465.1). Classification (NCBI taxonomy): domain Bacteria; kingdom Pseudomonadati; phylum Bacteroidota; class Chitinophagia; order Chitinophagales; family Chitinophagaceae; genus Chitinophaga; species Chitinophaga niabensis. The sequence continues at coordinate 708,513 of NZ_FSRA01000001.1, read as the reverse complement.
GGCCGGCAAGGGTTACGAATAAAAATAACTTCAATAGCGCTACCCGCATAGTGAATGGGAAGGTATTCATACGCATATTATTTTGGTTGACATTAAATTGTTCACTGTTCTTCGCAGAACGGAATAGTATTAGTTACATCCCTGTCCTGTTATATTTATAGCTTCATCTATTATTTCATAATTAGCGCCCACTACTTTACACAATACTGTCAGTTTCTCATATAAAGATTCCTGGTCCAGCGCTACTGTTACCCTGCATTTCGCAAACAGGGAATGATTGTATTGTATATCTACCGCATACATCTTTGCTAAACTATCCAGTACATCTCCCACAGGTGCTTCATCATAGTTTAATACGGCAGGTGCCGGTACGGGGTTGGCCAATATGGCTACATCAGTAACATTCAGTTTCTGCAAAGTGTTCTGCCTGGTATTAAAAATAACCTGCTCATTGGGCAACAGGATAAACTGCTCTGTTGTACTTTCTTTGCGGGAAACGGCTACTTTTCCTGATCTTACGGCTACTACTATCTGTTCATCTCCTTTCACGCGGAAGCTGGTGCCGAGTACTTTGGTAATGATGTTACCACTATATACGTAAAAGGGGCGGTTAGCATCGCGGGCCACTTCAAAAAAGGCTTCTCCTTCCAGGGATACTTCTCTTTTATTGCCAGACATGAGGCGGGAATAGTGTAAAGTGCTTTTAGGGCTTAAGGTAATGCGTGTACCATCCAGCAGGTAGAGTGTCTGCAGGCTGGAGCCAGTGTTTTTAGCTATCAGCTCATGTTTGCTCGCCTTCTGCAGCAGCAGTCCCTTCTTTTCTGTTTTTTCCATTCCTGTAAACCACCAGGCTCCTGCAGCTAACAGTGTTATCACAGCAGCCACAGCAATATACCGGCGCCAGTTCATTTGGCGCACCGGTGTTTCCAGCTGGCTTTGCAGATCGTGCCAGATCTGGTCTGCCAGATCATGGCTGTTTGCAGCTTCTTTTTCTGCTTCCCGTATACTTCGGATCATTTTCACCATCGCTTCCCTGTCCGGATGCTGCTGCACCCAGTTCTGCCATTGAACATTTTCCTCCGGCCGGGTGCTTAACACCCAGCTGATAAATTCATCGTTCTGCAGCAATGCTTCCAGTTCCTGTTGTGAATACGACATACAAAGAGATTAAGCGCTTTAATAAGTAGTGTACGATACCTGTCCCGGATACTCAGTGGGATCAGATTATTTTTAAGAAAAAAAGGAGAAGCCCTGAGCCCAGGAATTTCCGGAGGTGTAAAACAGCCCTGTGAAGCAGGTTGGTGGCGGATTGGTAATTAAGCCCCATGATGCCGGCCACATCTTCCGTACTGCATCCCTGGAAAAAACGGAGGTTGATCACTTCCTGCTGGCGCTGGGGTAATTGGGCAATAGCCCTTTGGATCTGCTCTTTCTGCAGGTTTTCTGTTTCCCGGAGTAAAATGCTGGATTCTATATTAAGGGGGTCCGCCTCATCAGGGACCTCTGCCTGGTAACGTTGTTGTACTTTAGCGTTACGCATGAGCTTATAACGGAGCGCTTTGAGCAGGTATGCTTCTATAGAACGCGGGGGTTGGAGCTGCTCTTTCGAGCGCCATAATTCCATGAACAGATCCTGGATAGCATCCTTCACCACATTTTGTTCACTGGCAATCCGCATCCCATAGGCAATAAGCATATGAATATGCGTGCGGTACAATAGTGCAAAAGCCTCCCGATCTCCATGTTTGAACTTTTCCCATACTGTGTGGTCAGCCGGGCTTGGTATAACGTTATGCGGCATTCCTGAATGGCAGCTTTCTGAAAAGTAAGGTAGGGATTATTTTTGGTAATATGTAGCCGTTGCTGTTGTAATAAAAAGGGCGATCTCTTTTAAAGACCACCCTGGTTGTTTATTTTGCATCTTTCATGTCGCTTATTGTTTTCAAACCTTTGGGTGGCAGTACATCTGCATCAGCCACCTGCTGAAATTGTACGGATGTTGCTTTGAATGAAAAGACCGGGCTCTCCATTTCCAGTACCAGGCCTTTTCCACTCATGAAGCCCAATGCTCCTCCCAGGATGGGAAGTGTGGTGGTGTACCAGTAAACAACCTTATCCTTACCCGATCCGGCGATCACCTTTTTACAATCGTAGCCCAGGATCTTCCGGGTTTCTCCTGTTTCTATTTCCTTTCCTTTAATATCAAGCTTCACATTATTTTCACCACCATTATCACCTTTCCCGGAAAACAGGTATTCCTTATCCCCTACTTTCACCAGTTGAAGGTTTTGTTTTGTATCCATATCTACATAAGTGACGCCGTTCTCGTTGCCCATCTTTACCTGAACACTTACATCTCCTTCTTTCTCTTCCATTCCTCCTTCACTGCTTTTTACCAGCCCGTGCCGGCCTTTGAAAAGGAAAACAGCTTCCTGGTCTATAAATTCAGGGATAACATCTTTGTACTGCAGCTGATCCGGCTTGAGACTGGCATGCACGTTTACACGGATCTTATAATTGATCTTACCCTGTGTGTTATCCTGTGCCATCAACGGCAAACAGAACATAATAAAAATTACGGTTGCTGATAAATGTTTCATGTTATGCTTTTGGTTTTGGAAAAAATTTCAGTTTATAAATGATGCCGAGCATGCCATAACGGCCCAGCATATTGTTACGTACATCTTCCAGGTAGCCATTACCGGAAGTACGCTGAATGCTCTTATTCTGGTTCAGGAGATCGCGGCCATCCAGCCTCAGGGAGAAGTTCTTTCCCAATTGCTTTGTTAAGGATATATGCAACAGGTACACGCTGATATTGTAACCTGCAGCCAGGCCGGTATTGGCATAACCATCCCATTCCAGTTCCAGCACCATGCGGGCAGGCAGGGTAAACATGGGGCTGATATTATAATTGAAGGACCAGGATTGTTCTTTGCGCTGATCAAAACGGCGGTTGTTATAACTGGCATTCCCTTTCACCTGCAGGCTGATATTTTTGCCGAAGTAAGCGGAGTAACCGGCTTCCGGCCTGAATACCCAGCTGGTAGCGTAATTAGGCAGTCCATTGGTATACCCTGTATTTTTTGTATAAAAAACACCTGCCCCGAAATTGATATAAGAACCGCTTTGCCCCGCCGGGAAAGAAAAACCAGCATCCATACCGGCATCATAATTTCCGTTTACATTGATGGGAGCAATCAATTGTCTTCCGGTACTGGCATCCAGCATCACCTGGTCTACAATCTTCTGCCTTCCGAGGTTATACTGCATACGGAGGTATTGGGAACGTTGCTGGTCTTTGCTGTTATTGGTGAAAGAAAGAGATATACGGTGATCTGATGATTGTTGCAGATCAGGGTTTCCTTTGCGGGTAACCATGGCTACGGAATTATCTTCCAGCGGCTGCAATTGCTCCATGCCCGGCATACTGGCAGAGGTGTTGTAGTTCAGTTCCAGTTTGCGGAGGTTTGAAAAGCGGTATTGCAAATAGAGATGCGGCAGTAAGGCAGTAAAATCCTTTTCCACTTCATATCCTTTTCTGCTGGAAAGCCCATCCAGTTTATGCTGTTCAAATGCAGTACCTGCCGAGAATTCCAGTTTTTTATACCGGGCAGATAAAAGAACATCTGCCCTGTTCCTGAATGATGCTGTGCTGTAATTATCACTGAACCGCTCGTCTATTGCTTTTGTATTGATGTCTTTTACGATCTTGTCTGTAGCAGATCCGTTGTAATAGGCCTCTTCCGTAAGTTGCAGGCTGAGTGTTTTACTAAGTGGTTCTGTGTAATTGATACTTCCTGAAAAGGTACCGCTGGTGGATGTACTGTTTGTTTCCTGGTCCAGTCCTTCTGTGCCTGGCACATTGTAATAACGGCTACGGGTATGGTTCAGCGATGAAAACCTGTTCCTGTAATAGCCAGGTGAAAAGGATACTGCCATGGTGCGCCCTTTCCTGGCAAACCTGTGCATCAAAAGGATATTTACACCTGCATGATCATTGGTACTTGCGGAACTGGTGGCTTGTGTGCCTTCATTTAGCAGCGTTTTCCTGTCTGTTGAGAAGGAACGGTATTGCTCCTGCTGATTGTTTGCATAAGTGCCCCTGTTTAGTTTCGGGCTTACCTTGATGGTATTCCTATCGTTCAGCTTATACTCCGCAGACATCTCCAGCCGGTGTTCATCGTTCCTGTTGCGGGTTGTACCCTCCTGCTGGTATACATAAGAAGTATCTGCCAGGAAGTTCTGGCGGTCGCGGGCAAAGGTGTTCCTGCTATCTGAGCCGTTGTGAAAATAACTGCTCCGCCATTTCAGCTTATCCCAGTCGTTATTGAAATTGATCCCTCCGTAGCGGACATCCGTATAACCGACAGGTCTTAAAAGGCTGGATATGTCTCCTCCGCTTACATCTATCTTAACACCTTTCATTTTCATCAGTTCTGCATATACGAAGGGAGGCAGGTTATCTGCCATTCCGGGGTCTTTCATCATCATCTGTAACAATTCTCCCCCGGTAAAGCCAGACCGGTTCACATTGTTTGTCTTAGCCAGCAGGGAAAGCTGGCGTTCGCCGCTGAAGCTGTTGACATTGGCGCCTGCTTCATAACGATCGTGATCACCCAGGCTTCCGCTTACATTTCCGAACAAGCCTCTTTTACGGTCTTTCTTTGTAACAAGGTTGATCACTTTCTTTTTGTTCCCATCTGCGATGCCGGTAAATTCAGCCATTTCGCTTTGCTTATCCAGCACCTGTACTTTTGAGATCAGGTCTGCAGGGAGGTTCTTAGTGGCCACTGTGGGATCATTGCCAAAGAACTCCTTGCCATCCACCAATACCTGCTGTACCGCCTGGCCCTGTGCCCTGATGCTGCCATCACGATCTACCCGGATACCCGGGAGTTTTTGCAGCAGGTCTTCTACTACCGCATTGTCCTTTGTTTTGAACTTATCTGCATTGTATTCAATAGTATCTCCTTTCATGCTGATAGCGGGGGCATCATTGATCACCACCACTTCTTTCAGATCTCTTCCTCTTGCGGAAAGGAACAATGTATCCGGTAATGCTCCCGGTATATTAAAACGGGTGCGATGGGTGGGGTAACCCAGGTAGGAAAGTGTAATGCCATAATCTCCCCGGGGAAAACCTGTTATGCTAAAACGGCCATCGTTACCTGTAATGATGGAGGTATCCTTTGCACCGGTGACCAGAACGGAAGCCCCGGCTAATGGTTTACGGGAAGTACTGTCTGCCACCACCTGTGCCTGCAGCGATATTGAAAGCAGCAACAATAAAGAAGAAAAGTATAACTGTTTCATACCGCAAAGCTATTTCAGCGGACCTGCGGAATGGGTTAACGGGTATGTATGTAGTGTTAATGAATGTTAAAACTTTGCTACGCGATAAGTTTAAAACCTACGCTGCGAACATTGATGATCTGTATGGAAGCATCCTGCTGCAGGTATTTGCGGATGCGGGTGATGTAAACGTCCATGTTGCGGGCATTAAAGAAACCATCATCGCCCCATACATTGAGCAACATGGCCTTCCGGGGAGTTATTTCATTCAGGTGATCTGCCAGGATCTTTAAGATATCCGTTTCCCGTTGAGAGAGGCGCCGCACTTCTCCTTTGAAATTTAACTCCTGGCGATGGCTGTCGAATACATAAGCACCTATCTGGTAAACACCATTACCGGCAGCTTTCTTTGCATTTACTTTTGAACGCCGCAGGAGCCCCTGTACACGAAGCAGTAATTCTTCAATGCTAAAGGGCTTTTTAATATAATCATCCGCACCTACGCTAAGCCCGCGGATTACGTCAGCAGTAGTTGTTTTCGCGGTGAGGAATACAATGGGAATTTCGTCATCTGTCATCCTGATCTCTTCCACCAGGGTGATGCCATCCTTTTTGGGCATCATCACATCTACTACGCAAACCTCCGGGGAAAAGGAACGGAACATTTCCCAGCCCTCTTTGCCATTGGCGGCGCAGCATACTTCAAACCCGTTTAATTCCAGCGTTTCTTTGATCACGCTGGCCAGTACCTGCTCATCTTCTACTAATAACAACTTCACCTTACTCATGCTCCGGGTATTTTAAAGGTGAACAAACTACCGCTGCCGGGAGTGCTGGATACTTTGATACTGCCACCCAGCCTGCTCACCAATTCCTTCACATAACTAAGCCCAAGGCCATAACCCTTAACGTTGTGCAGGTCGCCTTGCGGCACACGGTAAAATTTATCGAAGATAAAAGGAAGGTGTTCTTTACTGATGCCAATGCCATTATCTGTTACGCTGAAAAGATAACTGGTATCCTGTTGCTTTACGCGCAGTTCTATCCGTTTTTCCGGCTTGTCTGCATATTTAATGGAATTATCCACCAGGTTGTTGAGGATGGTAAACAATGATTCCCGGTGCGTTTGCACTATCGTTTCCGTTACTTCCATCACGGTAGTGATATAAACGCCGGGCAGGTGAATATAACGCTGCTGCACCATATTGAGCACCTCCGGCAACAACACTTCATTACTTTCAGCCAGCGCGATGCCGTTCTCCATTTTAGACAGGGTTAGGATCTCTTCTATATGCCCCTGTAATTTATTCAGTTCGTCTTTAGACAGGCGCAGGTATCTTTCCGTTTTGTTCTTATCATCCATCCCGTTATAGGTAAGCAGCGATTCATTGATGGTACTCAGGATAGCCACCGGTGTTTTCAGTTCATGTGTAATATTACTGATGAAATCGCTGCGCATGGCTTCCAGTGCTTTTTGCCGCATAATGATACGCCACAATACCCATATACAGCCTGCAACGATCAGCAATAAGATAAGGGAGATGATCACCGGCCCGCTCATCTTCTTCATCAGGTAGTTTCCCACACCTGAGAAACGGGCATGGAGCTTATTATCCGGCTCCGATATAGACAAGGGTATGCTAATGTGATTACCGGTAGTATCCGTGTTTTTTGCATAGGACAACTCAACGCCTACTCCAATACCCCGTGCAGCTAATTCTTTTATGTAGGTCTTTAATACTTTCTGACTATCCGGGCGCAACCCCGGCATGTTGGACAATATGCTGGAAAGAAATGGCTGCAGATCCTCGCGGGACATTGTAGTCGTACGGGCATTCTTCAAAGTGGACCCACGCATTGTATCAGAGGCTATGATAGTGCTGCTGAAGGAGATCTCGTTTTCCTCCATTATATCTCTGATGGCACTGTCTATAGCTTTGGGGGAGGAATGCAACTGTTTCATCTGCACAGTTACCAGGCTTTCCATAAAAGCCTGGTCATATGTATACTGCAATGCATCCTTCGCCTGGTTATAGAAAGTCCTGCGCTGATCCCTGTACGTAGCCACCAGCCAGTACGTCTGGAATGCCAGCACAGTAAGCACAGTAGGCAATATGATCCACCAGGTACGTTTATACATGCCGTAAATGTACGTGCAGATCCCGATTCATGCATCAATGTTTTAACACTCATTAACAAATCTCCCTTTACTTTATTACCAGGGGCGTTTCCACTCCCAACAGGTGCCGCACAAAGAAATTACGCTTACGCAACCTGCCATACGGCCCTCCGTCACTATGGCCCATTCCCGGGATCGGTAAGAACTCAAACCCCTTGTTACATTTGATCAGTGCATCCGCTACACGGTAGGTAGACTCCGGGGGTACATTGGTATCTGCTTCTCCTACGATCAGCAGTAATTTACCCTGTAATTTATCCACGTTGGTGATATTACTCTGCTCATCGTAATGTTTACCAACAGGGTAGCCCATCCACTGCTCATTCCACCATTGCTTATCCACCCGGTTGTCGTGGCAACCGCAGGAAGAAACGGCAGCTTTGTAAAATTCAGGATGGAACAGCAAAGCTGCCAAAGCGTTCTGGCCACCTGCGGAAGTTCCATAGAGACCTACGCGGCTGGTGTCTGCATAAGGGTATTTTGTGCCCAGGGCTTTCATCCATAGGATCCTGTCAGGGAAACCGGCGTCTGCAATGTTCTTCCAGCAAACATCATGAAAGGCTTTTGAACGGTTGGCTGTGCCCATACCATCTATCTGCACCACTATGAAACCCAGCTCTGCCATGCTTTGCATTTCCCCGAAAGTTCCCATGAAAGTTTTGGGCACAAAAGCATCATGCGGGCCGGCGTAGATATTTTCAATGATGGGATATTTTTTAGTGGGGTCAAATGTAGAAGGCCTGCAAATGATCCCCCAGATATCTGTAACGCCATCCCTTCCTTTCGCTACAAAACTCTCTACCGGTGGTATGCCTGTTTTGAAGAACTCCGTGGCATCTGCGCGTTCTATCTCTGCTATTTTCTTGCCATTGCTGGTAAGGCGTAGTTCCGTAACAGGCGGGATGTTCACCTGTGAGTAAGTATCGAGATAATATTTCTTATCATTGGAAAGTGTGATCAGGTGCTGTCCTTTCTCCGGCGTCATCTGCACCAGGTTTTTGCCATCAAAACCAATGCGGTAGTAATGGATGAAATAAGGGTCTTCACCTGCGTGCATACCACTGGCACGGAACCATATCTCTCTCTTCTTTTCATCCACGCTATCAATGTTACGCACCACCCATTCGCCCTGTGTGATCGCATTCTTAATATTGCCGGTAAGGCCATCTACCAGATACAAATGGCGCCAGCCATCCTTTTCAGAAGACCATATAATTTCACTAGTAGCTGGTATATATTCTGTGAAGATGCGCGATTCGTAGATAAAGGTTTTGGCTTTTTCATCCAGCAATGTGCGTGTGGTACCAGATTGTGCATCCACTTCAATGATCCTGAAACGTTGGTGCCCACGGTCTACTTTCTCGTAGCTGAAATACCGCGGATCATCCTTGCGCCAGTGCAATACGGGGGCTTCAAAAAAGTCTAATATTTCGGTATTGACCCTGATGCTTTTTAACTGATCTACAGGGAAAAGATGCATCTCATAAGTAGTGAAAGGGTCACCGGGTTGTTTGTAATTCTGTGAACGTAGCTGCCCGCGTTTAGTACCTGATACGCTGGTAAGTACATAATATACCAGGGTATCCAGTGCAGGGTTAGTGAGATATCCTACTACATATTTACTATCCGGGGACCAGGCCAGTTCTGCGTATGGTTTTTCTTTGGTGCCATTGGTAGTGTATTGTATTGTGTCTTTTGTTTCGTTATTACGTATGAATACATTCCCTTCTTTGACGAAAGCATGCCATTTCTTATCCGGCGATTCCCCCCTCGTGGAAAAACTTTGCCAACGGCTGCGGCGGAATACCCTGTCCGGATACACACGTTGAGGGAAGCTATCTTTCTTTATGAGTTGGTAGGTTTTCAAATCAACTTCCCAGTATTTTCCCTTTGCTTCCAGCATGGCGGTTTTAGTACCGATATCCATGCGCGTGATATTCAAACGCAGCGGGTCCTGCTCCAAAGCTGCAGCCAGTTTTGCATGATCAAATGCGGGGCGTTTTTTCCCGCTGGCAGCATCTACTAAAATATATTCCTTAACAGAATCCTTTAAGGTGTTCGCATACCAGAAACTCCGGCCATCTACAGACCAGTTTGCTCTCACTGTACTTTTAAATACAGTGTTCCGGCTGATGCTATCCAATAAGCGGGCATGTTTATACCGGCCTGTCATTTCCTCCTCATCCGGGTGGTAAGGGAGCTGTTGTGCGCTGAGGGAATTGGTCCAGATCAGCAGCAGTATAATACGCTTCAGCATATAACTGTTTTAATCTCCTGTAAAGTGGGCACATTTTACAGGAATTGATTTACGCATTTTAACCATAACTGTACTGATTTTAGCCTTTCAATTCTGAGCATAACCGGTTAATAATTACAAAGTCTTCCCGCTTTTGACTGGTTAGCTTTACTGCATATGAACTTCAAACCCTCCCTCAGCCTCTTAGACGCTACCATGGTAGTAGCAGGCAGCATGATCGGCTCCGGTATCTTTATTGTAAGTGCAGACATTACCCGGCTCACCGGAAGCTCCGGCTGGCTTTTACTGGTATGGCTTATCACCGGATTTATGACCCTCACTGCGGCATTGAGCTATGGAGAATTGAGTGCCATGTTCCCCAAAGCGGGCGGCCAGTATGTATATCTGAAAGAAGCCTATAATCCGCTAACGGGTTTTGTATATGGATGGAGTTTCTTCACGGTGGTGCAAACCGCTACCATTGCGGCAGTAGGCGTTGCCTTTGCTAAATTCACGGCTTATATTATACCCTATTTCAGCGAAGATATCCTTGTGTGGAAGAACATTTCAAGGGCACAGTTATTATCCATCGCCGTGATCTTTGTGCTGACCTTTATTAATACCAGGGGGATCAAAAGCGGCAAACTTGTACAAACCTCTTTAACCCTGATCAAATTACTGAGCCTGGCCGCCCTGATCATTTGCGGCCTGGTGTTATTAAAACCCGCGGTATGGACTGCCAACTGGGAAGATCCCTGGCACCTGCATTCCATCACCACTACCGGTCCTTACACCATCATCGCAGCATTGGGTGCTATTGCTGCCGCTATGGTAGGTTCCATTTTCAGCAGCGATTCCTGGAACAACATCGCATTCATAGCAGGAGAAGTAAAGAACCCTCAGCGCAATATTGGCCTCAGCTTATTCCTGGGCACACTGATCGTTACCTTTCTGTATATCCTGGCTAATATCACTTACCTCGCGGTACTGCCTTTACAGGAGATTGCTTTTGCGGAGAAGGACAGGGTAGCTGTGGCGGCTTCGCATGTGATGTTCGGAAAAGCGGGTACGGTATTGATCGCAGCCATGATCATGATCTCTACTTTTGGCTGTAACAATGGTTTGATCCTGGCAGGCGCCAGGGTATATTACACCATGGCCAATGATGGTTTATTCTTCCGCAGGGCGGGGAAACTTAACCAGGCGGCTGTTCCTGAGTTTGCTTTGTGGATCCAGTGTATTGTTGCCTGTGCCTGGAGCATCAGCGGCAAATACGGCCAGCTTTTGGATATGATCTCTTTTGTAGTAGTGGGGTTCTATATGCTCACTATTGCAGGCATCTTTATCCTGCGCAAAAAAAGACCGGATGCCGAACGCCCGTATAAAGCATTCGGCTACCCGGTACTACCCATCATTTATATTGTGATGGGCTTAAGTTTCTGTATCCTGCTGATCATTTACAAACCCGGTTTTACCTGGCCGGGCCTGATCATTGCATTAGCAGGGATCCCTGTTTATTATATAGTTACTTCGTCCCGAACTGGTAAACCGTAGTTTGCGTATAACGCTCACCTGGTTTCAGGATCACGTTAGGGAAAGCCGGCTGGTTCGGAGAATCAGGATAGTGCTGTGCTTCCAGGCAAAGCCCTGCGTTCTTGCCGAATTTTGCACCATTGCGTGTGTGCTGCAGGGTACCATCCAGGAAGTTACCGGTATAGAACTGGATGCCCGGCTCTGAAGTAGAGATGGTCATCAGCCTTCCGCTGGCCGGATGATACAGGGTACCGACCACGGCAAAACCTGATTTATCAAACACCCAGTTATGATCATATCCGCCTTTCACTTCTGCAATATGCTCGCCAATACGGGTAGCGGTGGTGAAGTCCATAGGCGTGCCTTTTACCGGTTCTATTTTACCTGTTGGGATCAGCACATCATTTACAGGGGTATAGCTGGGCGCATTGAGTTGCAGCACATGATCAAGGATAGTGGAATCCTTGCCGGCAGATAAGTTAAAGTAAGTATGCTGTGTGAGGTTCACTGGTGTTGGTTTGCTGGTGGTGGCCACGTATTCCAGTTTCAGGGCATTGTCTGCCGTGAGGGTGTAGATCACTTTAGCATCCAGGGCACCGGGGTAACCTTCTTCCCCGTCTGCGCTGGTATATTCCAGCAGGAGGCTGCTATCTCCGGGTAAAGGCGTTACTTTCCAGATAACTTTATCAAAACCTTTCAGGCCACCGTGCAGGCTGTTGCCGTTATTATTGGCAGCCAGCTTATATTCATTACTATCTATCTTAAAGGTGGCTTTGGCGATGCGGTTGGCATAACGGCCCACCAGGGTACCGAAATAAGGGTTGCCTTTTTGCACGTACCCTGCAAGGGAATCGTAAGAAAGTACCACATTACCCAGTTCCCCATTTTTATCTTTTACAAGGATATCTGTGATAACACCCCCGTAATTCAGCACTTTTACCACCATGCCACTGTCGTTTGTGAGGGTATATTGCAAAACTTCCTGGCCGTCCAGGTCGCCATAATGTACGGGTGCGGGCACAACGGTGGAATCTGCACTGGTCTTTTGCTCTGAGGACTGGTTGTTACAGGCTGAGGTAACAATCAGACTGCCGGTAATGATAGTCATAATTGTAGTGAGTTTTTTAAACATGATGATCCTTGTTTAAGTGTTTGCGTGGTTAATCCTTAAATATCCGGATTAAATTCTAAAAAATCCAGACAATTATTTAAATTGTCAGTAGCACATTTAATTATCAATATCTGTTTACTATTTGCGAAATATTGAAAAGTGGATCTTTGAATTGCATGCTAGCTTTATTCATATGAATAAACTGTTGATCGCCGTACTATTGTTGTTGAGCAGTATAACAGCATTTGCGCAATCCCTGGTACCGGAATGGAAAGATGCCCGCATCAAAATGCCTTTGCAGGCAAACATCCGGGCCTATGCATTTAACCTGGCGGATGTTCGTTTACTGGAAGGCCCTTTTTATACGGCCATGCAGGCGGAAGCCAAATACCTTTTACAGATAGAACCGGACAGGCTCCTGTCTGATTTCCGTGCACATGCAGGCCTTACTCCCAAAGGAGAGAAATACGGGGGCTGGGAGTCATCAGGGCTCGCAGGTCATTCACTGGGGCACTATCTTTCTGCCTGCGCCATGCAGTATGCCGCTTCCGGCGATACTGCCTTCCTGCATCGTGTCAATTATATCGTGGATGAACTGGAACTTTGCAGGCGCGGGGGATATGTTGGTGCCATCCCCAATGAAGACAGTATGTGGGCAGAAGTGGCAGCCGGGAATATCCGTACCCGGGGATTTGACCTGAATGGCGCATGGGCACCCTGGTATACGGTGCATAAGATCATGGCCGGTTTGCTGGATGCCAATTTGTATTGCAGCAACAAAAAAGCCCTGCAGATCAATGAAGGCATTGCTAACTGGGCAGGCACCATCATCCAAAACCTCAACCATGAGCAATTGCAAAAGATGCTGTTCTGCGAATATGGCGGCATGAGCGAAACCCTGGTGAACACCTGGGCTTTAACCGGCAATAAAAAATACCTGGACCTCAGTTACAAATTCTACGATACCCGCATACTGGATTCCCTGGCGGCAGGGATAGACATCCTCCCCGGCAAACACTCCAATACCCAGATCCCTAAAGTGATCGGGGGCATTCGCCGGCATGAGCTGAACCTCGACAAAAAAGATGCGGACATTGCGCACTTTTTCTGGAACACCGTTACCAAACATCATTCCTATGCCACAGGCGGCAACAGTAATTATGAATACTTCGGCCCGGCAGATAAGCTGAGTGAAACACTTACAGACAATACCACAGAAACCTGCAATACTTATAATATGCTGAAGCTCACGCGCCATTTATTTGCGCTGAAGCCGGATGCTGCCTATATGGATTATTACGAAAAGGCACTGTACAATCATATACTCGCCTCCCAGCAACATGAATCCGGGATGGTATGTTATTTCGTGTCCCTGCGTATGGGAGGTACCAAAGAATACAGTAACCCCTGGCATTCTTTCACCTGCTGTGTAGGTTCAGGGATGGAAAATCATGTGAAGTATGGAGAAAGTATCTATGCCCGCGGCGAAGACGGAAGTTTATATGTAAACCTCTTTATACCCTCCACCCTGGATTGGAAAGAACGGGGAGTAAAGATCAGGCAGGAAACTACCCTGCCGGATGTAAGGCTTACTATTAAAGGATCCGGTTCCTTCCCTATCCGCATTCGCAAACCGCATTGGACCGGGCAATCTGTGAAAGTTTTAATCAACAACAAAGAACAAACCCTCAGCCCTGATGCCAATGGCTACCTCGTACTGCAACAAAAATGGCAGAACGGGGATGTGATCAAACTCAATTACCCGCAAACCCTTTATACGGAATCCATGCCGGACAATCCTGACCGCAGGGCTATCTTTTATGGCCCAACTTTACTGGCCGGCCTGCTGGGAGAAAAAGAACCGGACCCCGTAAAAGGTGTGCCTGTTTTTGTAACAGACCAGGCCAACCCGGCCAGCTGGATGGATGCCTCTTTCGTAACAAAAGGAACAGGGATCCGGATGGTGCCTTTCCACGATACTAAAGATCAATACTATAGTGTGTACTGGGATGTGTTCAGTCCTGCTGCCTGGGCGGAACAGCAAAAAGTGTATGAGGCACACAAAAAAGAGGCAAGGGAACTGGAAGACCTCACGCTGGATATCCTGCGGCCCGGGGAAATGCAGCCGGAGCGCGACCATGATCTTACAGGGGAAAAACTGCATACAGAAGAGGAGCATGGAAAGAAATGGCGGATGGCTGCGCCGGGAGGTTTCTTCTCTTTTAACATGAAAGTACAGCCTGAGGGAGGTAATACTATTATATGCAGTTACTGGGGTATGGATAACCGGGGCCGGATATTCGACATACAGGTAAACGGGGTAACCATTGCCACAGAAGACCTAAATAAGTATAAAGCCAGCAAGTTTTACGATATTAGCTACAAAATTCCCGAGGAACTGACCAAAGGAAAAACCACCGTAACCCTTAAATTCCTCCCTAAGCCGCAAAACAGCGCGGGACCTTTATACGGAGTACGGATGATCAAAAACAAAACAATATTAACCACAGGATTAAAAGAGCACCAGTGAAAATATCTCATTATTCAGGAAAGAACAAAATGCTGTTAGCGGTTGATTGCATCATTTTCGGATTCGATGGAACAGAATTAAAACTATTACTGATAAAAAGAGGATTTGAACCTGAGCAGGGCCGCTGGAGCCTCATGGGCGGATTCGTACAGCCAAAGGAAACGTTGGATAATGCCGCTGCCCGCATCCTGCACGAACTGACAGGGTTGAAGGATGTATACATGGAACAACTGCATGCCTTCGGGGAAGTAGAACGCGATCCCATTGAAAGAACAGTATCCGTAGTTTACACCAGCCTGATAGATATCAATGAGTATAAAAAACAGATCAATAACGACTTCCATTCTGAATGGTTCCCGCTGAAA
This sequence comes from Chitinophaga niabensis, assembly GCF_900129465.1. Taxonomy (NCBI): domain Bacteria; kingdom Pseudomonadati; phylum Bacteroidota; class Chitinophagia; order Chitinophagales; family Chitinophagaceae; genus Chitinophaga; species Chitinophaga niabensis. The sequence continues at coordinate 693,264 of NZ_FSRA01000001.1, read as the reverse complement.
AAGCTGCCATCCCTGATCTTCGACCACCGGGATATGGTGGAAATGGCCAAGGAAAAACTGCGCTACAAAGCAGCCTTCCACCCCATTGTATTTGAGATGCTGCCGGAGAAATTTACCCTCCCCCAACTCCAAAGCCTGTATGAAGGGATCTATGGCTCCCTGATGGACAAAAGGAACTTCTCCCGGAAAGTATTGTCAACCGGACTATTAATAAAACAGAAGGACAAGGAACGTTTAAGTTCAAAAAGAGGCGCTTTTTACTACAAACTGGATAAGCGCAAATATCAGACGAAATTCAATGCCTTCCTGAATTTTATTCCAAATCCCAACAATCTCAATTAATTTTTTTTCCAGATAATGGAAAAGATGGGAATTTTTTTGCTACTTTACTTAAGTGTCGCATTGACAATAATAATTCCACATGAAAGATTCTTATGTAATAGGGGTAGATTATGGCACAGATTCCGTCCGCTCCATTCTTGTAAATGCCCATACCGGGGAGGAGATCTCCGCCGCAGTATTCTATTATCCGCGCTGGAAGGATGGTTTGTATTGTGATGCCGCCAGGAACCGTTTCCGGCAGCATCCGCTGGACTACCAGGAAGGCCTGGAACATACCATCCGTACCTGTTTAAAACTGGCCGGGCCGGCAGCTGCCCGGGCCGTACGCGCCATTTCTGTAGATACAACCGGCTCTACACCGGTAGCAGTGGATGAAAGTGGTACCCCCCTGGCTTTAACGCCGGGGTTTGAGCAGAACCCCAATGCCATGTTTGTATTGTGGAAAGATCATACGGCTACCAAAGAGGCCGCACAGATCAATGCGCATGCTGCTACCTTCCCTGTAAACTACCTGCAGTTTGTAGGCGGTATTTATTCCTCCGAATGGTTCTGGGCCAAACTCCTGCATGTTCTAAGAGCAGATGAACAGGTACGCAGCGCCTGCCATTCCTGGGTGGAACATTGCGACTGGATACCTTTCCTCCTTACAGGCGGTACACATATCTCTCAAATGAAACGCGGTACCTGCAGCGCAGGACACAAAGCATTGTGGGCTGCGGAGTTTAACGGCCTGCCCCCGAATGAATTCTTTTCTTCGCTGGACCCTCTGCTGAACTGTTATACCTCCCGCCTGTTTTCGCAGACCTATACGGCGGATAAAGCCGCAGGGCATCTTTCTCCCGCATGGGCAGAACGCCTTGGCCTTTCTACGGAAGTACTGGTAGGCACCGGAGCATTTGATGCACACATGGGAGCAGTAGGCGGCCAGATAGAACCTTATCATCTCAGTAAAGTAATGGGTACATCCACCTGCGATATGCTGGTAGCACCGATGGAAGAGGTAGCAGGCAAACTCGTGAAAGGGATCTGCGGACAGGTACCCGGTTCCGTGATCCCCGGCATGATGGGTATGGAAGCAGGCCAGAGTTCTTTCGGGGATGCCTATGCATGGTTCAGGGACCTGCTCAGCTGGCCACTCATACACTTCAAACAGTCCCTCATTGATCAACTCATACCGGAACTTACTAAACAGGCAGCACTAATACCTCCTGAAGAACATACAGGTATAGCACTGGATTGGCTGAATGGCAGACGCACACCGGATGCGAATCAATTGCTCAAAGGTGCCATTACAGGCGTAGACCTTGCCAGCAGCGCCCCGCAGATCTTTCGTTCCATTATTGAATCCACCTGCTTTGGCGCGAAAGCCATCGCAGACAGGTTCAGCCAGGAGGGTATTCCTGTAAAGGGCCTGATAGGCATGGGAGGCGTAGCAAGAAAATCGCCGCAGATCATGCAGATCATGGCAGACGTGATGAATATGCCATTACGCATTCACCGTTCAGATCAAACCTGCGCAGCCGGTGCAGCCATGTTTGCCGCTACCGTAGCAGGGATCTACAATAAAGTAGAAGATGCCATGCAGGCCATGGGGCAGGGCTTCGACATTACTTACCAACCCAATCCCGCACATGCTGCCATCTATGCAAAACGTTATCAGCAATACCAGGCATTGGGAAATTTCATCGAACAACAAACCGTATGAAAAGTAAATACCAGCAACTGAAAGAAACCGCCTATGCCGCCAATATGCAATTACCGGCACTGGACCTCGTGCTTTTTACTTTCGGCAATGTGAGCGCTGCAGACCAGGCACTTGGCGTATTTGCCATTAAACCCAGCGGTGTGCCGTATGCGGAACTCACAGCAGAGAACATGGTGATCGTGGATTTTGAAGGCAATACCATTGAAGGTGACCTCCGGCCTTCTTCTGATACCCGCACACACGCTGTATTATATAAACACTGGAAGAACATTGAAGGCATTGTGCATACACATTCCCTCTATGCCACAGCATGGGCACAAACCTTACAAGATATTCCCATCTACGGCACTACACATGCAGATCATACTACGGCAGACATTCCCTGCGCAGCGCCTATGTCTGATGAAATGATAGCCGGAAATTATGAATACCAGACCGGTTTCCAGATCATGCAGGCACTGGAAGAAAGAGGTATGAACTATGAAGAAGTGGAAATGATCCTGGTGGGCAATCACGCTCCCTTTACCTGGGGCAAAACAGCGGAGAAAGCCGTATACAACAGCGCAGTACTGGAAAACATTGCGCACATGGCATTCCTTACGCAACAGATCCGCCTGGATGCTCCGCGCTTAAAGGAAGCACTGATCAAAAAACATTATGAACGAAAACATGGTCCGGATTCCTATTACGGCCAATAAACTTTAAACATGAGTGAACTTAAGCAACTGGAAGTATGGTTTGTGACCGGAAGTCAGCATCTATATGGAGAAGAAACATTATTGCAGGTAGCGGAACACGCTAAGATCATCGCGGCGGCGCTGAACGATTCACCGGAAATACCGGTATCCATCGTTTGGAAACCTACACTGAAATCAACGGAGGAGATCAGCCACCTCATCGTGGAAGCCAATAGCACCAAAAAGGTGATAGGGCTCATAGCATGGATGCATACCTTCTCCCCTGCTAAAATGTGGATAGGCGGACTGAAGGCATTGCAAAAACCTTTATTGCACCTGCACACGCAATTCAACCGCGATATTCCATGGAGTACCATAGACATGGATTTTATGAACCTCAACCAGAGTGCGCATGGCGACAGGGAATTTGGTTTTATGGTAAGCCGCCTGCGCATGAACAGGAAAGTAGTGGCAGGTCACTGGCAGGACCCTGAAGTGATCAAAGAGATCAATCAATGGACACGTACTGCGGCAGGCTGGCACGACTGGCAGGGCGCCCGTTTTGTACGTTTCGGCGATAACATGCGTTTTGTTGCGGTAACAGACGGCGATAAAGTAGAAGCAGAATACAAATTCGGTTATTCTGTAAATACACATGGCATTGGCGATCTCACCAAAGTGATAGATGCTGTGAGTACGCATGCCATTGATGTACTCGTAAAAGAATACGAAGACCGTTATGCATTGGCAGGCGCCTTACGTAAAGGCAATGAACAGCATGCTGCACTACGCGAAGCTGCACGCATCGAAATAGGTTTGCAGGCATTCCTGGAAGACGGGAATTTCAAAGGTTTTACAGACACATTTGAAGACCTTCATGGCATGCAGCAATTACCGGGTATTGCCGCACAACGCCTCATGGCAAAGGGTTATGGCTTTGCAGGAGAAGGAGACTGGAAAACGGCAGCATTGGTACGCGCCATGAAAGTAATGGGCAGCGGCCTGCCGGGTGGTAATTCCTTCATGGAAGATTACACCTATCATTTCAACCCGGATAATTCCATGGTACTGGGCTCACACATGCTGGAGATCTGCGAATCCATTGCAGACGGGCAGCCTTCCTGTGAAATACATCCTCTCGGCATCGGCGGCAAATCAGATCCTGTACGCCTGGTGTTCAATGCAGCAGCAGGCCCTGCCCTGAATGCTTCTATCGTAGATATGGGCAACCGCTTCCGCCTGATTGTCAATGAAGTGATGGCGGTTAAACCCATGCATAATCTACCCAAACTACCAGTGGCACGCGTGCTCTGGAAACCTTATCCGGACATGAAAACAGGTTGTACCGCATGGATCCTTGCAGGCGGTGCGCATCATACCTGTTACAGCCAGAATTTAACTTCCGCACAGCTGGAAGATTTTGCGGAGATCGCGAACATTGAATGTGTGCTGATCGATAAACATACACAACTCCGGCAACTGAAAAATGAATTACGATGGAATGAAGCGGCTTACATGATCAATCCAAAATAATAATCAGCCAACACGTTATGAACAATCACCTCGCATTATCAGACTATCTTGTGTTTATCACCTATTTCATACTTATTGCTTCCTTTGGATATTGGATATACCGCAGAAAGCAAAAGGCTTCCCTGAACACAAAAGACTTCTTCCTCGCAGAAGGTTCCCTAACCTGGTGGGCCATCGGCGCCTCCCTGATCGCCTCCAATATTTCGGCGGAGCAATTCATTGGCATGAGCGGAGAAGGATTTTTTGTAGGTATAGCCGTAGCCGCTTATGAATGGATCGCTGCCGTTGCACTGATCATTATTGCAATATGGTTCATTCCCATTTACCTGAAGAACAAGATCTACACTATGCCGCAATTCCTGAAAATGCGGTATAATGAAACGGTAGCGCTGATCATGGCGGTGTTCTGGTTGTTCCTCTATGTGTTCGTAAACCTTACTTCTATCCTCTACCTCGGCGCCGTGGCCATCAATGGACTGGCAGGCGGGGAATACCTGCACGCCATTATGTTAGGACTGGCCATCTTTGCACTGATCATCACACTCGGTGGGATGAAAGTGATCGGGTATACGGATGTGATACAGGTGGCGGTACTGATCATCGGCGGGCTGGCCACTACCTATCTTGCCCTCACGATGGTATCTGAAAAGTTCGGCCTGGGCAGTGATGCCCTTGCGGGTTTTAAAGTGATGATGAAAGATGCGCCGGAACATTTTAAAATGATCCTGCCTAAACCAACTGCCGCTTCCTCCCAGCTGGAAATAGACCGGTATGTGATCCTTCCCGGCATCGCCATGTATTTTGCGGGCCAGTGGATCGTGAACCTCAATTACTGGGGTTGCAATCAATACATCACACAACGCGCGCTGGGCGCTGACCTGGAAACAGCCCGCACAGGTATCCTCTTTGCAGGTTTCCTGAAACTGATGATGCCCCTGATCGTTTGGCTGCCGGGTGTTGCCGCGTATGTGTTATATAAGAACGGCCATCTTCCGCAACTGGAAGGCGGCAGCAAAGATGGGGCGTATTCCGCCATCCTGGGCTTTCTTCCCAACGGGCTGAAAGGTTTATCTATCGCCGCATTAACAGCTGCCATTGTGGCTTCGCTGGCTGGCAAAGCAAATAGCATCTCTACTATTTTCACACTGGACATCTATAAGAAATACTTTGATAAAGACGCGAATGAGAAGAAGCTGGTATGGGTTGGCAGGGCTACTATCTGGCTGGCGATGCTCATTGCCGTGATCTTCACCTGGGAGGACCTGCTGGGCATAGGGGGTGAAGGAGGATTTACCTTTATCCAGAAATATACCGGGTTTATCAGTCCGGGTGTATTTGCCATGTTCATACTGGGTATGTTCTGGAAAAGAACTACCGGGGTAGCCGCCATTGCGGGTGTACTTACGGGATTCCTGCTCTCTGTTTTCTTCAACAGTTTCGCGGTACCTATGTTTGGCACCAACACCTTCTTCTATACGGCGTATCCTGATGGCAAGGGTGGCTTTGTGATCCCTTTTCTCATCTGTATGGGTTTATCTTTCCTCTTCACTATGATCGTGATGGTGTTGCTCAGTCTCGCAGGGCCGAAGGTAAATCCAAAAGCCTTTGAGCTGGATAAGGAGATGTTTAAACTCAAGCCCTCCACCATCGTTCTGATTGTATTAACATTAATGATCCTGACGGCCTTGTATGCAAAATTCTGGTAGATTTTTTTGAGTGCTTTTTTCATGGGTAATAGCCTGTGTGCCGCATCATTACTGTTGTTTCCACACATAATATTATTTAATGCACTATACCAAAACTATATATGTTAATGGTTTTTATAATGTTGGTATAGATTTGGAATATACTGTTCCGATAAAAGCATTTAACCCATGAAAAAAGCACTAATTGCAATGGCTGCTATGGCCATCATCCCCATGCTCTTGAAAGCACAAAATGCATCGGAGGGAACTGTAAAGATCATGAAAGCTGAAAGCAGCGCAGCAATTGCCACGTATGATTACCCGGAGGAGATCGTAGCGCAGGCATTAACCATTAAATTAGAAAAAGCAGGATTAGGGAAACAACGAAAGCAGCAGGGTTTCTTTACTTACAAAGGAGCAAGCTGGCCGGAAGTTTCATCGGAAAAACTGGATGTGTATGTAAAGGTAGAGAGCAAAAAGAAAAGCACGATCGTATCCCTGGTCACTGCAAAGGGGTACGACAATTTTGTAAGCAGCAGCTCTGATGCCGCTACCATGGAAAAGATGAAACAATTCCTCAATGATTTTGCTGCAGAAGTTGCCACATATAATGAACAGCAGCTGGAGATCGCAGAAAAAGAAGCTAAACTGGAGAAGGCACATAAGGCTGCTGAGGAACATGCAAAGAAACAGAAGAAACTGGAAAGCGAACGGGCCAAACTGGAAGAGGAATTGAAGAAGGCTAAAAAGTCGAGTTAACTTAGATTTAATACAGGGGAAGCGTTCCCAAACGTTTCCCCTTCTTTTATTTCAAAAGAAAAATTTGTAACTATGCTGCCATGATAAGTGCATTGATGATCATCGGCAGCATAATTGCCCAACCGGATACCAGCATTATACTTTCTGAACAATCAGAACACCGTGTAGCCATTGCTGATATCCATACGAAGAAAATCACCTGGGAATGGAAACCCGCATCTTCCAACGTAAAGCCGGAGCATGCCAAATGGTTTTCCAGTATCAGCGATGCTAAACTGGTGTACAACGGGAAATACATCCTCACGGTAGCTTCCGGCGGCGGTGTGGCATTGATCCGTATCGCAGATAAGAAAACCGTGTTCTACGCCTATGCAGGTGGCAATACTCACTCCGCGGAGCTGTTACCGGATGGAAATATTGTTGCAGCTTCCAGCCACGGAAATTTCCTGATGTTATTTAAAGTGGATACCCTCCATTTCCCGGAGAATGTATATACCAAAAAGGTATTCATTGAATTCGGGCACAATGCGGTATGGGACAACAAACGCCAGCTGTTATGGTCTGCGGGGCTGAGCCAGTTGAAATCTTTCACCTATAATTTCAATTGTTCACAACCAGATCTGGTACTGAAAGATTCCATTCGTCTTGAAGGCACAGAAGCACATGATCTTTTCCCTGTTTATGGAAAAGACGCTTTATGGCTGACGAATAATGAAGGCGTGTACCAGTTTGATATCGCCACGAAGAAGATCACAAGAGCGGATGTACCCCAAAGTAAAATAAAGAGTGTATCATCCGGCCCGGCAGGTTACCCGGTTATTGTACTGCAACCCAATGAATCCTGGTGGTCCAATGAGGTGCTGGATGCAAAAGGTAAACCGGTATTCAGCCAAAAGGGATTAAAGATCTATAAGGCACGCTGGAACCTGGTGAATACATTTAGTTATCCGGCGAATGATGCGGTTAAAGTTTGTAAATAAATTAGATAGAAAAGGGCTGTACCAGGAATGATACGGCCCTTTCTTTTGCAGGTTATTGATCTTATAGTTTGTAGAACTTCCAGTTCGTTGTAAAATCCTTCTTCAAAGTTTGCTTCAGCAATATAGCCCTTACCATTTCCACCGGCATGGAATTCTCCCGGATAATGGCATCATGGAACTGCTGGTACGTCATCTTACCACTATCCACTAATTCCTTCTTCAGCGCTTCAAACTGCAAACCACCGATCATATAAGCGATCTGGTACAAGGGGCCATAACCACCTGTAAAAGAACGGCGCACCTCTCCTTCTGCATTTGCCCTTTCATGATTCACACGGTCCACCAGGAAATCTATGCACTGTTGCGGCGTCCATTTATTAGTATGATAACTGAGGGAAAAGATGATCCGCGCGCAACGGTGCATGCGCCAGAACAACATACCCATACGGTCTTCCGGGGTAACGGGGAATTTAAGGTCCCAAAGTAAACGCTCCCAGTACAATGCCCAGCCTTCCGTCCAGAATGGCGTATCAAAGTGGCGGTAAGATCTGTAACGATCACTCATGAATTGCTGCATGGCATGGCCTGCGAGTAATTCATGATGCACTGTAGCCCTGGAGAAATGAGGATTATTGCCCCGCATGCTCATCATTTTATCATCATGCTGCATGGTGTTGGTAGGATAGGAAATAATGAACTCCTCTCCACCTAAAAAGAAGGGGCTCACCAGCTGGCGTTCCGGCGCCATCATACTCATACGCCAGGTTTCTTCTGCCAGTGGGGGTATGGTGATCAGGTTGTTCTTTTTGATAAAGGCAACAGATTCCTCATATAACTTCATCATAGCCTCCGGCTGTTTGGAAGGCGGCACATAAGCGTTCTTCACCTTTTCCATCGCAGCTTTCCAGTTATCGCCAAAGCCCATTTCGCGGGAGGCTTTCAGCATTTCCGCATCACACCAGGCAAACTCTTTATTGGCAATGGTGATGAGGTCTTCCGGTGTATAGGGGATCATTTCCTCCTGCAACTGCCGGATCAGTTCTTCTCTGCCGATGGGATTACCGATGATGCCACTGCCATCATCTTTCTGGGATACAGCGCTTTTGCCTTTACTGCTGAGCGCATTGGCATAATCATTCAATAAGCTGTCTAATCGTTTATAAGGGGCCGGGATCCACCAGGTGAACAATGGATCGTAACCATTGTAAAAATCAAAAGTGCTCTTGATGGCCTGCTGCATTCCCCTGGCCACACCGGAAGCCCTGCGGCTGAGGGCTAAAGGCATGGCACTGTCTTTCCGCAACAATGCTTTGGCAGCTATTACATCTTTCGCCAGGGTGTTCAATTCGCCTGCGAGTTTTTCCGCATCGGGCGCAGTTCCCCTGCGGCGCATTCGCTCTACCGCATACAATCTGTCTGCGAACGGGAACCATTGCTGTACATCCTTATACTCTTTCCGCTCCTGCTCCAGCTGGAACAGTTCGTCCTTCAGATCACGCCGGAACAATATGTAATCTACGGCAGAGCCGTTTGGCAGTTTGGAGAAATCCAGTTTCGATAAACGTTTTACATATTCTTCCTGTAATACCGTCATCCGTTCTCTGCGTTCAGGTGAGTTACGCACAAAATAAAAACGGTTCAGGGCACCTCTGTCTGCATAATACTGCACCATGATATTGTTCACTTCACTGGATTGATTGTACAGGTCAGTATCCTGCGATTGTGCATAGGTGGTAAACTGTAGCAGTAACAAACAGATACAGCATAAGGATTTTCTCATGATCAAAGGTTTAAAAACGTTCAGGTGCAAAAGGGGTTATATCCATACTCAGTGCCTGCCCATTCACCAGCTCGCTGACGAGCTTTCCCGTACCTGCACCCAGGCTCAGCCCAAGCATGGAATGCCCGGTAGCTAATATGCAATTATCAATGCGTTTTAATCTTCCGATGTAAGGCAGCCCGTCTGCTGAACAGGGGCGGTACCCGAACCATACCTGTTCTTTCGGGGGCAGCGGAATATCGTACTCTGGCAAAAAGTTCTTCACAGAGCGCAGGATGCCTTTTACCCTATTCATATCCGGCGGTGCGTTCAGGGAGGTTATTTCCATGGTGCCGCCAAAACGGATCTTGTTCCCGTCCATCGGCGTGATAGCTACCCTGCCTTCCATAAGGATGGCAGGATGATTCAGTTTATAAGGCGCATCTTCATAAGTGATGGAATATCCCCTGCCTGCGGCCATGGGTAATTTCACATCTACCAGCGCTGCCATTTCGCGGCTCCAGGAACCGGTAGCGATCACGAGCATATCTGTTTCGTATACGCCTTGCCGTGTTTTCACCCGTTTGATCTTTCCCTGTTCCTTTTCAATACCTTCCACTTCCTGCCCCGGCACAAAGGTGACATTGCTTTTTGACCTTAGATATGCCAGCAGGTTATGCATGAGTTTATTGGGATAGAGATGTGCATCACATTTGAAATACACGGCTCCCCTGATATTCAGTTTTGTTTGCGGCTCCATAGCCTGCACCTGTTCTGCATTCAGATACTCCGCATCCAAACCAAGCTCCAGTGCTTTCTCTACGGTATGATGTGCATGCAATGCGTTGGCTTCCGACTGGAAGAGATCTAACAATCCCTTTTGTTCATAAGCAAAATCAAACTCCGGCTGACGCAGCCATGTTTCATACCATCCTTTACTGAGTACGGCAATGTCGCGCAAAGGCACGGCGCTTCTTTCCACATGTGCTGCATTGGCGCTGCGGATGAACTTCAATCCCCAGTCTATCAGGTCCATGCTCAACCTTGGCTTTACATAAAAGGGACTTTGCGCATTCAGCATCCATTTCAGGCCCTGCTTTACAATACCGGGCGTAGCCATGGGCACAAAGTGGCTGGGACATACATAACCTGCGTTGCCATAGGAGCAATTATCAGAAAGATCGCCTTTATCAATGATCGTTACATCCCAACCGCTTTCCTGCAGAAAATAAGCGGAGCTTAAGCCAATGATCCCACCGCCGATAACAGTACATTTCATGCTTTATGTTTATTACTTACAAAACCTGGAAACCATATGCATAAGGATCATCATCCGGATCAATACTAATGGTATTGTATCCATATACCCTGGCCCATCCTTCAATACTTGGCCTGATAGCGGGTTTCCCGGCTACAGATGTTTCTTCTTCAATGCGGCCGGTGAAGCGGGAACCGATAATGCTTTCATGAATGAATTCATCTCCTTTCTTCAGTTTCCCTTTTGCGTACCATTGTGCCATGCGGGCAGAAGTACCGGTACCGCAGGGAGAACGGTCTATGGCCTTATCTCCGTAGAACACGGCATTACGTGCTGTGGATGCGGGATCCAATACAGCACCTGTCCATAACACATGTGAACAGCCATTGATAGTCGGATCATCAGGATGAACGAAAGTATATTGCTCATTGATCCTTTTACGGACCTCTCTTGCCCATGCGATCAATTTATCTGCGCTGTAATGTTCCAGCCCTGCAAAGTTCTTTTGCACATCTACGATGGCGTAGAAATTACCGCCATAGGATACGTCAAACACCAGCTCACCCAGCTCCGGGCAATCTACGGTGAGTTCTGTGGCTTCCAGGAAAGAAGGCACATTGGTGAGCTTCACCGTTTTCACTTTATTGCCGATGGTGGTATAAGAAATGTTCACCAGTCCTGCCGGGGCTTCCATGCGAACAGTGCCATGTGTTTTCGGTAACAGTAATCCTTCTTCGATAGCGATGGTGATGGTACCGATAGTGCCATGGCCACACATGGGCAGGCAGCCGCTGGTTTCAATGAACAACACCGCCACATCGTTCTGCGGATCGTGTGGTGCATACAGGATACTGCCGCTCATCATATCATGGCCGCGGGGTTCAAACATCAGTCCTTTTCGGATCCAGTCAAATTCTTCCAGGAAGTGCTGACGCTTTTCGCTCATGTTATTACCGGTGAGGGTGGGCCCTCCTCCTGCCACTACGCGGACGGGGTTACCACAGGTATGAGCATCAATACAGAAAAAGGTCTTTTTACGCGCAGGCTTCATTTTTCTAAAGTAATAAAATTATACATTCTTCCACTCATTGTTCACCGTGCGCCAGATCCCGCGGGGGTTGGCGTTCTGCAATTCTTCCGGCAGCAGGGCATCCGGGAAACCCTGGAAGCAAACCGGCCGCACCCATCGCTGTATGGCAGTGGCGCCTACAGAAGTGAAACGCGCATCGGAAGTGGCAGGGAAAGGTCCGCCATGTACCATGCTGCTGTTCACTTCCACACCGGTAGGTACTTCATTGATGATCACCCTTCCGGCCAGGGAAGTTTGCAGGGAAATAATATCCCGGTGTTCAGCAAGGTCTTTATCTGTGCCCATGATGGTAGCTGTCAGCTGGCCTGAAATACTTTGCAGTGCTTTCTTCAGCTCTGCTTTATTTTCGCAGGTCACCAACAGGGAGAAAGGGCCAAAGACCTCTTCCCTGAGATGCGGGATGTTTAAAAAATCTTTAGCACTCACCATAGCAATTGCCCTTGCCGGCTCTCCCTCTCCTTTATAGACAACATATGGCAACATCTCCGTTAGTCCCTGCTGATAATTGGTATGAATTCCTTCATGCAGCATAGGCAGTGGTGTTACCTGGCTTACTTCTTCTCCTAATTCAGACAGGAATGTTTCCAGCGCAGGGCTTTTAATACCCAGCAGCAATCCCGGGTTGGTACAGAACTGCCCCATTCCCAAAGTAACAGAACCTGCCAGCTTTTTAGCCAGCGCTGCTGCGTTTTGTGTTAAGGTATCCGGTAATAATACCACAGGGTTAATACTGCTCATTTCTGCAAAAACAGGAATGGGTTTTTCTCTTGCTGCTGCATACTGCATCAAAGCAGTACCTCCCTTATAAGAACCGGTAAAGCCAACACCCGTAGTGAACGGATGCATCACCAGTTCTTTGCCGGCTGTATTACCCGGGCCCAGCACATGTTGCAAAGTATGTTCCGGCATGCCGGATAAACGGATCGCTTCCTGTATGGCAGCGTATACCAGTAAAGAAGTACCGGCATGTGCAGAGTGCCCTTTCACCACAACTGTGGAACCGGAAGCTAAAGCACTCGCCGTATCCCCTCCTGCCGTTGAAAAAGCAAAGGGAAAATTACTGGCACCGAACACTACCACAGGGCCAACAGGGATCAGCATCTTACGGGTATCCGGTTTGGATGGCTGGTTATCAATAGCCGCCGCCACCCAGCTGCCTTCTGTGATATAGGCAGCAAACATTTTCAACTGACTTGTAGTACGCGTGATTTCATTGTTCAGCCGGGGTAAAGGCAAATGAGTTTCTACATGTGCCTTGGTTGTGAGTTGTTCCCGTTTAGCTTCTATCTGCTCCGCGATATTCTCCAGGAAAGCCGCACGTTGTGCAGGTGTTGTTTTGCTATACACTTCAAATGCAGCTTTCGCCTGCTGCATGATCTCATTTATCTCACTCATGGTCTTGTTGCAATGGCGTGATCAATTACCTTCAGGATCCGTTCCCTTTCTTCTCCTACCAGCGTAAGGCGTGGTGCTCTTACATATTCACTGCCTATGCCCGCACGTGTTTCCGCCAGCTTGATATATTGTACCAGCTTGGGATGAATATCCAGTTCCAGCAAAGGCATGAACCATCTGTACAGGGGCAGCGCCTCCTGGATCTTTCCGGCCTTGATCAGTTTATATAATTTTACGGTTTCAACAGGGAAAGCACATACAAGCCCCGCAACGAGCCCGTCTGCTCCTGTTACCAATTCTTCCAGCGTTAAGGTATCTACACCGCAAAGGATCTTAAAGCGGTCTCCAAACCGGTTCTGCATGCGGATCACATTCGTTACATCCCGGGTGGATTCTTTTACTGCTTCAATGTTCTTTTCGGCAGACAGTTCTTCAAACATATCCAGCGTGATCTCCGTTTTATAATCCACCGGGTTATTGTACAACATGATAGGTAAACTGGTGGAGCGGGCAATTGTACGGAAATATTCTACCGTTTCGCGTGCATCAGACTTATACCGCATCGGGGGTAAGAGCATCAGGCCGGAAGCGCCCCATTCTTCTGCCAGGGTTGCCTGCCGGAGGGCTTCACGGGTAGCGCCTTCTGCAATATTGATCACTACCGGTACCCTGCCGGCTATCTGTTTAACTGCATGTTTTACCAATGTGGCCTTTTCTTCCGTAGTGATCACGCTGGCCTCTCCTAATGAGCCTCCAAGGATAATTCCCTCCACACCAGCTTCCAGCTGCGCATCAAGGTTCCTGCTGAATAATGTAAGATCCAGTTCATCCGCTGCTGTGAACTTAGTAGTGAGTGCGGGAAATACTCCCTTCCATGTAATTGCCATCTATTTCTTTTTTTCCAAAAGTACCGCGATCACCCTTTGCGTTGCCTGCGGTTTTTAATCATTTATGCTCATATTTTGATCAATCTAAAGGATGTTTTTCTGAATAAGGGTAAAATTTGCTTAAATTGTGCTTCATGAAAGTATTGCAGTTCACAATACCTGTATCCCACGATAAGAACATTATCGTACAAAAAGAGCAATTGCCTTTCTTTTACCCTCACCTGCACCGGCACGATGAAATTCAACTCACCTGGGTGCTGAAAGGGAGGGGTACGCTCATTGCAGAAAACAGTATGCAAACCTTCAGGGCCAACGAAATATTCTGGATCGCCGGTAATCAGCCACATGTATTTAAAAGTGATGCCAGTGAGGATACCGTTGAATCCCTGACACTCTTCTTCAACCCAAATGGTAAGCTGGCTACGGTATTTGAATTAACGGAATTAAAGAAGATCAGCACCTTCATTCATAAATACCCGAACGGGTTCAAGGTACCGGAAGAATATGTTGCAGAGTTGTCAGAAATGATGTTACGTTTAGACCAGGCGCAGGGCGCAAAGCAATTCATGAGCTTCATCCACCTGCTGAGCTTCCTGCAACCGCTGCAAGACCTGATACCACTGGTTTCCGGCTCCCGCCTTTCCAGTGTGAACGACCAGGAAGGTATCCGCATCGGCGCCATTTATGATTACATCATGAAACATTACGATACGGATATTATGCTGGAGGATATCGCCAAACATGCGAACATGACGCCACAGGCATTCTGCCGGTATTTCAAAAAACATACCCGCCTTACCTTCATCACTTTCCTCAACGAAGTGAGGATCCACGAAGCCTGCAAGAAACTATCCGGCAGTATCAATGATAATATATCCACCATTGCTTATCAGAGCGGGTTTAACAGTATAGCTACTTTCAATAGGGTATTCAAGACCATTACAGGCAGAGCGCCGAGGGAGTATATCAGGGAACTGGAGAAATAAAAGAACGCGCTGCCTGCTTATCTCAAACAGCGCGTTCGTATCAAGATTAATGTACGTTCAGTTGTTTGGACTCTCCTTTCTTTTCAACACCTATCACACCTGTAGTACCACCACCTTTCAGCGTCAGTTCAACCGGCGCATTGGTTTTCCAGGAACCTCTGGTGAAGTCAGGAATATCCACACTGTTACCACGGTTGGCGATAGACTTCTCTGTTAATGGAACAATACAGCTCCATGCAGCCGCGTCATATACATCCTGGTCCAGCGGCAGGCCGTTACGCAAACAGTCGATCAAACGCCAGTCCATCATAAAGTCCATGCCACCATGGCCACCTACCTGTTTAGCCAGGTCACCTATCTTACGGATGATCTCAGGTGTATATTGGTCATAGAGCTTTTTCAGTTCTTCTTCCTTGATCCATTCGTGACCGAATGCGATACGCTCAGGATCAGGCCATTTGGAAGCCACTCCTTTGGTACCACTGATCAGGTGGATGCGGGAATACGGACGAGGGGAAGTAACATCATGCTGGATCATGATGGTTTTACCTTTATTGGTTTTGATAGTGGTAGTGCTCATGTTACCACGGTAAGGCAGGTTCACGAACTCTTTATAGAAGTCGTCCTTCGCTGCTCTTTCCTTCGCGATCTCATTCATCATGAAGTCGTTCGTAGCTACAGACACCAGGTAATCCATTTTATCACCGCGGTTGATGTTGAGGCATTGTGCAACAGGGCCCAGGCCGTGCGTGGGATACAGGTTGGCCTTGTGTTTGCCGTTCATGCGGAGCCTCCACATGTTCTGATAACCGGTTTTGGAGAAGTTGAGGTCGCGCAGATCATGGATGTACGCACCTTCAGCATGTACCAGCTCACCAAACATACCCTGGCGGGCCATGTTGAGGGTCAGCAGCTCAAAGAAATCATAGCAGCAGTTTTCCAGCATCATACAATGCTTTTTAGTGCGCTCTGATGTTTCCACGAGCTTCCAGCAATCTTCCAGCGTTAAAGCGATAGGTACTTCGGAAGCGGCATGGGCGCCATGTTCCATTGCATACAATGCCATAGGCGTATGCAGTTCCCATGGAGTGGTGATGTACACCAGGTCCAGCTTTTCGTTGTTGATCATGTCTTTCCAGCCGTTCTGACCGGAATATTCTTTGGCGGCTGGCCTTCCGGACTTCGTCACTATCTTGTTGGATTTAGTGGCGCGTTCCGGCAACAGGTCACACAGGGCTACAATTTCAACACCGTCTATGAAAGACATGCGTTGTACAGCACCCGGACCGCGCATACCCTGGCCAATAAAGCCAATACGTACTTTGTCGATCTTCGGCGCCGCGTAGCCGCTCATGTTAAAACGTTGCTGTTTGTTGGACTGGTCCAGTGCCTGCCTCAATTCCCGGTCACTTGGTGCAGTGGGGGAAGAAGCGAATGTGGGGATCCCTGCTGCGAGGGCTCCTGTACCTACCGCCAGTTGACGGAGGAAGTTTCTGCGATTTGAACTCATCATAGTTGCTTTAGAGCTGTAGAGTAGACTTTAAGGAGGTTAAAATAGTAATTTTTTAAACTTCTCAGGGGTTTATTTGATAGACGTTCAAAGAAATTACGTTTTAGCCCCTATTCTATCCGCAAACTCCTTACAGGATTTATACTGGCAGCACGGATGGTCTGAACACTGATAGTAAAGAATGCAACGGTGAGGGCGCCCGTTCCTGCCAGCAGAAAGACCCACCAGCTGATATGGATCCTGTAGTTATAATTATCCAGCCACTGGTCCATAAAATACCAGGCCACCGGAGAAGCGATGAAAAGCGCTACCACTACCAGCTTCATGAAATCCGTCGTTAACAGGCATGTAATATTGAATACAGAAGCGCCCATCACCTTCCGGATGCCAATTTCCTTTGTTCTGTTCTCTGCCATATATATAGTGAGGCCCAGTAAACCAAGGCAGGCGATCAGGATAGCCAGGCCCGAAAACAATCCTATTAACCGGGTCATGAATTGTTGCTCTCCGAACTTCCTGGCATATTGCTCATCAACAAAAAAAGATTCGAACGGATATTGGGGATTATATTTTCTAAAGACGGCTTCCACGCCTGCTAAAGCTTCGGCTGTTGTGTATTTGTTGCTTAACTTAATATGCAAAACACCCATGCCCTCCTTTGGCCCTTTTACCATAAATGGCTTAATTGCCTCATAGGGAGATTCGGAGATAAAATCTTTCACCACACCCACCACATGCCATTTAACCGGATCGTCAAAGATCATTTCACCTAGAGGATTGGCAAAGCCCATCGCTTTAACAGCCGCTTCATTGATTAAGCAGGCCGTTGAATCTGTCGGATAAGTTTTTACATCCAGGTC
This sequence comes from Chitinophaga niabensis, assembly GCF_900129465.1. Lineage (NCBI taxonomy): Bacteria > Pseudomonadati > Bacteroidota > Chitinophagia > Chitinophagales > Chitinophagaceae > Chitinophaga > Chitinophaga niabensis. Next base: position 675,838 of record NZ_FSRA01000001.1, on the reverse strand, counting down.
CCTGCCTTGCACTAACTGCATGCCAAAGGTTTTTACCATATCACCATCAGCAACATATCGCTTTACCATCACCTTTTCGTTTTCCGGCTTTCCTTTCCATTGCATGCTAAGCCCTGTGCTCCAGATCTGTGTAATAGGATTCTGGGTTTTAGTTACTGCCGAAGCAAAACCATTATCCAGCAATTCATCCTTTATCAGCTGGTAATTTTTATTGACCTCTCCTTTCATAAATGTATATACCAGGTCCCTTCGTTCATATCCCACTTCCCTGTTCTGCCCATATTTTAACTGTTGCCGGATAATGATCGTACAGATGATCAAACCAATGGCAAAAGAAAATTGCAGCACCACTAATACTTTCCTGGGAGTAACCAGGGCGTGTACGTTCTTAAAACTGCCCTTCAGTACCTGCGCAGGCCTGAAACGGGAAAGGAATAAAGCAGGGTAACTACCTGCCAGGAAACCTGTAAGCAGGATAAACCCCGTGATGGCCAGCCACCATTCCGGCCGGTCAAAGTGAAATATCAGCGTTTTATTGATCAATGCATTAAATGAAGGCAGTACGAATATCACAGTCACAATAGCCAGTACACCTGCGATAAAAGCAATCAGTAATGATTCTCCCAGGAACTGCCCTATCAGGGCTTCTTTATTGGCGCCTGCCACCTTGCGTACACCCACTTCTTTAGCCCGCTTTTCACTGCGTGCAGTAGAGAGGTTCATGAAATTGATGCAGGCTATCAGCAAAATAAGTAGGGCGATCAGGGTAAAGGTCCGCACTTTGGTGATCCTTCCTCCCACCGGCACTCCGTTCTCAAATTTCCCGTACAGGTATTCCTGGCTTACAGGGTATAAAAATGCTTCCGTACTGGAACGTTTGTTACTATAGGCACTGATCATGCCTTTCAGTTTATCATTCACAAGAGCAGCAGAAGTATTTGCTTTGAGCAGTACAAAGGTCCGTGGGCTTATATTCGTCCAGTCTTTATCTGTAAATCCCCTGGACTGGCGCAACAAGGAAGAGTTCAGGTAATCAAAATCAAACATGGAGTTGCCGGGAAGGTCTTTTAGCACGCCTGTTACCGTAAAATTCTCTTCCGCCCCTACCCGCAATGACTTACCCAGGGCTGAAATGTTTCCGAATAACTTGTGCGCCAGTGCCTGTGTAAGCACTATACTGAAAGGATCGTTCAGAAGGGTATTAATATCTCCTTCCAACAACGGGAAATTGAACATCTTCAGGAAAGCGGGATCTACCCAATTCCCCTTTCCGCTGATCTGTTTCTCTCCGTATGTAAACAACAACACCCCGCCGCCGCCAAAGCGGGCTACGGCCTCCGCCTCCGGAACATCCGACACTATAGCAGGCCCCATTAGTTCAGGGGTATTAATATTTGACTCTACTTTTCCTCCTACAACATTATTTGTCCAGACTTCATATAAACGTTCCGGGTGATGGTGAAAGCGATCATAACTTACTTCAAACTGTATCCATAACAGGATCAGCATGGCACTGGACATGCCCAATACCAGGCCGCTGATATTAATAAATGAGAATGCTTTATTGCGCAGGAGATATCTGAAAGCAACCTTGATGTAATTTTTCAGCATAAGAATAAAATTATTGGGATGGATCACCTTCTTCCCACAAAAGCATACCAATTATGGTGGCTATTGATTATGAGTTGATTACAGGAGCAAAGCAGCTGAAAGTGTCCGGTTTTGATACAGGGGCTGTCCGGTTTCAACTTTTAACAGAGGGGAAGGCTTAGCTGTACTACAGTACCTTTCCCGGGTTCGCTGGAAAGTTTCACCGCTCCGTTATTTAATTCCGCCAGCTCTTTTACCACCAGCAGGCCCAGCCCTACCCCATGTTCATTTTCCGTTCCAAAGCAGGTGAAATGTAATTCCAGGTCAAAGAGCCTTTCCATCAGCGCAGGATCTATCCCTATACCAGTATCTGTAATGGCCAGCTCCATATGATCGAGCTTTTGCCTTGCGGCGATGCTTACAATACCTCCCCGGGGTGTGTATTTAATGGCATTGGATAACAGGTTGCGCAGCATTATGGAGAAATGTTCCGGATCTACATGTACCCTGGCATTTTCCGGCACCGCCATTAAAAGGGTAATGGCCTTTGCTTTCAGGGTTTCTTCAAACCGTACCTTCAATGGCAGCAGGGTACTGTTCACTTTGCAGGCTTCCGGTATTGCCTCCTGGCCTTTCATCTGGGAGTGTGCCCAATGCATGGTGTTTTCCAGGCTAAGCAGTCCGTTATCCAGGTGGTTTTCTACCTTTTTGGTGAACGAAGTAAATTCAGCAGGTGTTACATCATCTGAAAGCGCCACCAGCGATTTCATACTGGCCAGGGGCTGACGCAGGTCTCGGGAGAGGATGGACAGTACTTTTTCCTTTGTTTCATTGAGGTTCTTCAGGGTCTCTGCTTTTTCTTTCAGCCGCCTGTTCATGTTTTCCAGCAATTGCCGGTTATGCCGCTGGTCCTTTTTATAATTGGCGATGATCAGGCCCAGGAAAGTACAGGCCACCACATAGCTCATGATCTCCCGGAGGAAAGGCAGCGCGCTGATCAGCGGAGGATGTGTATCCACATACAACCGGGTACAGGTGAATAATGCCACGTTCAAAATGCCCAGCGAATAACGTTCCCATGGGTTATCAAAGAGTAATACAATAGTGAGGATATTAAAAAGCAGCAGCAGTTCCACGCTGTTATGATAGGCAAGCGCTACAAAGGAAAAGACTGCCATACTTTCAAATACAGCCAGGTAGCGGGCAGTTCTGTAATGACCATAGCCCTGTAATACGATAACGGCGGAGGAGAAAATAATGGACACAAAATAAGTGACCGCCAGGATGTAATATCCCGTGAGGCCGTTGAGGATAATGAGCAAAAAAGCCAGTAAGACCGCCACCAGGCAACCCAGGTTGAGGGACCTTATCAGCTTTTGCTCCACAATGGGCTGCGATGGCCGCCGCCCTGCGTTTAATGCTGCCTTGATGAATCTTTTCATAGAACCTGCACACCAAATGTAGTTTATTCTGGTATTGCAGGGCTCCTTTGAATTGTTAATGAAGGTTTTATGCAGGATCGCCGCCTGCCCGGCGGCGATCCTGCAGGTTATTAGTAAATGATCCTCAGCTCGGACCTCCTGTTTTCTCTTTGTTGTGCTTCCGTGCAGGGAACGCCGTCCTTGCAGGGATTTACGGGGTAGCCCTCTCCCATGTTCTTATAATATAAGTGTTTGGCAGGAATACCTTTTTCTACCAGGTAATCTATTACCGCATAACAGCGCAGGGCGGAAAGGTCCAGGTTATAGTCTTCCGTACCGCGATTGTCTGCGAAAGAAAGCACCATCAGTTTCCAGTCCGGGTGTTGTTTCAGGATGCCCAATACATAATCCAGCGTTTTGCGGGATTCCGGTAAGAGCACTACGCTATTAAAGTCATACAGGAAGTGGAGTTTTTCAATAGCGTTTTTCTGTTCCAGTGCTTCGGGGCTGAGGGGCTTTTTGACAGGGGTATTGCCGGCGGTGGTATTGCCGCCGTTCGTGTTGCCTGCAGTGGTATTCCCCCCGTTCGTAGTACCGGTAATGGCATTGCCTCCGTTCGTGTTCCCGGCGGTGGTATTGCTTCCTGTGGTGCCGGTATTACTTCCATCCAACCGGCTGAAATAAGCCGGGTCCAGGAAATGATACACATCATCAGACCCCATCCCACCTGCACGGTTGGAAGAGAAAAACCCTTCATACCCATTCCTTTTCAACACCAGGCCCATATCATCTGCGCCGGAATTAAAAGGGCTCCGCAGGTTAAGCGGGGTTTCCCATGTTCCTTTGCTTCCTTTTACCCGGTAAATATCATAACCGCCCATGCCGGGATGCCCTTTGCTGGAGAAGTACATAACACCATCTTCATTAAAGGTGGGAAAAGTTTCGGCAGCTACTGTATTCAACCGGTTGCCGCAGTTCACTGGCTTGCCCCAGCTACCATCCGGCTGTTTTTCGCTATACCAGATATCTGTTTTCCCGTAACCTCCCGGCCGGTCAGATACAAAATAGAGCAGATCACCATCATGGTTCAATACCGGATGGCTCGATGAGTACCCCTCTATATTCAGAGCAGGCAATAATTCCAGGGAAGACCAGTTGCCATCCTGTTTCACGGCACGGTACAAGGCCAGGCGCCTCGTGCCGTTCATGGTACCTTTCTTTTGCGTAACGGCCGGCCGCAATTGTTCATTCACCGTTACATAAAGCGTATCCTCTGTGCTATTGAAACAGGCAGGACCAATGTGGTAATCGTATTTCTTTAATACTTTCGGCAGCATGGACTCCAGGTACATGGTAGCATTACCTTGTGAATACTGCTGGTAGATGTATGTTTTATAATAAGGCTGGTAAGTTCTTTTATCTGTTTCTGGTTTGGATTCAAATCCATCGTTGAGGTTCATACCCCGGTAACCATTCCCTACGATCAGCAAACCCTGGTTCACTACGCCGCTGATCCACTCTGAATAAGGGGTGTTCAGTTCTTTCATGCCTTCCAGTTTGCTGAGCTGAGGTGTTTGAGCCATCCATTGCACCGCCAGTTCACAACCTTTCAGTGCAGCCGCTTTCAGCGCAAGACTATCCGGGTTGGAAGTCTGGAAGCGCTCATATTGCACCTTTGCGGAATCATATGCTTCCATGTTCCGCAATACTTCTCCATAATCGAAATAGGTGCCTGCAGGGCAATCGGCCCTTAACACGATCTGCTCATACCACCCCGCCGCCTGGCGGTAATTGCCGGTTTCCGAAAAGCTGTGCGCCAGCTTCAGAAAATATTCCAGTGGTGCACGTTTGCCTTTATGCTCGATCGTACGTTGATAGAGACTGCCGGCCACCGCATATTCCTGCCGGGCGTATGCTTCATCCGCCAGCCGTACTTCGCTTTTCTGTTCCTGTGCGGAAAGCCGCAGGCTTGCAGACACTAAAATGAGTAAGTAATATCGCTTCAAGATCGGATGGTTTAAGATTAAAAGTAACGAGGGTTCGTAAGCGTGAATTTTTTAGAAGGGAAAAGGAAACCAATGGAGATCTCATGTGATCCGCCGGAGTAACCGGCCATTTTATTCACGTTCATATCGTAAGCATATCCAAGCCGTAACTGTTCATTCACATAAAACTCTATCATGGCACTTGCGGCGTTCACAGGGCTGAGGTCCCTGCCCAGGTTCTTTTTATTCCAGAGGTTCATATCCGTACGGTAGGAACCACCTATCCATAAACGTTCATTGATCAGCAGAAAGGCATTGAGGTCTACACTCGTGGGGCCTTTAAAATCTTCTTTCACCATAACGGAAGGTTTCAGTTGCAGTTCGGGAGATAAAGGCACAATGGTACCTGCTGTAAAATAAATGTGCTGCGTTTTGCGGATGGCTGCATAGTTATTGCCTTTCCAGGAAAAACGGGTAGCATCTGTATAGAGTGAAAACAGGTCCATTACAGAAATGCCCGCATAGAACTTTGAAGTATAATAGTAAACACCGAAGCGCGCATCCGGTACCCAGGTACTGGTCTTGCCTGTCGGAATGGCCTGGTCATCATTATCCATATACATCAGGGCAGCGCCGTCAATTGCATACTGCGTAACCCCGGCACCAATACCGAAGCAAAGCCTGCGGGTATCTTCATCATCCAACGGAATACGGTAAGCGTAATTTGCATACAGGCTGAGTGATTCCTGCGGGCCGAGCTTATCGAACATGGCCTGCACTCCTACGCCCACTTTACCATCATTGGCATTTGTTAACCCATCTACGGAAACACCACCTGTTCGCGGAGCACCGGGAAAACCCGCCCATTGATGACGGTAGACGGAATTCACGTACCAGTCCTGTTTATATCCCGCATAAGCAGGGTTTACGCTAAGGCCATTAAATATGTACTGGCTGAACTGAACATTCTGCTGAGCCAGGGAAGGCATTGCTGCCGTGGCGAGCAGCAGTACCAGCATGTAGATCTTAATTGTGCGCTGCATAAGTTGCATTTTATATGCGGATCACAGCGGCTGTGCTGTGATCCGCATCAGTGTGTTATCTCAGGATTTCAACCCATCCTTTTTGTACGGCAATTCCTTCCGGTCTTCTTACTTCCAGGATATAGAAATAGGTTCCTTCGTTGAGGTTGGAGCCATTCCAGTCGTTGCGGTAATCTTTGCTTTGATACACCATACCACCCCAACGGTTGTAGATGTAGATAGCAGAGCCGGGGTATTTCTCCAGGCCACCGATCACAAACCTTTCGTTCTTACCATCGCCGTTCGGTGTGAACACGTTGGTGAAGATGAGGTCTTTCACTTCCACCGGTACACTGGTAGACGGTACGCCTGCCTGCGGCGAAGGATGTGGTTTGTTTGGATCAGTAGGATCAGCCGGGATTGTTGGCTGCGGGCCGGTACCGTTATCTACCTGTGCCGTATTGGTGATCTGCAGGATACCTGTGAGGTCTCTCACCACCAATACTGTAAAGCTCACCGTGCTGGTAGCGCCCACCGGAATGTTTGCAATAGTCCAGTTCAGGTCGTTACCGGTCCTTACGCCACCATCCAGGATGGATTCAAACTCAGTGCCGGCAGGGATCACATCTTTCACACGCACATTCGTTACCGGCATATAACCTGTATTGCGAACGTGCATAGTATAGGTGATGCGGCTGCCGAAGCGTACGGCATTACCGGTGTAGGCTGCGCTCTTCCAGTTAATGGTGGATGGCGTTGAAATATCTACCGGTATGCTGGTAGAAGGCGTACCCGTTGGCGGGTTCGTCATTGGATTACCCGGGTTGTTCGGATCTTCCGGAACGGTAGGTTTCATGCCGCCGCCGCCATCTGTTTGTGCCGTGTTGGTGATACTGGTAATACCCGTGAGATCATTGGCTACTACTGCTACAAAGCTTACACTTTGCGTAGCGCCTATCTGGATCTCTGCGATCGTCCAGCCCAGGTTGCGGTTCGTTTGTACACCACCGTTAGCGATGCTCACAAAGTTGGTACCTGCAGGAACGATATCCGCTACTTTAACATTGGTGAGTTTTGTGTTACCGTTGTTGCGTACAAAGATGGTGTAGGTAATATTATCACCTGGGCGTACAGCGCCGTTTGATCCAGTACCTGAATAGCTAACACTCTTCCAGCTTACTGAACCGTCCCCGCCGTTGTCTACCGGTATACTGGTAGCTGGTGTATTCGGTTGAGGATTAGGATATGGGTTGCCGGGATTGTTTGGATCTTCCGGAACAGTGTTTTCCATCCCGGTTCCCTTACCATCGTCAACCTGGGCGGTATTGGTGATGGTGGATGCACCAGACAGATCATTGGCCACTTTAACAGTGAAGCTACGTGTGATGGTAGCGCCAACGGCTATTTCAGGTATGGTCCAGGTAAGGGTTCGCCCTACCGGTGTGATATTCTCTTCTGCGCTTGTGAAGTCTGTAAAGACAGGCACATCATCTTTTATGATCACATTGGTCAGCTTCACATTGCCTGTGTTGCGGACGGAGATCATGTAAGTGATAACATCTCCTGCTTTTGCTGCACCATTTGCACCGGTGCCGGTGAAGGTGGCTTTCTTCCATTTGGCAGATGCTTTGAAATCATTGTCTGTGATCGTTACTGTTGCGCTGTTAGCTGCGCCGGGTATAAAGTTACCCAGGGTTGCAGTGGTACCTGCGGTGATGGTTACGATCACTGTTCTGCTGCCATCAATGATGTTGTTATCTGTTACTGTTACAGGAATACGTTCCCCATTTTTACCGGCAGGGATGATCATCGTACCACTCAGGGTTACATAGTCCGTATTACCCACAGCTGTACCACTGATCGTGTAAGTGACCGTGATATCTTCCGTTGCCGAAACATTCTGCGGCAGGCTTACCATAAACTCACCATTGGTAGCTGGTTCCGCAGCATCTGTTATTTTCACGATACTCAATGTACGGCTTGCCGCATCATCCGTGATGAGCACAGTAGCGGTACCTTCTGTGGTGCTGGCTGTAAAGTTACCCAGCGAAGGCGTAGTGCCGCCTGCGATAGTGAGGATCACCGTTTCATCTCCTTCAATGATCTGATCAGCCAATGCTGATACATTCACCTCTACCCCATCACGACCGGCAGGAATAATTGCTGTGCCGCTCAGTATGGTATAATCTGTACCGGCAGCAGCAGTACCTGTGATCGTGTAGGTAACAGTAATGTCCTCTCCTGCCGCGGTAACACCTAAGGGTAAACCGATCTTAAACACCCCGGTGTTACCAGCTTCAGAAGCGTCCGTTGTTTTGACAACATTTAATACCCGTGTCGCAGCGGTATTATCATCATCTGTAATGTTTACAGTTGCATTATTAGTTGGAGCGCTGTGTGTAAAGCTGCCCAGTGAAGGTGCAGCAGCACCCGTGATCGTCAGTACCACCGTTTCGGTATTCTCTATGATCTGGTCCTGTTGCGGGATCACATCCACATTTATGCTGGTACTACCGGCAGGAATGACCACCGTACCTGTTAGTGTGGTATAGTCATTGCCGCTTGTAGCAGTGCCGCTGATCGTATAAGTAACAGTGATGTCTTCTGCTGCCTTAATATTGTTAGGCAGGCTAATGCTGAAAACACCATTGGTCCCGGATTCTGCCGCATCACCTGCATTCGTTACCGTCAGTACTTTGTTAGCAGGTATATTATCATCGTCACTAATATTCACCGTTGCGCTGTTGTTACCGGTGAAGGTAAAGCTGGCAGAGGTTCCGCCGTTAAGCGTCAGGATCACCGTTTCAGTATTCTCAATGATCTGGTCAGGTAATACTGTTACAGTTACCGGCACACTGTTCTGACCGGCTGGGATGGTTACCGTTGTGGTCAGTGTGGCGTAATCGGTACCATTGGCAGCCGTGCCACCTATTGTATAGTTCACCGTGATATCTTCTGATGCAGTATAACCTGCCGGCAGGCTTACAGTGAATGCACCATTGGTACCGGGTTCTGCGCCATCATTTGCATTTGCGATCGTGAGCACTGTATTCGCCGGCGTATTATCATCATCTGCAATGTTTACGGTAGCATTACCATTGGTAGTGCTGGCTGTGAAGGTGAAGTTGGCAGATGTGCCATTGAGGATGGTCAGGATCACGGTTTCTGTGCCTTCTATAACCTGGTCAGGCAACAGGGTTACATCTACCGGTATGCTGTTCTGGCCGGCAGGGATCGTTGCTGTTCCGCTAAGGTTGACGTAGTCCGTACCATTGGCAGCTGTACCCGTGATGGTATAGTTCACCGTGATATCTTCTGATAACAATACACCTGCGGGGAGGCTGATACTGAAGGAACCGTTTGTACCTGGTTCTGCAGCATCGCCGGTGTTGGTAACGCTTAACACTTTATTAGCCGGTGTATCATCATCGTCGGCGATATTCACGGTTGCGCTGTTGCTGCCAGTGAAGCTGAAGCTGGCAGATGTTCCGCCGGTTAATGTGAGGATCACTGTTTCTACAGGCTCGATCAGCAGATCATCTGATACGGTAACAGCTACCGGTACGCTGGTCTGACCGGCAGGGAGCACTACTGAGCCTGTCAGCATTGCATAATCCGAACCGTTCACTGCAGTGCCAGCTATGGTGTAGCTCACCGTGATATCTTCTGATGCCGAGTACCCTGCCGGCAGGCTTACACTAAATGCCCCATTCGTACCCGGTTCTGCACCGTCATTTGCATTCGTGATCGTGAGTAACATATTCGCCGCAGTGTTATCATCATCTGCGATCGTTACGGTAGCATTGCTGCCACCTGTGAAGCTGCCAAGGCTGGAAGTACCGCCGGCAACATTCATCACCACTGTTTCATCTCCTTCGATGATCTGATCGTTTGTTACCAGCACATCTACCGGTACGCCGTTCTGCCCTGCGGTGATCGTGGCAGTACCATTCACGGTTGTGTAGTCCGTTCCGTTAATTGCAGTACCGGCGACGGTATAATTCACAGTGATATCAGTCGCTGCGGTGATACCTGCAGGCAGGCGGATACTGAAGGCCCCGTTTGTACCTGGCTCTGCCGCATCAGCAACATTTACAGCACTCAATATAAAGTTGGCCGGCGTATTATCATCGTCACTGATATTCACCGTTGCACTGTTACTGCCGGTGAAGGTAAAGCTGGCAGAGGTTCCGCCGTTAAGCGTCAGCTCTACTGTTTCTGCATTTTCTATGATCTTATCATCCGTTACTGCGATGTTCACCGGTACACTGTTCTGACCGGCTGGTATCACAACCGTAGTACCTGGTGATACGAAGTCCGTACCGCTCACCGCCGTACCGCCAATGCTAAAGGTTACCGTGATAGGTTCCGGGCATATTATGCCATTTGGCAATGCGATGCTGAACACGCCGTTTGTGCCAGGCTCTGCGGCATCTGTTGTTTTAGATACGCTCAGCACAAGGTTAGCGGGCAGATTATCATCGTCTGTAATGTTCACTGTAGCAGCTGTGTTACCAGTGAAGGCAAAGCTGGCAGAAATTCCTCCGTTGAGCGTCACAGTCACGGTTTCTGTATTTTCTATCAGCAGATCATTCTTAACCATTACAGGTAAGGGCACGCCGTTATCACCTGCAGGGATGGTAACTGTACCACCCAGTGCGGTATAATCCGTACCATTGATCGCAGTACCGGTAACCGTGTAGCTCACCGTAATAGCTTCTGATGCAGATATACCTGCAGGCAGACTGATGCTGAAGGCGCCGTTTGTATTTGGTTCAGATGCATCACCATCGTTGCTGATGCTCAGTACCCGGTTGCCCGCCGTGTTATCGTCATCTGCGATATTCACAGTAGCATTACCATTGGCAGTGCTGCCTGTGAATGTAAAGCTCGCAGATGTACCTCCTGTTAAGGTTAATATCACGGTTTCCGTATTCTCTATTATTTGATCGTTCGTTACGGTTACAGGCACCGGTATACCGTTCTGACCGGCAGGGATGATCACCGTTGTGGTCAGCATTGTATAATCTGTACCATTGATGGCAGTACCGCCTATGGTATAATTCACGGTAATATCCTCTGATGCCGTTACACCTGCCGGCAGGTTTACGCTGAACTCGCCGTTGGTACCGGGTTCTGTGGCATCAGCTGTTTTAGAGATGCTTATTACACGGTTGGCTGCTGTATTATCATCGTCCCCGATGTTTACGGTTGCACTGGTATTACCGGTGAAAGTAAAGCTGGCAGATGTACCACCGTTCAATGTAAGGATCACCGTTTCGGTGCCTTCTATGATCTGATCAGGCAACAGGGTTACATCTACAGGCACACTGTTCTGCCCGGCAGGGATGGTTACTGTTCCGCCTAAATTAATATAGTCTGTACCGTTAGCGGCTGTGCCGGAGATGGTATAATTCACCGTGATAGCTTCCGATACGCTTATACCGGATGGCAGGCTTATACTGAATGCACCATTGGTTCCGGGCTCCGAGGCATCTGCTGTTTTAGTTACGTTCAATACAAGGTTAGCCGGTATATTATCATCATCGCTGATATTCACCGTAGCGCTGGTGCTGCCGGTGAAGGTAAAGCTCGCAGATGATCCACCGGTTAATGTCAGGATCACGGTTTCAGTACCTTCCACAACATTGTCAGCAGCTACTGTTACAGGTACCGGTATACTGTTCCGACCGGCAGGTATGATCACCGATGTGGTGAGTGCGGTGTAATCCGTACCGTTAGTAGCTGTACCGCCTATGGTGTAATTCACGGTGATATCTTCCGATGCGGTAACGCCTGCGGGCAGGCTTACACTGAATGCACCATCCGTACCCGGCTCTGCGCCATCTGCTGTTTTAGTGATACTCAGCGTGGTATTAGCCAGGGTATTATCATCATCGCTGATATTCACAGTGGCGCTATTGGTAGTGCCTGGTGTGAAGGTGAAGCTGGCTGATGTACCATCTGTTACTGTCAGGATCACGGTTTCTGTACTCTCTATGATCTGGTCTGGCAGCAGGGTTACATCCACCGGTATGCTGGTTTGACCGGCAGGGATGATCACGGTACCGCTCAGGTTAGCATAATCTGTACCGTTGATAGCTGTACCGCCTATGGTGTAATTCACGGTGATATCTTCCGATGCGGTAACACCTGCGGGCAGGCTTACACTAAACGCGCCGTTGTTAGCCGGCTCAGATGCATCAGCTGTTTTGGTAACACTGATCACACGGTTAGCCATTGTATTATCATCGTCTGTTATGTTCACGGTGGCATTACCATTAGTAGTGCTCGCCGTGAATGTTAAACCGGATGTGGTGCCATTTGTAATGGTCAGTATCACGGTTTCTATGCCTTCTATGATCTGGTCAGGCAACAGGGTTACATCTACCGGTATACTGGTTTGACCAGCAGGAATGATCACTGTGCCACCCAGTGTAGTATAGTCTGTACCATTGGTGGCTGTACCTGTGATGGTATAATTCACCGTAACATCTTCCGTTACGCTTACTCCTGCAGGCAGGCTTATACTAAATGCACCATTGGTTCCAGGCTCTGCTGCGTCTGTTGTTTTAGTTACGCTCAGGATGAGGTTGGCCGGTATATTATCATCATCGGCGATATTCACGGTAGCGCTGGTGCTGCCGGTGAAGGTAAAGCTGGCAGATGTTCCGCCTGTTAATGTCAGGATCACAGTTTCAGTGCCTTCAATGGCCAGGTCCTCTGTTACTTCCACAGGCACCAGTACGCTGTTCCGACCGGCAGGGATGATCGCCGATGTGGTCAGCGTGGTGTAGTCTGTACCATTTGTAGCTGTACCATTGATGGTATAGTTCACGGTGATATCTTCTGTTGCAGTCACACCTGCAGGCAGGCTGATGCTGAAGGCGCCATCCGTGCCCGGCTCTGCGCCATCTGCTGTTTTAGTGATGCTCAGCGTGGTATTGGCCAGGGTATTATCATCGTCGCCGATATTCACGGTAGCACTATTGGCAGCGCCGGGCGTGAAGGCAAAGCTGGCAGATGTACCACCTGTTATTGTCAGGATCACAGTTTCTGTGTTCTCTATGATCTGGTCAGGCAGTACGTTTACAGGTACCGGTATGTCCGTCTGGCCGGCAGGGATCACCACTGTTCCACCCAGCATAACATAGTCTGTACCATTAGTGGCCGTACCGGTTATAGTATAGTTTACGGTAACATCTTCTGTAACTGTTACACCTGTTGGCAGGCTCACGCTGAATGCACCATTATTACCCGGCTCTGATGCGTCTGCCGTTTTAGTGACAGAAAGCTCAAGATTGGCCGGTACGTTATCATTATCAATGATATTGGCTGTAGCGATGCCTTCCACCGGATCTGCGGTAAAGGTGTAACTGGCGGAAGTACCGCCGGTAATAGTCACTATCACCGTTTCCAGGCCTTCTATGATCTGGTCGTCTACCACCGGACCGGATACACCTGTGCTGGACAATGAAATAGTGGCTGTTCCAGAGAAATGTGCCGGAAGCAGACCATTGTAATCTGTACCTAATTTTGCGGTACCGGTTACTGTATAATTTACAGTGATCGTTTCTTCTGTAGTAACTCCCGGAGGTAAATAGAAATTGAACCTTACAGGATTACCACCTTCCTGCCCATCCTGGATAAACACCACTCTTATTCTGCGGTCAGCCGGTGAATTGTCGTCACTGGTGATGTTCACAGTAGCAGAAGCTGCTGTTGGAGAAGGTGCAAAACTAAAGCCAGGGCTGGTTACGCCGGCGATAGTTAATATAACTGTTTCTACTGGTTCAATGATCCGGTCATCGTTTGGAACCACAACTACAGGCACGCTGTTCTGGCCCGCAGGAATGATCACCTGGCCGCTGAGCGCCGCATAATCCCCACCATTACCCGCGGTACCAGTGAGATTATAATTCACTGTAACATCAGCAGATGCTGTTATACCATTCGGAAGGCTCACAAGGAATGCGCCATTTGTTGACGGCTCTGCGGCATCGGCGGTCCTGATCACACTCACTACATTGTTCGCAGGGGTATTATCATTATCTGTGATATTCACGGTAGCTGTGCGGAAAATAGCACTGAGCGTGGCAGGGAAAGTGAAGCTGGCTGAAGTACCACCCGTCAGCGTCAGAATCACGGTTTCTGATAATTCTATCAGCTGATCGTCTTTTACCACTACGTTTACAGGCACGCTGTTCTGTCCCGCAGGCAACACAATACTGCCTGGTATTGTATAATCAATTCCGGATGCAGCTGTACCCGTAATGGTATAATTAATAGTAACATCTTCCGACGAACTAACACCAGCACCCTGCAGATTGATGGTGAATACGCCATTGGTACCTGGTTCCGCAGCATCAGCTGTTGATACCACCCTCAGCGTATTGTTAGCTGTGGTATTATCGTTATCAGTGATGTTCACTGTAGCACTGTTGCTGCCTGTGTAGGTAAGGCTGGCAGATGTACCACCTGTCAATGTGAGGATTACTGTTTCTGTATTTTCTATCAACAGGTCGTTTGCCACCGTTACCGGCAAAGGAACGCTGTTCTGTCCGGCAGGTAATACCACCGTACCGCCGAGTGTTGTATAGTCAGCTCCCGGTGTAGCCGTTCCCGTGATCGTGTAATTCACCGTGATCGGTTCAGCAGAGGTTGTTGTTCCAGGCAGGCTGATGCTGAATGCACCATTAGCGCCACCTTCCACACCATCTGCCGTTTTGGTTACGGTCAGCACCTGGTTGGCGGGCGATACATCGTTATCAACGATCATCACAGTAGCGGAACCGTTCCCGCTGGCGACGGTATAGGTAAAGTTGGTAGAAGTACCATTTGCAATAGTCAGTATCACACTTTCATCTCCTTCAATCACCGCGTCGTCGATCGCCGTTATATTCACATCTGCACTGTTCGAGTTCGCGGGTATTATTACCGTACCGGTTAAAGGAGTATAGTCAGCGTTGGAAGCTGAACCACCCAGGGTATAAGTCACCGTAATCGCTTCAGATGAAGTGATACCATCGGGGAGTTTGATACTGAACGCCCCATCTGCACCACCTTCTGTAGCGTCGCCTGTTCTTACAACACTTAATACTTTATTATCTGTGGTATTATCATCATCAGCAATCGTTACTGTGGCAGCACCTTCTGTTGTGCTTGCGGCATAATTGAAGCCGTTGGCATCTGCGCTGGTTCCCAGTGTGAGGATCACCGTTTCAGGCATTTCTATCACCTGGTCGTCCACTACATTCACCGGTATGGATACACTATTGGCGTATGCCGGCAGCGTAACCGTATTCACTGTATAATCAGTGCCGGAACCGGTAGCTGTTCCGGTAAGTGTATAGGTCAGCGTGATATCGCTGGCAGATACATAATCATCCGGCAGGCTGATCTTAAAGGCACCGTTAGCAGAAGGTTCTGATGCATCGGTGGTCTTCTCAGCTTTCAGTACCTGGTTAGCAACTGATGCATCATTATCTGTTATATTGATCGTTATAGCATGCTCGGCAGGATCCGGCTGGAAGATGAAGGCATTTCCACCACCATCTGTAGCACTACCCGCCAGGATAGTGAAGATCATTGTTTCCGTGGGCTCGATCACCTTATCATCCAGGACCTCCAGCGTTACGGGAATACTATTCGTATTTGGCGGGATGGTAATGGTTCCGAATGATTTGTAATCCAGGCCTGATGATGCGGTACCAGACACGGTATACCCAACTGTTATCGGATATGCGGAAGTTGTTGCACCATCCAGCTTGATAGTAAACGTTGCATTGTCCGCGGGTTCCCCTGCATCATCTCCTTTGATCACATGCAACGGCGCATCGTCAGCAGCATTCGCATCCACGATATTTACAGTAGCGCCGCTGCTGGTTGGGTCGATCGTAAATGTAAAGCTGGTGGATGTAGCACCAATGAGGTTCAGCACTACGTTTTCCGGGCCTTCTACAATACCATCGTTAATCGCATCCACATCTATCAATACGGCATTCTGGCCTGCAGGTATCACAATATTACCACCACTTAACCCTAACAGGTTATAATCAACAGGTATTGCTGTGCTGCCTGTAAGGTTAAATGTTGCCACAACATCTTCTGAACTGGTCACACCAGGTTGCAGGGATATTTTATACTGACCATGCGTTACACCTTCAATGGCATCAGATACCTTGGTGATCAGTACCACCCTGTTATTTGTGGCAAAGTCATTATCTGCAATATCTACGGTAGCCGTTCCAGCTCCCGCAAAAGTATATGAGTTTCCGGCCACATCTACTCCGGATACAATATTCAGTATCACATTTTCTACAGGCTCAATCACCAGGTTATCCACTACGTTCACAGGTACTGAAACACTGGTTTGCCCGGCAGGGATAATAATGGCTCCGCTGATCGGCTGGTAATCTGTAGTGGGTGAAGCTGTTCCGGCACCTAAAGCATAAGTGACATCAATATCCGTAGCGGCAGTTACACCAGCCGGCAGGCTGATCGTAAAGCTTCCGTTAGTACCCGGTTCTGCTGCATCTGCACCTTTGGTAATGGTCAGCGTCCTGTTAGCCGGCGTGTTATCATCATCCGCGATGTTCACGGTAGCATTACCATTGGTAGTGCTGGCGGTGAAGGCAAAATTAGCAGAGGTACCATTTGTGATAGTAAGGATCACTGTTTCCAAGCCCTCTATGATATCATCATTGCTGATAGTTACCGGTACCGGCACACTGTTCTGTCCTGCGGTCAGGGTAACTGTACCCGTCAGGGCTGTATAGTCCGCGCCACCTGATGCTGTACCGCTGATGATGTAGTTTACGGTTATATCTTCCGACGGGAAGATACCGGCAGGCAGGCTGATCTTAAATGCGCCGCTGGTGCCGGGTTCTGCAGCATTGCCATCATTGGTTACACTCAGTACACGGCTGGCAGCTGTGTTATCTTCATCATTAATATTCACAGTAGCTACCCCATTTGTGCTGCTGGCTGTAAATGTGAAACTGGCAGAGTTGCCATCCGTGAGGGAAAGGATCACCGTTTCTGTATTTTCTACGAAAGCATCATTGATCACATCTACCGGAACAGATACGCTGTTCTGGCCCGGGGTCAATGTAACGGATCCTGAAAGGGCGGTATAGTCCCCTCCTGCTGTGGCGGTACCACTGATGGTATAATTGATCGTAACCGGTTCTGATACGGTAATGCCCGTTGGCAACGCAATATTGAATGCGCCATTGGTAGCCGGCTCTGCCGCATCACTTCCTTTGCTGACACTTAATACACGGTTCGCCGTTGTATTATCATCGTCCAGGATGTCTGCGGAAGCATTGCCACTGGTAGTGCTTGCTGTAAATGCAAAGCTCGCAGAAGTACCATTGGTGATAGTGATGGCAACTGTTTCAGTGTTTTCAATGATCTGATCATTCGTCACATTTACAGGCAGCAATACCGAGTTGTCACCTGCGGTTAATATCACAGCACCGCTCAGCATGGCGTAATCAGTACCATTAGTACCGCTGCCGCCTACAGTATAGTTCACCGTGATATCTTCAGTTGCCCTGATATTCGGAGGGAGACTGATCCGGAATGTACCATTGGTACCAGGCTCTGCCGCATCCGTCAGTTTCTCAATGCTGAGTACGTTGTTGGCAGGAGCATTATCATTGTCTGCAATATTCACGGTAGCATTACCATCCGTGGTGCTGACAACATAGCTGAAGTTAGTGGAGGTACCGCCGGTGAGCGTTACCAATACTGTTTCTGTTACTTCTATCAGCTGGTCATCTATCACGCTCACTACAGGTATAGATGCACTGTTCTGACCTGCGGGAATGGTGAGTATTCCGCCTAAAGCTGCATAATCCGTTCCACCTGCAGCCGTTCCTCCTATTGTATAGTTCACCGTGATATCTTCTGCAGCTAATACGTTAAGCGGCAGGCTAACGCGGAATGCACCATTGGTACCTGGTTCTGCGGCATCTGTTGTTTTTGTAATGCTCAGTGTACGGTTGGCTGGTGTGTTATCATCATCCGCAATATCTACAGTAGCACTGCCTGTTGTTGTGCTGGCAGTGAAAGTGAAGCTGGTGGAAGTACCACCTGTGGAAGTGAGGAACACTGTTTCCAGCGGCTCTATGATCGGGTCATCCGTTACTGTTATGTTTACAGGAACGGAAGGTTGACCGGCTGGGATCACTGCCGTACCTGTTATTGTAGTATAGTCTGTACCATTGATCGCAGAACCACCGATGGTATAAGTAACTGTTACAGGTTCTGATGAAGTAACGCCAGCTGGCAGGCTGATGCTGAACGATCCGTTTGTGGATGGCTCTGCTCCGTTACCCGTGTTGCTGATGCTCAGTTCACGGTTAGCCGGAATATTATCATCATCTGCGATATTGACCGTAGCGGTACCATTGGTAGCATTTGGTGTGAACACGTAACTGGCAGATGTACCACCTGTTAAGGTCACTATTACTGTTTCTGTATTTTCTATGATCTGGTCAGGCAGCAGGGTCACCGGTAACGGTACACTGTTCTGGCCAGCAGGGATGGTTACGGTAACAGGCAATGCCGTGTAATCAGCACCACCTGTGGCTGTACCACCTGTTGTATAATTCACGGTGATATCTTCTGTTACTGTTACACCGGTTGGCAGGCTGATGCTGAAGGCCCCGTTGGTACCGGGCTCTGCGGCATCTGCTGTTTTGGTAACAGAAAGCTCAAGATTAGCCGGCACATTATCATTATCAGCAATGGTAGCGGTTGCACTGCTTTCCACAGGATCAATAGTATAGCTGAAGTTAGGAGATGAAGCACTTGTAAGTGTGATCACCACCGTTTCTGTGCCCTCCACGATCTGGTCATCTACTGTAGTGGCTGTTGAAGCTGTACCGGTGGCCCCTGCTGAAATAACTGCTATTCCGCTGAAATGTGATGGACTGGGGCTGGGAGTATAGTCTGTACCTTTTATGGCTGTACCACTTACGGTATAATTGATGGTTATAGGCTCTGAAGGTCTGATACCTGCGGGCAGTACGAAATCGAACCTAACACCCTGGGTAATACCTTCTGTTCCATTGCGGACCGCCTGGACCTTTATAACACGGTTGGCCGGCGTATTTTCATCATCTGCAATATTCACAGTAGCGTTGCCATTAGTTGCGCTGGGCGTGAAGGCAAAACTGCTGGATGTACCACCGGTGATGGTCAGTGTCACCGTTTCCGGCAACTCCATGATGTTATCGTCTATCACATCTACCGGTACAGATACACTGGTTTGACCGGCAGGGATCACCACGCTTGCGGGGATAGCGATATAGTCCGTACCACTGATGGCAGTGCCGGTGATCGAATAATTTACGGTAATGGGCTCAGTAGCAGTTACACCTGCAGGCAGGCTGATATTAAAGCCGCCATTGGTACCAGGCTCTGCTGCATCCGCTGTTTTGGTAACAGAAAGCTCACGGTTAGCAGGGGTATTATCATTATCAATGATGTTACCCGTAGCGCTGCCTTCAACAGGATCAGCGGTAAAGGAGAAGCTGCCGGAAGAAGCACTCGTGATAGTGAGTACCACTGTTTCTGTACCTTCTATGATCTGATCATCTACTATACTGGCTGTTGAAGCGGTGCCACCCGACGATGCCGCACTAATGACAGCTACGCCGCTGAAATGACCGGGGAGTGGAGTATAGTCTGTGCCTTTTATTGCGGTACCACCTATGGTATAATTGATGGTCACAGCTTCTGAAGAGAGGATTCCGGGAGGTAATACAAAATTGAACCTTATGCTTGCACCACCTTCCGCCCCATCGCGGAATAATTGCACCTTCACTGTGCGGTTGGCCGGCGTATTATCGTCATCCGCAATGTTCATGGTAGCGGTGGCAGCTGTTGGAGATGCTGTAAAGTTAAAGCTGGTGCTGGTACCACCAGAAACAGTTACGATAACTGTTTCTGTATTCTCAATGAGCTGATCGTTGGTTACAGTTACCGGCACAAGCGCACTGTTCTGGCCTGCCAAAATGATCACCGAACCGGTGAGGCCGGAATAATCAGCAGCAACCGCAGTTCCACCGCTGATCGTATAATTCACCGTGATATCCTGTGAGGCAGTCACACCTATGGGCAGGCTTACACGGAATTCACCATTTGTAGCCGGCTCTGCCGCATCCACCGTTTTAGTAATGCTCACTACACGGTTTGCAGCGGTATTATCTTCATCGGTAATATTCACCGTGGCAGCGGTACCCGCTGTGTAGGCAAAACTTGCAGAAGTGCCACCTGTGGCTGTCAGGATCACTGTTTCGGTGTTCTCTATCACCTGATCGTCAGATACCAGTACCGGTACATCGATACCGGTTTGCCCGGCTGGTATAATAACCGTACCGGAAAGCGCCACATAATCTGTGCCGGATGCGGCAGTTCCTCCGATCGTATAAGTAGCGGTAATATCTTCCGCCGCCGTTACACCTGCAGGAAGGCTTACCCTGAAACCGCCATTCGTAGCAGGTTCCGCGGCGTCGCCTGTGCTGCTGATGTTCAATACGGTCTTCAGCGGATCATTACTGTCATTATCTGTAATATTCAGGCTGGCATTCCCCTGTGCGCTATTCGCCGTGTAAGCGGTTGCGCTGGTATTGCCAACACCGCCGGTTAATGTAACCACAACTGTTTCTGTAGATTCTATAACATTATCATCTGTGATCGTTACCGGTAATGATATGCTGTTGCTGCCGGCAGGTAATACAATAGTGCCGGTTAAAGTAGTATAATCTGTACCATTCGTTGAAGTACCGGTCACCGTATAATTCACGGTAACATCTTCCGTAGCAACAACTCCGGCAGGCAGTGTAATGTTGAACGAACCGTTTGCAGCTCCTTCTGTACCGTCCTGTGTTTTCTGAATACTTAGTACCTGGTTGGCAGTGGTTACACCACCAAAGGTGGAGAAGTTTTGTATGCCGCTGAATTCCACATAATCCACACCATCTGCCTGGCCTGTAGCTGAGGGTGTAAGCGCTGTGATATTGCTCAGCCCTTCAGGCGCCAGGTCGGCCAGTGTTGCAGTGATATCGCCGGCATGTTTAAACCAGCTCCATCTTTGCGCGCCGGCTACACCGCGGGTGGCAGACAATGCTGTTTCAGCATTCGTCCGCTCTGCCGGATTCCAGAAAATGCGCAGGGTTACACCTGCATTTACGGTAAGGTCCGCGCCGGTGTATGTGATCTGCACCAGCCTGCGCATCAGTTGTGTACCATAATCGGTACCACTGTTCCTGCCCAGTGCTGTAGTCATGTTCCTGTTCACATCCACTACCGCGGAAAGTTTGGTCACATCCATTGTGTTGCCGTTCAGGGCAATGGAGGCAATGTATTTGTTTGGATCGGAAGGATCAATGAAATAAAGTGTACCGTTATCGATACAGGTAGCCGCCACCGTTCTCACTGTTGCATCCGGCACCAGGTTGGCAGTACGTTCAGGATGGCTGGTGATCAGGGTGAATACCACGCCGTTAGTCAGTGCGCTTACATTATCGAAGCTCACAATGCCTCCGTTGAAACTGGTGGCCGGTATTTCGGTAACCGTACCAGTGGCAAAGTTTCCATCACCATCCTGGTCGATCATGATCGTGAAATCTTCAGCGGCTGTGCCGGCTACAGTGATGCCGTTCAGATCAAACTGCAGGCGGAGGGGCTGGCTGGCGATATCGTAATTGGTGATCTGCGTTTTCCATTCCTGTGTAAGACGTTCGGCGATACAGCTGCCAACCGGCAGGTCTGTACTGCTCACCGTGAGCGCCGCGCTGTTGCTGCCAAGCAGGATATAACTTTTATCCGCACCGAAAGTATTGGTGTTTTCTGCATTGGTAGCAGCAATGGACCGAAGGCCGGCAGTAAGTATGGAGCCGGTGTGTATACTGCGGGATTGTTTCTGCACAAGCCCTTCCCTATCATCACGTCCTATACCGAAGATATTGTTCTTATAAGTGTTGTTGGCGGTAGCATTCCAGATCACAGAACCGTCTGTGGCCAGGTAGTCCTGTGGTGCAGTCTGGTCAAGCGTAATGCCGTATTTGACACCGAGGTAAGATTCTACCTGCTGCGCCTGAGTGGGCGTGAGGGCAGATTTATATACGATCACTTCGGGGATCTTACCGTTGAAGATCCGGGGGCGGAATGTACTGCCGCCGGTAGTACGCCCGCCTATTTCAAAGAAAGAACCGTCGGCCTGGGGTGTACAGCTTGTTCCAAGTACACCCTGTTTGCCGTTCAGCCAGGTACTTCCGTTTTGCGAATTAGCAGCGTTTACATAAACGCCCCTGGCTATAATTGGCCCTGCATAAGAAGGCGTAGACAATCCCACAATACATCCGTTCCCGTCAAGACCGAAATTATTGGTGGATGTGTATGCCAATCCTCTGCCGGAAAATCCACCTGCAGAATAGTTGCCGCTGCTGCTGAAAATGCTTGTTAAAGTACTCGGCGGAACACCTTCAGGTTTGTTTACAGAGAATATGAACAGGTCTGCCGATGTGTTCCAGCTGGTGGCGGCATTTCCCTTCAGGGATTTACCAGCCGCGCCGCTGAAGTCAAGCGTTGGGTTGAAGTTGATACCATCAGGAATACGAATGATATCGGCGGAAGCAACGATCGCATCTGTATGGGAGGGATCTGCGGCGCGCAGTTCGGTAACCATGGAGCCGCTTTGATTCAGCCATTGCTCCACCTGGTCGCTTCCGTTCACCTGCAGGCCTGCATCTGCTTTCACCCACAGCATTTCACCCGGCACGCCGCCCGGTGAGGCCACAAAGCTGGCAAAAGTGAAATATTGATTGTTGCTGAGGTCTACCGTGGTTGAATAACTTGGAACGCCATTCACATCCGCCTGGGAGAGTTGAATGAATTGGTCCG
Source organism: Chitinophaga niabensis (assembly GCF_900129465.1). Taxonomy (NCBI): domain Bacteria; kingdom Pseudomonadati; phylum Bacteroidota; class Chitinophagia; order Chitinophagales; family Chitinophagaceae; genus Chitinophaga; species Chitinophaga niabensis. The sequence goes on along the minus strand of NZ_FSRA01000001.1, from coordinate 652,903 downwards.
CACCGTCGAACGTGGCATCGCCACTCACTATAATGTAAGGCGTGGTAGCGCTTAAAGACAGCTGATCTTTCGGGATCGAAATAGTTACCGTACCAACGGTGCCGGTTTCCTGCACTTTCCATACCCTTGCCATGCGGGTGGTTACGGCGGGGTTGCCGGTGATGGCGGTGGTGAACAGCGTGCTGGCGCCGTCATCGCCCCAAACCATATATGATTTGTCTGCTGAGAATGTATTGGTGTTGGCGAGGTTGCTTGCAGCAATACCGCCCAGGCCCACTATGGGCTGGAAGCCTGCATTGATGCTTCGGCTTTGTTTCTGGGCAAGCCCTTCTGCGTCATCGCGGCCTATGCCGGTGATGTTATTTTTATAGGTGGCGTTTGCAGCAGCATCCCAGATGGTAGGTGTACCACCGGTCGCCAGATAGCTGGTAGCGCCGTTATTCAGTGTAAGACCGTATTTAATAGCCAGGTAGCTTTCAACTTGTTGCTGCTCAATGGCAGTAAGCGCATTGGCATACACAATAGTTTCGCCTAATGAACCGCTGTAATATAAACCACCGCCACCAAGAACATTATCGCCTAAATAAGCTGTTGCTGCCGACGTTGTGTTAATGAGGGGATTGCCAACATCTATAAAAGCATTCGCAGCCACTGTACCGCTGATCCTTATCTGTGTAGCAGACGGCGTGGTATTGGCTGCATTAGTGAACATCGTAATGCCGGGCAGCGTAGTATTGCCTCCTGAATTACCGTAACGGCCATTGGATACTTCTATAGAACGCCGGCCGCCGCCTAGCTCCATTGCGTAGCGATTACCGACGGACGTTGCAAGGTTGTTGCCCCAGCTGATAACACTGCGATTGGCAATGGCAGCGTTGGCTGTGACTGTGATCACCGTTCTCGCATTAATGCCTGCAGGCAGTTTGATGCCATCCAGGATCATACGATGACTGGTGCCGTTGAATTTTATTACCGGGTTAAAGTTGACATTATCAGTTGCGTTCTGAGCATATAAAGGCTGGTTAACTGGTGTAACCTGTGTTGCATTATTGAGGTCTGAGGCATAATCTGTCCAGCCATTGATAGCCGTGTTATCTGTAGTGCCGGAAGTACCCGCATCCGCACGCAGCCATAGTGACGTTCCTACTACGCCGCCAGGAGCTTTGATTGACGCGCCGAAGGTGAAGTATTGGCCGTTGGTGAGATCCAGGGTGGCCCCGTATTGCTTCACGCTGTTGAGGATCATTTCCGTTACAGGAATGAACTGGTCCGTTCCATCAAAGGTAGCATCATTGCTGATGATGAGATAAGTCTGCGCAGCATTGGGCAGTGCGCTGTATGGCACTACCAGTTGTACATTACCGATAGTACCTGTTTCCTGAACCTTCCATACCCTTGCCATACGGTAGTTGGCCACAGCATGACCGGTGAGCGGGGTTTTAAAGAGGCTGCTGCCGGCATTATCTCCCCAAACCATATAAGATTTATCAGCCACGAATGCATTGGTATTTGCCGTATTCGTTTCAGACAAGCTGCCCAAACCGATCGCTACCTGTACACCGTCTGCTGTATTACGGGATTGTTTCTGGTTAAGATCTTCTGCATCGTCACGGCCAATGCCGGTAATATAGTTTTTATAAGCACTGTTTGCCGCAGCGCTCCATACCGTGCTGCCATCGGTAGCCAGGTAATCTGTAGCCCCGTTGTTCAGTGTAATGCCATACTTAATGGCCATGTAGGTATTCACGCGCTGCTGCTCATTTAACGTGAGCGCATTGGTATAAACGATCAGGTCGCCCATGCGGCCATTGTAAGAGCTGGCGTTAGAGCCCAGCTGGAAAATGCTGTTGTTGCCGCTGAATGTACTGGTGTTATTACCGGTGGCCACACTTAAGCCATTCCTGTAAATGGCCTGCTTGCCGGCAGGAAGACTGATATCGCTGGTAGCAGTCCAGAGAATAACCTGGTTACTGATATCTCCTGCGCTGTAGGTTAGGCGGTTGCTGATATATGGAGGATCCCAGTAAACAATATTATCGCCCCAGGTGGCATGCAGCGTAAACTGGGTGCCTGTGCCTGCTTGTTCCGTAAAGATAACGGTGTTATTAGGCGTTGCCTGACTGGCTGCAAAGAAGGCGTTGGCAGCAGTATAACTGCCTGCCTTCAGGAATGAGTTACCTGTCATCGAATGAGGAGCGCCATTAAACCTCACCACCGGGTTAAAGTTCATGTTGCTGGTGGCGTTGTTGAGATACAATGGCTGGCTGGCAGGTGCTGCCTGCACCACATTATTCATGTTGGGGCTATAATCGTTCCAGCTGCTTATTGGTGTATTGTCTGTGGTGGCGGATGTTGCTATATCCGCACGCAGCCACACCAGTGAGCCGCTGCTAACGCCACCGGGATATTTAACCGGGGCGCCGAAGGTGAAATATACACCGTCAGGCATCAGGCCGGAGTTGAGCGTAATGGTCTTGTCCGTATTCAGCGGCAGCTCCTGGTTTATCGTAGCGAAAGTGGGATCGGTGCTGATCAGCAGGTATACTTTTGTGCCGGTTGCGTCTGCTTTCAGTGTGATGGACTGGTCTGTCCAGTTGGTTTTATCCACTTTCCAAACGCGCGGCAGGCGGCGGGTAGCATTTGTACCATTTACTATGTTTGCATAAGAGGTGCCGGACAACCCGTTATCCCCGAATACAAAGAATGATTTATCGTTGGTGATGGTGTTTGTATTCTGTTCGTTGGTAAGCGCTATGCTGCTGCCAAGAGCCAGGGTAACAAAGCCCGTATCAACACTCAGGGATTGTTTGGTGTTCAGGCTGGTCACGTCATCACGGCCAATGCCTGTAATGCGGTTCTTATAAGTAGCGTCTGCCGTCCAGTAAGTTGTGCCATCTGTGGCCAGGTAATTGCTGGCGCCGTTGTTCATTGTAATGCCATACTTGAGGGACAGGTAAGATTCTACTGACTGGCGTTCTGCATCAGACAATACGCGGTTGTAAACAATCGCTTCTCCTATATTGCCCATCCAGTAAAGCCCCCTGCCAGCAGTAGTGCGGGAGCCAATGGAAGTAAAGTTGGTAGTAGCAGGCGTTAAATTGATAGTACCCTGGTTATCAAAAGTATTACTTTGAAACAGGCGGATACCATTGGTAGCATTGGTTTGAGTAGCACTGAACACGTATGTCTTACCTGGCAGGTAAGTTTTAAGGCCAGTGAAAGCGGCTACTGCTGCTGCATTTTCCAGGTAAGTAAGCCTGCCTGCGTCCACCCGGAATTCCGTTCCATGAGCACCACCTACCACGCCGCTGCCGATCAGCTCTCTCGTAGTTCCGGCATATCCGGAACCACTGGCAACGGCAAAAATAGTAGAAGTAGCAGGATCTATGCGGGCAGTAGTAATATCCAAAAAGTCGTCCGTACCATCTAATACAAAGCTATAGTTGAAGTTCAGTCCCTTAGCATCTGTAACAGGCTGGCTGCTCACCACAGCCTGTAACGCATTATTGTCATAGTTACTAAAGTCATTCCATTGACTGCCATTGGAAGTGCCGTCATCCGCACGTAACCAGAATGTAATACCGTCATTTACATTATTCGGCCCTTTTATCATCCGGGCGAATGTAAAGTAGGAACCATCGGGCAGTACGCTGCTATTCACCGTAACATTGCCGTCTGCATTCAATGCATAAGAAGCATCCCCTGCGCCAAAGGTAGCATCAGTGCTCACCAGCAGGCGGGTTTGTGCGTTGCCGCCGGAGAGTTTGAATGTGATATCCTGATCGGCCCAGTTTGTTTTCTGTGCTTTAAATACGCGGGCCATGCGGCCATTGATGCCGGCAATGCCTGTAACCGGCGTAAAGTAAGTGGTAGCTCCGCCATTATCGCCAAAGGTGATAAAGGAAAGATCATTGTTGATAACGGTTGTATTGGCCTTGTTGGTGGCTGCAACAGCTGTGCCCACAGCTATGGTAACAATACCGGTATCTGCGCTCAGCGATTGTTTCTGGTAGAGCATTCCCCAGTCGTCACGGCCAATGCCTGTGATATGTTTTGCATAACCGCTATTAGCTGCAGCATCCCACATTTTAGTGCTGCCATTGCTGGCCAGGTAATCAACAGGTGTACCAATGCCGAGGGTAAGGCCATATTTAAGCGCCATGTAGGAGTTTACCTGCTGACGTTCAAGATTGCTCAGTTTGCGGGAATACAATACCACTTCCGGGATATCGCCGTAAAAAACGGTATTGTGGCCTGCGCCTATATAATTTTTGAGTGGTACAGAGTTAAAGCTGACGGTGTTAACATTGGATGTTAACAACACGCTGCCGTCGAAACCCGTAGCCCAATCGTTTGCTGCACTCCAGGAATTGAGCAGGTGTGCATTTTGCACCTGCACGGCTGCAGGGAAAACAAAATTCCTTCTTGCATCGGAGGAGCCGAAATAAGTATAATGATTGTTACCCCATGCATATTGGGCCGCAGCACTATAGCTGCCGCCAAATTCCCAGGTGAAACCCTGACCGGTGGCATTATTGTCCAGCGTTTGCTTCTGAACAGAAAACACTTCACCTGCCGTAAGCGTTTGCAGGAACTGCGGTACAGTAAAATAATTGCCATTAAAACCAATACCCGGGTTAAAGTTAAAAGCAGCCGGCTTCAGTAAAAGCGTAGTGCTGGTGGCCGACCATATGCGTCCTGAAGAGGCCTGGTCTTTCCATTGCGTAGGGTTGTTTCCGGCTGTCAGTGTCAGGCCGGAATCCGCACGGGCCCATAATTCAAGGCCGGCGGCTACGCCTGCCGGGCCACGTTGCGTACTCGCAAAAGTAAAGTAAACACCGTCCGGCAGCAGGTCACTATCAAGTGTTACCTGCCCTGTTTGGTCCAGTGCGTAAATCACATCTCCTGTTCCAAAGGAGGCATCATTACTCACAAGCAGGTAGTTCGTGTTGTTTCCTCCCTCCAGTTTCAGGGTCATATTACTCTTTGCCCAATTCGTTCTATCAATTTTATAGATACGTGGCATACGCAGAGAAATATTTCCCATACCTGTAATCACTGTGGAATAGGTGGCCGGTTGCCCGTTATCACTGAAGGTGAAGAAAGAAAGATCGTTAGCTACCGTGTTACTGTTCTCTCCATTGGAAGCAGCCAGCACATTTCCTAAAGCAAGGCTTACATTTGCACCGTCCAGTTGTGAGCGGCTTTGCTTCTGGAACAATGAGCCATTGTCGTCCCTTCCGATACCGGTGATGCGTTCACCATAACCTGCATTTTTGGAAGCAGTCCACATGGTGGTGCTGCCATTGCTGGCCAGGTAGTCGCTCAGGGCGCCGGCGGCAGTTTTCAGGGTCAGTCCATATTTCAGCGCAAGGTAACTGTTCACCTGCAAGCGCTCGTTATCATTCAATCGCCTGTTATAAAAGATCACTTCTGAAAGACGCCCGGCGAAAACACTGCTATGCCCTGCACCAATGGCTGTATTAGAACCGGCTCCCCTGCCGAAATCCACCACAAATGCAGCACTGCTGCCTATGGTTTTCCCGTCAAAGTTCACTGCCCAGTTCCCGGGAGCGCTCCAGTTATTCAACAGGTGGGGGAGTTGCATATTGAGCGTGCCCAACGGAAAGTTACGCCGTATGTTCGTTCCAAAGTGCGTATAGTGCTGTCCGTTATTGTAATGATAAGGTGTTGGCGTAAGCGTGGCAGGATCACCGCCAAATTCAAAGGGATAACTGGCCGTTGTTGAAGTAGGCGGCAGGTTGGAGTATTGCACAGAAAACACTTCCCCTTGTGTGATCCCGTTCGTAAACAGGGGTACGGTAAAGTAGTTATTGTTATTGAAATTAATGCCAGGGTTGAAGTTAATGGCAGCCTTCTCCCAGGGGAGTGCGCTGGTATTGGCTACAGGCCATTCTCTTTGCAGGGCTGCCTGGTCCGTCCATCTGGTAGCATTACCACTGGCAACATTTACACCTGCGTCTGCCTTCACCCACGACAAAAGATTAGCGGCCACACCACCGGGTGCTTTTTGCTCCTGGCCAAAAGTGAAATACACACCGTCTGCCAGGTCTGCGCCGGAAAGTGTTACGGTACCTGCACCTGTTAAGCGCAGTTCATGCGTAAGTGTGCCAAAAGCACCATCCGTGCTGATCAGGAGGTAGTTATTCTCTGTTCCGCCTTGCAGCTGCAGTGTTACCTGCTGAGCATTATCCCAGCCTGCACTTTTCTGCACACGCCAAACGCGGCCCATGCGTTTTGTTACATCCGTACCCGTTACCGGTGTGAAATAATTCACCGTGCCGTTGTTGTCGCTGAAGAACAGGAAGGTTTTATCCTGTGTGAAATTGTTACCATTCGCCGCATTGGAAACAGCTACTGCATTTCCCAATGCTATCGTCACAATACCGGTATCCTGGCTCAGTGATTGTTTCTGGTTCACCTGTGAGCAGTCATCCCGCCCGATACCTGTAATGCGTTTGCCATAACCGGTATTAGACGCCGCTGTCCACATGATGGTGGTACCATCGCTGGCTACATAATTCGTAGCGCCGTTATTAAGTGTAATGCCATATTTCAGCGCCATGTAAGAAGATATGCGCTGCATTTCAAGGGACGTAAGGTCCCGGTTATAGATAAAGGTTTCCGGCACAAATACTTTAGAGTATTCACCGTTGAACGCGCCTCCTACATCCAGTGTCCAGGCTGTAGCATCAGAAGCTGCACCCGACTTCAGCATTACGCCGTTGCCATTAAACTCATAAGATCCGGTAGCAGCGCGTTCAAACGAATACAGTTTCGCTTTGGCAGTGATGGCATTACCGTTATTCAGCCAGGCTTCCACAAATAAGTTGTTCTCTAAGAAATTATGCCAGCCCAATAATTTATTACCTGTGGAAGAAGTGAACACACGACCGGTCAGCGTGCCTTCCAGCTGCGCTATGCCCATAAGGGAATAAGCACCGGTAACACCTGCTGTAGCAGGTACGCGGTGTGCATCGTTGCCATCGTAATAAATAGCCGGGTTGAAGTTCACCAGCCCGGTAGTATTATCAGGGTCACCAATAACCGTCATATGATTGGCATTGCCACTGATATCCCCCCAGTTGACGCCATTAACAGCCTGATCCGCCCGATACCATGCCACTACGCCATTATTCACGCAGGCAGGGCCTACCATGGTCATAGGAATGGCGTTACTGAATTCAGATGTACCGCAGGTATTTGCAGGTATGCGCAGGGTAGCCGTCCAGGAACCAAATCCGGTAAGGCCCGGCCCTGCATTATAGGTAATGGTTTGCGTAGAGGAACCGGCAGACAGGCCGGTTAAGGTAGTAACATAATACTGGCCGCTTGTTTTGGAAGTAGCCGGATCATTCGCATAGATATCCACCGAATAGGTGGCGCCCGCCGTTATATTGGGAATGGTGAGCTGCAACTGGTACTGCCCGGCTCCCAGGCTCGTAGACGATACCAGCACAGGTACTTTTCCTGCTGCTGCCGTATAACCACAATTGCCGGCAGTAAAACTGATGCCGGCAGCGGTGTTATTATATATTGAATTGGGTGAAATAATGAGGTTACCTGGCCCATCGGAAAACACTCCCGACCCGGTATTGTTATAAACCACGCAGCCACTCACGGTGGCATTGGAATTGGTAGTTACAGCGCCGTAATACCAGATGCCGTGGCTTCCGGAGGTAAGTACGGTATCCCCTGTCAGGTCTATATCAGATACCGCATTGGCAGCATTCACTATAATAGCGCTCCGTGTGCTGTTCCGGAAAGAAGAATTAACAACATCTACATTGTTCCGCGCAAAGTTGCCATAAAACTCAATGCCGTCGTAGTTATTCGTAAAGGTAGAATTTTGCAGGAGGAAGTTGGTGACCGGCGCGTTTACATAAACAGCATCCACATCTATTTCGTTAAAAGTAAGATGGTCCAGTACTACATTTGTGGCTGCCCCTGCAAACATGATCCCATTGTCGGAATCATCCGTGGTACCCAGCTTATCGCCATTCAGCACGGTATTGCTGATATTAACAGTATTAACAGTACCCTCGAACCGGATCATTGAGCCCGCATAGATACCGGGCACCCTGTTCTCCAGCGTTGTATGATTGATCGTAATATTACTAGCCGCACCATTGAACCAGATAAAAAAGGCATCATCCTCATTTATATTTACAGTATCCAGCGTAATATTATCTGTGGTGTTATCAAATCGTATGGCATAATCTCCATCATCATCAGTACCTACAACATCCATATCAATTGCTGTGCTTTTGATCTGGATATTGGTATTTACATAATCAGAATAAAAACCGAGGCCCGTACCACTGTATGTGGAATCTATCGTTACTTTCCTCAGCAAAATATTATTGGCAGACTCTACTGCCCCGCCGGTATTATCCAGCACAATACTGTTCAGCACGCCGCTGATGTTGCTGTTGGTTAAAGCCCATCCATTTATGGATGCATCGCGGAAAACAATACCTTCGCAACCTCTTGTGTTGTTTAATGAACGGATGTTTATATTATCCATTACCAGGTTTGTTTGTATTCCCCCGGTAAAGTTGAATGCCCTTCCGTCAGCAGTTCTTCCGCAGGGCTCTATATCAGAAGTGGTAATATTCCTGATGGTCAGGTTAGTGGATGCTCCCGTTACAAGCAAAAAGTTGTTTAGAAAATTACCCGTAGTACTGTACGCAACTATATTTTCTATTGTAACACCCGTTGTGTTAGCGAGTAGGTTAAAATCGATGTCACCGTTATTGGTTAGGGTGAAATTGCGGATGGTTACACTATCTGCATTAATAACAAAAGGATTGCAGATGGTATTTGTACCGGCAGAATTGATGGTGATCCTGTTCAGCCCGTCGATGGTCAGTTTTTTTGCCGTAATAGTGGGCAATGAAGTCAGGATGGTGATCTGCCCGTGTACATTGAATACCACAGCATGTGGCCCTGCCCCTGCAGTGTTTGCATCCAGGATAGCCTGCCTTAATGAACCTGGCCCCGCATCGTTGGTATTGGTTACAGGAAATACGGAAGCCCTGGCATAGGGAATGACGAGCAAACACACAATAATCATCAATAGGCATCGGAACTGCAGCACAAAGCGCAGCTTCGCCAACAATGTAAAATTCTTCATAGGCTGAACTATGGTTATTGGAATATGGTCTGTCTGGGTTTCATGTAGGGTTAAACTGTCCACATGATTTATTAACGCAAAAATATATGTATGTCAACTGGTTGCGTATAGAGAGATCAACTCTTTACTTGTAGTAATAGTTCTACTTGCCTGAAAGAAAGGAACAAAAAGAAGAATTATATTCTACTTTTGTCCGGCAACCCTTCGTATAGCCGGAGGCAGCTAACATAACCTATGTAAAAATGAAAACTATCCTGATTGCGGATGACCATACCATTGTAAGGTTGGGTGTTACGCATATTGTATCTACTCTTTCCATTCCTGTTTCCATCAAAGAAGCTGAGACTTTCGACCAGGTCATCACTTTGCTGGACCAGCAGCCTTTTGACCTTCTGATACTCGACATTAATATTCCCGGCGGCAACAGTCTTCAGATGATCGATGCCGTAAAGCTCCGGCAGCCAAAGATCAAGATCCTTATCTTTTCCGGTTATGATGAACAACTGTTTGCGATTAATTATATGCAGGCCGGCGCTGATGGATATCTTGTAAAATATTCGCCGGAAGATGAGATCAGAACGGCTATACAGACTGTACTGAACCAGCAGAAATACATGAGTGCTGTTACACGGGAGCAGATGCTGAACATGCTTAACACCCAAAAGGAACCGGCACAGAACCCGCTGGCCACATTATCAGGCCGTGAGATAGAAGTGATGAACCTGCTCACTAAAGGAATACCTGTTGCGAAAATAGCAGAGATGCTGCATTTACAGGTGACAACCGTGAGCACCTATAAAACAAGGGTGTTTGAAAAACTGGGCATTTCCAATATTGTAGAACTACTGGAAAAAGTAAAGATGTACAGTACCACACTTTAGATACCGTTCATTCCCGCTAATTACTATTATTGATATCCAGGATCACCGATACCGTTGTTCCTGTATCCTTATTGGCCGTTACGTTCAACCTTCCGTTGATCAACAGGAGCAACTCTATCACGATCAGGAGGCCGATGCCATTATGCACCTGTGTGTCCGTAGCATTATACTGATTCACCCAGTCTGCCAGCACCGGCTGCATACCGATGCCTGTATCTATAAATTTGATACAGACTTCATTTCCCTGGTGAACAGCTTCCATACGGATAGAACCCTGCGTGGTATACTTCACGGCATTATCCAGCAGGTTGTGCATTACCACGGCCAGCAACTGGCGATTCACCATTACTTTACTGCCTGGTTCCGTATTGTTGAAGATCTCCACTTCCCTTGCGGCTGCAATGGGCCTGAAGATCCCGGCCTTCTCTTCCAGCAGGTCGTGCAGGTCTACCGCTTCCAGTACAACCCTTTCGCCCTTAATATGCGTTTTCATATACTGAATAAGGTTCTCTACCAGGTGGTACATTTTGTAGAGCGCATCATATACTGCTTTAGCACTCTTATCTCCTGTATTCCGGTTATTGGATAAGAGCATGAGGAACTTCATCGGCGTTTTGATATCATGCGTGATAGCTGCTATCAGCCGCTGCTGCATCAGCGTTTGCTTACGCAGTTTATTCTCCGAGGCCTGCAGGTATTCTAGTGCCTGCTTGAGTTCCCTGGTTCTGTCAGACACACGGGTTTCCAGTAAATGTGTTTTGTACTGAATGCTTGTGATGCGCCAGCGGAGATAGGCTACAATTGATAAGGCCAGCAAACCGAGCACCAGTATCCGGAACCATGCTGTTTCAAACCAGGCCAGGGCTACCTTAAAAACAATCGTTTTTTCTATGAAATTATTAGCGCCAAAACCATTGATCTTGCGGATCCGCAGACGATATGTGCCGGAAGGCATGGAGGAGAACGAAATCGTCCGGTTGCTCTCCACCGGTAGCCATACATCCTTTCCTTCACCATCCAAAGAATAAAAGATCTGTGTATTGTAGTTGTCACCAAAAAATGGGGTACTAATGTGCAGCTTGAACTGCAGGAAATTGTTAGGCAGGCTGATAGTATCACCGGCCGGTAAAGAATAGCCATCCAGCTCCACTTCATCCAGGAACAACTTTCTTACCGGCAGCTCATGGTTTAAAGTACCGGGAGAGAATCGTACAATACCGTCCAGTGAAGGCAGGGAGATGTCCCCGTTCCTGAGTGTTAAAGCACAGGGCTGGCATCCGCCGTTAAATTCATTCGTAAAAAAACCCTGGCTCTTTCCGTAATAGAAATAATAGACAAGGGTTTGTTTCCAGTCCGCATAGGCCAGCAGGTCCTTACGGGAAGCTTTGAACAATCCTTTATTGGTAGTGATCCACAGGTAGCCGTAAGCATCGCCGATAATGCAATGCGCAAAAGCCAGGTATTTAAGCTTATCCAGGGGCAGTGGGGTCAACCTTTTTTGGTGGTGAAGGTAAAAGCCATTCCCATATGTAGTGATCCAAACTTCGTCTTTGCGGGGGATATATACGCTTCTTACATAAGCTTCCTCCAGGCCGGCAATTGTGTCTATCCGGTTTTTACTGATCTGTATACGGAACAGTCCTTTCTCGGTCCCTGCCCACATAGTATCAGCATTCTCCAGCTGCATATAAGATGCATCTTTTATAGCAGCACTATATAAGAGTGGTACAGGATTTTCATCTTTCGTGGAAAGATAATAGAGCCCTGACCGATGTGTGCCGATCCATAAACGGCCTGCATTATCTGCATAAAGCTGTTTCACAACATCATGTAATTCCCTTGACCACAGTATTTCAGAACAGTCTGCATTCATTTTATAGATGTTGCTGTCGGCTTTACCCCAGATGTTGCCTTCCTTATCC